>NC_015514.1:2437910-3047388 GCF_000212695.1 Cellulomonas fimi ATCC 484 | reverse complement strand
GCCTACGTCGGCGCCTGGTGGCCCGCCGGCCACGGGCTCGGGTACGAGCACGCCTTCACGCACCAGGCCGTCGACCTCGTGCGCGACGTCGCCGCCCACCACCAGCCCGAGCCGTCGTTCGCCGACGGCCTGCAGGTGCAGCGCGTGCTCGACGCCGTCGAGCGGTCGGCCGCCGACCGCAGCACGTGGACCGACATCCCCGCCCCCGCGACCTCGGAGGACCTGCGATGACCCGCCCGATCACGTTGTTCACCGGCCAGTGGGCCGACCTGCCGTTCGAGGAGGTCGCGCGCCTCGCCGCCGGCTGGGGCTACGACGGCCTCGAGATCGCCTGCTGGGGCGACCACCTGGACCCGTGGCGGTGGGACGACGACGCGTACGTCGACTCGCGCCGCGAGGTCCTCGACCGGCACGGCCTGAAGGTCTGGGCGATCTCGAACCACCTCAAGGGCCAGGCGGTCTGCGACGACCCCATCGACCAGCGGCACCGCGACATGCTGTCCGACCGGGTGTGGGGCGACGGCGACCCGGAGGGCGTGCGGCAGCGCGCGGCCGAGGAGATCCAGCACACCGCGCGCCTCGCCGCGAAGCTCGGGGTCGACACCGTCGTCGGGTTCACCGGCTCGTCCATCTGGAAGTACGTCGCGATGTTCCCGCCCGTCTCGCAGGAGGCCGTCGACGCGGGCTACCAGGACTTCGCCGACCGCTGGAACCCGATCCTCGACGTGTTCGACGAGGTCGGCGTGCGGTTCGCGCACGAGGTGCACCCCAGCGAGATCGCCTACGACTGGTGGACCACGGTGCGGACGCTGGAGGCCATCGGCCACCGCGAGGCGTTCGGCCTCAACTGGGACCCCAGCCACTTCGTCTGGCAGCAGCTCGACCCGGTCGACTTCCTCCTGGAGTTCCGGGACCGGATCTACCACGTGGACTGCAAGGACGTGAAGCTCCGCCTCGGCAACGGCCGCAACGGCCGCCTCTCGTCGCACCTGGCGTGGGCCGACCCGCGGCGCGGCTGGGACTTCGTGTCCACCGGCCGTGGCGACGTGCCGTGGGAGGCGTCGTTCCGCGCGCTCAACCACATCGGGTACGACGGCCCGATCTCGGTCGAGTGGGAGGACGCCGGCATGGACCGTCTGCTCGGCGCGCCCGAGGCGCTCGAGTTCGTGCGCCGCAACGCGTTCGACGCGCCCGCGGCGGCCTTCGACGCGGCGTTCAGCACGCGCTGACCCGCGGCCTGGCCCGGGCGCTGCGGAGGGACGGCGCCCGGGCCGTGGCCGCGCCGTGAAACCCGCTTCCACCAGGCCTGTCGCGCCCTAGGGTGCCCGCATGGCGACGCGAATGCGGCGGGTCGAGCTGGACGACGAGGGCACGGCCCCCGGGGACCCCACGCCGTCCCGCGGGCGGCGCGAGCGGGTGCGGCACCGGCGGCGCGCTGCGCTGGTCGCCATGACCGGCGTCGCCGTGGTGGCCGCGACTCTCCTCGGCGGGCAGGCGGTGCTCGACCGGCGCCGCGAGGCGGCGGACGCGGAGCTCGCGGCGCGGTACGCCGGCGTGCCGGGGGTGGTCGCGCCGTTCGGCGAGGACCTGCGCGTGCTGTGGACGGCCGCGCCCGACACGTCGGCCACGCTGCGCACCGGAGTGCTGCTCGGCGACGTGCTGGTCGGCGCCACGGAGACCGACGAGGGCGTGGAGCTCGTCGGCCTGGGCGCCGACGACGGTCGCCGCCGGTGGGCCGTCCCGATGCCGGTCGACGCGACCGAGGTGCCCCCGCTGCAGCCGGGCGTGGCCGGCGCGGACGGGTTCGTCGTCGGGGCGCAGCCGTGGTGCGCCGAGGGCGCACCGGGCGGCGACGTGGTGTGCGGCGTCGGGCTCGGGCAGCACGTCGGCCTGCCGCCGCGCGGTTCGGTGGTGTGGGTCGTCGACCCGGCGGACGGCACGGTGCGCTCGACCGCTCCCGCCGTCGACGGCGAGCACGTCCTGGTGCTCGGTGACCTGCTCGTGCGCGCGCGAGGCACGACGGCCGACGGCGGTCCGGCGACGACGGATCGCCCGGAGGCGTGGCAGGTCGTCGCGACCGACGCCGAGACCGGTGCTCCGCGCTGGACGTGGACGAGCCCGTCCTCGCCGTCGACCGAGTCGTTCGTGGAGTGGCCGTTCGAGGCGGTGACCGCGGCGGGCGACGAGCTCGTCCTGCGGGGGAGCGGCGCCGACTGGCTCCTGTCGGCGTCCGGTGCGCTCGCGGGCTCGGTGGCGCCGGACGACGCGCACCAGTACGAGCGCGCACGCGACGGGCGGCTGGTCCCCGTGACGGCGACGGTCCAGGGCGACGACGGGCTCCTCACCACGGAGGAGCTGGCCGACCCGGAGGTCGACGACGGCACGCTGGAGGGGGTGGCGTTGGTGCTGCGCAGCACGTTCGACGGCGGGATGCTGTCCGCCCGTGCGGGCGACGAGGACCGCTGGAGCGTCCCCGAGGTGCGGATGCCGCTCGCCGTGCTCGACGGCCGCGTCCTCGTGCGGACCTTCGACGGGCTCGCGCTGCTCGACGGGCAGGACGGCTCGCGGCTGTGGTCCGTCGCGACCGGGGTCGACGGCGACGCGTTCGCGACGGACGGCCGGACGGTGCTCGTCGTGGGCGGCGACGTCCTGCGGGCGTTCGACCTCGCGACGGGCCGTCCGGCGTGGGAGCGGACGTTCGGCGACGTCGGGATCACCGGGGACGTCGCCGGGGTCAGGGTCGAGTCGGGGGTGCGACGGCTGGTGGTCTCGAGGACGTCGGGCGAGGAGCTGGTGGTCGGCTGACCGTCACGGGCGCGCGGCGGACGGGTGCCGTCGTCACCCCACCGGCGGATACTGGACCGATGATCACCGTGGATCTCGCGCTCCGCCTCCGCGACGCCGGCCTGCGCTGGCGCCCGTCGTCCGGCGACCGCTTCGCCGTGCTGTCCCCGGAGATGTACGGCGAGGTCTTCACGATCAGCGAGATGACGATCGAGGCGCACACCTACCCGACGGGCACGGTGCTGGGCTTCAACGGGACGACGGAATGGGCGCTCGACTCGGTCGCGCAGGAGGACGCGCTGTGGCTGCCGCGCGAGGACCAGCTGCGCGAGCTGCTGGGCGGCACGTTCCGCAGCCTCGCCCGTTCGACGGACGGGTCGTTCCAGGTGCTCGTCGAGCGTCCGGGCCACCCCGAGCAGGTGTTCGGCGCCGAGACGGCCGCCGACGCGTACGGCGAGGCGCTCCTGTCCCTCGTCCACGAGGCGGTCGAGCGCGCCTCCTGACCACTCACAGCAGTGTCGGTCGGAGCACGCTGACGAGGTGGCTGAAGGGCGCGAAGTCGTCGACGTTCGCCGTCATCACGGGCGCCGCGTGCCGGTGCGCCTGTGCGGCGATCAGAGCGTCCTTGCCGCGGACCCGCGCACCGGTGGCGCGTGCTCGGTGCGCGACGATCCCGTACGAGCGCGTCGACGGCTTGTCGAACTCGAGCCAGTCGAAGACCGCGTCGAGGTCGTGGAGCCGGGCGAGCCGCTCGGCCGCGGCCTCGTCGGTCGGCGCTGCGTTGACGCCGAACTCGAGCTCCGCGCGGGAGAGGATGCTCGCGCCGTAGGTCTCGTCGGGCTCGAACCGGTAGAGATGCAGGTCGATGAGGACGTTCGTGTCGAGCAGAATCACCGCCTCGGCTCCCACGGGTCCTCGACGAGGTCCTCGTCCCGGGCGGCATCGATCTGCGCCTTCAGCACCAGCCCGTCGTCGGTCGTCGCCGTGCGGAGGCGCGCGAGCGCGGTGCCGGGGACCCAGGGTGCTGGTCCGGGCCGGTCGGCGAGCAGTCGGACGCCCGTCGGCCGCCCGTGGGACGTGATCGCGATCGGCTGGTCGGAAGCCAGGACCGCCTCGATGACCGCGTGGGGGTTCTGCTTGAGCTCGCGTGTCCCGATCGTGCGCACGCCACCACGGTAGGTCCGTGTGTAGACGTGCGTCTACACACGGGTGGACGACAGCCAGCCGGTGACAGGTCGGTCGTCGCGCGACACCGAGCTCTCGTGGAGGCGGGGCCCTCGGGCAGGGGAGGGCGCCGTCTAGACTCTCCGCCATGTCCTCCCTCTCTCGCGACGAGGTCGCGCGCGTGGCGGGGCTGGCCCGGATCGACCTGACGCCCGCGGAGATCGACCGCCTGGCGGGCGAGCTCGACGTCATCGTCGAGTCGGTCGCGCGCGTGAGCGAGATCGCCACGCCCGACGTGCCGGCCACCAGCCACCCCCTGCCGCTGACCAACGTGTTCCGCCCCGACGTGCCGGTGGCCCCGGTGGACCGTGACGCGGTGCTCGCCGCCGCGCCGGCCGCGCAGGACGGGAAGTTCCTCGTGCCGCAGATCCTGGGGGAGGACGCGTGAGCGACTGGACCCGGCTGAGCGCCGCCGCGCTCGCCGAGAAGCTGGCCGCGGGCGAGGTGACGAGCGTCAAGGTGACGCAGGCGCACCTCGACCGGATCGCCGCCGTCGACGGTGCCGTGCACGCGTTCCTGCACGTGAGCGCAGCCGAGGCGCTGGCCACGGCGGCCGACGTCGACGCACGCCGTGCCGCGGGCGAGCAGCTGCACCCGCTCGCGGGCGTGCCGATCGCGGTCAAGGACGTCGTCGTGACGAAGGGTCTGCCGACGACCGCGGGCTCGAAGATCCTCGAGGGCTGGGTGCCGCCGTACGACGCGACGCTCGTCGAGCGGATCAAGGCGGCGGGGCTGCCGATCCTCGGCAAGACCAACATGGACGAGTTCGCCATGGGGTCGAGCACCGAGCACTCGGCGTACGGGAACACGCACAACCCGTGGGACCTCGACCGCATCCCCGGTGGGTCCGGCGGCGGCTCGGCCGCAGCGGTCGCGGCCTACGAGGCGCCGCTCGCGATCGGCACGGACACGGGCGGCTCGATCCGCCAGCCGGGCGCCGTCACGGGCACCGTCGGCGTCAAGCCGACGTACGGCTCGGTGTCGCGCTACGGCCTGATCGCGATGGCGTCGTCGCTCGACCAGGCCGGGCCGGTGACCCGCACGGTGCTCGACTCGGCGCTGCTGCACGAGCTCATCGGCGGGCACGACCCGCTCGACTCGACGTCGATCCCCGAGCCGCTGCCCGCGCTCGTCGAGGCGGCGCGCCAGGGCGCGTCCGGCGACCTCTCCGGCGTGCGCGTCGGCGTCATCCGCGAGCTGCAGGGCGAGGGCTACCAGGCCGGCGTCCTCGCGCGGTTCGAGGAGTCGCTCGCGCTGCTGCGGCAGGCGGGCGCGGAGATCGTCGAGGTGTCCTGCCCGCACTTCGAGTACGCGCTCGGCGCGTACTACCTGATCATGCCGAGCGAGGCGTCGAGCAACCTGGCGAAGTTCGACGGCATGCGGTTTGGCCTGCGGGTCGAGCCGTCCGAGGGGCCGGCCACGGCGGAGCGGGTCATGTCCGCCACGCGCGGCCAGGGCTTCGGCGACGAGGTCAAGCGCCGCGTCATCCTCGGCACCTACGCGCTGTCGGCCGGGTACTACGACGCCTACTACGGCTCGGCGCAGAAGGTCCGCACGCTCATCCAGCGCGACTTCGACGCCGCGTTCGCGCAGGCCGACGTGCTCGTCTCGCCGACGGCGCCGACCACGGCGTTCAAGCTGGGCGAGAAGCTCGACGACCCGCTCGCGATGTACCTCAACGACGTCGCGACGATCCCGGCGAACCTCGCGGGCGTGCCGGGGCTCTCGGTGCCGAACGGCGTGTCCGACGACGGCCTGCCGGTCGGGTTCCAGGTGCTCGCGCCCGCGAAGGCCGACGACCGCCTGTACCGGGTGGGCGCGGCCCTCGAGGCGCTGCTGGAGAAGGAGTGGGGTGGCCCGCTGCTGGACCGGGCCCCGGAGCTGGAGGAGACCCGATGACGGCGCTCGTGGACTACGACGACGCGGTCGCCCGCTTCGACCCGGTCATCGGGATCGAGGTGCACGTCGAGCTCGGCACCCGCACGAAGATGTTCGACGGTGCACCCGCGGGCTTCGGCGAGGAGCCGAACACGTCCGTCACGCCGGTCTCGCTGGGTCTGCCGGGCTCGTTGCCGGTCGTCAACGGCACGGCCGTGGAGTACGCGATCCGCATCGGCCTCGCGCTCAACTGCTCGATCGCGGAGTCCTGCCGGTTCGCACGGAAGAACTACTTCTACCCGGACGTCCCGAAGAACTTCCAGACGTCGCAGTACGACGAGCCGATCGCGTTCGACGGCTGGGTCGACGTCGAGCTGGAGGACGGGTCGACGTTCCGCGTGGAGATCGAGCGCGCGCACATGGAGGAGGACGCCGGCAAGAACACGCACGTCGGCGGCGCGACGGGCCGCATCCACGGCGCGGAGTACTCGCTCGTCGACTACAACCGCGCGGGCATCCCGCTCGTCGAGATCGTGACGCGTCCCATCACGGGTGCGGGCGAGCGGGCGCCCGAGGTCGCGCGGGCCTACGTGCAGACGCTGCGCGACCTCTTCCGTGCCCTGGGCGTCTCCGAGGCGCGCATGGAGCGCGGCAACGTGCGCGCGGACGTCAACGTGTCGCTGCGGCCCACGCCCGAGTCCGCGCTGGGCACGCGCACCGAGACGAAGAACGTCAACTCGTTCCGCTCGGTCGAGCGGGCGGTCCGCTTCGAGATCAGCCGGCAGGCGGGCGTGCTGGACGCGGGTGGCACGATCGTCCAGGAGACGCGCCACTGGCACGAGGACACCGGCGAGACCACGTCGGGCCGCGTGAAGTCGGACGCCGAGGACTACCGCTACTTCCCGGAGCCGGACCTCGTGCCGATCGCGCCGGACCGCGCGTGGGTCGAGGAGATCCGTGCGTCGCTCCCGGAGCTCCCGGCGGCCCGCCGCCGGCGGCTGCAGGGGGAGTGGGGCTACGCGGACGCCGAGATGCGCGACGTCGTGAACGCGGGTGCCGTCGAGCTCATCGAGTCGACCGTCGCGGCCGGCGCCTCGCCCGCCGCGGCGCGCAAGTGGTGGATGGGCGAGCTGGCCCGGACCGCGAAGCAGCGGGAGGTCGAGCTCGACGCGCTGCCCATCACGCCCGCGCAGATCGGCGCGCTGCAGCAGCTCGTCGACGCGGGGCGCATCAACGACAAGCTCGCGCGCCAGGTGCTCGAGGGCGTGCTCGCGGGCGAGGGTGAGCCCGAGCAGGTCGTCGTCGCGCGCGGGCTCGAGGTCGTGTCGGACGACGGCCCGCTGCTCGCGGCGATCGACGAGGCGCTCGCCGCCCAGCCGGACATCGCCGAGAAGATCCGCTCGGGGAACCTCGGCCCGGTCGGGGCGATCATCGGCGCGGTCATGAAGGCCACGCGCGGGCAGGCCGACGCGGGCCGCGTCCGCGAGCTGGTCCTGGAGCGCGTCCAGGCCTGACGTACCACGCGACGCGGGGCCGGCCGGGGTGCGACCCGGGCCGGCCCCGCGTCACGTGGGCCCACGGGACGGCGTGTCGGCCGGCGGCGGCGCGGTGCAACACGGAGGTCACACGGCCTCCTTACGATGCGAGGACGGGCCGCGCAGCGGCACAGACAGGAGTGCGTCATGGAGAAGCCGACGTTGCAGGGCGAGATGATCGTGCTGCGGCCGTTCCGGCCCGACGACGCCGACGCGGTGTGGGACATGCTGGCCGACCCGGTCGGCGCGCGGCTGACGGGCACGACGGCGACGTTCAGCCGCGAGCAGGTCGAGGCCTGGTGCGCGAGCCGCGCGACGGCCGAGGGTCGTTTCGACTTTGCCGTGACGACGACCGGCAGCGACGAGTTCCTCGGCGAGATCGTCCTCAACGACATCGACGAGGCGGTGCGCAAGGCGAACCTGCGCCTGGCGATGCGGCCGGCGTACCGGGGACGTGGCTACGGCACGGAGGCGATCGAGCTCGTGCTCGGGTTCGCGTTCGACGGGCTGGGCCTGCACCGGGTCGAGCTCGACGTGCTGGCGATCAACGCCCGCGCGAAGTCGCTGTACGAGAACATCGGCTTCCGGGTCGAGGGCCGTCGGCGCGACGCGTACCGGGACGGCGACGGCTGGTGCGACGCGATCGACATGTCGATGCTCGAGGACGAGTACCGGGCGACGCAGCTCTCGCGCTGACGGTGGTCGGCCGGGCGCGGGCGGGCCGTCGCTCCCGGGCGACCGCCTGTCGTGCCCGTCAGCGCGGCAGGTACCGCTCGACCGCGGCGAGGTAGGCGTCCTCGTCGAAGTCGGGGCCGAGCGAGGACTGCACGACGAGGCCCTGCACGACGGCGAGCAGCAGCGGCACCTGCGCGGCGGCGAGCGCGTCGGCCTCGTCGGGCGGTGTCCCGTGCGCACGCTGGTGCCACAGCGAGACGTACCCGCGCAGGATGTCGGCCAGGCGCGCGATGGTCCGCCCGGCGAGCTCCCGGATCTCGGGGTCGGTGACGGACTCGCCCCACAGCTGCAGGAGGACGGCCGGGTCGCCGATCTCGCGCCGCACCGCGGTGACGAGCAGGCGCGGCACGTGCGGCGGCGGCGGCATGGGGTCGGTGTCCGCGAGACGGGCGATCTCCTCGACCCGGGCGCCGACGATGCGGGACGCCACCTCGACGACGAGTGCGTTCTTGCTCGCGAAGTGCCCGTAGATCGCACCGGCCGAGAGACCGGCCTCGCTGATGATGTCGGCCATCGACGTCCCCTGGAACCCGCCTCGCCGGAAGGCGCGCAGCGCGGCGTCGGCGATCTCGTCGCGGCGGGCGGCGCGGTACTCGTCGGTGACCTTTGGCACGGCCCGAGCCTAAAAACGAACGAACGTTCTTGACAAGTCGGCGCGACAGGGAGGAGCGTTGCAGGAGAAGGAACGTTCGTTTTGGAGGATCCGATGCTCGCACACGCTCCGCACCCCCACACCCCCTGGCCCCGGGTGGCCGCGCTCGCGGCAGCGCTCGCCACGGTCGTGACCGTGGTCGCGCTCGCCTTCCTGTGGCCCTCGGTCACCGCCGAGCCACGCGACCTCCCGGTGGCCGTCGCCGGGCCCGCGCCCGCGGTCGCACCGTTCACGCAGGCGCTCGACGCGCAGGCCCCGGGCGTCTTCGACGTCACGGCCGCCACCGACCGTGCCGCCGCCGTCGACCTCGTCGAGACGCGCCAGGTCTACGGCGCCGTCGTCCTCGCGCCGGTGCCCGAGGTCCTCACGTCCTCCGCGGCGAGCCCGCTCGTCGCGCAGCAGCTCGCCGCGCTGGCCCCCGAGCTCGGGGCGCAGGTCGGCCGGCAGACAGGCACCCCCGTGACCGTCGAGGTGACGGACGTCGTCCCGCTCGGCGCGGGCGACCCGCGCGGCGTCGTGCTCGGTGCCGTCACGTTCCCGCTCGTCGTGGGCGGCATGGCAGGCGGCATCGGGATCGCGCTCGTCGTCGTCGGGGCGTGGCGCCGCCTGGGCGCGCTGCTCGGCTACGCGGCCGTCGCGGGGCTCGCCGTCACCGCGGTCCTGCAGACGTGGTGGGGCGTGCTGGGCGGCTCGTTCCTCGTCAGCACGGCGATCGTCGGGCTCACGACGCTCGGCATCGCCGGCGTGGTCGTCGGCTGCGTCGCGGTGCTCGGGCGCCGGGGCCTGCCGCTCGGACCTGTGCTGTTCCTGCTCGTCGCGAACCCGATCGCGGCCGCGGCCATGCCGTGGCAGATGCTGCCCGAGCCGTGGGGCGCGATCGGCCAGTGGCTGCCGCCCGGCGCCGCCGCGTCCCTGCTGCGCGCCGAGTCCTACTTCCCCCGCGCCGACACCGCGGACCAGTGGCTCGCGCTCGGCGCGTGGGCGGCCCTCGGGCTCCTGCTCCTGCTCGTCGGGCACCTGCGCGACGCGGGCGGGGCGACGCGGGGCGCTCTCGCTGCGGCGGGGGAGGACCGCGCCGACGAGCTCGTGCCCGCCTGACCGGCCCGGGCCTCAGCGGCGGCCGTACGCCTCGAGTGCGGCCGCCCGCGCCTGCGCGTGGTCGACGATGCGCGGCGGGTAGTCGGGCGCCGCGGCCGCGGGCAGCTTCCACGGCTCGTGCACCGCGCCGCCCGGGATGCCGCGCAGCTCGGGCACCCACTGCCGCACGTACGTCCCGTCGGGGTCGAACCTGCGGCCCTGCAGCACCGGGTTGAAGACGCGGAAGTACGGCGCGGCGTCGCGGCCGGTGCCGGCGACCCACTGCCAGTTGAGCTGGTTCTGCGGGACGTCGCCGTCGACGAGCCATGCGAGGAAGTGCTCGGCTCCCCGCTGCCAGCGCTGGTGCAGGTCCTTGACCAGGAACGACGCGGTCACCATGCGGACCCGGTTGTGCATCCAGCCGATCGCCCGGAGCTGGCGCATCCCGGCGTCGACGAGCGGGTACCCGGTCCGGCCCTCGGCCCACGCGGCGAACGCGTCGTCCGCCGCGGGTCCCGTCGCCCACGCGTCCTCGGGGACCACCGTGCGCAGCGAGCGCCGCGCCGCGTCCGGGTGGTGCCACAGGACGTCGGCGTGGAACTCCCGCCAGGCCAGCTCCGAGCGGTACGTGGCCACGGAGGCCGACGACCCCGCACCGGCGAGGTCCGCGAGCAACGTGCGCGGGTGCAGCTCGCCGTACTTGAGCGGGACCGACATGCTGGACGTGCCGTCCAGGTCGGGCCGGTCGCGGTCCTCGTCGTAGTCCGCGAGGGCGTCCGCCACGAACGTCGCCCACCGACGGCGCGCCGCAGCCTCCCCCGCCGCGGGCAGGTCGACCGTCGTCGCCGGCTCGTCGGGCACGCCGTCGCCGCGCACGTCCGCCCACGGCACCGAGCGCGGCCGCGGGGCGGGCGCCGACCAGCCGTGGTCCAGCCACGCCCGGCGGAACGGGGTGAACACCTCGTACGGGGACCCCTGCTGCGTGCGCAGCCGTCCCGGTGCGACCGCGTACGGCGACCCCGTCGCGACGAGCGGCACGTCGCCCAGCGCCTGCGCGACCGCGTCGTCCCGCCGCCGGCCGTACGGCTCGGTCGCCGCCGTGACGTGCACCGTCGGCGCCTCGACCTCGCGCGCGACGGCGGGCACCACGTCCTGCGGGCGCCCGTGGCGGACCACGAGCCGGCCGTCGAGCGCCGCGTCGAGCGCGCGCAGCGACCGCGCGAGGTACGCGACGCGCGGACCGGCCGCCGCCGTCCACAGCCCCGGGTCCACGACGAACAGCGGCACCACCGCGTCGTCGGCGCGCCGGGCCGCCTCGACCGCGGCCACGAGCGCCGGGTTGTCCGCGAGGCGCAGGTCGCGCCGGAACCAGTGCACCGTGGGCATCCCGCGACGCTATCCGCAGCGACTGCGCGCAGCGACCGCAGTGCGGGTCGACGTGCGCGAGCGCGGCGGGCCGCCCGGTGAGGGCGCGGTGCGACCCGCTCGGGTCGCCGGTGGCGCCGCGGGCTACCACACGCCCGCGCGCGCGTCCGGGACCGTCGACCGGTGGTGGGGCCCCTGGGGCAGCGGTTCGATGGGGCGGTGACCGAGCAGACGGAACCGTCGGGAGCCAGCGCGTTGCGCACACCGGGCGAGGGGGACGGCCCGCCGGGCGGGGGTGGCCGCGCCCCGCGGGACCGGGCGTTCTTCGGGCACCCCCTCGGGCTGTTCACGCTGTTCGGCACCGAGCTGTGGGAGCGGTTCAGCTACTACGGGATGCGCGCCATCCTGCTGTTCTACCTGACGGACACGGTCGCCGACGGCGGGCTGGGTCTCGACAGCACGCTCGGCACCGCGATGGTCGCCGCGTACGGCACGGGCGTCTACCTGCTGTCCGTGGTGGGCGGCTGGCTCGCGGACCGCGTCATCGGCGCGCGCCGGTCGGTGCTCTACGGCGGCGTCGTCATCGCGGCCGGGCACGTGGCGCTCACGGTCCCCACCGCCGCGGCGTCGTACCTGGGCATCGTCCTCGTCGCGCTCGGCACGGGCCTGCTCAAGCCCAACGTGTCGAGCATGGTCGGCGAGCTGTACACGCGCGAGGACACGCGCCGCGACTCGGCGTTCTCGATCTTCTACATGGGCATCAACATCGGCTCGCTCGCGGCGCCCCTGCTGGTCGGGCTCGCACGCTCGATCGGCGGATACCACGCGGGGTTCGCGGTCGCGGCCGTCGGCATGGGCATCGCGCTGGTGTCCTTCGTCCTCGGACGTCGCCTGCTCGCGGGGGCGGGCGAGGTGGCCCCGAACCCGCTGACCGCCGCCGACCGGCCCGCCGTCACCCGCACGGTCCTCGCGATCGTCGTCGGCGTGCTCGTCGCGCTGGCGGTCGCGTGGGCCGTGAGCGGCGGGTTCGGCGCGACGACGATCGTCGACGCGCTGTCGTACCTCGCGCTCGCGGCGCCCGTCGCGACGCTGTGGGTCATGTTCCGCTCGCCGAAGGTCACGGACCACGAGCGCTCGCGGCTGCGCGCCTACGTGCCGCTGTTCGTCGCGGCGACGCTGTTCTGGATGATCTTCGAGCAGGCGGCGAGCACCCTCGCCGCGTACGCGGAGGACCGGACCGACCTCGAGGTGCTCGGACGGACCCTCTCGCCCGAGGTGTTCCAGTCCATCAACCCCGCGCTCATCATCCTGCTCGCGCCCCTGTTCGCCTGGCTCTGGGTCAAGCTCGACGACCGCCCGCCGACGGCCGTGAAGTTCGCGATCGGCCTGACGTTCGCCGCCCTGAGCTTCGTCTTCCTCGCGGTCGCGTCGGCCGCGTTCGCCGACACGAAGTCGCCGCCGTGGGTGCTGGGCCTGGTGTACCTGATCCAGACGGTGGGGGAGCTGTGCCTGTCGCCCGTCGGACTGGCCGCCACGACGCTGCTCGCCCCGAAGGCGTTCCGTGGGCAGGCGATGGCGCTGTGGTTCCTCGCGCCCGCGGCGGGCAACGCGATCACGGCCCAGCTCGTGCAGGTCACGGAGGGCGTCAGCGACACCGCGTACTTCGGCGGCATCGGTCTCGTCGCGCTCGTCTGCGCGGGCGCGATGTTCGCGGTCGCGCCGTGGGTCACACGGCACATCCGCGCAGGGGCCGAGTCGGACGCTGAGGCCGCGCTGCAGCACTGACGCGCACGGGCCGCGTGCCCCGCGCGGCGTGCGGTGGGAGGGTGTCGGGATGAGCGACTCCTCCGCCCGGCTGCCGCATTCCGCCGTCACCGAGGCCGTCGACGCCCGGCACTGGCGCGTGCTGCTCGGGACCCTGCGCGCGACGTTCCGGTGCGCCGACTTCGCGACCGCGGCGGCGTTCGTGGCCCGCGTCGCGCAGGCCGCGGACGCCGCGAACCACCACCCCGACGTGCTGCTGCGCTGGGGGCAGGTGACCGTGACGACGTCGAGCCACGACGTCGCGGGGCTCACGCAGCGCGACGTCGACCTCGCGGGGACCGTGTCGGCGCTCGCGGACGAGCTCGGCCTGACGGGGGACGTGCCGCGCAGCTCGGCGCTCGAGGTCGCGGTCGACGCGCTCGACATCCCCGCCGTGCGCCCGTTCTGGAAGGCGGTGCTCGGCTACCAGGACCAGCCGGGGGACGACGAGAACGGGATCGTCGACCCGGCCGGTGTCGGGCCCGCGTTCTGGTTCCAGCAGATGGACGTGCCGCGTCCGCAGCGCAACCGCCTCCACCTTGACGTCACGGTCCCGCACGACGAGGCGCGGGCACGCGTCGACGCGGCGGTCGCGGCCGGCGGGCGCCTGGTGTCCGACGAGCGGGCGCCCGCGTTCTGGGTCCTCGCGGACCCCGAGGGCAACGAGGCGTGCGTGTGCACGTGGCAGGCGCGCCCGTCGTCCTGACGCGGTCCGGTGTGCGGGACCGTGGTGCGCGGACGGTCCGCGGCTCGCGTCCTGGCAGCACGTCGTGCCGTCCGGCAAGCACTGTCCCCCTCGTGAGGGACGGAGCCCTCTCGCAGGTCAGCGGCTGCGAGGCGGCGCGGTCGACGCGCGCTCGACGAGCTCGGTGGGGAGCCGCACGTGCACGCCGCGCTCCTTGCCGTCGATGAGGTCCACGAGCAGCCGGAGCGCCTCGGCGCCCATCTGCTGCAGCGGCTGGCTGATGGTCGTGAGCGGGGGGGTCGCGAGCGCCGACTCGGGGACGTTGTCGAACCCGATGACGGACAGGTCCTCGGGCACGCGCAGGCCGAGCGAGCGGGCGACCTCGACGACGTGGATCGCGGAGAGGTCGTTCGCGGCGAACACCGCGGTGGGCGGCTCGGGGCGCGCGAGCAGCTCGTGCGCGGGCTGGTCCGCGGTCTCGGGGCGGTAGCCGCCGACGCGCACGAGGTCCTCGTCGACGGGGATCCCGGCGGCGGCGAGCGCGTGCCGGTACCCGTCCTCGCGCAGGCGCGCGGACTCGAGGTCGGGGCGGCCGCCGAGGAACGCGATGCGCCGGTGGCCGAGACGCAGGAGGTGCTCGGTGGCGAGCACCGCGCCGGCGAACGAGTCGGCGTCGACGGTCGGCAGGCCGGACGGGCCGGTGTGCGGGTCGACGGCGACCACGGGCACGCCGGGGTGGGCCTCGACGACCGTGGGCGTGACGATGACGGCGCCGTCGATGAGGGTGCCGGACAGCCGCGACAGGTAGCGCCGCTCCCAGCCGACGGCACCGCCGGCGCCGCCGCCCGAGTAGGCGAGCAGCTCGTAGCCGGTCGCGCCGACGGCCGCCGACGCGCCCTTGAGCAGCTCGGTGGAGTAGGGCTCGAACTCGGCGACGAGGATGCCCAGGACGTTGGTGCGGTGGCTGCGCAGGCTGCGCGCGCCGAGCGACGCCTCGTACCCGAGCTGGTCGATGACCTCCTGCACCCGGGTGAGCGTGCTCTGCGCGACGCCGTACCGGCCGTTGACGACCTTCGAGACGGTCGCGACGGACACTCCGGCGGTCCGGGCGACGTCGGCCATCTTGACGCGGGGTGCTGGCTCCACGTCGGTGATCCTAGAGCATCGATTCGATAACGTTATCGACATCGATTGACACGGCGCGTCGCGGCCTGCTTACCTTGCGGCCGTCCCTCCCCTTCAGTGACGACGAGGAGCTTCAACGATGAACCGGACACCCGTCCTTCGTGGCGTGGCGGTCGCTGCAGGTCTTGCCCTCCTGGGCGCCTGCGGCACGGGCAGTGGTGGCAACGACGACGCGACGAGCGGCGACGCCACGACCATCACCTGGTGGCACAACTCCAACACCGGTGACGGCAAGGAGTACTACGACAAGGTCGCGGCCGACTTCGAGGCCGCAAACCCTGGCGTGACCGTCGAGGTCAGCGCCATGCAGCACGAGGACATGCTCACCAAGCTCGACGCGGCGTTCCAGGCGAACGACGCGCCGGACGTCTACATGGAGCGTGGCGGCGGCGAGCTCGCCGACCACGTCGAGGCGGGCCTGACCAAGGACATCTCCGAGGCCGCGTCCGAGGAGATCAGCAAGATCGGCGGCTCGGTCAAGGGCTGGCAGGTCGACGGCAAGACGTACGCCCTGCCGTTCTCGGTCGGCGTCGTGGGCTTCTGGTACAACACCGAGATCTTCGAGCAGGCCGGCATCACCGAGGAGCCGGAGAGCTGGGGCGAGTTCTACGACGTCGTCGACAAGCTCAAGGCCGCGGGCGTCGAGCCTGTGTCCGTCGGTGCGGGCGACAAGTGGCCGGCCGCGCACTACTGGTACTACTTCTCGCTGCGCGAGTGCTCCGAGGAGACCCTGACCGACGCGGTCACCAGCCTCGACTTCTCCGACGAGTGCTTCGTCAAGGCCGGCGAGGACCTCGAGGAGCTCGTCGCCGCGGAGCCGTTCAACGCGGGCTTCCTGTCCACCGGCGCCCAGGCGGGCGCGACCTCTGCCTCCGGCCTGCTGGCGACGGGCAAGGTCGCCATGGAGCTGCAGGGCCACTGGGAGCCCGGCGTCATGCAGGGGCTCACGGAGGACGGCACGGGCCTCGGTGACAAGACCGGCTGGTTCGCGTTCCCGGCGGTCGACGGCGGCCAGGGCGCGCAGGCAGCGGCCCTCGGCGGCGGCGACGCGTGGGCGGTGTCCCAGGACGCCCCCGACGCGGCGGTCGACTTCGTCAAGTACCTGCTGTCCGACGAGGTCCAGAAGGGCTTCGCCGAGCTCGACATGGGTCTGCCGACCAACCCGACGGCCACGCAGTACGTGTCCGACCCGGCGCTGGCCGGTCTGCTCGAGGTCCGCGACGCGGCCCCGTACGTCCAGCTCTACTTCGACACCGCGTTCGGTGCGTCCGTCGGTGGCGCCATGAACGACGAGATCGCACTTCTGTTCGCCGGCCAGGCGACCCCGCAGGACATCGTCGACGCCACCCAGGCGGCGGCTGACGCGGAGAAGTGATCGACGTGGCAGACGAAGCGACCGCCCCGCAGGGCGGAACCGCCTCGCCTGCGACGTCCACCCTGGTGGCCCCGGCCGCCGGTCGTGCCTCGGCACGGCCGGTGGCCGGCACCCCGGGCGGACGCCGTGGGAAGGGCTCGAACCTCCGCCGCAACCTGGAGATCGCGTTCTTCGTGACGCCCGCCCTGGTGCTCTTCCTCGGCTTCGTCGTGTGGCCGATCATCAAGGCGGTCCAGTTCTCGGTCTACCGCTGGAAGGGCTTCGGCCCGCTGGTCGACTTCGTCGGCCTGAAGAACTACGTGTCGGTGCTGCAGAACGAGGTCTTCACCGACGCCCTCGTGCACAACCTCATCATCGTGGTGGCCTCGATCGCGATCCAGCTGCCGCTCGGCCTGGGCATCGCGCTCCTGCTCAACCGCAAGATGCGCGGCCAGGGGATGCTGCGGACGATCATCTTCGTCCCGTACGTGCTGGCCGAGGTCATCGCCGGCGTCGTCTGGTACCAGCTGCTGCAGCCGAAGTACGGCGTCATCGACACCATGCTCGCGTCGGTCGGACTGTCCGGCCCCGAGCAGGGCTGGCTCGGCGACCCGGCCTACGCGCTGCCGACGGTGATCGTCGTGCTCACGTGGAAGTACCTGGGCCTCGCGGTCATCCTCTTCCTGGCCGGCCTGCAGGGCGTGCCTGAGGAGCTGTACGAGGCCGCGCAGATCGACGGTGCCGGCTGGTGGCAGATCCAGCGGCGCATCACGATCCCGCTGCTCGGCCCCACGCTGCGCACCTGGGCGTTCCTGTCGATGATCGGCTCGCTCCAGCTCTTCGACATGGTGTGGATCCTCACCGGCGGCGGCCCGGCCAACGCCACGACCACCATGGCGACCTTCCTCATCACCGAGGGCACCAAGCGGCAGAACTACGGGATCGCCGCGGCCGCGTCCGTGATCCTGTTCGTCGTCGCGCTCGTGATGGCCCTCCTCTACCAGCACTTCGTCCTGCGTCGTGACACGCAGGTCGACACCCCGCGGAAGAAGGCGAAGCGATGAGCGTCGTCCCCGTGGTCGCGCCCCAGGCCGCCACCACCGACCGACCCGAGCGCAAGGGTCGCGGCACGAACGTCATGCAGGGCGGCAACCCCCTCGTCTACGCGATCGCGCTCGTCGTCGTCGCGCTGACCCTGGGCCCCGTGATCTACGGCGTGCTCGGCGGCTTCCGCACCAACGCGCAGCTCGCCGACAAGCCGGCCGCGCTGCCCGACCCGTGGGTGCTGACCAACTACGCGGGCGTGCTGTCGAACCCCGCGTTCTGGCGGTACGCGCTCAACAGCACCGCGATCGCCGTGCTCACGACGCTCATCGTCGTCGTGTTCGGGATCATGGCCGCCTACCCGCTGGCGCGGTACCAGTTCCGCTGGCGCGAGCCGCTGTTCATGGTGTTCGTCCTCGGCCTGCTGTTCCCCGCGACCGTCGCGATCATCCCGCTGTTCATCCTCGTCACCCGCGACCTGCAGCTCGGCAACACGTGGTGGGGCGTCGCCCTGCCGCAGGCCGCGTTCGCGCTCCCGGTGACCGTGGTCATCCTGCGGCCGTTCCTCATGGCGCTGCCCAAGGAGCTCGAGGAGGCGGCCCTGCTCGACGGCGCCTCGCGGATCGGGTTCTTCTGGCGGATCCTGCTGCCGCTGTCCGCCCCGGGCATGGTCACGGTGGGCGTGCTCGCGTTCGTCGGCTCGTGGAACGCGTACCTGCTGCCGCTCCTGCTGCTGCAGGGCGACATGCGCACGCTGCCCCTGGGCGTCGCGGACTTCTCCTCCGAGCACTCCTCGGACACCGCGGGCGTGTTCGCGTTCACCGCGCTCGCGATGATCCCGGCCCTCGTGTTCTTCCTCGCGATGCAGCGGCGGATCGTCAACGGCCTGCAGGGGGCCGTGAAGGGCTGACGCCCTCGCGCGCCGGCGGGGTCGCGTCCCGCCACCACGAACCACCACGTTCCGAAGGAGTGGATCCGTGACGGATCTGAAGCTGTCCGGCGCCGTCGAGGCCGACCAGCGCGTGCAGGACCTGGTCGAGCGCATGACGCTCGAGGAGAAGCTCGCGCAGATCGTCGGCTTCTGGGAGAAGTCCGACGGGGAGGCCGTGGCGCCCCTGCAGGGGGAGTTCACGGTCGAGCGGACCCTCGACGAGGCCTCGCGCCACGGGCTCGGGCACCTCACCCGGGTGTACGGCACGCGTCCCGTCGACCCCGCGTCCCGTGCGCGCTGGCTGTGGGCGTTCCAGCGCCGGCTCGTGCGCGAGACCCGCATGGGGATCCCGGCGCTCGTGCACGAGGAGTGCCTCACGGGGCTCTCCGCGTGGCGCGCGGCGACGTTCCCCACGCCCCTCGCGTGGGGCGCGTCGTTCGACCCCGAGCTCGTCACGCAGATGGGCGCGGCGATCGGCGGGTCCATGCGGGCGCTCGGCGTGCACCAGGGCCTCGCGCCCGTGCTCGACGTCATCCGGGACCCGCGGTGGGGTCGCGTCGACGAGTGCATCGGCGAGGACCCGTACCTCGTCGGCACGGTCGGCACGTCGTACGTGCGGGGCCTGCAGTCCACGGGCGTGCACGCCACGCTCAAGCACTTCGTCGGGTACTCGGCGTCGCAGTCGGGCCGCAACTTCGGCCCCGTGCACGCCGGCCCGCGCGAGGTCGCCGACGTGCTGCTGCCGCCGTTCGAGATGGCGGTCCGGGACGGCGGGGTGCGCTCGGTCATGTCGTCGTACACCGAGCTCGACGGCATCCCCACGGCCTCGGACCCGTCGATCCTCACGGGGATCCTGCGGGACCGCTGGGGCTTCGACGGCACGGTCGTCGCGGACTACTTCGGCGTCGCGTTCCTGCAGCTGCTGCACCACGTCGCGGGCGACCTCGGCGAGGCCGCCGGGCTCGCGCTCGCCGCAGGTGTCGACATCGAGCTGCCCGCGGGTGACGCGTACCTCGAGCCCCTGGCCGAGGCCGTGCGGGACGGGAAGGTCGACGAGGCGCTCGTCGACCGGGCCGTGACGCGCGCGCTGCTGCAGAAGGCCGAGCTCGGCCTGCTCGACGCGACGTTCGACGACGAGCCGCCCACGGACGTCGAGCTCGACACCCCGGAGCACCGGCGGATCGCGCTCAGGCTCGCCGAGGAGTCGGTCGTGCTGCTGAGCAACGACGGCACGCTGCCCCTGCGGCAGGGCGTCCGCGTCGCGGTGATCGGCCCCAACGCGGACCGTCCCGAGGCCATGTTCGGCTGCTACTCGTTCGTCAACCACGTGCTGCCGCACCACCCCGAGGTGGGCGTCGGCATCGAGGTGCCCACGCTGCGCCAGGCGCTGGCCGCCGAGCTCGGGTCGGCGAGCGTCCTGTCCGCGCGCGGCTGCGCGGTCGACGACGACGACCGCAGCGGGTTCGACGACGCGGTGCGCGTCGCGACCGAGGCGGACGTCGCCGTGCTCGTGCTCGGCGACCACGCGGGCCTGTTCGGCCGTGGGACCGTCGGCGAGGGCTGCGACCGGGACGACCTCGAGCTGCCGGGCGTGCAGCGCGAGCTCGCCGAGGCGGTCCTCGCGACCGGCAAGCCCGTCGTGCTGGTGCTGCTCACGGGCCGGCCGTACGCGGTCGGCTGGGCGGTCGAGCGGTGCGCGGCGGTCGTGCAGTCGTTCTTCCCCGGCGAGGAGGGCGGTCCCGCCCTAGCGGGCGTCCTGTCCGGGCGGGTCAACCCGTCGGGCCGCCTGCCCGTCAGCCTGCCGCGGTCGGCCGGTGCGCAGCCGTACACGTACCTGCACCCGGCGCTCGGCGGAGACGGCGACGTGACGAACCTGTCGACGCGTCCCGTCCTGCCGTTCGGGCACGGCCTGTCGTACACGACGTTCACGCACACCGACCTCGCGGTCGAGCCGATCACCACGACCGACGGGCCGCTGGTCGTCACCGTGCGCGTGACGAACACGGGCGAGCGCGGCGGCGACGACGTCGTGCAGCTCTACGGCCGGGACGTCGTGGCGAGCGTGACCCGCCCGGTCGCGCAGCTCCTCGGCTACCAGCGCGTGCACCTCGAGCGTGGCCAGACGGCCGTCGTCGAGCTCGTCGTCCCCGCGGCGCGGCTCGCGTTCACCGACCGCACGGGGGAGCGGGTCGTCGAGCCCGGCGACCTCGAGCTGTGGGTCGGCCCCTCGTGCGCCGAGCGGGAGACGCAGACCCGCGTCACGCTCACGGGCGGGGTGCACCGCATCACGGCGGACGACGCGCGCTGGACGTCGTCCGTGGTGCGCTGACCGGCGCGACGACGTCGATCGAAGCGCGGACGCCGCGCCCGACCTCCGCCGGGTGCGACGTAGGGTGACGGGGCGCTGCCGCAGGGCAGCGCCCCGTCCCACCCTCCCGCCGGCCCCGCGGGGGATCTGCGAAGGAGACCCGCGATGAGCCGTCCGCTGCGCTCTCGTACCTCGACCCACGGCCGCAACATGGCCGGCGCCCGCGCGCTGTGGCGCGCCACGGGCATGACGACCGAGGACTTCGGCAAGCCGATCGTCGCGATCGCCAACTCCTACACGCAGTTCGTCCCCGGGCACGTGCACCTCAAGGACATGGGCGACCTCGTCGCGTCGGCGGTCCGTGAGGCGGGCGGCGTCGCGAAGGAGTTCAACACCATCGCGGTCGACGACGGGATCGCGATGGGGCACGGCGGGATGCTCTACTCGCTGCCGAGCCGCGACCTCATCGCCGACTCCGTCGAGTACATGGTCAACGCGCACTGCGCCGACGCGCTCGTGTGCATCTCCAACTGCGACAAGATCACGCCCGGGATGCTCAACGCTGCGCTGCGGCTGAACATCCCGGTGATCTTCGTGTCCGGCGGGCCCATGGAGGCCGGCAAGGCCGTCGTCGCGGACGGCGTCGCGAAGACGCACCTCAACCTCATCAACGCGATCAACTACTCCGCCGACGACAACGTCTCGGACGACGCGCTCGGCCGCGTCGAGGAGAACGCGTGCCCCACGTGCGGCTCGTGCTCGGGCATGTTCACCGCGAACTCGATGAACTGCCTGACCGAGGCGCTCGGCCTGTCGCTGCCCGGCAACGGCTCGACGCTCGCCACCCACAGCGCCCGCCGCGAGCTGTTCCTCGAGGCCGGCCGCACGATCGTCGACCTGGCCCGCCGCTACTACGACGACGAGGACGACACCGTCGCGCCCCGCTCGATCGCGAACCGCGCCGCGTTCTCGAACGCGATGGCGCTCGACGTCGCGATGGGCGGCTCGACCAACACGGTCCTGCACATCCTCGCGGCCGCGCAGGAGGCCGAGCTCGACTTCACGCTCGCCGACATCGACGCGATCAGCCGCCGCGTGCCGTGCCTGTCGAAGGTCGCGCCGAACCACCCCGACTTCCACATGGAGGACGTGCACCGCGCGGGCGGCATCCCGGCCCTGCTCGGCGAGCTCGACCGCGGCGGCCTGCTCGACCACGACGTCACGTCGGTGCACACCCCGACGCTGCGCGCGTGGCTCGACGACTGGGACATCCGCGGCGGCCGCGCGACCGAGCGCGCCCGGGCGCTGTTCCACGCGGCCCCCGGCGGCGTGCGGACCACGCAGGCGTTCTCCACGTCGAACGTGTGGGAGTCGCTCGACACCGACGCCGCGAACGGCTGCATCCGCGACGTCGCGCACGCCTACACCGTCGAGGGCGGCCTGGCCGTGCTGCGCGGCAACCTCGCCGAGGACGGCGCGATCATCAAGACCGCGGGCATCGACCCCGAGCTCTTCCACTTCGTCGGCACCGCGCTGGTCTGCGAGTCGCAGGACGAGGCCGTCGACAAGATCCTCCGCAAGGAGGTCCAGCCCGGCCACGTCGTCGTCGTCCGGTACGAGGGCCCGTCGGGCGGCCCCGGCATGCAGGAGATGCTCTACCCGACGTCGTTCATCAAGGGCCGCGGCCTGGGCAAGGTGTGCGCGCTCGTCACCGACGGCCGGTTCTCGGGCGGCTCGTCCGGCATCTCCGTGGGCCACGTGAGCCCCGAGGCGGCGGCCGGCGGCGCGATCGGGCTGATCGAGGACGGCGACGAGATCGAGATCGACGTCGAGACCCGCCTCATCCGCATCAACGTGCCCGACGCGGTCCTCGCGGAGCGGCGCGCCAAGATGGAGGCCTCGGAGAACCCGTGGCAGCCGGTGAACCGTGACCGCTACGTCTCGCCGGCGCTGCAGGCCTACGCCGCGATGGCGACGTCCGCCGACCGCGGCGCGGTCCGCGACGTGAGCCGCCTCCGCCGCGGCTGACGTCCGGTGGTCGGGCTCTCTCGCCGTGCGTCGGTACGTACCTCCGTCCGGAGGGGTGCACGACGACGACCATGACGTCGCGGCAGGTCGACCACGACGTGTCGGCGGCCAGGACGTCGCCGGCGTCGAGGGCCGCACGGTCGTCGACCCGTGACGTCCCGTCCCCTGACCCGCGTCGACCGCTGACGATCGCCGGGCGTGCGGTCGTCGCACGCGACCGTGCGCGGGACGTCAGCGGGAGCGGTGCGCCGTGACGTCGGGGCTGCCGAGCAGGGGCGCGATCTGGTCGCGGGGGACCGGGCGGCCGAACAGGTAGCCCTGGCCGAGCGGGCAGCCGAGCGCGCGCACGGCCTCGGCCTCCTCGGCGGTCTCGATCTGCTCGGCGACGGCCTGCAGGTCGAGCGTCGCGCACAGGTCGACGATCGCGGTGGCCAGGGCGCGGCGGCGGCGCGCCTCGTCGCCGGGGTCGGCGGCGAACCGCGTGAAGGCCCCGTCGATCTTCACGATGTCGACGGGCAGGCGCTGCAGGTAGGCGAGCGAGGAGTAGCCCGTGCCGAAGTCGTCGATCGCGACGCGCACGCCGTGCTCGCGCAGCTCGGACAGGTGCGCGGCGACGAGCGCGGTCTCGGGCTTGCCGGTCGCGAGCAGCGCGGTCTCGGTGATCTCCAGCACGAGCGCGCGCCCGGGCAGGCCCGCGGCATCGAGTGCGCCCAGGACGGTCGGCACGACGTCGGGGCGGCGCAGCTGACGACCGGAGACGTTGACGTGCACGCCGACGCCGTGCGCGTCGAACCACACGCGGGCGTCCGCGGTGGCGCGGCGCAGCACGTGATCGCCGATCGGCACGATCAGGCCGGTGTCCTCGGCCACGGGGATGAACCGGTCCGGCATGACGAGCCCGCGCGCGGACTGCCAGCGCAGCAGCGCCTCGACCGACAGCACCTCGCGCGTGACGAGATCGACGACCGGCTGGTAGTGGACCACGAGCTCGTCCCGGCTCAGGGCGTGCCGCAGCCCGGAGACGAGCCGGGACCGGCCGACCTGCTCGGCGCGCAGCCGCGGGTCGAACACGCACACCTGGTTCTTGCCTGCCGCCTTCGCGGCGTAGAGGGCGAGGTCCGCGTCCCGCAGCGCCTCCTCGGTCCCCACCGACCCGTCCAGCAGCCGCACGCCGATGCTCGCGGTGACGCGCACCGCCTGCGCGTCGACGACGAACGCCTCCCCGATCGCGCGGACCACGCGCCACGCGGCGTCGTGCGCGGCGCTCTCGTCGGTGTGCTCCAGCAGCACGGCGAACTCGTCGCCGCCGATCCGCGCGACGGTGTCCCGGTCCCCGACGACGCCGCGCATGCGGGCCGCCACCTGCGACAGCAGCTCGTCGCCCGCCGGGTGCCCGTTGTCGTCGTTCACGCTCTTGAAGCCGTCGAGGTCGATCATGAGGACCGCGCGCCCGCCGGCCCCGTCGGAGGCAGCCAGCCGGTCGTTGAAGTGCGCGCGGTTGCCGAGCCCCGTGAGCGGGTCGTGCCGGGCCTGGTGGCTGAGCAGCTCCTGCAGGGCCCGCTGCTCGTGCAGCGCACGGGACAGCTCGGTGGCCTGCCGGTCGAGCTGGATCGCGCGCCGCTGCGCGGTGCTCGTACCGACGACGAGCCGGGCGACGAGGAACGCCGACAGGAGCCCGACCGTCAGGAGCGGCACCGCGAGGTCCTCCCACGCGAGCGTGACCGACGCGCCCGTGCGCAGCGTGAGCAGGAACGTCACGGGTCCGACGGTCACCACGAGGAAGAAGACGATCCCGCGCGCCAGCGTCAGTGCGGTGCTGGGCGCCGCGTCCTCCGAGCCGCGGGTCGCGGGGTGCAGCGCGGCCGTCCCGAACAGCACGAACCACACGAGCCAGCTCGCGCTGCCGACGCCCTCCGTGAGCGAGGTGTCGAGCACAGAGATGCCCGGCAGGCCGTCGCCGGTGAGGGTCACCGTGTAGAGCATGTCGGCGAACGTCGAGGCGGTCACGCCCCAGCCGAGCAGCGCGTACGCGCGGTTGCGGTTGCCGTAGCGGAACCACAGCCGGGCGGTCATGAGGACGACACCGAGGCCCATCGCGAGCGAGAGGACCGACAGCGACCGCGCCGGGTCGTGCACGACGTCCGGGCCGAGGACGCTGCGGAACACGATCGCCCAGTACAGCAGCGCGAACCCGACCACGACGACGACGGCGTCCATCGTGGCGGTCTCGTGCCGCACCCGCAGCGAGTTGCGCGGCAGGCGCGCGAGCCCGACGACGAGCAGCACGTAGGTCGGCACGTAGAGGACGTCGTACCACCACGGCACCAGGTCGCTGTCGCCCACGACCACGTACCAGGTGGTCCACCCGACGTCGACGGCGGTCCACCACGCGACGCCGGCGGTCAGCCACCACCAGGCGCGCGCGGCCGCGGGCCGGTTCCGGCGCACGCCGAGCACCATCGCGCCGACGGCGAGCAGCGGGACGGCGTCCCACAGGATCTCTCCGGCCCAGCCCGGCGTGAGCATGACGACGGACACCAGGAGCAGCCCGCCGACGAGGAACGCCTGCCACGTCACGCGGTCGAGCGTGCGAGGGCGCGGCGCGGCAGGGGAGCGCATCGGCACCTCCCCCCGGGTGTCGTCGTGCGGGACCGTCGTCGGCACGGACGGGTGTCGTGCAGGGTCACCACAAGGATCGGCACGCGCGCGCCCGGTGATGAGGGACCTCGGGTGTGACCCCGTGCGGCATCCGGGTGGTCCGGCAGGTGCGGTGCGGGGTGCCCGGTGCGCCCGGCCTGCCTAGTCTCGGCTCATGACGACGACGCAGGACGGCACGCCCGGGGTCGACATCAAGCCGCGCTCGCGGCAGGTGACCGACGGGCTCGAGGCGACGGCCGCGCGCGGGATGCTGCGCGCGGTCGGGCTCGGGGACGAGGACTTCGCGAAGCCGCAGGTCGGCGTCGCGTCGTCGTGGAACGAGATCACGCCGTGCAACCTGTCGCTCGACCGCCTGGCCAAGGCGGTCAAGGACGGCGTGCACGCGGGCGGCGGCTACCCGCTGGAGTTCGGCACGATCTCGGTGTCGGACGGCATCTCGATGGGCCACGAGGGCATGCACTACTCGCTCGTGAGCCGGGACGTCATCGCGGACTCCGTCGAGACCGTGATGATGGCCGAGCGCCTCGACGGGTCGGTGCTGCTCGCGGGGTGCGACAAGTCGCTGCCGGGGATGCTCATGGCGGCCGCGCGCCTCGACCTGGCGAGCGTGTTCCTCTACGCGGGCTCGATCATGCCGGGCTGGGTCAAGCTGTCCGACGGCACCGAGAAGGACGTGACGATCATCGACGCGTTCGAGGCCGTCGGGGCGTGCGCTCGGGGGCTCATGAGCCCGGAGGACGTCGACCGGATCGAGCGTGCGATCTGCCCGGGCGAGGGTGCGTGCGGCGGCATGTACACCGCGAACACCATGGCGTCGGTCGCGGAGGCGATGGGCATGTCGCTGCCGGGCTCGGCCGCACCGCCGTCGGCCGACCGCCGCCGCGACCAGTTCGCCCGACGCTCGGGGGAGGCGGTCGTCGAGCTGCTGCGGCGCGGGATCACGGCGCGCCAGATCATGACCAAGGAGGCCTTCGAGAACGCGATCGCGGTGGTCATGGCGTTCGGCGGCTCGACCAACGCGGTGCTGCACCTGCTCGCGATCGCGCACGAGGCGGAGGTCGACCTCACGCTCGACGACTTCAGCCGCGTCGCGGCGCGCGTGCCGCACCTCGGAGACCTCAAGCCGTTCGGCCGGTACGTCATGAACGACGTCGACCGCATCGGCGGCGTCCCCGTCGTCATGAAGGCGCTGCTCGACGCGGGCCTCCTGCACGGCGACTGCCTCACCGTGACCGGCCGGACCGTCGCGGAGAACCTCGCGCAGATCGCCCCGCCCGACCCCGACGGCAAGATCCTGCGGGCGCTCGACGACCCGATCCACCGCACGGGCGGCATCACGATCCTGCACGGTTCGCTCGCGCCCGAGGGCGCGGTCGTGAAGTCGGCGGGTTTCGACTCCGACGTGTTCGAGGGGACCGCGCGCGTGTTCGAGCGGGAGCGGGCCGCGCTCGACGCGCTCGAGGACGGCACGATCCAGGCGGGCGACGTCGTCGTGATCCGCTACGAGGGCCCCAAGGGCGGGCCGGGCATGCGCGAGATGCTCGCGATCACCGGCGCGATCAAGGGCGCCGGTCTCGGCAAGGACGTCCTGCTCGTGACGGACGGCCGCTTCTCCGGCGGGACGACGGGACTGTGCGTCGGGCACATCGCCCCCGAGGCCGTCGACGCGGGGCCGATCGCGTTCGTGCGTGACGGTGACCGGATCCGCCTCGACGTCGCGCACGCGGCCCTGGACCTGCTCGTCGACGACGCGACCCTCGCGGAGCGTGCCGTCGGGTGGGAGCCGATCGCGCCCCGGTACACCCGCGGCGTCCTCGGCAAGTACCAGAAGCTCGTGCAGTCCGCGTCGCGCGGTGCCGTCCTGTCGTGAGCGGTCGGGCGCCCGCCGAGCTGAGCGGGTGACGGCGCCCGAGACCTCCGCCGACCGCCCCGGACCCGTCGGCCTGACCCGGGGAGGCGCGGGGGCGGCGACGCCCGGCGCGCGGCCTCAGTCGAGGCAGAACTCGTTGCCCTCGACGTCCTGCATGACGAGGCACGACTCGTCCTCGTCGTCCGCGGGCAGCAGCCGGACCCGGGTCCCTCCGACGGCGACGAGCCGGGCGCACTCGGCCTCGAGGGCGGCGACGCGCTCCTCGCCGACGAGCCCGACCCCGACCCGCACGTCGAGGTGCACGCGGTTCTTGACGACCTTGCCCTCGGGCACGCGCTGGAAGTACAGCCGCGGTCCCACGCCCTCGGGGTCGGCGGCGGCGGCCCACGCCCCGCGCCGCTCGGGCGGCAGGGACGCCTCGGCGTCCTCCCACGTCGCGTGCCCGTCGGGCGGTGCGGGCGGGACGTACCCCAGCACGGCGCACCAGAAGGCGGCGACGCGGCGCGGCTCCGCGCAGTCGAACGTGACCTGGACCTTCCTGACCGACGTCATCGCCCCACCGTAGGCGGCGCGCGCGGCAGCGGTCAGTCGCCCGCGATCGCGCGCAGCGCCGCGAGGTGGTCGCGCAGGGCCCCGCGCCCCGTCGGGGTCAGCGCGAGCCAGGTGCGCGGACGCTTGCCGACGTAGCCCTTGCGCACGGTGACGTAGCCCGCCTGCTCGAGCACGGCCACCGCCTTGGAGAGGGCGGAGTCGCTGATCTCGACCGCGTCGCGCACCGCGCCGAACTCGGCCTCGTCGGTCGCGGCAAGCGCGGCGACGACGGACAGGCGGACGGGGGAGTGCACGACCTCGTCGAGCCGGGCGCGGGCGGGCTCGCCCACCGCGTCGGGGCCGGGCAGCGGCGGTGTCATGCCTGCGCCTCCCGCCACGCGCCCCACGCGAGCGGCACGGTCGCGAGGACGGCGGCGACGAGCCACCACAGCACGGACTCGCGCAGCCACGTGAGCCCGACGACGAGCGCGAGCGCGTAGACGACGCCCCACGTGGTGACGGCGGCGACCCACCGGCGGCCCATGCCGTGCTTGGTCATGGGGGCGCCGCGCAGCCAGGCGAGCGACAGGGCGAGCAGGACGGCGCCGTAGGAGCCGGCGAGCACGAGGGCCCCGGTGTCCTCGGGAGTCGTCGCGAGCCCGACGAAGAACATGAAGGTCGCCGCGGCGTGGCCGGTGAGCCACAGCGCGTGGCGGTTCTGGCCGCTCGCGCGCAGCGTCCCGGCTGCGGCGGCGGACCGGGCGAGCAGGGTGCGGGCCTCGTCGGCGGTGGGGGCGGGAAGGCTCTCGTGTTCCGTCATGCGAGTAGTTTCCATCACGGAAAGTAGTTGTGCAACAGGCAGTTGTTCCGGTTCGGCGGTGGGGGTCAGCGCGAGCGCAGCACGTAGTCCTGGATCGCGACGACCGCAGCGCCGCGCGCCCACTGCGAGAAGTCGCCGGGCTCCACGACGAGGTCGACCGGTGTGGCCTTCGGGTTCCGGTCCGCGGCGAGCGCGGCTCGCAGCGCGCCGTCGGCGACGACCGCGAGGTCCACCCCCTCACCGGTGAGCACCACGAGGTCGGGCATCGTGAGGTTCGCGACGGCGGCGACGAGCCGGCCGAGCGCCCGGCCGGCGTCGTCGACGATGCGACGCGCCGCGGGGTCGCCGTCGCGAGCCAGGTCGAGCAGCTCGGTGGAGGTGACCGGGCGCCGCAGCGCGACGGCGGCCTCTGCCTCGAGGGCCTCCGTCGTGAGCATCGCGCCGGCACAGCCGCGGTGACCCTCCGGGCACAGCGGGCCGTTCGGGTCGAGCGGGAAGTGGCCGACGAGCCCGAGCCCCATGTCGGCGTGCCGCACCAGGCGGTCGTGCACGACGAGCCCGTAGCCCACGCCTGCACCGACCGTCACCACGGCGAACGTGCGCGCGTCGCGCCCCGCGCCGAACCAGTGCTCCGCGGACGCGAGGGCGGCGACGTCGTTCTCGACGACCGTCGGGAGGCCGGTCCGCTCGCGCACGAGCGCGCCGAGAGGCACGTCGTGCCAGCCGAGGAAGGGTGCGAGGTGCACCGTCGTCCCGTCGGGGGAGTGGCCGCCGAGGCTCACGCCGAGCCCGGTCGGGACGCCGGCCAGGACCGTGCCGGCGGGCGCGGCGGCGACCACGGCGTCCGCGAGGTCGCCGACCACCGCGACGACCGCCTCCGGGGCGTCCTGCGGGAGGTCCGCGGAGCTCGTCGCGACCACCGTGCCGCGCAGGTCGACGAGCACGGCGTGCGCGGTGCCGACGGCGAGGTTGACGCCGACGAAGTGGTGGGAGGTGGCGTCGACGTCGAGCGGCTGGCTGGGGCGCCCGACGGCGGGGCCGGGGCGGGCGTCGGACTCGACCAGCAGGCCGCGGCGGACGAGGTCCTTGGTGAGCCGCGTCAGGGTCGGCTGCGACAGGTCGAGCCGGCGGGCGAGCTCGGCGCGCGACAGGGGGCCGCGCAGCAGCACCTCGAGGGCGACCTGGAGCTCGCTGCCTCCCTCGGCCCACTCTGGTGCTTCCGCGACCACGGGTCCTCCGCTCCTCGGCGTCTCGGTCGTGGCGATCGGGGCACGACGTGTCCTGTGACCGTACCTTCCGTCACGGAACCAAGGGAAGCGGCGACATCGCCAGAAATGGGATCGTGACCACAGTTGACACAATAGTTAATTCCACCGTGGAATGAATCCGTGCTCACGCCCACCCGACTCACCGCACCGCTCCACCTCCGCTCCGGCGGCACGAGCCTCGTCCTTGACACCACCGACGGCGGTCTGCCGCGGATCGTCCACTGGGGCCCCGATCTCGGCCCGCTCGACGACGACTCCCTGCGCGGCCTGCTCGACGCGGCGCAGTCCGTCCCGGTCTCCGGCGGCCTCGACGTCGCCGTCCCCGTGACCCTCCTGCCCGAGGCGTCGACCGGCTGGACCGGCACCCCGGGCCTCGCGGGCCACCGCGCGGGCGTGGGTTTCAGCCCGCGCCTGCGGACCACGGCGCTCGACGGCCCGCGGCAGGGCGACGACGGCGTCCAGCGCGTCACCGTCCGGGCGGCCGACGCGCAGGCCGGGATCGCCGTCGACGTCGACCTCGAGCTCCACCCCAGCGGCGTCGTCCGCGTCCGCGCCGCGGTCCGCAACACCGCCGACACCCCGTTCGACCTGCACGGGGTCCTCCCTGCGCTGCCGGTCCCCGACGTCGCGACCGAGCTGCTCGGCACGACCGGGCGGCACCTGCGCGAGCGCAGCCCGCAGCGTCTGCCGTTCGTCACCGGCAGCCACGTGCGCGAGGCCCGCGGCGGGCGGCCCGGTGCCGACTCGACGCTCGTCCTCGTCGCGGGGCAGCAGGGCTTCGACGCCCGCCGCGGCGCCGTCTGGGGCGTGCACGTCGGTTGGAGCGGCAACCACCGGTTCGCGGCCGAGCGCACGCCGCGCGGGGACACGGTCCTCAGCGGCGGTGAGCTCCTGCTGCCCGGGGAGGTCCTCCTGCAGCGGGGCGAGGAGTACGTGTCCCCGTGGCTCTACGGCAGCCACGGGACGGGCCTCGACGAGCTCGCGAACCGCTTCCACACATACGTGCGCTCGCGGCCGCAGCACCCGCGCACGCCGCGACCCGTCACGCTCAACACGTGGGAGGCCGTGTACTTCGACCACGACCTCGAGCGGCTGCGCGCCCTCGCGCACACCGCCGCCGACCTCGGCATCGAGCGGTTCGTGCTCGACGACGGCTGGTTCGGCTCGCGCCGCGACGACACCCGCGGGCTCGGGGACTGGGAGGTCTCGGACGAGGCGTGGCCCGACGGTCTGCACCCGCTCGTCGAGACCGTCACAGGGCTCGGCATGCAGTTCGGCCTGTGGGTCGAGCCCGAGATGGTCAACCCGGACTCCGACCTGGCACGCGCGCACCCCGACTGGCTGCTCGCCGTCCCCGGGCGCCTGCCCGTCCCGGCGCGCACGCAGCAGGTGCTCGACCTCGGGCGGCCCGAGGCGTTCGCGCACGTCCTCGAGCGGGTCGACGCGATCCTCACCGAGCACGACATCGCCTACCTCAAGTGGGACCACAACCGCGAGCTGGTCGACGCAGGTCACGGGCACCTCGGCGTCCCCGGCGTGCACCGGCAGACGCAGGCGGTCTACCGCCTGCTCGACGAGCTCCGCGCGCGCCACCCGCACGTCGAGATCGAGTCGTGCGCGTCGGGCGGCGCGCGCGTCGACCTCGGCATCCTCGAACGCACCGACCGCGTCTGGGTGTCCGACACGATCGACCCCGTCGAGCGCGAGCAGATCCAGCGCTGGACGGGTCTGCTGCTGCCGCCCGAGCTCATGGGTCAGCACGTCGGCGGGCCCGAGTCCCACACGACGGGCCGCCGGCACGCGCTCGCGTTCCGCGCGGCCACCGCGTTCTTCGGCCACTTCGGGGTCGAGTGGGACGTCACGCAGGCCACCGACGAGGAGCGCGCCGAGCTCGCCACCTGGATCGCGGCCCACAAGGAGCACCGCGACCTGCTGCACACCGGCACGCGCGTGCACGACGAGCCCGCCGACCGCGCGCTGCGCGTCGACGGCGTCGTCACCCTCGACCGCTCCGCCGCCGTCTTCGCCGTCACCCAGCTGACGACGAGCGTCACGAGCCCGCCCGGAGCCGTCCGGCTCCCCGGTCTCGACCCGGACGCGCGCTACGACGTGCGCCCGCTCCCGCCCGGGAACACCATCGAGGGACATGGTCGCGGCCCCCTGGCCTGGTGGGACGAGGGGGTCCGGACCACCGGACGCGTCCTGCAGCAGGTCGGGCTCCGCGCCCCCACCCTCTTCCCCGAGCGGACCGTCCTCGTGCAGGTCCGGCGCGCCGACGCGCCGGCCGCACCCGGAACCGGGGGCACCGACGCCGCCCGGCCGACGTCAGGAGACGACGCATGACCAGGAGACGGGCGAGGAGACGCACGGTCGCGGCGCTCGCGGCCGCGGCGCTCCTGCTGCCGCTCGCCGCGTGCGCACGCGGCGACGACCGCACCGAGATCACGTTCTTCCAGTTCAAGCCCGAGGCGGTCGAGTACTTCGAGGACCTCGCGGCGCAGTTCGAGGAGCAGAACCCCGACGTCCGCGTCGTCGTGCAGAACGTGCCCGACCCCGAAACCGCGCTGCGCACGCGCCTGGTCAAGGACGACGTGCCCGACGTGCTGACCCTCAACGGCAACGGCAGCTTCGGCGAGTTCGCGTCGGCAGGCATCTTCACCGACTTCGCGGACGACCCGCTGCTCGACGACATCAACCCGGGCTTCGTCGAGGTCGTGCAGGCCCTCGGCCAGAGCGAGCCCGGCGCCGTCAACGGCATCCCGTTCGCCGCCAACGCGAGCGGCGTCCTCTACAACGAGGAGCTGTTCGCACAGCACGGGGTCGCGGTCCCGACCACCTGGGACGAGCTCATCGCGGCCGCCGAGACGTTCCAGGCCGCGGGCGTGACCCCGTTCTACGGGATGCTCGCCGACGCGTGGACCGCGCAGTCGCCGCTCGCGCCGCTCACCGCGCAGACCGCCCCCGAGGGCTTCTTCGAGGAGCGCTTCGCGGGCGAGACGACGTTCGCCGAGGGCTGGCGCGAGGCCATCGAGAAGGAGGGGCAGCTCTACGCGTACACGCAGCCGGACCCGGCGGCCGTCGGCTACCAGGAGGGCACGCGCGCGTTCGCGGCGGGCGAGTCGGCGATGCTGCTGCTCGGCTCGTACGCCGTGCCGCAGATCCGCACGTTCGAGCCGCAGTTCACCGTCGGCTCGTTCGCGCTGCCGGCGACCGACGACCCGGCCCGCACGACGCTCGTCTCGGGCGTCGACGTGCTGGTCACGACGGGCGCGGACAGCGCCCACCCGCAGGAGGCGCAGCGCTTCGTCGAGTTCCTCCTGCAGCCCGACGTCGTGCAGGAGTACGCCGAGGCACAGGTCGCGATCCCCGCGATCGAGGGAGCCGCGAACACCGACCCGGCGCTCGCGGGCGTCCAGGAGTACATCGACGAGCAGCGGCTGGTCGGGTTCACGGACCACCAGTTCATCCCCGCGATCCCGCTCGCGCCGCTGCTCCAGGAGTACCTGCTCGGCGGCGACGCCCAGACCATGCTCACGCAGCTCGACGAGGACTGGGACAAGGTCGCGGCACGCCGCACCTGGGGCCTGGGGAAGGTGCAGGAAGGATGACCGCCACGACGGCCCCCGCACGCACGCAGGAGCGCACGCCCCTGCGCCGCGGCATCGCCTCGCGCACGCCGCGCGCCTTCTACTGGATGGTGCTGCCCGCGTTCGTGCTCTTCTTCCTGCTGCACACGCTGCCGGTCCTGCAGGGCGTGTACTACAGCTTCACGGACTCGCCGGGCTACGGGCCGTACGAGTTCGTCGGGTTCGCCAACTACGTCGCGCTGTTCACCGACGACCGCGTGCTGCACGCCTACGTGTTCACGTTCCAGTTCGCACTCGTCGCGACCGTGCTCGTCAACGTCATCGCGCTCGCCGTCGCGATCGCGCTCAACAGCCGGATCAAGTTCCGCACGACGCTGCGGGCCGTCTACTTCATCCCCTACGTGCTGGCGATCCTCGTCGTCGGGTACGTCTTCCAGTACCTGTTCGCGATCTCGATCCCGGCGATGGCCCAGTCCCTCGGCAACGAGCGGTTCAGCACGTCGATCCTCGGCGACGAAGGGCTGGCCTGGATCGCGATCGTGGTGCTGGCCGTGTGGCAGGCGGCGGCGTTCAACATCGTGCTCTACCTCGCGGGCCTCCAGACGGTCCCGCACGAGCTCTACGAGGCCGCGTCCCTCGACGGGGCGGGCTCGTGGCGCACGTTCACGAGCATCACGTTCCCGATGATCTGGGGCTTCTTCGTCATCAACATGGTGCTCGCGCTCAAGGGCTTCCTGCAGGTGTTCGACCACGTCATCGCGATGACGGGCGGCGGTCCGGGCACCGCGACCGAGTCGGTCGGCGTCCTGATCTACAAGGGCGGCTTCCAGGGCGGCGAGTTCGGCTACCAGCTCGCGAACGCCGTCGTCTTCATGGTCGTCATCATCGTGTTCGCCCTCGTCCAGTTCCGAGTCCTGCAGCGTGGAGAGGGTGACGTCGCATGACCGCCACCGCAGCACCGCCCGTCGGTCGTCTCACCGGCGACGCCCCCGACGCCGTCGACCCGACCGGTCCGCGCCGCCCCTGGTGGCGCCGCCGACGCGCGCAGAGCGAGCCGGGGGAGCCCGGGGGCCGCACGAACTGGTGGCTGACCGGGCTGATGATCTTCCTGTCCCTGAGCATCCTCGTACCGATGTACCTCGTGGTCGTCACGGCGCTCAAGACGCCCGACCAGCTCACGGGCGCCGGTTTCGACCTGCCGAGCCCGGTCACGTTCGGCAACTTCGGGGAGGCGTGGCGGCTCACCGACTTCCCGCGCTCCGCGCTCAACAGCGCGGTCATCACGGTCGGCGCCGTCGTCCTGACGCTGCTGACGAACTCGATGGTGGCCTACGCGATCGCCCGGAACATGCACCGCCGGCTGTTCAAGGGGTTGTTCTTCTACTTCATCGCGGCGCTGTTCGTGCCGTTCCCCATCCTCATGCTCACGGTCGCGAAGCTCACCGCACAGCTGCAGCTCGACAACCAGGCCGGGCTGATCCTGCTCTACACGGTGTTCGGGCTGTCGTTCAACGTGTTCGTCTACGTCGCCTACATCCACTCCATCCCGCGCGAGCTGGAGGAGGCGGCGCGTATGGACGGGGCGAGCCCGTGGACCGTGTTCTGGAAGGTGATCTTCCCGCTGCTGCGGCCCATGAACGCGACCGTCGGGATCATCACGTGCGTGTGGGCGTGGAACGACTTCATGCTGCCGCTCGTCATCCTGTCGGACCCCGAGGCCGCGACGCTGCCCCTGCAGCAGTACGTGTTCCAGGCGCAGTTCTCGACCAACTACACCGTCGCCTTCGCCTCGTACCTGCTGGCGATGATCCCCCTGCTCGTCGTCTACGTGCTCGCCCAGCGCTGGGTCATCTCCGGCGTCACGCGCGGCGCGATCAAGTGAGCAGGGCGGACCCGCACCACCCCGCCCGACCCGACCCGGAAGGGAGCCCGACCGCATGACGTGGACCGTCGAGGACGCCCCGTGGTGGACCCGCGCCGTGGTGTACCAGGTGTACCCCCGCTCCTTCGCCGACTCCGACGGCGACGGCATCGGCGACCTGCGGGGCGTGCTCGACCACGTCGACCACCTCGAGGCGCTCGGCGTCGACGTCGTGTGGCTGTCGCCGATCTACCCCTCGCCGCAGGACGACAACGGGTACGACATCAGCGACTACCAGGACGTCGACCCCGTGTTCGGCACCCTCGCGGACCTCGACGCGCTCGTCGAGGCGCTGCACGCGCGCGGGATGCGGCTCGTCCTCGACCTCGTCGTGAACCACACCTCCGACGAGCACCCGTGGTTCGTCGAGTCACGGTCGTCGGCCGACAGCCCGAAGCGCGACTGGTACTGGTGGCGCCCGCCCCGGCACGGCATGGCAGCGGGCCAGCCGGGCGCCGAGCCGACCAACTGGCGGTCCTTCTTCTCCGGCCCCGCGTGGGAGCTCGACGAGGCGACCGGCGAGTACTACCTGCACCTGTTCAGCCGCAAGCAGCCGGACCTCAACTGGGAGAACCCCGAGGTGCGGCAGGCCGTCTACGCCATGATGCGCTGGTGGCTCGACCGCGGTGTCGACGGCTTCCGGATGGACGTCATCAACCTCGTCTCGAAGGACCCGGCCCTGCCCGACGGCCCCGTGCACGACGGGGTGCTGGGCGACGGCAGCGCGGCCTACACCAACGGCCCTCGCATCCACGAGTTCCTGGCCGAGATGCACCGCGAGGTGTTCGCCGGGCGGTCCGACCGGCTCCTGACCGTGGGGGAGATGCCGGGCGTCACGGTGGAGCACGCGCGCCTGTTCACCGACCCCGCGCGCGCCGAGGTCGACATGGTCTTCCAGTTCGAGCACGTCGGTCTCGACCACGGCCCGGGCGGCAAGTTCGACGTGCGTCCCCTGCGGCTGCGCGACCTCAAGGCGTCGTTCGGGCGCTGGCAGGCCGAGCTCGCGGACGTCGGCTGGAACTCGCTGTACTGGAACAACCACGACCAGCCGCGCATCGTGTCGCGGTTCGGGGACGACGGCCGCTACCGGCGGGAGTCCGCCACCATGCTCGCGACCGTCCTGCACCTGCACCGCGGCACGCCCTACGTGTACCAGGGCGAGGAGCTCGGCATGACGAACGCCGGGTTCACGTCGTTCGACGACTACCGGGACATCGAGTCGCTGCGGCACGTCGCCGAGGCGCGTGCGTACGGGTACGCGTCCGACGCGGAGCTGCTCGCGGGGCTCGCCGCGATGAGCCGCGACAACGCCCGCACGCCCGTGCAGTGGGACGCCTCCCGGCACGCCGGCTTCACCACCGGGACGCCGTGGCTGCCCGTGACCCCGAACCACGTGGACGTCAACGCCGCGCGCGAGCGCGCCGACGAGCGGTCGGTCTTCCACCACTACCGCCGGCTCATCGAGCTGCGGCACACCGACCCCGTCGTCGCGCTCGGGGACTTCACGATGCTGCTGCCCGAGCACGAGCACGTGTACGCGTTCACGCGCTCGCTCGACGGGGACACGCTGCTCGTGCTCGGCAGCTTCTCGGGCGAGCCGCAGGAGGTCCAGGTCGACGGTGCGGCGGGATCCGCGCCCGTGCTCGGCAACTACGCCGACGACGCCCCGCCCGACGCGGACGGCCGGGTGCGGCTGCGGCCGTGGGAGGCGCAGGTCCGGCGCCTGCGGCGCTGAGCGGACCTCAGGAGGTCTGCACGTCCACGACGACGCGCACCGGGTCCTGCAGCGCGAACACCCGGAACGGGCGCGGCATCCCGTCGAGCCCGACCACCGACTGCGTCATGCCCTCGAACGTCAGCGGGCGGGTCACCTCGACGACGGTCCCCTCGCGCGGCCCCACGTCCTCGCCGAACTCCGTCTGCCCGGTGTCGGTGGGGTAGCCGGTCCCGGTCAACCAGACCTCCAGGACTGCCTCACCCGCGACGTCGACCGGCGCGCCGCTGCCGTCCTGGAACGCCTGCTCGACGTACTGCACGCGCCACCCGGGCACGCCGCCGCCGCCCAGCTCGTACACGACACGGTCGTACCCGTCGTGCGACCCGACGCGCACGTCGACGACGGTCACGCGCTCGCCCGACGGCTCGGCGGTCGCGACCGTCGCGGCGGGCGAGAAGTCGCCGTCCGCCGTCGCGTCGTCCGCCGTCGCCGACGGGCTCGTCGTCGGCGCGGAGGACGAGGGCGAGCTCGCGGACCGGCTGGGCGTCGGCCCCGGGCTCGCGCCCGCGTCCGGCGCCGCCCGCCCGCACCCGGCGACCCCCGCGACCAGCGCCAAGCCGACCACGACCCCGACCACCGACGAGCCCTTCGCCATCGCCACCCTCCCTCGCGTGCCCCCAGGCTAGGCCCCACCCCCGCTGAGAGGGCGACATCGCCACGAGAGCGCGACATCCACGTCGCCGTCTCGCCGGGACGTCGCCGTCTCACAGGTCTCCGGGGTGGGCCGAGCGGGTGAACCGGCCGGATCGGGGCGAGGGGGACGCAGGGCGGGCCGATGGTGAGGGGGAGGACGGGAGGTCGGACATCGGCGCACGGGACGAACCAGCGGTGCGCGTGCGCGGGCTGCGCAAGACGTACCGGACCTTCACGCTCCGGCAGGTCGTCGCGGTCGACCACCTGGACCTCACCGTCCCCGCGGGCGGCGTGCACGCGTTCCTCGGCCCCAACGGCTCGGGCAAGACGACGACGATCCGGATGCTCCTCGGCCTCGCGCGCCCCGACGCGGGGTCGGTGCACGTGTTCGGCACCCCGGTGCCGGAGCGGCTGCCCGACGTCGTCGGTCGCGTCGGGGCCATCGTCGAGAACCCCAAGTTCGTCCCCGGCTTCTCCGGCCGCCGCAACCTGCGCCTGCTCGCGACGGCCGTCGGCGTGCCGCACACGCGCGTCGAGGAGGTGCTCGAGCGCGTCGGCCTGCGCGAGCGCGGCGTCGACCAGTTCCGCCGCTACTCGCTCGGCATGAAGCAGCGGCTCGCGATCGCCGCGACCCTGCTCAAGGACCCGGACCTGCTGGTCTTCGACGAGCCGACCAACGGGCTCGACCCCGCGGGCATCCGCGACGTCCGCGCGACCATGCGCGGGCTGGCGGACGAGGGCCGCACGGTGCTCGTCTCGAGCCACGTGCTCGCCGAGGTGGAGCAGGTCGCCGACACGGTGTCCGTCGTCGCGCGCGGTCGTCTGGTCGCCGAGGGGACGGTCGCGCAGCTGCTGACGGGCGGCGGCCCCGCGCCCGTGCGCGTCGGCGTCCCGGACGCGGGTCCGGCGCGCGACCTGCTCGCCGCGCAGGGATGGACCGTGCGGCCGGACGGCCGGTCGCTGCTCGTGCAGGGCGCGCCCGGCGCGGCACGGGTCAACGAGGTGCTCGCGCGCGGGGGCGTGTTCGCCGACGAGCTCCTCGAGGTCCGGCGGGACCTCGAGTCGGTGTTCCTCGAGCTCACGGGCACGCCGACCAGCGGGGAGGGCGCGGCATGAGGTCGCTCCTGCGGGCCGAGCTCGCACGCGCCGGCGCGCGCCCCTTCGTGTGGTTCGTGGCCGCGGCCGTGCTGCTGGGCGTGGTCGGCCTCGTCGCGACCGGCTGGTGGGCCTCGCGTCCCCCGACGGCCGCGCAGACCGCCGCCGCCGACGCCGCGTTCGCCGACGCGATGCGCGTGTGGGAGGCCGACGCCGACGCCGTCCTGGAGACGTGCCGGCAGGTGACCGCCCAGGAGGACCCCGCGCTGTCCGCCGCCGAGGTCGCGGACCGGTGCGCCACGATGGTGCCGGTCCGGGAGGCGTTCGACGCCTGGCGCCCCGACGCGGCCATCCTCGTCGCCGAGCGTCTGCCGTCGGCCGGCGTCATGGTCCTGCTGGGCGCGCTGCTGCTCGGCGCCGGCCTCGTGACGGCCGAGTTCCAGTCGGGGGCCATCGGGACCTGGCTGACGTTCGCCCCGCGACGCGGTCGCGTCTTCGTCACCAAGGGCGCAGCCGCGCTCGCGGTCGCGGTGCCGACGGCCGCCGTGGCGCTCGCGCTCCTCGTGCTCGGCCTGGTGGTCGTCGCGGCCGTGAACGGCGTGCCGTCGCAGGTGCCCGCCGAGCACTGGGGGCGCGTCGCGGGCGAGGGGGCGCGGTGGGTCGTCGCCGCCGCGGGGACGGCCGCGCTCGGTGTGGGGCTCGGGTTCGCGCTGCGGCACGCGGCCGCGGTCACGGGCGTCGCCGTGTGGTGGGTCGCGGCCGTCGAGAGCGCGCTGCCGCTCGTGCTGCCCGCGGTCCGGTGGCTGCCGTTGTCGACCAACCTCACGGCGTGGGCGACCGGGGAGGCGACGTACACGGTCCCGGACTGCGTGCCCGACCCGACCGCACCCGCCGGCGAGCTCTGCCGCGACGTCCTGCACACCGTCGGCGCAGGTCAGGGCGCGCTGGTGGCCGGTCTGCTCGTCGCGGGCGCGCTCGCCGCGGGCTGGTGCGCGTTCCGTCTGCGGGACGTCTGAGGACCCGGGAGGCGCCTCGCGGTCCTCCCACGGACGTCCGTGTCCACCGATCGGTGGACGGGCGTGCCGGTGCGTCGGTCGTCGCGCGACGACGGGCCCGGCGACGACGCTGGAGCCATGACCACACGACCCAGCAGCTCCCCGGCCATCGAGGTCGCGGGCCTGCGCAAGCGGTACGGGCGCAAGCAGGCCGTCGACGGCCTCGACCTGAGTGTCGAGCGCGGGGAGATCGTCGCGATCCTCGGCCCCAACGGCGCCGGCAAGACGACGACGGTCGAGATCCTCGAGGGGTTCCGGCACCGCGACGACGGCGTGGTCCGCGTGCTGGGGGAGGACCCGCAGACCGCGGACCGCGACTGGCGCGCACGGATCGGCGTCGTGCTCCAGGGCACGAACGACCTCGCGGAGGCGACGGTCGCCGAGCTCGTGCGGCACTTCGCCCGCTACTACCCGGACCCGCGCGACCCGGACGAGGTGATCGACGCCGTCGGGCTGCGCGAGAAGGCGCGCGTGCGCGCGCGTCAGCTCTCGGGCGGGCAGCGCCGCCGTCTCGACGTCGCTCTCGGCATCGTCGGCCGGCCCGAGCTGGTGTTCCTGGACGAGCCGACCACGGGGTTCGACCCGCAGGCGCGGCGCTCGTTCTGGGACCTCGTCGAGGGCCTGCGCAGCGACGGCACGACGATCCTGCTCACGACGCACTACCTCGAGGAGGCCGAGCGGCTCGCCGACCGGGTCGTGGTCGTCGCCGACGGGCGGGTCGTCGCGGAGGGCACGCCCGACGACCTGGGCGGGCGCGGCGCACGGCAGGCGGTCGTCCGCTGGGTCGACGCCGGCGGGACGCACGAGGTCCGCACCGACACCCCGACCCGCACGGTGACCGAGCTGGCCGCCCGCTACGACGAGATCCCGGAGCTGCAGGTGCTGCGCCCGACGCTCGAGGACGTCTACCTCGGGCTGCTGCAGGGCGCCGGCGCGCAGGTCCACGAGCTGCAGGAGGCCGTGCGATGACCGCCACGACGAGCACCACGACGACGTCGCCCGCACCGCGGCGCTCGCACCCGGCCCGGCTGCCCGGGACGCTGGCGCTGGGCGTCGAGCGGGCCCGCTACGAGCTGCGGGTGTTCTTCCGCGAGCGCGACGCGGTCGTGTTCATCTTCGCCTACCCCGTCATCATGATGGCGATCTTCGCCGCGGTGTTCGGGCAGGACGGCGCGACCGTGCAGGCCGGGGGCGTCGACATCCCGTTCGCGCAGTACTTCCTGCCGGGGATGATCGCCACGGGCGTCGTGCTGTCGAGCTTCCAGTCCCTCGCGATCTCGATCTCGGTGGAGCGTGACGAGGGCGGGCTCAAGCGGCTGCGCGGCACCCCGCTGCCCGCGGCGGCGTACTTCCTCGGCAAGATCGGCCAGGTGCTCGGCACGCAGCTCGTGCAGACCACGATCCTGCTGGCCGTCGCGGTCGCGCTGTTCGACGTGACGCTGCCCGACACGGCGGGCGACTGGCTGACGTTCGCGTGGGTGTACCTGCTGGGGACCGCCGCGGGCGCGGTGTGCGGCGTCGCGTTCTCCTCCGTCCCGCGCTCGGGCCGGTCGGCGAGCGCGGTCGTCACGCCGATCGTGCTCGTGCTGCAGTTCATCTCCGGCGTGTTCTTCCAGTGGGACAGCCTGCCCGGCTGGATGCAGCAGGTCGCGTCGGTGTTCCCGCTGCGGTGGCTGGTCGAGGGCATGCAGGCGGTGTTCCTGCCGGAGGCCGTCGCGGGCGACGCGGAGCTCGTGACGACGGCCGCCGTGCTGACGGCGTGGCTCGTGGTCGGCCTCGTCGTCGGCGTGCGGTTCTTCCGCTGGCGGCGGCGTGACGACGGCTAGGTCGGTCGTCGCGCACGGCGCGCACCGGGGTGCCTGGGAGGGAGGCGCCCCGGTGCGTGCGCGTCGTCAGACGGGCCGCAGCCGGAACACCGGGTGGGTCGCGACGAGCGGGACGAACGCCTCGACGGGATCGGTCGGCGCGACGTCGAACACGCGCCGCACGACCGCGACCTCCTGCAGGTACTGGCGCAGCACCGGCGCGCCGACGGCCGCGTCGACCTCCTCGACGGCGAGCCGCTGCACGGCCCGGCCGCGCCGCACGTCGACGACGCCCGCGGCTCGCACGTTCGCGACCCAGCCGACGGGCCCGTACGGCGCGACCAGCCAGCGCGTCCCGTCGCGCTCGACGAGCGTGACGGGCGTGGTGCGCGGCTGCCCCGAGGTGCGCCCGGCGACGGTGAGCAGCACGGTGCCGCGCGGTCCGCTCCCACGGCGCACGAGGGCGGTGACGACACCGTCCACCGCGCGTCGCAGCACGCCCCGTCGACGCGTCCCCGAGGTCCGTCCGGCCGCCCGTCCCGTCGTCATGCGCGCATCCTGCCCGGTGGTGGTCGCCGTGTCGACGCCGCCGCGCGTGGCAGGCTCGGCGCCATGACGCGCACCCGGCCGCCGGCGCCCGTCGACCGGCACGAGTTCTGGGTCCGCTCGCTGCGCGGGTGGGACATCGGCTTCTACGCGATCACCGCGGTCGCGGCCGTGCCGATCCTGGTGGAGGCGGACAGCCCCGGCGGTGCGCTCGTCGCGGGGCTCGGGCTCGCGGTCCTCGTGGTCGCGTACCTGCTGCTCGGGAGGCCCGGGGCGATCCGCGGCGACGTGCGCCTGACGCGCCCCTACCTGCTGGTGCTCGTCGCGGTGCTGCTCGTCGAGGTGTCCGTCGCGAACCTCGGCGCCGTGATGCTGTTCGTCGCCTACTCGCAGATCTGGTTCTTCTCGACGACGCGGCTCGAGGGCGTCGCGTGGTGCGTGGTGCTCACGGTCGCCTTCGCGACCGCGCTCGTCGTGGCGGACCCGTCGGCGGTGGCCGAGCCGCGGGCCCTGCTCGGACTCGTCGGGCAGGCCGGCACGGGCCTGGTGTTCGCGATCGCCCTCGGGCTGTGGATCACGTGGGTGTCGGAGCAGAGCGAGGAACGCGCGGCGCTCGTCGAGCGGCTCGGTGCGGCACAGGCCGAGCTCGCCTCGACGCACCACGCCGCGGGCGTCCTCGCGGAGCGCGCGCGGCTCGCCCAGGAGATCCACGACACCCTCGCGCAGGGGTTCACGAGCGTCGTCATGCTCGCCCAGGCGGCGTCGGCCGAGATCGCCCGGGACCGGCTCGCGCCCGCCGCGGAGCGGGTCGACCAGATCGAGGCCGTCGCGCGTGACAACCTCGCGCAGGCACGTGCGCTCGTCGCCGCGTTTGGGCCGCCCGAGCTGGAGAGCGGCACCCTGGCCGACGCGCTCGACCGCCTGGCGACCCGGTTCGAGGCCGAGACCCGGGTGCGGGTGGAGGTCGACGGCCTGGACGGCCTGGGTGCCGTGGGACCGGAGCAGGCAGTCGTGCTGCTGCGCGCCGCGCAGGAAGCCCTCGCGAACGTGCGCAAGCACGCGGGCGCGCAGGCGGTGCGGCTGTCGGTGCGTCGCGACGGCGACGATGTCCTGCTCGAGGTCGCCGACGACGGACGCGGGCTGCCCGTCGACGTCGTCGAGGGCGTCGGGCTGCGGGGCATGCGCGAGCGCGTGGACGCGGGCGGCGGGACGCTCGAGGTGGGCAGCGGACCGGGCGGCGGCACGCGCGTGAGCGTCACGCTTCCGACCGCCGGCGCTGCGCCGACGGGCACGACGGCGACGGCAGGCACGACGGGGACGGCAGGCACGACGGGGACGGCGAGCCCGACGGGCGCGACGGGACCCGCGGCGAGGGTGCCGACGGGTGGGACGCCTGCGGGCGGGACGAAGGAGGACGCATGATCCGGGTGCTGCTGGCGGACGACCACCCCGTCGTCCGGTCCGGCCTCGCGGGGATGCTCGGGCTCGAGCCGGACCTCGAGGTCGTGGGCGAGGCGGCCGACGGCGAGCAGGCCGTCGCCCTCGCGGCCGAGCTGCGGCCGCACCTGGTGCTCATGGACCTGCGCATGCCGGTCCTCGACGGCGCCGCCGCGACCGCGCGCATCACGGGCACGCTGCCCGGCGTGCGCGTCCTGGTGCTCACGACGTACGAGACCGACACGGACATCCTGCGCGCCGTGGAGGCGGGCGCCACCGGGTACCTGCTCAAGGACACGCCGCGCGACCAGCTCGTCGCGGGGGTCCGGGCGGCCGCGCGCGGCGAGTCGGCGCTGTCGCCGTCCGTCGCACGCCGGCTCGTGCAGCAGGTGCGCGGGGAGCAGGAGCGGCTGACCGCGCGCGAGCAGGAGGTCCTCGCGGGCGTCGCCCGGGGCCTGTCGAACGCGGGCATCGGGCGCGAGCTGTTCATCACGGAGGCGACGGTCAAGACGCACCTGCTGCGCGCGTTCGCGAAGCTCGGCGTCGACGACCGGACGCGCGCGGTGACGGTGGCCATCGAGCGGGGGATCCTGCCGGGCGCCTGAGCGCACGCCCGGCCCGCGGACGCCCGGGGGTGCGCGACGGCGCCCGCGGATAGCCTGCCGCCGACGGGAGCGGCGGAGGAGGGCGCATGGGCAAGGTGCACGAGCGGATCGACGACCGGATGCGCACGTTCCTCCTCGCGCAGCACGTGTTCTTCGTCGCGACGGCCCCCAGCGGCGACGGCGGGCACGTCAACGTGTCCCCGAAGGGGATCGACGGCTCGTTCGTCGTGCTCGACGACCGCACCGTCGCGTACCTCGACCTCACGGCCAGCGGTGCCGAGACGATCGCGCACCTGCGCGAGAACGGCCGCATCACCGTGATGTTCTGCGCGTTCCAGGGGCCGCCGAACATCGTCCGCCTGCACGGCCGCGGCCGGTTCGTCACGCTCTACGACGAGGGGTTCGCGGAGCTCGCGGCGCTGTTCCCGGAGACGCGTGGTGCGCGGGCGGTGGTCGTGGTGGACGTCGAGCGCGTCTCCGACTCGTGCGGCTACGGCGTGCCGCTCATGGAGCACGTGGGGGAGCGCGACCTGCTGCCGCCGTACATGGAGCGCAAGGGCGAGCAGGGCCAGGCGGCCTACCGACGGCAGAAGAACCGGACGAGCATCGACGGCCTCCCGGCGTTCGACTTCGACCCCGAGCCGGACCCGGAGCCGCAGCCGGGATCGGTCTGATCACGGTTCACCCACGCCCGTCGTATCTGCACCCGGCCTCTGGTACACCTTCCCGTGTGGGCGCAGCACGACCGCCGGCCCGCCCCGCACCGCCCACCCGACGGGCCCGTCCCGGCGCCCGACCGCGACGACGACGTCGCGGCCCGGGTGCCGCACCTCCCGCAGGTCCTGCTCCTGTCCAGGTGGTGCACGATGCGCAAGTTCCTCGTCGGCGGGCTGCTGCTGCTCCTCGCAGCCGGCCTGCACCTGCTCGCCGCCCCGGCGGCGTCCGCCGCGCCGTACTGCGGCCAGGTCTGGGGCTCTCAGCCCCGCGCAGCCGGAGACATGTCGGCCGGCACCCTCACGAACGTCCGCGCCGGTCGGCACACGTGCTACGACCGGCTCGTGCTCGACGTCGACGCACCCCTGACGGGGTGGTCGGTGCGGTACGTGGACGTCGTCACGCAGGACGGGTCCGGCTTCCCGGTGGCCGTCCGCGGCGGTGCCCGTCTGGAGGTCGTCGCCCGCGTCGGCGTCGTCCCGACGGACTCGTGGTTCGTCGGCGACGGCGGGCGGCTCATCGACACCTCGGCGTACCGGACGTTCCGTGACGTCGTGTGGGCGGGCAGCTTCGAGGGCGTGACGACGATCGGGCTGGGCGTGCGTGCCCGGCTGCCGTTCCGTGTGTTCGTGCTGGCCGGGCCCGGTGACGGGTCGAGGCTCGTGGTCGACGTCGGGCACCAGTGGTGCGAGACGGGGACCACCTGCTGATGTCGGTCGTCGGGAGGTCGTCCGTGCGCACGACGTCCGTCGCGGGCCTGGCGCTGCTGCTGGCGGTGGGGCTGCACCTGCTCGCCGCCCCGGCGGCGTCGGCCACGCCGTACTGCGGTCAGGTCTGGGGCTCGCAGCCCGAGGTCGTGGGGACCGCTCCGGGCGGCCAGCTCCGGGCGGTCCGCACGGGTCGGCACGAGTGCTTCGACCGGATCGTCCTGGACGCCGTGCACTTCGTCTCGAGCTACTCCGTGCAGTACGTCGACGTCGTGACGGAGCAGGGCACGGGTGCTGCGGTGCCCGTGCGCGGGGGCGCCCGGCTGGCTGTCGTGCCGAACGTCGGGCACGCCCTGTGGCCGACGCCGGCGACGGGGGCGTCGATGGCCGACGTGAGCGGGTACCGCACGTTCCGGGACGTCGTGTGGGCGGGCAGCGCCGACCGTGTGACGACGATCGGCCTGGGCGTGCGCGCCCGGCTGCCGTTCCGCACGTTCCTGCTGCCCGGGCCGGGCAACGGCTCCCGGCTCGTGGTCGACGTGGCGCACCAGTGGTGCGACCCGGGCACGACCTGCTGACGCCTCCCTCAGGCCCGTGCCGCCCGGTCGTCCCGCTCCGCCAGGGGCCGACCGGGCGACACCCGCACCTTCCGTCAGGTGGACACGTGAACCACGATGTGAGACGGGGTGACACCGAACCGACGGAGGCGTAGGGTCGCTCGCGTGCAGACGATCCTCGTAGTACTTCCTGAGCGCGCCGGCTGAGGCCACCGCACCCAGGCCCCGTCCGCGCGCGCACCCCTCGTCCCGCCCGTCCTCGGGCCCGAGGGGTTTTTCTGTGTTCCGGCCTCTTCTCATCGACCGCACCACCAGGGAGACAACGATGGTCCAGGGTCCTCACCCGGCACCGCCGCGTACGCCCGCGCCGCCCGCACCGCAGGCCAGCCCTGCGGTCGTCGCGCACGCCCGAGCGGACCGCGACCGGGTCGTCGTCGGTGCGGGCTCGACCGTCGAGAAGGTCACCGGTGCGCAGTCGATCGTCCGCTCCCTGGAGGAGCAGGGCGTCGAGGTCGTGTTCGGCATCCCGGGCGGCGCGATCCTGCCCACCTACGACCCGCTCATGGACTCCGCCAAGGTGCGGCACATCCTCGTGCGGCACGAGCAGGGCGGCGGCCACGCCGCGGCCGGGTACGCCTCCGCGACGGGCCGGGTCGGCGTCTGCATGGCGACGTCCGGCCCCGGTGCGACCAACCTCGTGACCCCGATCGCGGACGCCCACATGGACTCCGTCCCGCTCGTGGCGATCACGGGGCAGGTCGGCGCGTCGCTCATCGGCACCGACGCGTTCCAGGAGGCCGACATCGTCGGCATCACGCTGCCGGTGACGAAGCACAACTACCTCGTGACGGACCCCGACGACATCCCGCGCGTCATCGCCGAGGCGTTCCACATCGCCGCGAGCGGGCGCCCGGGCCCGGTGCTCGTCGACATCGCGAAGTCGGCCATGCAGGCGCAGACGACGTTCAGCTGGCCGCAGGACATCACGCTGCCCGGCTACCACCCGGTCACCAAGCCGCACGCCAAGCAGATCCGGGAGGCCGCCCGCCTGCTCGCGACCGCCCGGCGGCCCGTGCTGTACGTCGGGGGCGGCGTGATCCGCGCCGGCGCCGCAGCCGAGCTGCGCGCCCTGGTCGACACCTCGGGCGCGCCGGCCGTCACGACGCTCATGGCGCGCGGCGCGCTGCCCGACACCCACCCGCAGCACCTCGGCATGCCGGGCATGCACGGCACGGTGGCGGCCGTCGCCGCGCTGCAGCGCGCCGACCTCATCGTCGCGCTCGGCGCACGGTTCGACGACCGCGTCACGGGCCAGCTGTCGAGCTTCGCCCCGAACGCGACGATCGTGCACGCCGACATCGACCCCGCCGAGATCGGCAAGAACAAGGCCGTCGACGTGCCGATCGTGGGCGACCTGCGCGAGGTGCTCGCCGACCTGCTGCCCGAGCTCGCCCGCGAGCACGGCCAGCACGGCAAGCCGGACCTCGAGGCCTGGTGGAAGCAGCTCGACGCGTGGCGCGAGACCTTCCCGCTCGGCTACGACGAGCCGTCGGACGGCCACCTGGCCCCGCAGCACGTCATCCAGCGCATCGGCGAGCTGTCGGGCCCCGAGGCCGTGTACGCAGCGGGCGTCGGGCAGCACCAGATGTGGGCGGCGCAGTTCATCAAGTACGAGCGGCCCAACTCGTGGCTCAACTCCGGCGGCCTCGGCACCATGGGCTACTCCGTGCCCGCGGCGATGGGCGCGAAGGTCGGCCAGCCCGACCGGACCGTGTGGGCGATCGACGGCGACGGCTGCTTCCAGATGACCAACCAGGAGCTCGCCACCTGCACGATCAACGACATCCCGATCAAGGTGGCGGTCGTCAACAACTCGTCGCTCGGCATGGTCCGGCAGTGGCAGACGCTGTTCTACGAGTCGCGCTACTCCAACACGGACCTGCACACCGGCCACGGCACGGTGCGCGTGCCGGACTTCGTCAAGCTCGCCGACGCCTACGGCTGCGTGGGCCTGCGCTGCGAGACGAAGGCCGACGTGGACGCGACCATCAAGCGCGCGCTCGAGATCGACGACCGTCCCGTCGTCGTGGACTTCACCGTGTCGCGCGACGCGATGGTGTGGCCCATGGTCGCTGCCGGCGTGAGCAACGACGACATCCAGTACGCCCGGGGCATCAGCCCGGCGTGGGACCGGGAGGACTGAGCGAAATGGAGCGGAAGTTGAGGGCTGAAGCGAAGCAAGGCACTCGGCTGGAGCGGAATGCAGCCTCAGCCCGACCCATCGAGACCGAGGACTGAGAATGAGCCGCCACACGCTGTCCGTGCTCGTGGAGAACAAGCCCGGTGTGCTCACGCGCGTCGCGGGCCTGTTCGCCCGCCGGTCCTTCAACATCCATTCGCTCGCCGTGGGCCCGACGGAGCACGAGGAGATCTCGCGCATCACCGTCGTCGTCGACGTCGACGAGCTGCCGCTCGAGCAGGTGACCAAGCAGCTCAACAAGCTCATCAACGTCATCAAGATCGTCGAGCTCGAGGACGCGGCGTCCGTGCAGCGCGAGCTGCTGCTCGTCAAGGTCAAGGCGGACACCGCGCAGCGCACCTCGGTCCTCGAGGTCGTCCAGCTGTTCCGGGCGCACGTCGTCGACGTCGTCCCCGACACGGTCGTGATCGAGGCGACCGGCAGCCCGGGCAAGCTCGGCGCCCTCCTGACCGCCCTGGAGCCGTTCGGCATCCGTGAGATCGTGCAGTCCGGCACGGTCGCCATCGGGCGCGGGTCGCGCTCGATCACGGACCGGGCGCTCGAGCGCGTCTCGCGCACCGCCTGACCCCGACCATCCCCCCGCACGTCGCACCACCCCACACCACCTGAGGAGATCCACCGTGGCTGAGCTGTTCTACGACGACGACGCCGACCTGTCGGTCATCCAGTCCAAGAAGGTCGCCGTCATCGGCTACGGCAGCCAGGGGCACGCGCACTCGCTCAACCTGCGCGACTCCGGCGTCGACGTCACCGTGGGCCTGCGTGAGGGCTCGGCGTCGCGCGCCAAGGCCGAGAACGAGGGCCTCAAGGTCGCGACGGTCGCCGACGCGGTCGCGGGCGCCGACGTCGTCGTCATCCTCGCCCCCGACCAGGTGCAGCGGATCGTCTACCGCGACGAGATCGAGCCGAACCTCAAGGACGGCGCCGCGCTCGTCTTCGGCCACGGCTTCAACATCCGCTTCGGCTACATCAAGCCGGCCGCGAACCACGACGTCCTCATGGTCGCCCCCAAGGGCCCGGGCCACCTGGTCCGCCGCGAGTACGTCGACGGCCGCGGCGTGCCGGTCATCGTCGCCGTCGAGCAGGACGCGTCGGGCGACGCGTGGAAGCTCGCGCTGTCCTACGCCAAGGCGATCGGCGGCCTGCGCGCCGCGGGCATCAAGACGACCTTCACCGAGGAGACCGAGACCGACCTGTTCGGTGAGCAGGCCGTGCTGTGCGGCGGCGTCTCGCAGCTCATCCAGTACGGCTTCGAGACCCTGACCGAGGCCGGCTACCAGCCCGAGGTCGCGTACTTCGAGGTGCTGCACGAGCTCAAGCTCATCGTCGACCTCATCTTCGAGGGCGGCATCACCAAGCAGCGCTGGTCCGTCTCCGACACGGCGGAGTACGGCGACTACGTCTCGGGCCCGCGCGTCATCACGCCCGACGTCAAGGCGAACATGCAGGCCGTCCTCGCGGACATCCAGAACGGCGCGTTCGCGAAGCGCTTCATCGACGACCAGGACGCCGGTGCGCCGGAGTTCAAGGAGCTCCGCGAGAAGGGCCAGAACCACCCGATCGAGCCGGTCGGCCGCGAGCTGCGCAAGCTCTTCGCGTGGGTGAAGCCCTCGGACTCCGACTACGTCGAGGGAAGCGCGGCGCGCTGACCCTGCGGCTCTCCGAGGGGCGTGCGTCCGGGCTGTCCGCCCAGGTCGCACGCCCCTCGTGCTGCACGACAAGATGGGGCCACCACCGACGGAGGGACGACGATGACCGACGAGGCGACGACCGACCTGACGGGCGAGGAGCCGGACCAGCGGGTCAGCGCGTTCTGGCAGGCAGCTCGCGGCCACCTGGGGCTCGGCAAGCTCGACTCCGTGCTGGGGGAGCAGCCGAAGGACGTCGTGCCGCCGCCCTCGTGGTCGTTCGGCGACTCCCCGGTGCTCGCGGACCAGCTCCTGGGCCTGGTGCTCGACGGCCGCAAGACGGGCACGTCGACGGCGCTCGCGGAGTTCGAGACGGAGGGCCTCGACCTGCCCGTGGTGGGCGACCTGTCGATCGTCGTCGACGGTACGGGGGAGCCGCGTGCGCTGCTGCGCACGACCGAGGTCGCGGTCGTCCCGTTCGACCAGGTCGGCGAGGACCACGCACGTGCGGAGGGCGAGGACGACCTGTCGCTGACGTCGTGGCGCACCGAGCACGAGCGGTACTGGCGTCGGGTGCTCGGCGACGACGCGTTCCGCGCGGACCTGCCGGTGGTGACGGAGCGCTTCGAGCTCGTGTACCCCACCACCGGCCCGACTCCGGCCGTCGACTGACCGTCCGTCACCTGAGACACACCGGTCCGAGTCGTGGGACGGCGGTAGGCTGCCGCGCATGAGCGCCAGCACCACCGCCCCCGCGGACCTCCGTCTCGCCGTCGTCGCCGGCGACGGCATCGGCACCGAGGTCGTCGAGCAGGGCCTGCTCGTCCTCGAGGCCGCGCTGCACGGCACGGGCACGCGCGTCGCCACCACGGACTTCGACCTCGGCGCGCGCCGCTGGCACGCGACGGGCGAGACGCTGACGGACGGCGACCTCGACGCGATCCGCGCGCACGACGCGATCCTGCTGGGCGCGATCGGCGACCCGACGGTGCCGTCGGGCGTGCTCGAGCGCGGCCTGCTGCTCAAGCTCCGCTTCGCGCTGGACCACTACGTCAACCTCCGCCCGGGCCGTCTCTACCCCGGCGTCACGAGCCCGCTGGCCGACCCCGGCGACGTCGACTTCGTCGTCGTCCGCGAGGGCACCGAGGGCCCCTACGTCGGCAACGGCGGCGCGATCCGTGTGGGCACGCCGCACGAGGTCGCGAACGAGGTGAGCGTCAACACGGCGTTCGGCGTGGAGCGCGTGGTGCGCGACGCGTTCGCTCGTGCCGCGGCCCGGCCCCGCAAGAAGCTCACGCTCGTGCACAAGCACAACGTCCTCGTGCACGCGGGGCACCTGTGGCGTCGCACGGTCGAGGCCGTGAACGCGGAGTTCCCCGACGTCACGGTGGACTACCTGCACGTGGACGCGGCGACGATCTTCCTCGTGACGAACCCGTCGCGCTTCGACGTGATCGTCACCGACAACCTCTTCGGGGACATCCTCACCGACCTCGCCGCCGCGATCACGGGCGGGATCGGCCTGGCCGCGTCGGCGAACATCAACCCGGACCGCACCGCGCCGAGCATGTTCGAGCCCGTGCACGGCTCGGCGCCGGACATCGCGGGCCAGGGCAAGGCCGACCCGACCGCCACGGTCCTGTCGGTCGCGATGCTCCTGGAGCACCTCGGCCTGTCCGACGCGGCGCGCCGCGTGGAGTCCGCGGTGGCGTCCGACCTGGCCGAGCGCGGGTCGGCGGAGCGAGTACGGTCGACGGCCGAGGTGGGCAAGGACCTCGCCGCGCGCGTCGCCGGCTGAGACCCGTCACCCGCGGCCGCCGCACCCCGAGCAGGGGGCGGCGGTCGCCTGTCCACCCGGCCGTCCTCACCGGTACCGTCATCAACGACCCTGGTGAAAGGCCCCCCGACATGAGCACCCTCGCAGCACCCTCGTCCGCCGACCTGTTCACGCTCCACCGGACGGACACCCCGGTCCCCGACGCGACGCGCGAGGCCGCGCTGGCGTCGCCCAAGTTCGGCACCGTGTTCACCGAGCACATGGCCCGCATCTCGTACATCGACGGCGAGGGCTGGCACGACCGCCGCGTCGAGAAGTACGGCCCGCTGCAGCTCGACCCCGCGACCGCGGTCCTGCACTACGCGCAGGAGATCTTCGAGGGGCTCAAGGCGTACAAGCACGCCGACGGCTCGGTGTGGACGTTCCGCCCGCAGGCCAACGCGGCACGCTTCGCGCGGTCCGCGCAGCGCCTCGCCCTGCCGCAGCTGTCCGAGGCGGACTTCCTCGGCTCGATCACGGCGCTCGTCCGGACCGACCGGGCGTGGGTGCCGTCGGGCGAGGAGACGAGCCTGTACCTGCGGCCCTTCATGTACGCCTCGGAGAGCTTCCTCGGAGTGCGGCCGTCGCTGGAGGCCGAGTACCTCGTCATCGCGTCGCCGGTGGGCCCGTACTTCGCGGGCGGCCTCACGCCGGTGTCGATCTGGGTCGACACCGAGTTCCACCGCGCGGGTGCGGGCGGCACCGGGGCGGCCAAGTGCGGCGGCAACTACGCGGCGAGCCTGCTGCCGCAGCAGCGCGCGTACGAGAAGGGCTGCGAGCAGGTCTGCTTCCTCGACGCGACGACGAACACGCTGCTCGAGGAGCTCGGCGGCATGAACATCGTCGTGGTCGGCGCGGACGGGTCGGTGTCGACGCCGCCCGTGTCCGGCTCGATCCTCGAGGGCGTCACGCGCGGCTCGATCCTGCAGCTGCTGACCGACGCGGGACACGAGGTCTCGGAGCGCCCGATCCCGCTCGCCGAGCTGCGCGCCGGGATCGAGGACGGCTCGGTGGCCGAGGTGTTCGCGTGCGGCACCGCCGCCGTCGTGACCCCGATCGGCCGCCTCGCGAGCGACGACTTCGACCTCACCGTCGGCGACGGCGGCACCGGCCCGGTCACGGGCCGCATCCGCGCGGAGCTCACCGACATCCAGTACGGCCGCGCGACCGACCGCCACGGCTGGCTCCACCGCCTGGTCTGACCCGGGCACCGCGGACGACGAGCGCCGGCACGGCCCCCGCACGGGGCGGTGCCGGCGTTCGCGCGTCAGCCGAGGACTGCGGGGCGACGCGTCCAGGTCAGCACGCCGGACAGCAGCGACCACACCGCGATCCCGACCACCAGGTGCACGATCCCCGTGGCGACGGCGGCGGTCACGTCCTGGGTCCACGTCAGGGGCAGCAGCGCGACGACGAGCGTCCCCAGGCCGACGATCCAGCCGAAGAACGCCCGCGGGCGCGGCGTCGTCAGGACCAGCAGGTGGAGCACCGCACCCGCCGCCACGGCGGCGAGGACCGCTCCGACGACGAGCGCCGTCGTGGTGCTGCCGGTCGCGAACAGGTCCCCGACGACGAGGTCGATCCCGAGGATCTCCTGGAACACCACGACGCCGACGACCGCGACGAGCGCGGCGACCACGGCGGTCGCCGCGACGCCCGCCCAGAACCGGCCGGCGTCGAGCGTGGGCCGGGCGGCCACCACGGGTGCGACGGGCACCGCGGCACCGGCGGGGTACAGGGGCTGGGCGGTGGCCGGCGCGACGACCGGGGGAGGCGTCGCCGCGACGGGTGCGGGCGCCGGAACGGGCGCCATCGCAGCCGTCGGGGGTGCGGGCGGCGGCGTCCCGGCGGGAGGGGCGGGGGCGGGTGGCACCGCGGACGCGGGGCGGCGGACCGGCGGGGTGGGCTCGCCCGGGTGGGCCGGGTCGGGGACGGACATGTGTCTCCTCGCAGCTCGTGCTCGGGCGTCGCCCGCGAGGTGCGAGGTCGCGGCGACGCCTGTCCATTGGGTGGAACGAGTGACCGCACCGCGTGCGCTGTGCCACGATGAAGCCGTGACCATCATCACCCTCATTATCGAGTAGCGCGTCAGCAGACACCGCTGACGCGCAGACCTCCCGTCCCTCGGGGGGTCTTTTTGTTGGTCGGGCACCACCCCCGCCCGGCCGCACGCCGACCACGTCACCGCCCACCACCGCGGGGCCGAGGCCGACGAGCTCCGCCATGTGCGGGTCCGCGCCCGGACGCCGAGCAGCAGCCCGGACCGGCCGGACCCGCACGGGCCGGCACCACGAACGCCGGTAGCGTCGAGGCGCACCCCGGCACCCCGCACGACCCCCGAGGAGAGCCGCCCGTGACCGCACCCGCAGCCAGCCCTGCCGGCCTCCCCACGGCCCTGTCCTTCCAGGTGTACGACACCACGCTGCGCGACGGCGCCCAGCAGGAGGGCATGAACCTCTCGGTCGCGGACAAGCTCGCGATCGCCCCGCTGCTCGACGAGCTCGGCGTCGGCTTCATCGAGGGCGGCTGGCCCGGCGCCGTCCCGAAGGACACCGAGTTCTTCAAGCGCGCCGCGAAGGAGCTCGACCTGCGGCACGCGGAGCTCGCGGCGTTCGGCTCGACCCGCAAGGCGGGCACCCGCGCGGTCGACGACCCGCAGGTGCGGGCGCTCGTCGACTCCGAGGCGCCCGTCGTCGCGCTCGTCGCGAAGAGCGACCTGCGGCACGCCGAGCGCGCGCTGCGGACCACGGGCGAGGAGAACCTCGCGATGATCGCGGACACCGTGCGGTTCCTCGTGCGCGAGGGGCGGCGCGTCGTGGTCGACGCCGAGCACTTCTTCGACGGGTACCGGTTCGACGCCGCGTACTCGCGGGCGGCCGTGCTGGCCGCGTTCGAGGCGGGGGCCGAGGTCGTGGCGCTGTGCGACACGAACGGCGGCATGATCCCGGCGTGGGTCGCGGACGTCGTGCACGAGATCCGCGGGGTCGTCGGCCCCGACGCCGTGCTCGGCATGCACGCGCACAACGACTCCGGCTGTGCGGTCGCCAACACGCTCGCGGCGGTCGAGGCCGGCTGCTCGCACGTGCAGGGCACCGTCAACGGGTACGGCGAGCGCACGGGCAACGCCGACCTGCTGTCCGTCGTGGCGAACCTCGAGCTCAAGTACGGCCTTCCCGTGCTGCGCAAGGCCGACGACCAGCAGTCCGGCCTGTCGGAGCTCACGCGCATCGCGCACGCGATCGCCGAGATCACGAACATCTCCCCGTTCGCGCGGCAGCCGTACGTGGGCGCCAGCGCCTTCGCGCACAAGGCCGGCCTGCACGCGTCCGCGATCCGGGTCGACCCCGACCTGTACCAGCACATCGACCCCATGCAGGTCGGCAACGACATGCGCATGCTCGTGTCCGACATGGCGGGGCGGGCGTCGATCGAGCTCAAGGGTCGTGAGCTGGGCTTCGACCTGTCCGGCCAGCCCGAGGTGCTGGGACGCGTCACGGACCGGGTCAAGGACGCCGAGGCGCGTGGCTACACGTACGAGGCCGCCGACGCGTCGTTCGAGCTGCTGCTCGTCGAGGAGGTGCACGGCGCACGCCCGCAGTACTTCCGGGTCGAGTCGTGGCGGACGATCGTCGAGCGCGCGGGCGGCCGGGGCACCCCGGCGACGGCCGAGGCGACCGTGAAGCTGCACGCCGGGGGCGAGCGCATCGTCAGCACGGGCGAGGGCAACGGCCCCGTGAACGCGCTCGACCACGCGCTGCGGCAGGCGCTCGTGCGCGTCTACCCCGAGCTCGAGACGTTCGAGCTCATCGACTTCAAGGTGCGCATCCTCGACTCCATGCACGGCACCGACGCGGTCACGCGCGTGCTCATCGAGACGAGCGACGGGCAGACGTCGTGGAGCACCGTCGGCGTCGGGCCGAACCTGCTCGAGGCGTCGTGGGAGGCGCTCACCGACGCGACCATCTGGGGGCTGCACGCGCGCGGGATCGCGCCGCGCTGACTTTTCGCCCTCCGCGACCCCCGGCGCCGTCCTAGGGTCGGAGGAGACGGGCGCGACCTCGGCCTCCGCCCGTCGGGAGGAGCGGTCAGTGGCGGGCACGGAGCCGCACGGCGGTCCGACACCGGACGGCTCGCCGGCGCCCCGGCGTCGCTGGTGGTGGTTCGTGGCCGCGGTCGTCGTCATCGCGGTTGTCCTGCTCGTCGCCCGGCCCTGGGCCGCCGAGCCCGCACCGACCGTGACGGCGCTCCCGCCCGCCACCGACGTGACCGCCGTCCCGTCGCCGACCGTGAGCGTCGTCCCGCCCGCGCAGGACGCGGTGTTCGACGCCTCGACGGTCGAGCTGCTGCTCGTGACGGCGGACGACGTGCGCGCGTCGGTGCCCGCCGCACGTGACGGGATCGACCGGACGGACGGCGGTGAGGTCGTCTGGGGCCTGCCGCCGGGGTCGAGCGTCGACCCTGCGGCGTGCACCACCGCCGTGACGGCCGTCGCGCAGCCGCCGGCGGCCTTCGCGGCGCGTGTCTACGCGAACGACGCGGTCGTGCTCTCCCAGCAGGCCGCTGCTCTTCCGGACCCCGCCTCCGCACGGCAGGCGTTCGCCGACCTCGTCACGACGGTCGACGCGTGCCCGTCCTACGCGCAGGTGAACCCCGGCACCGACGGCGGGTCGTGGACGGGCGCCCCCGCGATCGAGGGCCAGGGCGTCTACCCGTCGATCGTGCAGGACGTCGTGCACACGGCGGAGGGTGACGACGTGCCCGCGTACCGCGGCCACATGCTCGTCGGGAACGTGATCGTCAGCTGGACCGCGTCGGCCCTCGCGGATGCGTCCCCGGCGGACGCGCTCGCGACGCTCGGCGACGCCGAGTCGCTCACCGCGATGGTGCAGCACCGGGCGCAGGACGCCGTCCGGTCCCTCGGGCCCGCCGTAGGGTGAGGGCGTGCACGGCGAGTACAAGGTTTCCGGCGGCAAGCTGGTCGCGGTCGACGTCGACGTGGTCGACGGGCTCCTGAGCGGGACGAGCGTCAGCGGCGACTTCTTCCTGGAGCCCGACGAGGCGCTCGACGTGGTCCGCACCGCGCTCGACGGCCTGCCCGCCGACGCGCCGACGACGCGTCTGGCCGACGCCGTCGACGACGCGCTGGCCGCCGCGCACGCCGCCGGGGTGCTCCCGGAGCCGGCGGTGCTCGTCGGGTTCGACGCCCGGGCCGTCGCGGTGGCCGTGCGGCGCGCGCTCGGCCTCTCGACGGCCTGGACGGACCACACCGTCGAGCTGCTGCACCCGGGCCCGATGCCGCCCGCGATGCACGCGGCCCTCGACCAGGTGCTCACCGAGGAGCTCGCCGCGGGGCGGCGTGGGCCGACCCTGCGGTTCTGGGAGTGGGTCGAGCCAGCGGTGATCATCGGCTCGTTCCAGTCGCTGCGCAACGAGGTCGACCTCGAGGCGGTGGACCGGCACGGCATCACCGTGGTGCGGCGCATCTCCGGCGGCGGTGCGATGTTCATGGAGGCGGGCAACTGCATCACGTTCTCGCTCGTGGTGCCCGTCTCGCTCGTCGACGGCATGACGTTCGAGGAGTCCTACGCGTTCCTCAACCAGTGGGTGCTGGGCGCGCTGGCCGACGTGGGCGTGCGCGCCGAGCTCAGCGGGCTCAACGACATCTCGTCGCCCGCGGGCAAGATCGCCGGGTCGGCGCAGAAGCGGGTTGTCGGCGGCGCGGTGCTGCACCACGTGACGATGTCCTACGACATCGACGCGACCAAGATGCTCGAGGTCCTGCGGATCGGCCGCGAGAAGCTGTCCGACAAGGGCACGACGAGCGCGAACAAGAGGGTCGACCCCGTGCGGTCGCAGACGCACCTGGCGCGCGAGGCGGTGATCGACGCGTTCGTCGCCCACTTCCGCGGCCGGTACGCGACGGTCGACGGCGACCTGCGGTCCGACGAGCTGGAGCGCGCGCACGAGCTGGTCCGCACGAAGTTCTCCGACCCGGCCTGGACCGCGCGCGTGCCCTGACCCGGTCGGCACGTGTGGCCGGCACGGCGAGCCTGCGTCACCCCGGACCGGCGAGCACGACGACGAGCGCGGCGAGACCCAGCAGCGCTACCCCGACGGCGCACAGCGCGACGAGCCGGCCGCCGGGCAGCTCGCCGCGCTGGGCCGCGAGCAGCCACCCGCGGCGGCGCCCCGCGGCGAGCAGGACGCCGCCCGCGGTGACGAGCCCGAGCAGGGCGACGGCCCAGGACACGGGCCCGACGACGTCCTGCAGGAGCCGTCCGGCGGCCAGGCTGCCCGCCGCCAGGCCGAGCGAGGTCCGCCGCCACGCGAGCCGCGTGCGCTCGGCCGCGAGGCCGACGTCGCCACCCGCCACCGCGTCGCGGGGCGTGCCGACGTCGCCGCCCACCGGCGCGTCGCGGGGCGTGCCGTCGTCGGCGGGGCGACCGCTCATGCGAGCAGCAGCCCCAGCAGCACGAGCGCGCCTGCCGCTACCACGCCGCCGACGAGCAGCGCGAACCCGACGGGCGCGGGCAGCGGCTCGCCGCGGCGCATCGCCCGCTCGGCCCGCGCCCAGCCCCACCATGCGAGCAGGGGAGCGGCCGTCCCGAGCGTCACGAGCACGACGGCCGCGGCCAGGCGCAGCTGCGGCTGGATCGGCAGGTCGAGCGCCTCGAGGGCGACGCCGCCCGCGAGCAGCGCCAGCGCGGTGCGCAGCCACGCCAGGAAGGTCCGCTCGTTGGCGAGCGAGAACCGCGCGTCGGGCTCGACGCCCTGCCCGTAGACCCAGCGGGGCAGGCGACGCGCGGCGGACGGCATGACCCCATCCTCCGGCACGCCGGGGCCGCGATGTATCTGGCGGACGGTCGTCCAGCACCTTCCGAGGTGACCCGGGGGAGGGGACGACCATGACGCTGACCGAGCGGGACCTGCGCCGCATGCACCTGCTGCACGAGCGCGAGCTGCGCGCACGGCTGCACCGGGCCCACCGCACCGAGGTGCTGGCCGCCCGCGAGGTCCTGCTGCGCGGCGGGCGCGTCAGCCGCGTGCCGAACGGGCAGGCGGGTCGCGCGGCCCGCTGAGGTCAGCGCGCGGGCCGGTCGCCGAAGACGGCCGACCCCACCCGCACGAGCGTCGCGCCGTGGGCGACCGCGACCTCGAGGTCGCCGCTCATGCCCATCGACAGCTCGCGCGCGCCCTGCGTCCCCGGCGCGCCCGACGTGAGCACCTCGTCGCGCAGCGCCGCGAGCGACGCGTACCCCGCGCCCACGGCGGCCACGTCGGGCGAGCGCAGCCCGACCGTCATGAACCCGGCCAGCCGCACGCCCGGCAGCGCCGCGACCGCGAGCGCGAGGTCCGCCGCCGCGGTGAGCGGCACGCCGTGCTTGGTCACCTCGCCGGAGACGTTCACCTGGACGAGCACGTCGAGTGCGACGGGCCGGTCCGCGCACCGGTCGGAGAGCCGGCGGGCGAGGTCGAGCGAGGTGACGGACTCCACGCACGACACCCAGCGCAGCGCGGCGTTGACCTTGTTCGACTGCAGGGGGCCGATGAGGTGCGTCGTGGGGCGCAGGTCGGCCAGGTCCGGGCCCTTCGCGACCAGCTCCTGCACGCGGTTCTCGCCCACCAGCACGGGCGTGAGCGCGGGGTCCGCGGCGACGGCGGCCGCGTCGGCCGCCAGGGCGAGCCGGATGCGCGCGGCGTCGACCGTCTTGGTCGCGAGCAGCACCCGCACGTCCGCCGCGGGACGACCCGCGTCGGAGCAGGCCGCGGCGACACGGGACCGCACGGACGCGAGCCGGGCGGCGAGCACCGCGGCGTCGTCGTCCGCTGCCGGGGGCTGGGCGTCGGACATGGCCTCAGACCGTACCGGCGGTCAGCCGCGCGCGATGTCGGCGACCGTCGCCGCGGTGAGCCGCACGAGGTCGTCGGGGGCGAGCTCGACGTCCAGCCCGCGCCGTCCGCCCGAGACGAACACGGTGTCGAACAGCCACACCGTCTCGTCGACGACCGTCGGGTGGGCGGTCTTCTGCCCGAGCGGCGAGATGCCGCCGACGACGTAGCCCGTCGCCCGCTCCGCGTCGGGCTTGTGCGCCATCGCGGCCTTCTTGCCGCCGGCCGCCTGGGCCAGGGCCTTGAGGTCGAGCTTGCCGGTCACCGGGACCACCGCGACGGTGAGGCGCCCGTCGACGACCGTCATGAGCGTCTTGAAGACCTGCTCGGGCGGGACGCCGAGCACCTCCGCCGCCTCGAGGCCGTAGCCGACGTCGCTCGACGGGTCGTGCTCGTACGGGTGGGCGGTGTGCGGCACCCCGGCCGCGGCGAGGGCGACGAGCGCGGGCGTGCCCGACGGTGCGTGCTTCGAGTCCTTCTTCGCCACCCCGCCACCCTAGGCCGTCCCGGGTGGCAGGCTGGGACGGTGAACACGCTGCTCAACGTCATCTGGCTGGTGCTCGCGGGCCTGTGGCTCGCGCTCGGGTACGTCGCGGCGGGAGTCGTGTGCTGCGTGCTGATCGTGACGATCCCGTTCGGCATCGCGTCGTTCCGGATCGCCGGCTACGCGCTGTGGCCGTTCGGCCGGACCGTCGTCGACAAGCCGCGCGCGGGCGCGTGGTCGACGCTGGGCAACGTCATCTGGGTCGTGGTGGCGGGGATCTGGCTCGCGATCGGCCACGTCGTCACCGCGATCCCGCTGTTCGTCTCGATCATCGGGATCCCGCTGGGGATCGCGAACCTCAAGATGATCCCCGTCTCGCTCCTGCCGCTCGGCAAGGACATCGTGCCGACCGACCGCCCGTTCGCCGCGTACGGCGCCTGACGTCCGCGAGGGCCGCCGCGCGACGTCAGAGCGCGAGGCCCACGACGCTGCCGACGCCGTACGTCACGGCCATCGCGAGCCCGCCGCCGACGACGTTGCGCAGCACCGAGCGGGACACGGACGCCCCGCCGACGCGCGCGCTCACGGCTCCCGTCACGACGAGCGCACCGACGACGGCGACCGCGACGGCGGGCACCCGGGCGGCCGCCGTGACCGGCAGCAGCACCGCGAGCAGCGGCACGAGCCCGCCGACGAGGAACGCGCCGAGGGACGAGAAGGCCGCGTGCCAGGGGTTGGTGAGCGGGGCGTCGTCGTCGAGCGCTCCCGTCGCGATGCCTGCGCGCTCGGCGTCGCGCTGCGAGCTCACGGACACGTACTCGCCCGCCGCCATGGACAGCGCCCCGGCGACGAGGCCGGCGATCCCGGCGGTGACGACGGCCGAGCGCGCGGGGGCCGCACCGGCGACGCCCACGACCATCGCCGCGATGGACACGATGCCGTCGTTGGCCCCGAGCACGGCCGCCCGCAGTCGGTTGAGCCGGCCCGCGTCGAGCGGCTCCGGGCGCGCGGCGGCCGTCGCGGCGGGCTCCGCAGGGGCCGCGACGACGTCGCGACGGGGGCCGACGAGGTGGCTCGACAGGGCGCTCATGCCGCCACGGTAGGCCGGTCCGTCACGGGCTGTCACCGCAGGAAAGGCTGGCCTGACCTGCGGTGATGCAGGGCAGCCTCACCTTGGCGAGGGTCGCCTCACAGGGGTCCGACGGCCGTCACGCGCAGCTGCACCTCGCCCGTCTCGTCCGACCCCGCGAGGTCCACGACGGCGTCGATGCGCCAGTCGTGGTCGCTCTCGGGGTCGTCGAGGAGCTGGCGCACCTGCCACGTCGCCGTGCCCGTCGTGACGAGGAACAGCCCCGGTCCGCGCGCGGGCGGCCCGGTGAGGATCTCGTCGTGGTCGTCGTAGAACGGGTCGAGCGCGTCGGCCCACCGGTCGGCGGTCCACGGGGCGTCGTCGGCGTCCCGGTCGCCCAGCGCGGCGAGCGCGTCGTAGGCCTCGCGCGCCGCGAGCTCGACGCGGCGGAACAGCGCGCCGCGCACGAGCGCGCGCAGCACGCGCGGGTTCGCGCTGATCGGCTCCGGGGTGTCCTCGTCGACGCCGCCCGCGGCGTCCGCGCCCGGCTCGTCCTCGGGGTGCGACAGGCGCTCCCACTCGTCGAGCAGCGAGGAGTCGGTGCGGCGGACGAGGTCGCCGAGCCACTCGACGACCTCCCACAGCTCCTCGGTCCTGGCGTCCTCGGGGACGGTCTGGCGCAGCGCGCGGTAGGCGTCCGCGAGGTACCGCAGCAGCACGCCCTCGGTGCGGTCGAGCTGGTAGTGCGAGACGTACTCGGCGAACGTCATCGCCTTCTCGTGCATCTCGCGGACCACCGACTTGGGGGACAGCGCGAGGTCGGCGACCCACGGGTTGGTCTGGCGGTACGTGACGAACGCGGCCTCGAGCAGCTCCGCGAGCGGCTTGGGGTAGCTCACGTCCTCGAGCAGGGCCATGCGCTCGTCGTAGTCGAGCCCCTCGGCCTTCATCGCCGCGACGGCCTCGCCGCGCGCACGGTTCTCCTGCGCCGCGAGCACCTGGCGCGGGTCGTCGAGCGTGGCCTCCAGGACCGAGACGACGTCGTGCGCGTACGCCGGGTCGTCGCGGTCCAGCAGGTCGAGCGCCGCGTACGCGAAGGGGGACAGGGCCTGGTTGAGCGCGAAGTTCGCCGGCAGGTCGTGCGTGAGCCGCACGGTGCGTCGCCGGCCGTGGGGTGCCTCGGGGTCGTCCGTCCACGGGCGCTCGATCACGCCGGAGGCACGCAGCGAGCGGTACACGGCGACGGCGCGGCGCACGTGCCGCCCGCGCGCCGCCTCGGGCTCGTGGTTGTCCGTGAGCAGGCGGGTCATGTGCGCGACCGGGTCGCCCGGGCGGGCCAGGACGTGCAGCACCATCGCGTGCGAGACCGCGAAGGACGACGTCAGCGGCTCGGGCGGCGCGTCGCGCAGGCGCTCGAACGTCTTGTCGGTCCAGTTCACGTGCCCCGCGGGCGCCTGCTTGCGCACGATCTTCCGGAGCTTGCGCGGGTCGTCGCCCGCCTTCTCCAGGGCGCGCCGATTCTCGATCACGTGCTCGGGCGCCAGCACGATGACCTCGCCGACGGTGTCGAAGCCCGCACGTCCCGCACGGCCCGCGATCTGGTGGAACTCGCGCGCCGACAGGTGCCGCATCCGGACGCCGTCGTACTTGACGAGGCTCGTCAGGAGCACCGTGCGGATCGGCACGTTGATCCCGACCCCGAGGGTGTCGGTCCCGCACACGACGGGCAGCAGACCCTTCTGCGTGAGCCGCTCCACGACGCGCCGGTACTTGGGCAGCATCCCGGCGTGGTGCACCCCGACGCCGTGCCGCAGCAGGCGGGACAGCGTGCGGCCGAACCCGGGGCCGAAGCGGAACGCCCCCAGCTCGGCGGCGATCGCGTCGCGCCGCTCGCGGCTCGCGAGCGTCGTCGACAGCAGCGACTGCGCGCGCTCGACGGCCTCCTTCTGCGTGAAGTGCACGACGTACACGGGAGCGCGGCGGGTCGAGACGAGCTCGTCGAGCAGCTCGTGCAGCGGCTCCACGGCGTACGTGAACGTGAGCGGCACGGGGCGCTGCGCGTTCGCCACCACGGCGACGTCGCGGCCCGTGCGACGGTGCAGGTCGTCGCGGAAGAACGTGACGTCGCCGAGCGTCGCGGACATGAGCAGGAACTGCGTGCGCGGCAGCTCCAGGAGCGGCACCTGCCACGCCCAGCCGCGCTGCGGGTCGGCGTAGAAGTGGAACTCGTCCATCACGACCTGGCCGACGTCCGCGTCCGCGCCGTCGCGCAGCGCCAGGTTGGCGAGGATCTCCGCGGTGCAGCAGATGATCGGCGCGCCGGGGTTGACCGACGAGTCGCCCGTCATCATGCCGACGTTGTGCGAGCCGAACGCCTCGACGAGCGCGAAGAACTTCTCGCTCACGAGCGCCTTGAGCGGTGCGGTGTAGAACGTGCGGCGGCCCTGCGCGAGCGCGACGAAGTGCGCCGCGGTCGCGGCGAGCGACTTGCCCGAGCCCGTCGGCGTCGACAGGACGACGTGCGCGCCCGTGACGAGCTCGAGCAGCGCCTCCTCCTGGTGCGGGTACAGCGTCAGCCCGCGCTCGGCGGCCCAGCCGGTGAACGCCTCGTACAGCGCGTCGGCGTCGGTCGGGTCCGCCGGGATCCGGTCGGCGAGCGTGGGGGAGAAGGTGGCGGGCACGCCCGATCCTCGCACGCGGGGGACGGCCGGCGAGGTCGCCGCCGGCCGTCCCCCGGTCGTGGTCAGGAGACGGGGCCGCCGCCCGGGCAGACGACGCCCACGCACTGCGGCTCGTAGCCGTTGCCCTGCGCGCGGTTCCCACCCAGGTCGTGCGCGTTCGGCGCGTAGATGCCCCAGCGCTCGTTGTGGTTCGCCACGTTGTCCTGCAGCGACGTGCCCGGGGCCTCGAAGACGATCGCGTCGACGTTGCGCACGAACCGGTTGCCGACGAGCGTCGCGGCGAAGTCCGGCATGCCGCCGTCCGTCGTGAAGCCGAGCTCGTTGCCGCGGAACACGTTGTCGCGCAGCGTCGCGTTGCTCGTGAAGAGCGTCACCGCGGTGCCGTTGTCCACGAACGTCGAGCCCTCCACCGTGCTGTGGCCCCACACGCCGAACGACCAGAACGCCGTGCCGTTGCGCTCGAAGGTCGAGCCGGCGACGTCCATGCCGAACGTCCGGACGTTCACCGCGGTGTCGTTGCCGACGAACCTCGTGCGCTCCGCGAGGCAGCCCGACTCGTCGCACGACACGCCCGTGCCGTTGTCCTGCAGCCGCGAGTCCTCCAGGTGCACGCCCCCGGTGATCACGTCGACCGCCGTGCCGTTGCCCGTGAACGTCGAGCGCACCACGTGCGCGCCGCCGTACACCGCGCCCACGCCGCTGCCGTTGTCGGTGAACGTCGAACGGCTGATCTCGTGCACCTTGCCGGTGCCGCCGAGCCGGCCGGTGGCGTCGACGCCGCGACCGTTGCCGGTGAACGTCATGCGCGTGATCGTCGCGGTGCCGCCGACGACGTCGTCGAGCCCCCGGGTCTCGATCGCGGCGGACCACCCGGCGAGCGTCCCGTTGCGGACGGTCACGTCCCCCTCCGGAGGCAGCACCACGCCGGTGCCGCTCCCGGGGCCGCGCAGGGTGTGCCCCCGCAGGTCGAGCGTGACGCCGGGCGACAGGACGACGCCGTCGCCGGCCGCGCACGTGAGGTCGGCGGTGAGCCGCGAGTCGGTGGTGAGCACCGCGCCGCACCCGGGGACGGGCGCGGGTGCCGCGTGCGCGGGTGCGGCGACGAGGACGCTCCCGGCGGCGACGGCGAGACAGCACAGCACGGACGACAGACGCATGTGGATTCCCCCGGTGGACGCCGCCCCGTCGGCGGGGCGGTCGTCGGCCAGTCTGGCGATGCCTGCGGCGACCGCGCGTCCCGTTCGTCCGCATTTCCCCCGGGTGAAAGCGGCCCGCGCGACCGGCCGGCGTCGCGGTGGCACGCTCGATGGCATGAAGCCGTTCGTGCTGCTCGCGTCACGGGCGCAGGACGCCGCGGCAGACGCGGAGTACGCCGCGATGCTGTCCTACGGCGGGCTGCGCCCGCACGAGCTGCGCCGCGTCCGGCTCGAGGCCGAGCCCATGCCCGACCTCGACCTCGACGCGCTGTCGGGCGTGCTGGTCGGCGGCAGCCCGTTCGACGCGAGCACGCCGGCCGACGAGAAGTCGGCGGTGCAGGTGCGCGTCGAGAAGGAGATGGCGGCCCTCCTCGACGAGCTCGTCGAGCGGGACGCGCCCTTCCTCGGCGCGTGCTACGGCGTCGGCACGCTCGGGGTGCACCAGGGCGGCGTCATCGACCGCGTGCACGCCGAGCCGATCTCCGCGGTCCGCGTCACGCTCACGCCGCAGGGGCGCGCCGACCCTCTGCTGGCCGACGTCCCCGACGCGTTCGACGCGTTCGTCGGGCACAAGGAGGCGTGCCGCGTCCTGCCCCCGACCGCGACGCTCCTCGCGTCGTCGCCCACGTGCCCGGTCCAGATGTTCCGGGTCCGGCGCCACCTCTACGCGACGCAGTTCCACCCCGAGCTCGACGTCGACGGGATCTCGACCCGGATCCGCGTGTACCGCGAGTACGGCTACTTCCCGCCCGCGGAGGCGGACGCGGTGCTCGCGCGTGTCCGGCACGCCGACGTGTGGGCGCCGCCGCGGATCCTCGCCGCGTTCGTGCGCCGCTACGCGCGCGACTGAACGGCGCGCGCCGTGTCGCGGGACGCGCGTCGCCGGGGCACCATCGCGGGATGACGACGACGGCCGGACGGGACACCGTCCACCCCGCACCCCGCGGCCTGCGCGCGCTGCGGGCCCAGGTCGGCACCCGGCTGTTCCTGCGCGTCGCCGGCCCGGACGGCGCCGAGAGCCGCGAGCGCATCCACGGCACGCCCGGACCCCGCTGGTTCCCGCCGGACGCGGCGATCCGCACGGTCCACGGCGACGCGTCGATGTTCGTCGGCGGCCTGCGGGCGCTGCTGCTGCAGTCCCTGCACCCCGCGGCGATGGCTGCCGTCGGCGCGCACTCCGGGTACCGCGGCGACCCCTGGGGCCGGCTCGCGCGGACGAGCACGTTCCTCGCCGAGACCGTCTTCGGGACGGCCGACGACGCGGAGGCGGCCGTGCAGCGCGTGCGGGCTGTGCACGCGCGGATCCGCGGGACGACCCCCGACGGGATCGCGTACGCGGCGGACGACCCGGAGCTGCTGCGCTGGGTCCACGTCGCCGAGATCGACAGCTTCCTGCGCGCGCACCGGCGGTACGGCGTCCACCCGCTCGACGCGACCCGCGCCGACGAGTACGTCGCGCAGGCCGCGGTCGTCGGACGCGCGCTCGGGGCGTCGGACGTGCCGACCTCGGTCGCGGGGCTCGCCGCCGCGATCGACGCGTTCCGCCCGGTCCTCGGGCCGTCGGCGGCCGCGCGCGACGCGGCACGCTTCCTCCTGCACGAGCCGCCCGTGCCGGTCTCGCTGCGCGCCGGCTACCTCGGGCTCGCGCGGGCGGCCGTGGCGTCGCTGCCCGCGTGGGCCGTCGAGGACCTCGGGCTGCGTGCGCCCGGTCCGGCGCGACGGCGGCTCGACGAGGCGGCGGGCGCCGCGGCCACCCGCACGATCCGCTGGCTGCTCGCCGCGGGCGAGCCCGCGGGAGGCGCCCCCGCGCGCTGACCCTCCGCGGCCCGTCACGACGTCGTGCAGACGACCCCCACGCACTGCGGCTCGGTGCCGTTGCCGCGCGCGGTGTTCCCGCCCAGGTCGGTCACGCCGGGCGCGTGGATGCCCCAGCCGCTGTTGTGCCGCGCGTCGTTCCCGCCGAGCTGCAGCAACGGGTCGCCCTGGAGCACCTGGATGCCGTCGCCGCCACGCACGAACGTGTTGTCCTGCACGAGCGTGACGTCCCACGGCGCCTGCACGACGAGCAGACCCGTGCCGTTGCGGCGGAACTCGTTGCCGGTCACCGACCCGTCGCTGAGGTCGAACGAGACCGCGGTGCCGTTGTCGGTGAACCGGTTGTCACGCACGTGCAGGACGGTCGGGTTGCCCTGGCCGGACACGGCGACGTCGCTGCCACGGAACGTGCTGTCGGCGATGGTGGCGCCCGACGAGGGCTGCAGCGCGACGCCGACGGGGTTGTCGACGAACGTCGACCGCTCGATCGTCGTGCCGCTCTGGCCGAGCTGGACCGCGACGCCGTTGCGGACCAGGCGCGAGTCCGCGACGTCGACCTGCGAGTCCCCGACGTCGAGCGCGACGTCGTTGTCCGCGAACGTGCTGCGGTGCACCCCGACCTCCACGAACCACAGCGCCAGCAGCGCCCGGCCGTTGTCGCGGAACGTCGACCGCGTGACGGTCGTGGGCTTGCGGAACAGGCCCGTGCCGTCCTGCCCGGACGCGAGGAGCCCGGTCGTGCTGCCGGTCACCGTCACCCGGTCGAGGAGCAGCGGGCCCGTGTCGGCGTCGGGCACCTCGTAGGTGGCGACGGCCGTGCCCCAGCCGGCGAGCGTGCCGCCGCGGACGGTGGCCGAACCTGCCGACGCGACCGCGACGCCCACGCCGGTGCCGTCGCCCCGCAGCGTCCGGCCGCCCAGGTCGAGCACCACGCCCGGGCCCAGGCGCAGCCCGTCGCCCGTGCAGGAGAGGTCGGCGCGCAGGCGCGTGTCGACCGTGAGGGTCTGCCCGCAGACGGGCGGGGGTGCGGCCGCGGCGGGGGCGGCGAACGCCGCGGTCGCGACGACGGTCAGGACGGTCAGGACGGTGCGTCGGTACATGGTGGCCCCCGCTCGTGGCCGGGCGACGCTGCCCGGCGCTCCGACGAGCGTGGAACGTCTGACCGCCCGGAATCAACCGGTACGTCCGGATCCGGGCGGGTGAAATCGCCGTCGACCGACCCTCGCGCCCGCGTGGCGGACGCCGGTTCTGCGGCCTTCGTCCGCCGGGCGCACCATCATGTGGAGCGCGTCGGGAGGCGGCGAGAAGGACGGTGGTCCATGGCGCAGGTGGGTGACCGCAGAGCCCGGCTCCGCGACGCGTGCGGCGCCTGCGCGCACCCGTGGTCCGAGCACCCCGGCGGGCTGCACGAGGCCAGCCTCATCGGCGTGTGCGGGCACTGCGTCTACGAGGCGGAGCACCACGGCCGTGCCGAGACGTGCGGCCGGCACGTGCCGGACGACGTGCTCGGCGAGGTGCCCCGGGTCGTGTTCGCGGTCGCGCTGCGCCGCGCCTCGCGCGCCGCCGGCCTGACGGTGCTGCTCGACGCCGTGCGGCCCGACGCCACCGCGGTCGCGTTCGACCTGCCCGAGCTCGACCACTGGCCCGCGGAGGCGCACGCCGCGGCCGCCGTGCTGCGCTCCGCGGCGGGCCTGCCCGCCGCACCGGCGTACGCGACCGTCGACTGGCTCCCGGTGGACGACGCCGTGTGGGCGGCGTTCCGCACCGTGGCGCCCCTCGTGCACAGCGCGGACGTCTGGGACGCCCGCGGGCTCGGGTACGCGCTGCTCGACGCCGAGGACGACGGGGCCGCGCTCACCGTGGCGCTCACCCCGGACCAGTACGCGGCCGTCCTGCGCCGCCTGCCCGCCGACGCCCTCACGCGCGTCCCGCAGCGCGCGACGCTCGCGCGTCGGCTGCGGGTGTGGCGGCCGGGGCGCCGGGAGCCCGGTCAGGCGTGGGGCATCGCCCCCTGACCGGTCGTCGCACGTGCCGGGCGGGCGCCGCCGCGTGGTGTCGCGCGGCGCGCCGGCGCCCCGCTGGTTAGCGTGGGGCGACGGGTCGCGCGCCGTGGCGGCCCACGAGCAGCGGCCGGGGGCGGGTGGCACCGCGCCCGACCCGGAGGTGTCGATGACCGAGTTCCTGCGCGACGCGCTGATCGCCCTGCTCGTCGCGTGCGTCGGCACCGCGCTCATCCCCGTGGTCGGCGGCATCGCGCTCTACGGGATCGTCCCGTTCCACGCGCGGCGCACGCACCTGCGGCACGCCGCGCCGTACCTGCCGCGGGTCGTGGTGCTCATCCCCGCCTGGAACGAGGCGGCCGTCCTGACGCCCTCGCTCGAGCGGCTCATGGCGCTCGAGTACCCTCCGGACCGGCTGCGGGTGCTCGTGATCGACGACGCGAGCACCGACGACACCCCCGCGGTCGTCGCCGCGGTCGCCGACCGGTTCCCCGGACGGATCGTGCACCTGCGTCGCGAGAAGGGCGGGCAGGGCAAGGCGCACACGCTCAACCACGGCATCCGGCACGCGCTCGCGGACGACTGGATGCAGGCGCTGCTCATCATGGACGCCGACGTCGTCTACCGGCCCGACTCGCTGCGGCGCATGACCCGGCACCTCGCGGACCCGCGCGTCGGTGCCGTGTCGGGGTACATCCGCGAGGGCTCCGTCCGGCCGAGCGCGGTCACGCGGTTCATCGGCTACGAGTACGTCACCGGGCAGGCGGCGGCGCGTCGGGCCGAGAACGTCGTCGGTGCGATGGACTGCCTGGCGGGCGGTGCGCAGCTGCACTCGCGCACGAACATCGAGGCGATCGGCGGGCAGGTCGACACCTCGACGCTCGCGGAGGACACGATGACGACGTTCCTCACGCAGCTCGACGGCCGCCTCGTCGTCTTCGACCCGTCGGCGGTGGTGCTGGCCGAAGAGCCCGACTCGGTCACCGGCCTGTGGAAGCAGCGGCTGCGCTGGGGCCGCGGGAACGTGCAGATCTCCAGCCGGTTCCGCGACATGTGGTTCCGGCCGGCGCGCAAGCACAACCTCGGCTCGTTCGTGTTCGGGTTCATGTGGTTCGCGATCTACCTGCTGCCGTTCTTCATGACGGCGGCCAGCGTCGGGCTCATCGGGCTGTTCCTGCTGGACGAGCTGCTGGCGGCACAGATGTTCCAGCTGCTGTGGTGGGTCGCGATCACCGCGTACGTCTTCATCACCGCGACGTCGCTCATGCTCGACCCGCTGACGGCCCGCCGGTCGTGGTTCGAGGCCCTGCTGTTCCCGGGCGCCGGGTTCCTCGTCATCATGGCCGCCGTCTTCGTCCCCGGGCTGTGGGACGAGAAGCTGCCCGCCGCGCTCGGCATCGAACCGACGCCCGCCGCCGTCACGGCCTGGGTGCTGCTGCTGTACGCCTGGCCCGTGCTGTCGATGGTGTGCGCGTGGGGCCTCAAGCAGCTCGAGCGCGTGCCCGCCGGCACCCGGCTCACCCGGTTCCTCGTCTACCTCGTGGGGTACGGGCCCGTGCTGTGCGCGGTGTCCGCCGACGCGTACATCAAGGAGTGGCAGGGCGCCGCGCAGACGTGGGACAAGACCGAGAAGAAGGGCACGGTGGCGGCATGACGACACCCGCGACCCCGGCCCGGCGCACGCCCGGGAGCGACGAGGAGCGCGCGGCGTGGTGGGCGACGCTCGACCACGACGCCCTCGTCGACGAGATCGAGGTCAACCGCCGCGCCGAGCGCCGCCTCGTGCCGGTCGCGCTCACGGCCGGCGCGCTCACCGTCGTCGTGCTGCTGCTGCGTGTCCTCGTCTCGGTCGCCTGAGCGCCCGCCCGCCGCCACGTCCGCGCAGCAGGGTCAGCCCAGCAGCAGCGCCGTGACGTCCAGGAGCCGACGACGCAGCGCGTTGCCCTGCTCCGCGTGCGCGCGCTGCCGCCGCACGTACTCCGCCTTGCCCTCGGCCGTCTCGATCGCGACCGGCGCGAGCCCGTACGCGCCGACGTCGTAGGGGGAGGCCTGCATGTCGAGCGTCCGGATCTCGCGCGCGAGCGCGAAGCAGTCGAGCAGCAGCTCGCCCGGCACCGCGGGCCCGAGCTTGAGCGCCCACTTGTAGACGTCCATCCCCGCGTGCAGGCAGCCGGGCTGCTCGAGCGCGACCTGCTGCTCCCGTGTCGGCTGGAGGGTGTTGCGGGGCGCGGCCTCGGGCGTGAAGAACCGGAACGCGTCGAAGTGCGTGCAGCGGATCCGGTGCGCCTCGACGACCGCGTCCGTGCCGGCGCCGCCGAGCCGCAGGGGGAGCGGGTGGCGGTGGGCGTCCTGGCCCTCGCGGTAGACCATCGCCCACTCGTGCAGGCCGAAGCAGCCGGTCTGGGCGGGCCGGCCCAGGGTCGCCTCGAGGAGCGCCGCGACGAACCGCACGGTGTCGCCCCGGTCGGCGAGGAAGGCGTCGACGTCGAGCGCGACGGTCCCGTCGTGCGCGGTCGCGAACCACCGCCACGCGGCGTGCGGCGCGGGGCCGTCGCCGTCCGGGGCCAGGCTGACGCCGGCGCCCGGGTGCCAGCGCCGCAGCGCGGCCGGCTTGGCGGGGTAGTACTCGAACAGGAAGTCCTCGACCGCGTGCCGCTCGTGCCGCGAGCGGCGGTCACGGTGCCCGGCGGTGAAGGCGTCCGCGCGTGCGGCGTGCGCGTCGGCCCGTGCACGCCACGTCGTGGCGGTCAGCGCGGGGGCGGCGGTCGCGGTCACGCCCTCCAGGGTAGGTCGGCGCGACGCGGTGCCACACTGGCCGCATGCTCGTCGCCGCCCTGGTCCTGGCTGCGCTCGCCGGAGTGCTGCACGTCGTCATCTTCGTCCTCGAGTCGGTGCTGTTCGAGCGCCCCGACGTGCACGCGCGGTTCCGCACGCGCCCCGAGGACGTCGCTGCCGTGCGGCCGTGGGCGTACAACCAGGGCTTCTACAACCTGTTCCTCGCGCTGGGCGCGTTCGCGGGGGTGCTCGCGGCGGCGCTCGGGCCCGACGACGTGGGCCTCGCGCTCGTCCTGCTGTCGTGCGGCTCGATGCTCGCCGCGGCGCTCGTGCTCGTCGCGTCGGACCGGCGCATGGGCCGTGCGGCGGCGACGCAGGGCACCGTGCCGCTGCTGGCCGTGGTCGCGGCCGTCGCGGCGCTCGCCGCCTGACGCGCCTCAGGCGAGGCGCGTGCCGGCGGCGGGCGGCTCGGGTGCCGGGGCGGCCGCCAGGTGCGACGCGTCCGCGGGCCCGCCGGGCTGCGCGGGCACGGGCGGGAGGGTGTCCGGGCGGACGTCCGCGGCGCGGGTCGAGACGCCGTGCAGCAGGCGCTCGAACGGCCCGCGGCCCAGCGCGGTGCGCCACGACCAGCACAGCACGGTCGTGGTGAGGAGGAACGCGAGCCACGTCTCGGTGCGCTGCGCCCACACGACGTCGGCGCCGAGCAGCGCGATGACGACGACGTGGATCGTGTAGGCGCTGAGCGCGAGCTCGCCCACCGCGCCGAGCGGGCTGACCAGGCGCGGGAGCCGCTCGGCGACGACCAGGCACGCGACCAGGACGACCAGCGCGACCCCGGTGTTGCCCAGCACCTCGAACGTGGTGGACGTGTGCGGCTCGGTCGTGGCGATCGTCGTCGGCCAGCCGAGCACCTCGCGGGCCAGCCACGCGCCGCCGTGCCCGACGACCACGAGCGCGGCCCCGGTCCCGGCCGCCACGAGCCGCACGCGCGTCGAGCGCAGGTCGCTGCGCCCGACGGCGAGCCCGGCGAGCAGGTAGGCGAGCCAAACCACTGCGGGGTAGAAGTGGCCGACCAGCATCTCGGCGAGCAGCGTCGGTGCGGCGCGCCCCTCCAGCAGGGCCTCGAGCGCGGTGCGGGCGAACGGGCCCACGAGCGCGACGGCGACCGCGGCCGCGACGAGCGCGCGCACGGGCCACCGCAGCGCGAGGCAGCCGACGGCGAACAGCAGCGCGTACGTCGGCAGGATCACCGCGACCGGCGTCCCCAGCATGACGAGCAGCTCGCCGACGACGAAGAGCAGCACGGCGCGGACGAGCACGCGCAGCCGGGACTGGACGAGCCGGGTGCCGGACACGGGGGCGACGCCGCCGGACAGCAGCGCGAGCCCCACGCCGGCGAGGACCACGAACAGCGCGGACGGGCGGCCGTCGGCGAGCTGCGACCAGCCGCCCGGGGGGACGGGTCCGTGGTCGTCGGGGCCCACGTGCGCGGTCATCATGCCAAGCACGGCGAGGCCCCGGGCGACGTCCACTCCGGCGATGCGGCGCATGGGTCGCATGCTAGGCGCGGCGGCCCACGAGGTCGGTGCCCGGGGACTCGGGCGACACCGCCCGGTCTCACGAAGCGGTACGTCGCGTCCCGGTTCTTGAAACCGTCGTCGCACAGATGATTAGAGTTCGGTGTGAACACCCCCGTCCACGCCGACGTGTACACGCACGGCCACCACGAGTCGGTCCTGCGCTCGCACCGGTGGCGCACCGCCGAGAACTCCGCCGCGTACCTGCTGCCGTCGCTGCGCCCCGGCCTGCGCCTGCTCGACGTCGGCTGCGGCCCGGGCTCGGTGACGATCGACCTCGCGTCGCGGGTCGCACCCGGCGAGGTGATCGGCGTCGACATGTCGGCGAAGGTGATCGACAGCGCGCGCACCGCCGCGGCCGACGCCGGCGCCGCCAACGTGACGTTCGCGGTCGCCGACGCGTACTCCCTGCCGTTCGAGGACGACGCGTTCGACGTCGTCCACGCGCACCAGGTGCTCCAGCACCTGTCCGACCCGGTCGCGGCGCTGCGCGAGATGCGCCGCGTCGCGAAGCCGGGCGGCGTCGTCGCGGTGCGCGACGCGGACTACGCGGGCATGACGTGGTACCCGCCGTCGCCCGGTCTCGACGAGTGGCAGGCGCTCTACCAGGAGGTCACCGAGGCCAACCGCGCGGAGGCCGACGCGGGCCGCCGCCTGCTGTCGTGGGTCCGCGCCGCGGGCTTCGACCCGGCCGGGATCGCCCCGTCCGCGGGCGTGTGGTGCTACGCGACGCCCGAGGACCGCACCTGGTGGGCGGACCTGTGGGCCGACCGCTGCGTGAAGTCGAACTTCGCCGCCCAGGCCATCGACCACCGGCTCGCCGACGAGGTCGGCCTCGAGCTGCTCGCCGACGCGTGGCGCGAGTGGGGCGCCGAGCCCGACGGCTGGTTCACCGTGCTGCACGGCGAGGTCGTCGCGCGGGCCTGAGGTCCACGTAACCTGGGCCCGTGCGCATCGCCCGCTTCACCACAGGTCAGGACCCGCGCTACGCCGTCGTCGAGGGCGAGCCCGGCGCGGAGGAGCTCGTCGTCATCTCCGGCGACCCGATCTACACGCCTATCCAGCCCACGGGGGAGCGGCGTCGCCTCGACGACGACGGCGTCCGCCTGCTCGCCCCCGTGATCCCGCGGTCCAAGATCATCGGCGTCGGCCGCAACTACGCCGACCACGCCCAGGAGATGGGCAACGAGGTCCCGACGGCTCCGCTGCTGTTCCTCAAGCCCAACACGTCGGTCATCGGCCCGGACGACCCGATCGTCCTGCCCGACTGGACCGAGCACGTCGAGCACGAGGCCGAGCTGGCCGTCGTGATCGGCAAGGTCACGAAGGACGTGAGCCCGGAGCGGGCGCTCGACCACGTGTTCGGGTTCACGGTCGCGAACGACGTCACCGCGCGCGACGTCCAGCGCAGCGACCTCCAGTGGACGCGCGCCAAGGGCTTCGACGGGTCGTGCCCGATCGGACCGTGGATCGTCCCCGGCCTCGACGTCGACGACCTGGCGGTCACCGCGCGCGTCAACGGCGAGACGAAGCAGGACGGCCGCACGTCCCAGATGATCTTCGACACCGCCTACCTCGTGTCCTACGTCTCCGAGGCGTTCACGCTCCTGCCGGGCGACGTGATCCTGACGGGCACGCCCGCGGGCGTGAGCCCGATCGTCGACCGCGACGTCGTCGAGGTGGAGGTCGAGTCGATCGGCGTCCTGCGCAACCCGGTGCTCCGCCGGGGGTGAGGTCCGCGCGTCACACGTGCGTGCCGAGCAGTCCTGTCGTGATGAACAGCGTCCAGACCGCCACGACGACGAGCACCGGCGCGGCGACGATCGTGGCGGCGAACGCGACCCAGTAGGCGGACGTCCGGCGCCCCCGGTCCGCGAGCCGGCGGGTCGCGACCGCCGCCGGGACGGCGCCGAGCACGCCGACCGCGGCGAGCTGGACGAGGCCCAGCAGGCACGGCAGCGCCGTGACGACGACGACGAGGGCCACGTGGCTCCGGCGCACGGGCGGCAGCGGCACCGTCGGCGACCCGCACACGGCGCACACGTGCCGGGGCTCGGCGCGGCCCGCACGGCGGCAGCCCTCCTGCACGCAGCCGCGCACCGGCGGACGCCGGGCGGGGCGTCGTGGGGGCTCGGCCGGACCGCCGGCGGGTGTCGACCGCCGTCCGCACAGCGCGCACAGGGCGTCGTGGGTGTCCACGCCGTGCCGCAGGCAGGACGCGTCCGCGCAGCGGTACGTCGTCGGCACGGTCACCTCCTCGACGGGTCCCGACGTGTCTACCGGACGAGCCCGCGGGTGGCGCCGCCCGGACGGGTGACCGATCGGGTCGCCCCGGCCGGGCGACTACCCTGGACGCCGTGACCACCCCCACCTCCGCGACCTCGGCCGTGCGCGTCCGCTTCTGCCCGTCGCCGACCGGAACGCCGCACGTCGGCCTCATCCGCACGGCCCTGTTCAACTGGGCGTACGCCCGGCGCACGGGCGGGACGTTCGTGTTCCGGATCGAGGACACGGACGCCGAGCGGGACTCGGAGGAGAGCTACCTTCAGCTCCTCGACGCGCTGCGCTGGCTGGGGCTGGACTGGGACGAGGGCGTCGAGGTTGGCGGCCCGCACGAGCCGTACCGGCAGTCGCAGCGCTACGACCTGTACACGGACGTCGTGCGCCGGCTCGTCGAGGGCGGCTACGCGTACGAGTCGTTCGCGACGCCGGAGGAGATCGAGGCCCGGCACCGCGCCGCGGGCCGCGACCCGAAGCTCGGGTACGACGGGTTCGACCGCGACCTGACCGACGAGCAGAAGGCTGCCTACCGCGCTGAGGGGCGCTCGCCGGTGCTGCGGCTGCGGATGCCCGACGAGGACGTGACCTTCACGGACCTCGTGCGCGGCGAGATCACGTTCAAGGCCGGCTCGGTGCCGGACTACGTCATCGTGCGCGCGAACGGCCACCCGCTCTACACGCTCGTCAACCCCGTCGACGACGCGTTCATGGGCATCACGCACGTGCTGCGCGGCGAGGACCTGCTGTCGTCCACGCCGCGGCAGGTCGTGCTCTACCGCGCGCTGCTCGACCTGGGCGTCGCGACCGTCATGCCGCAGTTCGGCCACATGCCGTACGTCATGGGCGAGGGCAACAAGAAGCTCTCCAAGCGCGACCCCGAGTCGAACCTGTTCCTGCACCGCGAGCGGGGCTTCACGCGCGAGGGCCTGCTCAACTACCTCGCGCTGCTCGGCTGGTCGATCGCGCCGGACCGCGACGTGTTCTCGCTCGAGGAGATGGCGCAGGCGTTCGACATCGCCGACGTCAACCCGAACCCGGCGCGCTTCGACCTGAAGAAGGCCGAGGCCATCAACGCCGAGCACGTGCGCCTGCTCGCGCCCGACGACTTCCGCGACCGGCTCGTGCCGTACCTGCACGCGGGCGGGCTGGTCCCGGCCGACTCCTACGCGGACCTGTCGGCCGAGCACCGCGCGCTGCTGGACGCCGGGGCGCCGCTCATCCAGACGCGCATCACGCTGCTCGGTGAGGCCGTCGGCATGCTCGGGTTCCTGTTCACGGCCGACGACGCCGTCGAGGTGGCCGAGGACGCGCACAAGGCCCTGCGCGACGACGCGGCCACGGTCCTCGCCGCGTCCCGTACCGCGCTCGCGGCGCTGCCCGCGGACGGCTTCACGACGGAGGCGACGCAGGAGGCCCTGCAGGCCGCGCTCGTCGACGAGGGCGGGCTCGGGATCAAGCCGCGGTTCGCGTACACGCCGCTGCGCGTCGCGCTGTCGGGGCGCCGGGTCTCGCCGCCGCTGTTCGAGTCGATGGAGATCCTCGGCCAGGCGTCCACGCTCGCGCGGATCGACCGCCTGCGCGCGGCCCTGTGACCGACCGCTCCGCCGCGCCGGAGCGCCTCGTCGACGGCGTCCTGTTCGACATCGACGACACGCTCGTCGACACGCGTGGCGCGTTCGCCGTCGCGCTGGCCGACGTCGCGCGCCGCTGGCTGCCCGACGTCACGCCGGACCGCGACCACGAGCTCGTGACGACGTGGCGTGCCGACGTGGGCGGTCACTACGCCCGCTACACGCGCGGGGAGGTCGACTACCACGCGCAGCGGCGCGCCCGCGCGAACGAGCTGCACGCCCGGTACGGCGGCCCGGCCCTCGACGAGGACGGCTACCGCGCGTGGAGCGAGGTGTTCGACGACGGGTTCCGCGGCGCGTGGGCGGCGCACGTCGACGTGGAGGCGGTCGTCGACGACCTGCTCGCGGCCGGGCTCGCGGTCGGGGCCCTGTCGAACGCGTCGGTCGCGCTGCAGACGGACAAGCTGCGCCGCGTCGGTCTCGTCGACCGGGTGCCCATGCTCGTGGGCGTCGACACGCTCGGCTTCGGCAAGCCCGACCCCCGCGTGTTCGTCGAGGCCTGCCGCCTGCTCGGCACGTCGCCCGCGCGGACCGCCTACGTGGGCGACGAGCTCGACGTCGACGCGGCCGCCGCCCGCGCGGCCGGTCTCGTCGGTGTCTGGCTCGACCGCCCCGGCCCGCGCCGCGTGCCGGTCCCGGACGAGGACGTCGCGACCGCCCGGGCGGCGGGCGTCCGGGTGATCGGCTCGCTGGCCGACCTGCCCGGCGCGCTCGGCCTGCGCGCGGGCCGCTGAGCCCGCACGCGACCGCGGGTCAGCGGCGGCTCGCCCGCCATGCGCGGGTGACGTAGGGGACGTCGACCTCGGTGCGGCCGCGCAGGTCGGGGTGGGTGGCGACGAGCTCGTCCACGCGGTCCAGGAGCGCGTCACGCTCGCCGGCGGGGAGCGTGAGCAGGTGGCTGCGGCTCGCGGCCAGGACCCGCAGGTCGGACGTCGCCATCCGCATCGACCAGGTGAACGTGCGGTGCTCGGGTGCGTCGAACGCCGGCCCGAGGCCCGGCTCGCGGGCGCTCGTGTCGAGCGGGTCTCCCGTGTGCACGATCTCCGTCCAGCGCGCGACCCAGTCGGTCGTCGCGTCACGCACGTTCCACAGGACCGCGAGCCGCCCGCCGGGGCGCAGCACGCGCGCGACCTCGCTCGCCGCGGCGGCCTCGTCGAACCAGTGCCACGCCTGCGCGACCGTCACGGCGTCCACGCACGCGTCGGGCAGCCCGGTGGCCTCGGCGCTGCCGGGGCGCGCGTCCGCCTCGGGGACCGAGCGCTCCAGCTCGGCGCGCATGCCGTCCGACGGCTCGACCGCGACGACGTCGTAGCCGGACGCGACGAGGCGTGCGGTGAGCTTGCCGGTCCCCGCGGCGAGGTCGAGCACGTCGCGCGCGCCGTGCGGCACGCACCAGCGGACCACCTCGTCGGGGTAGCCGGGCCGGGCGGCCTGGTACGCGGCGACGCCGTGCTCGAACGACGCCGCCCGTGCAGCCCTCTGGTCCATCGCGTCCCCCTCCGGCCGACGGACCCGGGCCGTCAGGGCATCGGGTCCAGCAGCTCCAGCGCCTGCTCGTGCAGGAGCCCGTTGCTCACCAGGGCCGATCCGCCGAACGGGCCGGGCACGCCGCGCACGGACGTGAACCGCCCGCCCGCCTCGGTGACGATCGGCACGAGGGCGGCCATGTCGTGCAGCGCGAGCTCCGGCTCCGCCGACAGGTCGACAGCCCCCTCGGCGACGAGCACGTGGCTCCAGAAGTCACCGTACGCGCGGGTGCGCCACACGCGCCGGGTGAGGTCGAGGAACCGGTCGAGACCGCCGTGCTCCTCCCAGCCGGTGAGGCTCGAGTACGACAGCGACGCGTCCTCGAGCCGGTCCACGCCGGACACCTGCATGCGCGTCGCGGAGGCGAGCGAGCGGCCCGTCCACGCGCCCGAGCCCTGCGCGGCCCACCACCGGCGGCCGAGCGCGGGGGCGCTGACCAGGCCGACGACGACCTCGTCGCCGTCGATCAGCGCGATGAGCGTCGCCCACACCGGCACGCCCCGCACGAAGTTCTTGGTGCCGTCGATCGGGTCGACCACCCACCGCCGCGGCCCGTGCCCGGTGTCGGGCATCTCCTCGCCCTGCACGGCGTCGCGGGAGCGGGCGCGGGAGAGCTGGCCGCGGATGAGCTCCTCGGCCGCGCGGTCCGCGTCGGACACCGGCGTCAGGTCGGGCTTCGTCTCGACGCGCAGGTCCTGCGCCTTGAACCGCGACATGGTCAGGGAGTCGACCTGGTCCGCCATCACGTGGGCGAGGCGCAGGTCGTCGTCGTACCCGGGGCGCAGGCTCATGGCGGACACCGTAGCGTCCGAGCCCGCGCGCGAGCCGCAGGTCAGCGCGTCACGGACGCGCGGACTCCCGGGACTCGCGCGGGTCCGGGTCGGTGGTGCCGAGCCGGCTCGCGAGCAGGCGGCGGAACGACTCGACGCGGGCCGCCCGTGCGTCACGCGTCTCGCCCTGCGCGTCCGCGACCCAGTCGTCGAGCGCGCAGTCGGGGGAGTCGCCCGCGTGCGTGCACCCGCGCGGGCACTCCTGCGCGACCTCCGCGAGGTCGGCGAAGGCGCCGAGCAGGTGGGCGGGGTCGACGTGCGCGAGACCGAACGACCGCACCCCCGGGGTGTCGATGACCCAGGTCGGTGCACCCTCGCCGGGCACCCGCAGGGCCACCGCGGACGTCGACGTGTGCCGTCCGCGGCCCGTCACGTCGTTCACCACGCCCGTCGCGCGCGCCGCGTGCGGCACCAGCGCGTTGACCAGCGTGGACTTGCCGACGCCGGAGTGCCCGACGAGCACCGACGTGCGCCCGTCGAGCGCGGCCCGCAGGTCGTCGAAGCCGTGGATGACCCGCTCGTCGCTCGGCCCCTCGGTGCGCGTCACGACGACGCGCACGCCGATCGGCGCGTACATCGCGACGAGCTCGGCCGGGTCCGCGAGGTCCGCCTTGGTGAGCGCGAGAAGGACGTCCATGCCCGCGTCGTACGCCGCCGCGACGCAGCGGTCGATCATGCGCGTGCGCGGCTCGGGGTCGGCGAGGGCCGTGACGATCACGAGCTGGTCGGCGTTCGCGACGATGACGCGCTCGACGGGGTCGGTGTCGTCGGCCGTGCGACGCAGCACCGTCCGGCGCTCGCCGATGCGCACGATCCGGGCGAGCGAGCCGTCGTCGCCGGTCGTGTCGCCCACGACGTCGACCCGGTCACCGGGCACGACGCGCTCGCGCCCGAGCTCGCGTGCCTTCATGGCGGTCGCACGGCGCTCGTCGGGGCCGCCCGGGTCGACGAGGACCGCGTAGCGGCCGCGGTCGACGCCCGTGACGAGGGCGACGTCCGCGTCGGCGTGCTCCGGACGGATCTTGGTGCGCGGCCGCGTCCCGCGACCGGGACGGATGCGCACGTCCCGTTCGTCGTAGCGGCGACCCGCCATCAGCGGCCCTGCGTCCCGGCGAGCATGGCGTCCCACATCGCGACGAAGTCGGGGAGCGTCTTGCCGGTGGTGGCGACGTCCTCCACCTCGACACCCGGGACCCGCAGGCCCACGAGCGCGCCCGCGGTGGCCATGCGGTGGTCCGCGTAGGTGCGCCACACCCCGCCCGTGAGCGGGCGCGGCGTGATGACGAGGCCGTCGGCGGTCTGCTCCGCCTGACCGCCGAGGCGGGTGATCTCGCTCGCCAGCGCCGCGAGCCGGTCCGTCTCGTGGCCGCGCAGGTGCGCGATGCCGCGCAGCCGGGTGGGGGAGTCGGCGAACGTCGCGAGCGCCGCGAGGGTGGGGGCGAGCTCCCCGGCGGGCTTGAGGTCGAGGTCGACGCCGTGCACGGTGCCCGTGCCGGTCACGGACAGCACGTCACCGTCCAGGCGCGTCGTGGCGCCCATGCGCTCGAGGATGCCGGGCAGCAGGCCGCCGGGCTGCGTCGTCGTCGCGGGCCAGCCGGGGACGCGCACCGTGCCGCCGACCGCGAGCGCGGCGACGAGGAAGGCACCCGCGTTCGACAGGTCGGGCTCGACGCGCACGTCGCGCCCCGCGACCGGGCCGGGCTCGACGCGCCAGATGTCGGGCCGCGAGTCGTCGACCGCCACACCGGCCGCGCGCAGCACGTCGACGGTCATCTCGATGTGGGGCAGGCTCGGCAGCGTCCGCCCCGTGTGCCGGACCGTGAGCCCCTGCTCGAACCGCGCACCCGCGAGCAGCAGGCCGGACACGAACTGGCTCGACCCGGACGCGTCGACGTCGACCTGCCCGCCGCGCACCTGCCCCCGGCCGTGCACGGTGAGGGGCAGGTGCCCGGGCTCGCCGTCCTCGTCGACGCGCACGCCGAGCGCGCGCAGGGCCTGGATCACCGGACCCATGGGGCGCACCAGCGCCTCGGGGTCCCCCTTGAAGTGCACAGGGCCGTCCGCGAGGGCGGCCACCGCGGGCAGGAACCGCATGACCGTACCGGCGAGGCCGCAGTCGATCGTCACGTGACCGCGCAGCGGCGCGGGGGACACGAGCCAGTCGCGCCCTGTCTCGACGCCGACGCCGAGCGTCTCCAGCGCGCCGGCCATGAGGCGGGTGTCGCGGGACGACAGCACGGAGCGCAGGCGGCTCGGCCCGTCGGCGAGCGCCGCGAGGACGAGGTAGCGGTTGCTGAGCGACTTGGAGCCGGGCACCTCGACGAGCGCGTCGAGCGCCCCGGAGGCCTGCGGGGCGGGCCAGAGCGCGGCGGTCGGGTGCGGCTGGGCGTCCAGGGCGGTCATGGCGCCAGGTTACTGGCGTGCCGCGGACGGCCGTCGGCAGCGCCCGGCGTGCGAGCGCCCGCGCGGGGCTGGCTCGGCTCCGCGGCTCGGCTCCGCGGCCGCGCGACGGGGCCGCCCGTCAGTCGTGCGCGGCGTGCCGGGCGCGCGCCTGCTGCACCCGCCACGACAGGCCGGGCCGGCCCTCGTGGTCCGCGGCGGCGAGGAGCGCGCCGCCGAGCGACGACAGCGCCCGGACGAGACGAGCCCGCCGGTGCGTGCGCGCCGACGCGTCGACGTCGCGGGAGCGGTCCGGCAGGTTGACGACGACGAGCGGGGCCGTGAGCGCCGCGAGCGCGAGCGCGGCGGTGCGCGGCGCCTTGCCCACCGCGAGCAGCACGCCCGCGGTCGCGAGCGCGGCGCCGTGCGCCTGGACCGCGGTGCGCAGCTGCTTCTCGGTGACGTCGAAGCCGAGGACGCCACGCGTCGCCCCGCGCCCGCGCACCGAGGCGGGCAGGCGCGTGCCGGCGGCGTCGAGCGCGGCGCGGGCCTCGGCGGCGTGCGAGGCCGGGTGCCGGACGACGTCGAGCCCCTCGGTGACGAACCACGTGGCGAGCAGCGGACGGGCGATGCGACGCAGCAGCACGGCGGCCTCCTCCTAGATCGCGCCGCCGGCGGCGGCCGGGGCGTCGGGCGACTCGCCGGAGTCGCCGATCGTCTCGCGGGCGACGTAGTTCTCCAGGTCGAAGAGGTTGTCGCCCGCGCGGGTCGCGACGGTGAGCAGCGTGCGCGCAGCCGCCACCTCCTCGACCTGCTCCTTGAGGAACCACAGGAGGAACTGCTCGCCCAGCGCGTCGCCCTCGGCGCGGGCGGCCCGGAAGATCGCCTCGATCTGGTCGGTCACCTGCTGCTCCTGCGCGAGCGCGAGCGCGAGGGGCTCGAGCACGGTGGAGAACGCGTTGCGCACGGGGCTCCCGGCGGGGATCTCGACGTCGAGGTCCCGGTCGAGCAGGTACTGGACGAGCATCATCGCGTGGTTGCGCTCCTCGAGCGCCTGCCGGTAGTAGTGCCGTGCGAGCTGCGGCAGGTCCTGGTTGTCGCACCAGACCGCGATCGCGACGTACTGCTGGTGCGCGTCGAACTCGTGCCCGATCTGCTCGCGCAGCAGCCGCAGGAACTCGGAACCCGCCGGGGTCGTCGTCATGGCAGCACGCTAGCCCGCAGGTGCCAGGTGCCGCGACGGCGGGAATGCGCCGCGCCTGCGTGTCGTTGTGCAGCGCATGACCTCAGCCGTCCAGGAGCGCACCGCGCCCGCCCTCGACGACGCCGTGGCTGGTGCCGCGCCGGGGGTCGTGCCCGGTGTCGTCATCGGGTGGCCCGGGACGAGCGCGGACGCGCCCGCCGGTGGCACCCCCGTCGGCGGACTAGGCTCGTGGTCGATGAGCGAGGACACCCACCGCGCGCCCGACGCCGAGGACGAGGGCGCCCGGACCGAGCGGTTCGAGGCCGAGGCGCTGGTCTACCTGGACCAGCTGTACGGCGCTGCGCTGCGCATGACCCGGAACCCGGCCGACGCCGAGGACCTGGTGCAGGAGACGTTCACGAAGGCCTTCGCGGCCTTCCACCAGTACCGGCCGGGCACGAACCTCAAGGCGTGGCTCTACCGGATCCTCACCAACACCTACATCAACTCCTACCGCAAGAAGCAGCGCGAGCCGCAGCAGTCGCGGTCGGAGGAGATCGAGGACTGGCAGCTCGCGCGTGCGGAGTCGCACACGTCGAGCGGCCTGCGATCCGCCGAGGCGGAGGCGCTGGACCACCTGCCGGACTCCGACGTGAAGGACGCGCTGCAGCGCATCCCGGAGGAGTTCCGGATCGCGGTGTACCTCGCCGACGTCGAGGGGTTCGCCTACAAGGAGATCGCGGAGATCATGGGGACGCCGATCGGGACGGTGATGTCCCGTCTGCACCGGGGTCGAGGGCAGCTGCGGGAGATGCTCACCGACTACGCGCGCGAGCGCGGCCTGGTCGCGGCGACCCCGGGCACGGCGGAGGGTGCTCGATGAGCGAGAAGGACGAGTCGGTCCAGCAGGTGACCGGCACGTGCGGGAACAACTGTCAGGACGCGCTCGACCGGCTGTGGGAGTACCTGGACGCCGAGCTCGCGGACATCGACGCGCAGACGGTGCGGACCCACCTGGCCGAGTGCCCGGGCTGCCTCGAGGAGTACGACGTCGACGTCGTGGTCAAGCACCTCGTACGCCGGGGCTGCCAGGAGGTCGCACCGGACACGCTGCGGGTGCGGATCCACCGGCAGCTCACGGTCATGGACGTGGACCAGACGCCGTCCTGAGCACGTCGAAGGCCCGGTACCCCGCGGGGTTCCGGGCCTTCGTGCTGGTGCGGTGTCGCGCCGAACGCTCAGGCGTTGGGACGCTTGCCGTGGTTCGCGCCGCTCCCGGCACGGGAACGACGCTTGCGGCCGCGCTTGCTCATGGGTGTCTCCTCGAAAGGGTCTGTGCCGGCTGGGTCCTGATCCACCACGGGACGAACCCGTGCGCCGGCCGGACTGCCCTCCATCGTCCCACATCCGGCGGGTCCTCAAGTCCGCCCGGCGGGTGTCCGATAACCGAGGCGTGAGCCCCAGCACGCAGTCCGTCATCCCGTTCCTGCACGCCCTCGCCAGCACGGGCGGGTCCGACCTGCACTGCAAGGTCGGGTCGGCGCCGCGCGTGCGCGTCGACGGGCGGCTGCGCAAGCTGCAGGTGCCGGACCTGCGCCCCGCGGACACCGAGCGGATGCTCGAGGAGGTGCTGCCGGACGACCTCGTCGAGAAGTTCCGCGACACGCACGAGGCGGACTTCGCGTACTCGCTGTCGGGCGTCGGCCGGTTCCGCGTCAACGCGTACCAGGCGCGCGGCACGTTCGGCCTGGTGTTCCGACGTGTCGCCGTGGGGGCGGAGTCGCTGGGCAGCCTGGGCCTGCCCGAGGTCGTGGGGGAGCTCGCGCTCGAGCCGTGTGGCCTGGTGCTGGTGACGGGGCCGACGGGCTCGGGCAAGACGACGACGCTCGCGTCGATGGTCGACCTCATCAACACGTACCGCGAGGTCAACATCGTCACGATCGAGGACCCGATCGAGATCCTGCACCAGGACAAGAAGGCGATCGTGTCGCAGCGCGAGGTCCGGCAGGACACCGCCGACTTCACGGTCGCGCTGCGGGCCGCGATGCGGCAGGACCCGGACGTGATCCTGGTCGGCGAGATGCGTGACGTGGAGACCGTGCGGGCGGCGCTCTCCGCGGCGGAGACGGGCCACCTGGTGCTGACGACGCTGCACACGATCGACGCGGCGGAGTCGATCAACCGCATCATCGACTTCTTCCCGCCGCACGAGCAGAAGCAGGTGCGTGTCGCCCTGTCGCAGGCGTTGCGGGGGATCGTGTCGCAGCGCCTCGTGCGCCGTGCGGACGGCAACGGGCGCCGGCCGGCGATCGAGGTGCTGGTCAACACGGGCCGCACGGCCGAGGTGATCCTCGACCCGACGAGCGGCCCGCCGCTGCTGGACCTGATCCGCGAGGGCGACTTCTACAAGATGCAGACGTTCGACCAGCACCTGTTCCAGATGGTGCGCGACGACGTCATCACCTACGAGGAGGCCATGTCGGCGTCCTCGAACCCGCACGACCTCACGGTCGAGCTGCGCCAGGCCGGCCTCGTGTCCTGACCCTCGGCGTCCCCCGGAGCGCGCGTCCCGTCCTGCGGCGGGTCGCGCGCTTCGTCGTCCCAGGGCTTGCCCGGGATCGAGACGCGATATAACGTGTCTGAAGGAGACGAGATATATCGCGAACAGGAGCACAGCATGGCCACGGAGTCCTGGGTCGTCGCCGGCCCGCAGATCATCGAGGTCGAGAAGGTGGAGGCCCTGCGCGTCCAGCTCGTCGGCGGACGCGTCGACGTCGTGGCGCGCGACGAGCCGGGCGCCCGCATCGAGGTGCACGGCGTCGACGGGCGGCCGCTCGAGATCACGCTCGTCGACGGGGAGCTGCGCGTCGGCTACGCGTTCACCCTGACCGGCTGGGACGGGTTCGTCGAGCGGTTCCTCAACTTCCGCGACAAGGACCGCGCCGACGTGCACATCGCCGTGCCCCGCGACGTGCACGCCAAGGTCGGCACCGTGAGCGCGGAGGGCCTGCTCGCGGGCGTCGTGTCCGACTCGTCGGTGTCCACCGTGTCCGGGTCGCTCGTCGTCGACGGCACCCGCGGGCGGCTGTCGGCGAACACCGTCTCGGGAGAGATCGTCGTGCGCGACCACGGCGGCGACCTGCGCCTCAACTCGGTCTCGGGCGAGCTGGCCGTGTCCGGTGACCTCGCCGTCGTGCAGGCCAACACGGTCTCCGGCGCGCTGAGCGTCGACGTCACCTCGGGCAGCTCCTCGCTCACCGCGTCGACCGTCTCCGGTGACGTCACCGTGCGGCTGCCCGCGGGCAAGGGCGTGCAGGTCAAGGCGCAGTCCGTGTCGGGCCGTCTCGTGGTCGACGGCGAGGAGTTCAAGGGCTCGAAGCCGGGCCAGCGCAAGGTCGACCTGCGCACGGGCGACGGTGCGTGCTTCGTGCAGGCCAGCACCGTGTCCGGGCACGTCACCGTCCTGCGGGGGGCCGGCAAGTGATGGCCCCGGTGTTCGCGCACGGGCAGCTGCGGCTCTACCTGCTGTCGCTGCTCGAGTCCGGCCCCAAGCACGGCTACGAGCTCATGACCGCGCTGTCCGACCGGTTCGGCGGCACCTACCGTCCGAGCGCGGGGACGATCTACCCGCGGCTCGCCCGGCTCGAGGAGGAGGGGCTCGTCGTCCGTGTCGACGAGGAGCGCAAGAGCACGTACGCCCTCACCGACGCCGGACGTGCCGAGCTCGCGGCCCGCAGCGCGGACCTCGCCGAGCTCGAGGAGGGCATCGCCGAGACCGTGCGGGACAGGGCCGAGGCCGTGCGGGACGACGTGCGCGGCTCGATGCGCGGCCTGCGGGCCGACCTCGCCGCCGCCGCGCAGCAGGCCCGGGCGACGGCCGTGCAGCACGCCGCGGGCAAGCCCGACGACCCGCACCTCGCGTCGCACGTGCGGCGCGCGGACGCCGAGGCCATGATCGGCCGGTTCCGCGACGAGCTGCGCGCCGATCTCCGGCGGGCCGACGCCCAGGGGAAGGTCGAGCAGCTCACGGTCGAGACGCTGCGCGCGGTCCTCGACTCGGCACTCTCCGCGGTGCGGCAGACGCTGCGCTGACCCGGGGTCGGCGCCTGCGCCTGCGCCAGCCGGTGCGCGGGCGCCGGCCCCGTGCCGTTCTGGCTCGCGGTCCGGCTGCGCCGGTCGGGCTGTGCCGGTCGGGCTGTGCCGGTCGGGCTGTGCCGGTCGGGCTGTGCCGGTCGGCCTGTGCCGACCCTCAGGCGGTGTCGTCCGGCAGGCCCAGCCAGGCGTGCCAGCCGGTGTGCAGCACGAGCCAGGCCATGAGGCCGTACCCGGCCTGCCCGGGCAGCACGCCGTTGCCCGCCGCGAGGTCGCCGAGCCACTGGTCGTGCGCGGCGAGCGGCGTGTACGTGTCGACGTACGGCACGCGCCGACGCAGCGCGACGTCGGCGAACGCCGCCGAGAGGTCGGCCAGCTTCTCGGCGTCGGCGGTCGCCCCGGGCGGGGGGCCGACGACGAACGCGGGGATCCGGCGCTGCTCCGCGACGTCGAGGATGTTGGCGAGGTTCAGCCGGCTGCGGGCCAGCGAGAGCCCGGCGGCGACGTCCGCCCGCCCGAGCGCGACGACGAGGCGGTTGTCGGCCTCCGCGGAGAGCCGGCGGCCGACCTCGTCCTCCCAGCGGGCGCCGAGGCCCGAGGTCGTCTCCCCGGGGACCGCGAGCGTGAGGGCGGTCAGCGGCTCGGGTGCGGGGGTGCGGGCGACGACGCGGCCGACCCAGCCGAGCCCCTTCGGGTCGCCGGCGCCGGCGGCCAGCTCGTCGCCGACCACCGCCAGTCGCAGCTCTCCCACCGTGCCCTCGCTCTCGCCCACGCCGCTCACGACGCCGGTGGCGCCGTCCGGAGCCCAGTGTCTCAGGGCGGAGGCGTCGGACGCGGCTCATCGGTGGGCCTGTCGCCCGACGGCGTGACGGCGCGGCCCGGAGCGGCGGGCCGCGCGGCGTCAGGCGGCGGAGCGGAAGGGGCTGCTCGGGAGGTCGGAGGTGGCGTCCGCCCAGTCGGCGTGCGAGGCCGGCGGGGGAGTCGTGCCGAGGCCGTCGCGGCGGACGGTGACGACGAGGCGGGCCACCCACCAGGCCGCGGTGGCAAGGACGAGGACGATCCAGAACGTGGTCATGGCAGAAAGTCTGCGACCGTCGATCGCGCGCCACGAGTGGCAGGAGAGACGGTGACCATTGAAATCCCGCCAGGCTCGTGACGATACTGGCGGCATGCTTCGTTCCGTCGCCGCGATCACGCTCCCCAACACGGCCCCGTTCGAGCTCGGCGTGGTGTGCGAGGTGTTCGGCATCGACCGGACCGACACCGGCGGCCCGCGCTTCGACTTCACCGTCTGCACGCCGGAGCCCGGCCTCGTGACGACGAAGGCTGGGTTCTCGCTGCTCGTGGAGCAGGGGCTCGACGTCACCGAGCACGCCGACCTGGTCGTCATGCCCGCCTACGGCGATCCCACCGAGGTGCCCGAGGTGGTGCTCGACGCGCTGCGCCGCGCGCACGCCCGCGGCGCCTGGATCATGAGCATCTGCAGCGGGGCGTTCGCGCTCGGGGAGGCCGGCCTGCTCGACGGGCGCCGGTGCACCACGCACTGGATGTACACGGACCAGCTCGCGCGCCGCTTCCCGCGCGCCGTGATCGACCCGGCCGTGCTCTACGTCGACGACGACCGCGTCATCACCAGCGCCGGCACCGCGGCCGGGATCGACGCGTGCCTGCACCTCGTGCGCCGCGAGCTCGGCGCGGCGATGGCGTCCGCCGTCGCGCGCCGCATGGTCGTCCCGCCCCACCGTGACGGCGGTCAGGCGCAGTACGTCGACACGCCCCTGCCGTGCGACGCCGACACGCTCGCGCCGCTGCTCGCGTGGATGGTCGAGAACCTCGAGCAGGACCTCACGGTGCCCGAGCTCGCTGCGCGCGCGTTCGTCTCCGAGCGGACCTTCGCCCGCCGGTTCAAGGCCGAGACCGGGACGACGCCCGCGGCCTGGATCACGCGGCAGCGCCTCGTGCGCGCGCAGGAGATGCTCGAGCGTTCCGACGCGACGGTCGAGGAGATCGCGCGCCTGTGCGGCTTCGGGACGGCCGCCGTCCTGCGCCACCACTTCGCGCGCACGCTCGGCACGAGCCCGCAGTCCTACCGCCGGACGTTCGCGGTGCCCCAGCCCGTCGCCTGACGCGGCTCGGCGGACGGCCGGCCCCGCACGCACGACGACGCCCCCAGGACGGCCGTGGGCTCGTCCTGGGGGCGTCGGTCGTCGTCAGCGCGCGAAGGCCTGCGAGACGAGCTCGGCCTGCTGGGCCTGGTGCATCTTCGCCGAGCCGGCCGCGGGCGACGCGGACTCGGGGCGGGACACCGCGCGCAGCGGGCGGCCGACGAGCTCGGGCAGGTGCGCCGACAGGAACGTCCACGGGCCCTGGTTGCGCGGCTCGTCCTGCACCCACACCAGCTCGGCGTCGCCGTACGGCGCGAGGGCCTCGCGCAGCGCGTCCTCGTCGAGCGGGTACAGCTGCTCGAGCCGCAGGATCGCGGTCTGCTCGTCGCCGCTCTTCACACGCTCCGCGAGCAGGTCCCAGTAGACCTTGCCGGAGCACAGCAGCACGCGCGTGACCTGCCCGGCCTTGGCCGCCGCGAGGTCGTCGCCGATGACCGGCCGGAACGTCCCCGTCGTGAAGTCCTCGACGGCCGACGACGCGGCCTTGAGGCGCAGCATCGACTTCGGCGTGAACACCACGAGCGGCTTGCGCGGGCGGTGGTAGGCCTGGCGGCGCAGCAGGTGGAAGTGCGACGCGGGCGTCGACGGCTGCGCGATGACCATGTTGTCCTCGGCGGCGAGCTGGAGGAACCGCTCGATGCGCGCGGACGAGTGGTCCGGCCCCTGGCCCTCGTAGCCGTGGGGGAGCAGCAGCACGACGGACGAGCGCTGGCCCCACTTCTGCTCGGCGGAGGAGATGAACTCGTCGATGACCGTCTGCGCGCCGTTGACGAAGTCGCCGAACTGCGCCTCCCACAGCACGAGCGCGTCGGGGCGCTCGACGGAGTAGCCGTACTCGAACCCCAGCGCGGCGTACTCCGAGAGCGAGGAGTCGTACACCCAGAACTTCGCCTGGTCCGCCGACAGGTAGAGCAGCGGCGTCCACTCGGCGCCCGTCTCCCGGTCGTGGAAGACGGCGTGCCGCTGGACGAACGTGCCGCGGCGCGAGTCCTGCCCCGCGAGGCGCACGGGGGTGCCCTCGATGAGCAGCGAGCCGAACGCGAGCAGCTCGCCGAAGCCCCAGTCGATGCCGCCCTCGCGCGACATCTGCTCACGCTTGGCCAGCAGCTGCTGCAGCTTGGGGTGGACCGTGAAGCCCTCGGGCGGGCGCACGTGCGCGCGGCCGATGCGCTCGAGCGTCGAGACGTCGACGGCCGTCTTCCAGCCGACCATGACGCCCGCGTCCTCGAGCTGGGACTCCGGCCGCTCCAGGCCCGCGACGGTCTCGGAGTCCGCCGGCGGGGGCGTCCAGCCGTCCTCGCGCGTCTCCGCGAACACCCGCTCGAGCTGCTGCTGGTAGTCCTGCAGCGCCTGCTCGGCCTCGGCGAGCGTGATGTCGCCGCGCGCCACGAGCGTCTCGGTGTAGAGCTTGCGCACCGAGCGCTTGGCCTCGATGAGGTTGTACATGAGCGGCTGCGTCATCGACGGGTCGTCGCCCTCGTTGTGACCGCGGCGGCGGTAGCAGAGCATGTCGATGACGACGTCGCGGTCGAACTGCTCGCGGTACTCGAACGCGAGCTCGGCGACGCGCACGCACGCCTCGGGGTCGTCCCCGTTGACGTGGAACACCGGCACCTGCAGGCCCTTGACCACGTCGGTCGCGTACTGCGAGGAGCGCGACGACGACGGGCCCGTGGTGAACCCGACCTGGTTGTTGATGATGACGTGGATCGTGCCGCCCGTGCGGTAGCCGCGGAGCTGCGCGAGGTTGAGCGTCTCGAACACCACGCCCTGGCCGGCGAAGGCCGCGTCGCCGTGGATGAGGATCGGCAGCACGGAGAAGCCGTCCCCGCCGAGGTCGATGCGGTCCTGCTTGGCGCGCACGATGCCCTCGAGCACCGGGTCGACCGCCTCGAGGTGCGACGGGTTCGCGGCGAGGTAGACCTGCGTGGTCGCGCCCGACTCGGCGGTGAACGCGCCCTCGGTGCCGAGGTGGTACTTCACGTCGCCCGAGCCCTGCACCGACTTCGGGTCCTGGTTGCCCTCGAACTCGCTGAAGATCTGCGCGTACGACTTGCCCGCGATGTTGGCGAGCACGTTGAGCCGCCCGCGGTGCGCCATGCCGATGCCGACCTCGTCGAGGCCCGAGTTGGCGGCCTTGGACAGGATCGCGTCGAGCAGCGCGATGACGGACTCGCCGCCCTCGAGCGAGAAGCGCTTCTGGCCCACGTACTTCGTCTGCAGGAACGTCTCGAACGCCTCGGCGGCGTTGAGCCGGCGCAGGATGCGCAGCTGGTCCTCGCGGCGCGTGCGCGCGTACCCGGACTCCAGACGCTCCTGGAGCCAGCGGCGCTGCCGCGGGTCCTGCAGGTGCATGTACTCGACGCCGATGCTGCGGCAGTACGAGTCGCGCAGCAGGCCGAGCACGTCGCGCAGACGCGCACGGGGCTTGCCGGTGAACCCGCCGGTCGGGAACGTGCGGTCGAGGTCCCACAGCGTCAGGCCGTGGTTCTGCACGTCCAGGTCGGGGTGCTTGCGCTGGCGGTAGGCGAGCGGGTCGGTGTCCGCCATGAGGTGTCCGCGCGAGCGGTAGGCGTGGATGAGCTCGCCGATGCGCGCGGGCTTCATCGCCTCCGCGTCGGGGTCGTTCGAGGTGTCCCGCACCCAGCGCACGGGCTCGTAGGGCACGCGCAGCGCCGCGAAGACGCGGTCGTAGAAGTTGTCCTCGCCGAGCAGCTTGAGGCCGAGGATGCGCAGGAAGTCGCCCGACTGCGCGCCCTGGATGATGCGGTGGTCGTACGTGCTCGTGAGCGTGAGGACCTTGGAGACGCCCATCGCGTTGAGGCGGTCCTCGGACGTGCCCGCGAACTCCGCCGGGTAGTCCATGGCGCCGACGCCGACGATCGTGCCCTGGCCCTGCATGAGCCGGGGGACCGAGTGGACCGTGCCGATCGTGCCCGGGTTGGTCAGCGAGATGGTCGTGCCGGCGAAGTCGTCGACCGTGAGCTTGCCGCCGCGCGCGCGCCGCACGACGTCCTCGTACGCCGTCCAGAACTGCGCGAAGTCGAGCGTGTCGGCCTTCTTGATGGACGGGACGAGCAGCTGGCGGGTGCCGTCCGGCTTGGCGAGGTCGATCGCGATGCCGAGCGCGACGTGCGCGGGCTGGAGCACGCCGGGCTTGCCGTCGACGAGCGTGTAGGAGGCGTTCATCGCCGGCATCTCCGCCAGCGCCTCGACCAGGGCGAAGCCGATGAGGTGCGTGAACGACACCTTGCCGCCGCGGCCGCGGGCGAGGTGGTTGTTGATGACGATGCGGTTGTCGACCATGAGCTTGGCCGGGACCGCGCGCACCGACGTGGCCGTCGGGACCTCGAGCGAGGACTCCATGTTCGTGACGACGCGGGCGGCCGGGCCGCGCAGCTTCTGCACGTCGTCGCCCGACTCGGGGTGCTCGACCGGGGAGGGCTTGCGGGCGACCTGCGCGTAGGGCGCGGTCGCGGGCTGGGCCGTGGCGACGGGCGAGGTCACGGCCGGCGGCTCCGCGGGCGCGGCGGACTGCTGCGCGGCGGCCTGCTGCGGGGCGGCGGCGGCGGGCCGGGCCGGAGCCGACGGCGACGCGGCCGGGGCGGGCGACGCGGCCGCGGGCGTCGGAGCGGCGGGCGCCGGGGTGGTGGCCGGGGTGCCGGCGGGGCGGGCGGGTGCGCCGTCGGAGGCGTCGGTCGCGCCGTCGTCGGGCCGGTACCCCTCGAAGAAGTCCCACCACGCGGGGTCCACCGCGTTCCGGTCGCGCTTGAACTGCTCGTACAGCTCGTCCACGAGCCACTCGTTGGCGCCGAAGTCGGCACGGGTCGAGTCTGGCTCCGCCTTCTGGGTCACGCTGGGATCGCCCACTTCCGCTGCGGTTCGTGACCGCGTCGTCGCCGGATCTGTTGATGACAACATTACGGCCTGCGGCGCCGCGCACCCGGCCGGGCGGGGGGTCCCGAGCGGATCCGTCCGCGGTCTTCACCTGGTCGGCACACCAGGGTCAACGGCGGGCAACGGCGCCCCCGGCGGGGCCTCAAGGTGAGGTCCGTGCGACGCCCGGGAGGTCATGCCTCGCCCTGGGTGCGACGAGGGGTGAGACGACGTCGGTCCGTCAGGTGATATCGCGACGGAACGTCGTGAGCCGGCCGACGACCGCGAAGGCCACCGCGTAGCCCAGCAGGACCAGCGCCCCCTGCCACGGCTCGAGCAGCTCCCCGAGGCCCGACTCCGAGTAGAAGCTGCCGCCGGAGACCGCCTCGCCGGCCGCCCCGGGGAGGAACTTCGCGACGTCGCCACCCCACGAGGTCAGCACGAGCACGAAGCGCAGCACGGGTTCGACGAACTGCGTGAACGCCAGCACGACGACGACGACCGCGACCTGGTTCGGCAGCAGCGCGCCGAAGCCCACGCCCACGACGGCCCAGAGCGCGAGCGCGACCGTCGACAGCGCGAGGGTGCCCCACGTCGAGCCGACGTCGAGGAACGTCGGCTCGCCGAGCAGCGCGAGGACGCCCGCCCCGACGCCCGCGGCCGCGGCGGTCCCCGCGAGCCCGAACAGCAGGCCGACCGCGGCACCCGCCACGAGCTTGGCCCCGACGACCACGTCGCGCCGCGGCTCGGCCAGCAGCGTCGGCGTGATCGTCTGGTGGCGGAACTCCGACGCGACGCTCAGCGCGCCCACGACCAGCGGGAACACGTACCCGAACGTCACGGAGATCGTGTAGACGGCCCGCACGACGGCGTCGGGACCGAGCGGCGGGGCGTCGCCGCCGGCGCCGCCCGTCATGTCCGCGCCCTGCGTCACGGCCCACGCCATGATCGCGGACAGGAAGCCCATGTACCCGACCATGGCGAGCAGCAGGATCCACCACAGGCGCGTCGTGACGAGCTTGCGGTACTCGGTGCGCAGCGCGGCGCCCATCAGGCGGCCACCGTCCGGGTCGCGTCCGCGGCGGGACCGTCCACGAGCTCGAGGAACAGCCCCTCCAGCCCGGGGTCGCGCGTGCTCAGCTCGTGCAGCTCGAGGCGCGCCCCGAACGCCGCGGCGCCCACGGTCGCGGCGTCGACGTCGACGAGCTCGACCGCTCCGGGTGCGAGGGTCCGTCCGCCCGGGGCGCGCGACCAGCCGGCGCGCTCGACGAGAGCGGCCAGGCCCGCGGCGTCGGGCGAGGCGACCGTGACGTGCGGCCGGGCGAGCCGGGCGAGGTCCGCCAGGGACGACGCGTGCACGAGGCGGCCGCGCGCGATGATCACGACGTCGTCCACCGTCTGCTCGACCTCGGACAGCACGTGGCTCGAGACGAGGACCGTGCGCCCCTCGGCGGCGAGGGCGCGCAGGAACCCGCGCAGCCACCGGATGCCCTCGGGGTCCAGGCCGTTGGCCGGCTCGTCGAGGAGCAGGACGGGCGGGTCGCCGAGCAGGGTCGTCGCGAGCGCGAGCCGCTGCCGCATGCCGAGCGAGAAGCCGCCGACGCGGCGCCGGGCCGCGTCCGTGAGCCCGACGAGGTCGAGCACCTCCTGGGCGCGCGGGTCGGGCACGCCGACCTGCGGCGCGTACGTGCGCAGGTGGTCGAGCGCGGTGCGTCCCGGGTGGAAGCTCGCGGCCTCGAGCGCCGCGCCGACGGTCCGCAGGGGGCGGCGGATCCGCCCGTACGGCAGGCCGCCGATGGTCGCGGTGCCCGACGTCGGCCGCACGAGGCCCAGCAGCATCCGCAGCGTCGTGGTCTTGCCCGCGCCGTTGGGGCCGAGGAAGCCGGTGACGCGGCCGGGGTGCACCTCGAACGAGAGGTCGTCGACCGCGCGGACCTGGCCGAACGACTTCGACAGGTGGTCCACGCGGATCGTGCGGTCGGTGCCCGGGGCGGCCGGGTTCGTCGACGGGAGGGCCATGCGGCCGACCCTACTGTTATATCGCGACTAGAACAATCACCCGGCGGAGCGAGCGCGCCCCTGCGCCGGCAGGGTCACGCGCATCGTGCACCCGGGACCCGCGTCGGCGACCTCGATCCGGCCCCCGTGCAGCGCGACCGCCCAGCGCACGATCGCGAGCCCCAGCCCCGTCCCGCCCGTCGACCCCTGGCCCGTGATCGCGGGGGTGTTGCCCCGAACGAACCGCTCGAACACGTGCGCACGCTGCTCCGGCGCGATCCCCGGCCCGTGGTCCACCACGTCGATCCGCACGTCCGGGCCCACGCGCGTCGCCACCAGCCGCACCTCGTCGTCCGGCGGGGAGTGCCGCACCGCGTTGTGCAGGAGGTTCGCCACGACCTGGTGCAGGCGCTCGCGGTCGGCCTCGACCGTCAGGTCGGGCGGGTCCACGACCACCGGGAAGTGCAGCCGCTTCGTCGCCCCGACGAGCGTCGCGCCGTCGGCGGCCTCCTGCAGGAACTCGTCCAGCCGGACCTCCTCGACCTGCAGCGGCACCGCACCCGCCTCCAGCCGGGACAGGTCGAGCAGGTACGTCACGAGGCGGCCCAGCCGCTCCGTCTGCGCGAGCGCCGCCTGCATCGTCACCGGGTCCGGGTCGCTCACGCCGTCGACGATGTTCTCCAGCTGGGCCTGCAGCGCCGTCACGGGTGTGCGCAGCTCGTGCGCGACGTTCGCGACGAGCTCCCGGCGGAACGTGTCCGCCTGCTCGAGGTCGTCCGCCATCGTGTTGAACGCGTCCGCGAGCTGCCCCACCTCGTCCGCGCTCGTCGCCCGCACGCGCCCGCTGTAGTCGCCCTCCGCCATGCGGCCCGCCGCGTGCGTCATCTCGCGCAGCGGCGACGTCATGCCCCGGGCCAGGAGCTGCGTCACCACGAGCGAGACGGCGATCGCGATCGGCAGCGTGCGGCTCGGCCCCAGGTGGAACTGCGACAGCCCCACCCACGTCACGAACGACGCGAGCGCGACCGACGCGGCCACCAGCACGCCCAGCTTGATCTTGATCGAGCGGAACCGGTCCAGCGGGCGCACGTCCGGCAGTCGCGCCCGACCCTCGCCGCGCACGTGGCGCGGAACGGCGCTCACGACCCGCCGGCCCCGGCCTCGTCGGCGGGCTCGAACGCGTACCCCACGCCGTGCACGGTGCGGATCAGGTCCGCCCCGAGCTTGCGCCGCAGCGCCTTGACGTGCGAGTCCACGGTCCGGGTGCCGCTCGCGTCGACCCAGTCCCACACCTCGGCCAGCAGGCGCTCACGGGTCAGGACGGTGCGCGAGGAGTTCGCGAGCGCGACCAGCAGGTCGAACTCCGTCGGTGTCAGGTGCACCTCGCGGTCGCCGCGCGTGACGCGCCGCTGCGCCCGGTCGACCGTCACGTCACCGATCACCAGCGGCGGGTCGGGCACCGCCGCCACCGCGATCTCGGCGGCCCGGGCCGCGCGCTCCTGCCGCCGCAGCAGCGCCTTCGTGCGCGCCACGAGCTCGCGCATCGAGAACGGCTTGGTCATGTAGTCGTCCGCGCCGACGCCGAGCCCGACGAGCATGTCCGTCTCGTCGTCGCGCGCCGTGAGCATGAGCACCGGGACGGGGCGCTCGGCCTGGATCTGCCGGCACACCTCCAGCCCGTCGATGCCGGGGAGCATGACGTCGAGGACGACGAGGTCCGGCTGCACGCGCGTCGCCGCGCTCACCCCGGACGGCCCGTCGGCGGCCACCTCGACCCGCCACCCCTCCGCCGAGAACCGGTGGGCGACGGCCTGGGCGATGGCGGGCTCGTCCTCCACCACGAGGACGGTCGTCGCGGGCGCGCCGGGCACCTGCGTACCGCTGCTGTTCACCATGACGTCAGGGTGGCACAGCGGGTCTCCTCGCACCCGCATCCACGTGGCACGACGCGGGGGGAAGGCGCGTGGGAGCAGGGAAGAGAACGTGTCGGACCCGTGCAGGGCGCGTCGCCGTAACGCGGCGTCCACCCCCGGCGTGCGCGCGGCCTTCCTCGTAGGATGTCGCCACCATGAGCGGCTCAAGTAGCTGCCGGCGTCCCGCCCGGGCCGACGAGCCCGGGGGCGACCACGCCGGCTCCCGTGTCCCCCTCCTCCCGACCGACCCGAGCTCGTCGACCCCGGACGGTGCGCCGTGCTGACGGAGTGGCTCCTCGTCGGGCTCGGCGTCGTCCTCACGCTGGGCACCGCGGTCTTCGTGGCCGCCGAGTTCTCCCTCGTGACGCTCGACCCCGGTGTCGTCGACAAGCAGACCCGCCCCGACGACCGGCGCGGCCAGTCCGTGCTCAAGGCGCTGCGGCGGCTGTCCACCGAGCTGTCCGGCGCGCAGGTCGGCATCACGATCACCACGATCCTGCTCGGCTACACGACCCAGCCCGCGGTCGTCCGGCTGCTCGGCGGGCCGCTCGAGGGGTCGTTCCTCGGGGACGTCGTCGGCGGGGCCGTCGCCGGGCTGCTCGCGCTCGTGCTCGTCAACGGGTTCTCCATGGTCGTCGGCGAGCTCATCCCGAAGAACTTCGCGATCAGCCGCCCGATGGGTACCGCGCGCGCCGTCGCCCCGCTGCAGCGCGGCTTCACCACGACGCTGCGCCCCCTCATCGCCCTGTTCAACGGCAGCGCGAACGCCCTGCTGCGGCGCGTCGGCGTCGAGCCGCGCGAGGAGCTCTCGGGCGGGCGGTCGCCGCAGGAGCTCGCCGCGCTCGTGCGCCGTTCGGCCGAGGTCGGCACGCTCGACGAGTCCACCGCGACGCTTCTCATCAACTCGGTCGAGTTCACCGCGCTGACGGCCGTCGACGTCATGACCGACCGCCAGCGGCTCGTCGTGGTGCGCCGCGACGAGGACTCCGCGGCCGACGTGGTCGCGCTCGCGCGCACCAGCGGGCACTCGCGGTTCCTCGTCATCGGCGACTCCGCGGACGACGTCGTCGGCCTCGTCCACCTGCGCCGCGCGGTCGCGGTGCCCTACGAGCGGCGTGCCGAGGTCCCCGCCGCCGCGCTCATGGCCGAGGTCGCCCGCGTCCCGGAGACCGTGCACCTCGGACCGCTGCTCGTCGAGCTGCGCGAGCAGGGCGACCAGATCGCCGTCGTGGTCGACGAGTACGGCGGCACGTCGGGCGTCGTGACCCTGGAGGACGTCGTCGAGGAGCTCGTGGGCGACGTCGCCGACGAGCACGACCGCCGCCGCCAGTCCGCCGCCCGCGCCGCCGACGGCTCCTGGGTGCTGGCCGGGGTGCTGCGGCCCGACGAGCTCGCCGAGGTGACCGGGCTGCGCGTGCCCGACGACGGTCCCTACGAGACGCTCGGCGGGCTGCTCATGCACCGGCTCGGACGCATCCCCGCCCAGGGCGACGAGGTCGAGGTCGACCGGGTGCGGATCGTCGTGGAGCGCATGGCCGGGCGGCGCGTCGAGCGCGTGCGCGTGCAGGCCGTGCCGGACGGCGACGACGCGGGGGAGGGCGCGTGAGCAGCACCGCGGCCCTCGTCCTCGGCGTCCTGCTGCTCGCCGGCAACGCCTTCTTCGTCGGCGCCGAGTTCGCGATCATCTCCGCGCGGCGCAGCCAGGTCGAGCCGCTCGCCGAGGCCGGCGACCGGCGGGCCCGGACCGTGCTGTGGGCCATGGAGCACGTGTCGCTCATGCTCGCGTGCGCGCAGCTCGGCATCACCGTGTGCTCGACGAGCCTCGGCGTCGTCGCCGAGCCCGCGATCGCGCACCTCATCGAGGACCCGCTGCACGCGCTGGGGGTCAGCGAGGACCTCACGCACCCGATCGCGTTCGTCCTCGCGCTCGCGCTCGTCGTCTACCTGCACGTCGTGCTCGGCGAGATGGTGCCGAAGAACCTCGCCGTCGCGGGTCCCGAGCGGGCCGTGCTGGTGTTCGGGCCCCCGCTGGTGTGGATCGCGCGCGTCGTGCGGCCCGTCATCGGCGCGCTCAACTGGCTCGCCAACCACGCGCTGCGCCTCGTCGGCGTCGAGCCGAAGGACGAGGTCTCGTCGGCGTTCACCGCGCAGGAGGTGCACTCGATCGTCGAGCGGTCGCAGGCCGAGGGCCTGCTGGAGGACGAGCAGGGCCTGCTCACGGGTGCCATCGAGTTCTCGGACCGCACCGCGGGCGACGTCATGGTGGCCGTCGACGCGCTCGTCACGGTCGGCCCCGGGGGGACTCCGGACGACGTCGAGCGGCTCGTCGCGCGCACGGGGTACAGCCGGTTCCCCGTGGTCGACGAGGGCGGCGCGCCCACCGGCTACCTGCACCTCAAGGACGTGCTGTACGCCGACGCCGACGCACGGCACCTTCCCGTGCCGCCGTGGCGGGTGCGCGCGCTCGCGGTCGTCGCACCGGGCGACGAGGTCGAGGACGCGCTCGCCGCGATGCAGCGGTCCGGCTCGCACCTCGCGCGCGTGGACGACGGGGGCCGGACGGTCGGGGTCGTGTTCCTCGAGGACATCCTCGAGGAGCTCGTCGGCGAGGTCCGCGACGCGATGCAGCGCGGGCAGGCGTTCTGAGCGACGAGCGCGTCGAGGGGTCCTGACACGTCAGGCCGACGTGCCCGTGCGGCTCCCGTGCCGGTCGGGGTCACGTCCCGGTCCGGGTCCCGTGCCGGACGGGGGCGCGTCCGGTCGGGGTCGCCTGCCGGTCGGGGTGAGGCATCGGTCGGCGCGCCGGACGGGTGGCTCGTGGCACCTCCCGCGGTCGCAAGCGCCCGGTATGCACCGCGTGTCGGCGTGCGCCGGCGTTGGACGGCCGTCCAGGGGGCTTGGAAGCGCGACCGCGACCCGTTATGGTTTCGTGACCGCGGTCGCCGGAGCCGCCCGAAGCCTGGGGCTCCCCGACCGCGCACGTGCGCAGAGCCGGACAGCCCGGCGGGAGCGAGTGGAGGTGTCGTGGGGCCCGATCGAGAGTCGACCCCGGCACGGCCGACCCGTCGCGAGCTCCGCGAGGCCGAGCGTCGCGCGCAGGCCTCCAGCGCCGTCCTCACCCCGCCCGGGGTGCCCGTCGCCCCCGCGTCGCGCCGGTCCGTCCCCGCCGAGCCGCCCGCCGTCCCGTCCTGGACGCGGACCGCGCCCGCCGTCGCGTCGTCCGTGCCGCCGGCCCCGGGGCCGCGCACGGGCCTCCCCGTGCCCGGCAGCGTGACGTCCGGGCCGTCGTCGCGCCCCCGCGCCACGACGCCCGCCCCCGCCGGGCTCGGGACGCTGCCCGCCCCCGGGTCCGTGGGTGGCCCGCCCGCCCCGCGCACGGTCAGCACCCCTGGTCCGCGCACCGTCAGCAGCCCCGCTGCGCGCACGGTCGGCGCGCCCGGCCCGCGCACCGTGAGCACGTCCGGCCCGCGCACGGCGGACGCGCCGGCCCCCCGCACCGCCGACGCGCTCCGCCCGACGGCCCCCGGCACGTCGGCCCCGCGCCCCGTCGAGCCCGCGGCTCCGCGCACCACGCTCCCGGCGCCGGGGCCCCTCGCGGGGCGCCCCGCCGAGGCGAGCGCGCCCGCGAGCCCCGCCCCCGTCGCACCGGCTCCGTCGTCGTCGTGGCCGTCCTGGTCGTCCGGGACGGCGGCCCCCGCTGCGGCCCCGGTCGGGCAGCCCGCGTCCCTCGGTGCCGCCGGAACGCCGGCCGTCGCCGAGACGAGCGTGATGGCGCCCCTGACGTTCGAGGACGACGAGCCCGCCGCCGAGCGCCTCGTCGCCGCGAGCGCCGTCGACGCCGAGCCGCCGGTGCGCACCGACCGCGACCGCTCCGGCGAGCGGGCCACGCGCTCCGCGCGCGGCGCGTCGGCCGCGACCCGCCCGGCGGGCCGCGGGATGTCGCGCATGCCGCGCGCCGCGGTCCGGCTCGGGGTGCTCGGTGCGCTCGCGGGCGTCACCGTCGTCATCCCGACCGTCAGCCAGGGTGCGCTCGACGGGGTGGGCCTGCCCGGGTCCGACGCGGCGCTCGCCGAGTCGACCCTCCCGGACACGGTCACCGCGCTCACCGCGGGGTCGCTGTCGATCCTGCCGCCGTCGTCCCTGGTGTCCGCCGACGGCGCGCTCGCGGCGCGGCAGGCGGCCGCGGGTGCGGCCAGCCGCTCGGAGGAGCGGTCCGCGCTCGCGAACTGCGACGGCACGACGCGGCCGTCCGGCGAGAACGGCCTGCTCAAGACGTCCGACCTGTGCACGCTCTGGGACGGGCACACGCAGCTGCGGGCCGACGCCGCCGTCTCGCTCGCCGAGTTCAACCAGGCGTTCGTCGCCCGGTTCGGCGCCGACCTCTGCCTGAGCTCGGGGTATCGCTCGCTCGCGCAGCAGCGGGCCGTCAAGGCGCAGAAGGGCGGCCTCGCCGCCGCGCCCGGCAAGAGCAACCACGGCTGGGGCCTGGCGATCGACCTGTGCCAGAACCAGACGTCCGGCACCAAGTGGGCCTGGATCACCGAGAACGGCCCCGCGTTCGGCTGGGAGAACCCGGCCTGGGCGAAGCGCGGCGGCAGCGGCCCCTACGAGCCGTGGCACTGGGAGTACGCGAAGGGCGTCCAGGAGGACGGCGAGTACTACGGCTGACCGCCGCTGAGCGGCGGCTCCTTCCCCGTCTGACCGGCGGTGAGGGGCGGCATTGTCGCCGAGGACGTCGCGGCGGCCTCGCGGCAGGGCCGTGCCGGCCCGGGCCGCCGGCGGACGCCGACGACCCGGGCGGTGCGTCAGAGCAGGCGCAGGCCCCAGGTGACGCGGTGGCTGGACCCCGGCGCGAGGCGGACCAGCAGGTCGCCGGTGCGGAAGGCGTCCGCGATGCACGTCATCGGCTCGGCCGCGACGCCGCGGCGGTCGATGCGGGGGATGCCGTCGCCGGTGCAGACCTGCCACGCGTCGAACGTGTCGTCGGCCCACAGCGCGGCCGTGCGGCCGTCGGGGGCCGCGAGCCGGATCCACGACAGGCCGTCGGCGTCGCGCGTGACGTCGAGCCACGCGTCGTCAAGCGCCACGCCGCGCAGCGCGGCCGGGGTGCGCAGGTCGAACTGCCCGTGCACCGGCTCGGTGCCGGTGGGCAGCAGGCGCCCGTCGACCGTGACGTGCGTGGTCGCGTCGACCTGGAGCGTGCAGTCGTCGACCGCGGCGTCCCCGGGGGACAGCCAGGGGTGGAAGCCGATGCCGTAGGGCGCCTCGGTCGCGTCGACGTTGGTCGCGGTGACCTCGACGCGCAGGCCGGCGTCGTCGAGCGTGTAGGCGACCGCGAGGTGGACGGACCACGGGTAGCCGGGCGTCGGCACGACGGTGTGCTCGAGGACGAGGTGCGTGTCCGTCGCGGTGGTCGCGGAGAACGCGACGTAGGCGACGAGCCCGTGCAGGGCGGTGCCGCGCGCGTGCTCGGTGACGGGCACCTCGTAGTCGGTGCCGTCGAACGTGTACTCGCCGTCGGTCAGGCGGTTGGGCCACGGGGCGAGGACGGCGCCCGAGAACGCGGGGGCGGAGTCCGTCTCGGCGAACGGCAGCACGACGTCGCGGTCGCCGACGCGGTACGAGCGCAGGCTCGCGCCGACGGCGGCGACGACGGCGTGCTGGTCGCCGTGCGTGAGGGTGTGCTGGGTACCGGTCGGCAGCGCGCGGGCGGGCCGGGCGGGGGCGGTGCTCGTGTTCACGCTCACACGGTAGTGGGCGAGGGGTGCACGGCGGCCGGGACCGTCGTGTACCCTCCGACATACCGAACGGTCGGTTTCGAGACGAGGGGGTCCCGGTGCGCAGGTTCGAGGACCGCGTCGCGCTGGTCACCGGCGCGAGCCGGGGGATCGGTCTCGCCGTCGCGCGGCGGCTCGTCGACGAGGGGGCGCGCGTCGTCCTGACGGGCCGCGACCCGGACACCCTCGCGGCGGCGGTCGAGGCGCTCGGGGCGGACCGTGCCGCCGCCGTCGCGGGCAAGGTCGACGACGCCGGGCACCGAGCGCAGGCGGTCGCCACGACCGTCGAGCGGTTCGGCCGGATCGACCACCTCGTCAACAACGCCGGCATCAACCCCGTCTACGGACCCGCGCTGCAGATCGAGCGCGCTGCGGTCGACAAGATCCTCGCCGTCAACGTCGTCGCCGCGCTCGAGTGGACGCGCGACGCCGTGGCGGCGGGACTGGGTGCGCACGAGGGTGCGTCCGTCGTCTGCACGGGGTCGGCCGCAGGGCTCACGGCGAGCCCCGGGATCGCGTTCTACGGCGTGTCCAAGGCTGCCCTGCTCAACCTCACGGCCCAGCTCGCGGTCGAGCTCGCGCCGCGCGTGCGCGTCAACGCCGTCGCCCCCGCCGTGGTGCGGACGCGGCTCGCGCGGCGCCTGTACGAGGACGACGAGGCGGCCGTCGCCGCGCGCTACCCGCTCGGCCGGCTCGGCGAGCCCGAGGACGTCGCCGGGCCGGTCGCGTTCCTGCTGTCCGACGACGCCTCCTGGGTGACGGGGCAGACGCTCGTGCTCGACGGTGGCGTCAGCGTGCGCCCGTGGGGGGAAGGATGACCGCATGAAGCAGACCAGCGTGGCCGACGACGTCCTGCGGGCCGCACTCGGGCTGTTCGCGGCCCAGGGGTACGCGAACACCTCCGTGCAGCAGGTGGTCGAGCAGGCCGGCGTCACCAAGGGCGCCATGTACCACTACTTCCAGTCGAAGGACGACCTGCTCTTCGCGATCTACGACCGGATGCTCACGCTGCAGACCGACCACCTCGACGCGATCGTCGCGCGGGGCGAGCCGATCGAGGTGACGCTGCGGGCGGTGTGCGTCGACGTCATCGAGACGTCGATCGACTTCCTGCTGGAGGGCACGGTCTTCTTCCGCAGCGTGCACATGCTGTCGCAGCCGCGGCAGCAGGAGGTCACGCGCCGCCGCCGCGCCTACCACGACACCTTCGCCGGGCTCGTCGAGAAGGGCCAGGCCGAGGGGCTGTACCGGACCGACGTCCCGCGCGGCGTGCTCGTCGCGCACTTCTTCGCCGACGTGCACTACCTTCCGACGTGGTTCTCGCCCGAGGGGCCCGAGACGAAGGAGCAGGTCGCCGCGCAGCTCACGGAGCTGTTCCTCACCGGCATCGCCGCCGGGCCGGGACGGGGCTGACCGTGCGCGCGTGGCACGTGGTGCGGTACGGGGAGCCGGACGACGTGCTGCACCTCGTCGACGTCGACGACCCGCCTGCCCCCGGTCCCGGCCAGGTCCTCGTGGGCGTGCGCGCCGTGGCGGTGAACTTCCCGGACGTGCTCCTCGCTCGCGGGCAGTACCAGGAGCGTCCGCCGCTGCCGTTCGTGCCCGGCATCGAGCTGTGCGGGGAGGTCCGGGCGGTCGGCGACGGCGTCGCGCACGTCGCCGTCGGGGACCGCGTGGTCGGCTCCCGGATCGGGGTGCTCGCCGAGCAGGCGCTGCTCGGCGCCGACGAGGTGTGGCCGTGCCCGCCGGAGCTGTCGGACGCCGAGGCCGCGGGCTTCGTCATCGCGTACCAGACGGCGTGGTTCGCGCTGCACCGGCGGGCGTCGCTGCAGCCCGGGGAGACGGTCCTCGTGACCGCGGCGGCGGGCGGGGTGGGGACCGCGACCGTGCAGCTCGCCGTCGCAGCGGGTGCGCGCGTCGTCGCCGTCGTCGGGTCCGCCGCGAAGGCGGATGCCGCACGCGCGGCCGGGGCGCACGTCGTCGTGGACCGCTCGACGCAGGACGTCGTCGCCGCCGTGCGCGAGGCCACGGGCGGTGCCGGGGCGGACGTGGTCGTCGACCCCGTCGGCGGTGACGCGTTCGAGGCCGCGACACGGTGCGTGGCGTTCGAGGGGCGCGTTGTCGTCGTGGGCTTCGCGGCCGGCACCATCCAGGACGTGCGCGCGGGGCACGCGCTCGTGAAGAACTACGGCGTCCTCGGCCTGCACTGGGCGCTGTACGCACGCCGGCGCCCCGACCTCGTGCGGGCGGCGCACCGGGCGCTGTCCGCGCTCGTCGCCTCGGGGGCCGTGCGGCCCGTGGTGAGCGACGTCGTCGCCTTCGCGGACGCGCCCGACGCCGTGGCCCGGCTGGCCGCCGGGGGGACGACGGGCCGCCTGGTCGTCGCGGTGGCGTCGGGGGCGGACGGCGCCGGGGGTGCGCGGTGACGCGGCTCGACCCCGGGGGTGCGCGGTGACGCGGCTCGACCCAGGGCTTGTGCGGTGACGCGGCTCGACGGTGCCGTGGCGCTCGTGAGCGGCGGGGCGCGCGGGCTCGGGGCCGCCTACGTGCGCGCGCTGCACGCGGCGGGTGCGGCGGTCGTCGTCGGGGACGTCCTGACCGACGAGGCCGACGCCTTGGCCGCGGAGCTGGGGGAGCGGGCGGTCGCGGTGCCGCTCGACGTGACGTCCGAGGAGTCGTGGTCGGCGGCGGTCGAGCGCGCCGGTGCGCTCGGGGTGGTCGACGTGCTCGTCAACAACGCGGGGATCGCGAACGCGGGACGGATCGAACGGTACGGCCGGGAGCAGTGGGACGCGGTCCTCGCGGTCAACCTGACCGGGACCTTCCTCGGGGTGCGGGCCGTCGTGCCCGGTATGCGCGCGGCGGGGCGCGGGTCGATCGTCAACATCTCGTCGGTCGAGGGGATGCGGGGCGACGCGGGCCTGCACGGGTACGTGGCGTCGAAGTTCGGCGTGCGCGGCCTGACGAAGTCGCTCGCGGTGGAGCTCGGGCCCGCGGGCATCCGGGTGAACTCCGTGCACCCGGGGTTCGTCGTGACGCCCATGACGGAGCACCTCGACGTGTCGCGGCAGCGCATCCCGCTCGGGCGTCCCGCGGAGCCGCAGGACGTCGCGGGTGTCGTGGTGTTCCTGGCCTCCGCCGAGTCGCGGTACGTCACGGGCGCCGAGCTGGTGGTCGACGGCGGCATGATCGCGGGCGTCCCGCACGGCTGAGCGCGCGGTGTGCCGGACCAACGGCCCGCCCAGCACGGATTGAGGACTTGCTAAACTCCGCAAGTCCTCAGGAGGTCATGTGCCCGGCAGTACCGCCACCCCCAGCCCTGCCACCCCCGGCGCCACCCCCGGCCCCGCCACCACCGGCCCCGCGACCCCCAGCTCCGCGACCGCGCCGCTGTACGCGATCAAGGCCGAGCTGTTCCGGTGCCTCGCCCACCCGACGCGCATCCAGGCGCTCGAGGTGCTCAGCGCCGCACCCGAGCACGCCGCTCCCGTGAGCGAGCTCCTCGCCGCGACGGGGGTCGAGGCGTCGGTCCTCTCGCAGCACCTGGCCGTGCTCAAGCGGGCGGGGGTCGTGACCTCCACGCGCTCGGGCAACGCGGTCGTGTACCGGCTCGGGCGCCCGCTCGTCGCCGAGCTGCTCGTCGTCGCGCGGGCCTTCCTGCGCGAGACGCTCGCCGACTCGGGGGCGCGCCTCGCCGCGGCCGACGCGCTGCCCGCGCTGACCGGCGCCGACATGCCCCCGGGGGCCGCCGCGCGTCCGGGTCCCGAGGTGGCGGCCGCCGGTCCCGCGGGAGCCGGTGCGACGGTGGGAGCCGGCGCCCCGCAGGGCGTCGGCACGCGTGCGGGTGCCGACGAGCCGCCCGCCGACGACGCCCGGGACGCCCGGTGATCGCGTCCGTGCGGGCCCTGCTGCCGGGCCGGGCCGACGTCGACCTGCGTCCGCGGGTCGCGCGGGCCGACCTGCTCGCCGGGCTGACCGTGGGCGTCGTGGCGCTGCCGCTCGCGCTCGCGTTCGGCGTCAGTGCGGGTGTCGGCCCCGCCGCCGGGCTCGTGACGGCGGTCGTGGCGGGCGTCGTCGCGGCGGTCTTCGGCGGCTCGCACGTGCAGATCTCCGGGCCCACCGGCGCGATGGCCGTCGTCCTCGCGCCGCTGGTCGCGCAGCACGGCGCGGGCGCGGTGCCCGTCGTCGCGGTGCTCGCGGGCGTGCTCGTCGTGCTCGCGGGGGTCGCGCGGCTCGGGCGGGTCGTGACGTTCGTGCCGTGGCCCGTGGTCGAGGGGTTCACGCTCGGGATCGCGGCGATCATCGCGCTGCAGCAGGTGCCCGCGGCGCTGGGCGTGACGGAGCCGGTCGGCGGCAACCCTCTGGTCACGGCCGTCCGCGCGGTGGGGGACAGCCTCGGCAACGGGGTCACGACGCTGTGGACCCTGGCGATCGTGGCGGCGGTCGCCGTCGTCATGCTCGCCCTGCCGCGTGTGGCCCCCGCGGTCCCGGCGTCGCTCGTCGCGGTCGTCCTGGCCACGGTGGTCGCGCAGGTGGCCGACGCGCCCGTCGCGCGGATCGGTGCGCTGCCCGCGTCGCTGCCGGCGCCCGCACTGCCCGTGCTCGACGCAGGCACGCTGCGCGCGCTGATCGGGCCTGCCGTCGCGGTCGCCGCGCTCGCCGCGATCGAGTCGCTCCTGTCCGCCCGGGTGGCGGCAGCGATGCCCGTGCCCCCGCTGCCGGGCGGGGGAGGCGACGACGACGAGCTGCGGCGCTACGACCCCGACCGCGAGCTCGTGGGCCAGGGGCTCGCGTCGCTCGCGTCGGGCGTGTTCGGCGGCATGCCCGCGACGGGCGCGATCGCCCGGACGGCCGTCAACGTGCGCGCGGGTGCCCGCACGCGCGCCTCGGCGGTCGTGCACGCGCTCGTGATCCTCGCGGTGATCGCGTTCGCGACGGGGCCCGTCTCGGCCGTGCCGCTCGCGGCGCTCGCGGGCGTGCTCGTCGTGACGGCGACCCGCATGGTGTCGCTCGCGACCGTGCGCGCGGTGCTCGGCTCGACGCGCGCCGACGCCGTCGTGCTCGTCGTGACGGCCGTCGTCACGCTCGCGGTCGACCTCGTCGAGGCGGTCCAGATCGGGCTGCTCGTCGCCGCGTTCTTCGCGCTGCGCTCCGTCGCGAAGGCCACGGCCGTGCACCGCGAGCCGCTGCCCGGTCCGGCGCACGAGGGTGACGAGCACATCGCGCTCTACCGCCTCGACGGGGCGATGTTCTTCGGCGCCGCGGACCGGATCCGTTCGGAGATCCGGGCCGACGCGGACGCCTACGTCGTGGTGCTGCGGCTGTCGCACCTGCGCCTGGTCGACGCGACCGGGGCGCACGCGCTCGGGGAGCTCGTGGCGGACCTCGAGCGGTCGGGCGTGACGGTGCTGGTCAAGGGCGTGCAGGACCGGCACCGCCAGCTGCTCACGCGCGTGGGCGTGCTCGACGAGCTGCGCCACGAGAGCCACCTGTTCGACGACCTGGACCGCGCCCTCGCGCACGCGCGCTCGCACGTGGGGAGGCGCGTCGCGGCCTGAGCCCCGCACCTGCGGCAGGGCGGCGTTTCCGATCGCGCCGTGCAGGGCATACCGGCTAGTCGGTTTCTGTTGTACCGTCGCCCCATCGTCACGACGAGGTGCACGACGGAGGGCCAGTGAGCCGAGCCACGACCGCGCCGACGGCGCGGGCCGACACGGGCCTCGCCGTGCGCGGCCTCACCGTCCGCTTCGGCGGCCTGACGGCCGTCGAGGACGTCGACCTCCACGTCGACGACGGCGAGGTGGTCGCGCTCATCGGTCCCAACGGCGCGGGCAAGACCACCGTGTTCAACGCGGTCTGCGGGCTCGTCCGCCCGGCGCGCGGCACGGTCACGCTCGACGGGCGACCGCTCGGCCCCACGGCAGGCCTCACCCGCCGTGGCGTCGCCCGCACGCTGCAAGGACTGGGCGTGTTCCCCGGGCTGACCGTCCTCGAGAACGTCGTCGTGGGCGTCCCCGCCGGGGAGCCCCGGGCGCACGAGCGTGCGCGCAAGGAGCTCGACGTCCTCGGCCTCGGGGAGCACGCGGCACGGCCGGTCGGGGCGCTGCCGTACGCCGAGCGCGCCCGGGTCGCGCTCGCCCGCGCGCTCGTCGCCCGGCCCCGGCTGCTGCTGCTCGACGAGCCCGCAGGCGGGCTCGGCCACGACGACATCGCCGCGTTGGGCCGGGTCGTGCGGGACGTCGCCGCGCGCGGCACCGCGGTGCTGCTCGTCGAGCACCACGTCGACTTCGTCATGGGCGTGAGCGACCGGGTGGTCGTGCTCGACTTCGGCCACGTCATCGCGGTCGGTGCCCCGCAGGACGTGCAGCGGGACCCCCGCGTCGAGGAGGCCTACCTCGGCGTGGCGGCGGCCGGAGGCGCGCGATGACGGCCGGGCTCGCCCTGCACGGCGTCACCGCCGGGTACGGCGGGGCGCCCGTCCTGCACGACGTCACGCTCGACGTCCCGCCCGGGACCCTCGTCGCGCTCGTCGGGGCCAACGGCGCGGGCAAGACGACGCTGCTGCGTGCCGCGTCGGGGCTCCTGCCCCTGCGCGCCGGCGGCGTGCGGCTCGACGGCGCCGACCTCGCGTCGGTCGCGGTCGAGGACCGGGCCCGCCGGGGGATCGCCCACGTGCCCGAGGGGCGCGGCGTGGTCGTCGAGCTCAGCACCGACGAGAACCTGCTGCTCGGTGCGCTGTGGGCGCACCGCAGCGCCGCCGCCCGGCGCGCGGCCGTCGAGGACGTGTACGCGCTGCTGCCGTCGCTCGACCGGCGCCGGTCGGCACTCGGCCACCAGCTCTCGGGCGGCGAGCGCCAGATGCTCGCGCTCGGACGCGCGCTCGTCGCCCGACCGCGGGTGCTGCTGCTAGACGAGCCGTCGCTCGGGCTCGCCCCGCAGGTCGTCGCGCAGATCATGGGCCTGCTGCGCGCGCGGTGCGACGACGGGCTCGCGGTGCTGCTCGCGGAGCAGAACGTCGCCGCGGCCCTGTCCGTCGCCGACCGCGGCGTCGTCCTCGACCTCGGGCGCGTCGTCGCGGCCCGACCCGCCCCGGACCTCGCGCACGACGAGGCCCTCCGCCACGCCTACCTGGGGTTCTGAGTGGACCGCTTCGTCTTCCTCGTGGGCACCGGTGTCGCCCGCGGCACCGTCCTGGCCCTGTTCGCGCTGTCGCTCGTGCTCATCTGGCGGGCCGCGCGGATCGTCAACTTCGCAGCGGGCGCGATGGCGGTGGTCGCCGCCTACGTGGCCGTCGCCGTCGCCACGGCGACGGGCGGCTGGTGGTGGGGTGCGCTCGCGGGCGTCGTCGCCGGTGGGGTGCTCGGCGGCGTCGTCGAGCGGGGTGTGATGCGGTACGCCACGACCCCGCTGGGCGGCGTGATCCTCGCGATCGGGCTCGTCATGGTGCTGCAGTCCGTGCTGGGGATCCTCGCCGGGCCGCAGTACGTGCCCGTGGCGCCGCCCGTGAGCGACGCGCCGTGGTCGGTCGCCGGCGTGCCGCTCGGGTCGCCGTACGACCTGCTCGTCGTCGTCGTCGCGCTCGGCCTCATGCTGGGGCTGCGGCTCCTGTTCACCCGGACGACGCTCGGGCTGCAGCTGCGCGCGTCGGCGTTCGCGCCCGAGGTGTCCCGGCTGCTCGGCGTGCGGGTCGCCCGCATGCGCACCGTCGCGTGGGCGCTCGCGTCGGCGGTCGCGGCGCTCGCCGCGCTGCTCCTGCTGCCCACCGAGCTCGGGCTCAACCCGCACGCGACCGACGTGCTGTTCGTCCTCGCGTTCACCGTCGCCGTCGTCGGCGGGCTCGACTCGCCGGGCGGGGCGCTCGTCGCGGGACTCGGGGTAGGGGTGCTCATGAGCCTCGTCACGGGGTACGTCGGTGCCGGGGCGACTCCCGTCGCGGTGCTCGCGATGCTCGTCCTCGTGCTCCTCGTGCGTCCGCAGGGGCTCGTCGCCGGGGTGGAGGCGAGGAGCGCATGAGCCTGCTGCCGTCCCGTCCCGGGGTGCCGCGCACCGTCGCCGTGGCGCTGCTCGGGGCCCTCGCCGCGGTCGCGGGGACGTTCCTGCTCGACCCCTACCGCAACTACCAGCTCGCGCTCGTGGCGGCGTACCTGTGCGCCACAGCCGGGCTGACCGTCCTCGTCGGCCTGTCGGGGCAGCTCTCGCTCGGGCACGCCGCGCTCATGGCCGCGGGCGGCTACGGGTACGCGCTGACGGCCGGGGCGCTGCCGGACGCACCCGGCGCGCTGCGCGTGGCCGCCGGCTTGCTCGGTGGCGCGGTGCTCTCGGGGGCGGTGGGCCTGCTGCTCGGCCTCGCCGGGGCGCGGCTGCACGGCCCGTACCTCGCCGGGCTGACCCTCACCCTCGTCGTGGCGCTGCCCGCGATCGCGTCGAGCGTGCGCGCGCTCGGGGGCGACCAGGGGGTGCGAGCCCCGCTCGAGCCTGTGCCGGACGCGCTGCGGCGCGTGATCGCGCTCGAGCAGTGGCACGCATGGGTCGCGATCCTCGTGACGGCGGCCGTGCTGGGCGTCCTGCACGTCCTCGTCCGCGGCCGCACGGGGCTCCGGCTGCGCGCGGTGCGGGACGACGCGACGGCCGCCGCGCTCGCCGGCATCGCCCCCGGACGGGCCAAGGTCCTCGCGTTCGTGGTCAGCTCCGTCGCGGCGGGCCTGGGCGGTGCCGTCCTGGCCGTCGTCACGCAGACCGTCGCCCCGGGCGGGTACGGCCTCGCGACGTCGCTGCTGCTGCTCGTCGCCGTCGTCGTCGGCGGGCTCGGCTCGTTGCGCGGCGCGGCCGCCGGTGCGGTCCTCGTCGTGCTGCTGCCGTGGCTCGTCGGGACGGTCGTGGACGCGCTGCCCGTGCCCGGCGAGCTCGCTCAGCGCCTCGACGGCAACCTCGCGCTGCTCGTGTTCGGGCTCCTGCTCGTCGTGCTCATGGCCGCGGCGCCCACCGGTCTCGCCGGCGCGTGGGACGCCGCGCGCGCCCGCCGCAGGGCCGCCCGCGCCGCCGCCACGGCACCCCGCGGGACGACGGCCCCGGCCGCCCCCGCCGCCCCAGCCCCCGGCAGCGCCGCACCGCCCCGCGCGGACGTCACCGCCGGGTCCCCCCTGTCCGGAACCGAAAGCGAGGGATGAGATGTCGCTGCTCCGCACGCACCCACGCACCATCGCCGTCGCGAGCGCCGGTGCGCTCGCGGTGACGCTCGCGGGGTGCAGCACCCCCGAGGCCAGCCCCGGCGTCACCGACGACACCGTGACGGTCGGCACGCACACGCCCCTGACCGGCCCGGCCGCCGCCGGGTACTCCTCGATCTCGAAGGCCGTCTCCGCGTACTTCGCCTACCTCAACGACCAGGGCGGCGTGCACGGCCGGACCATCGAGTACGTCGTGAAGGACGACGGCTACAACCCCGCGACGACGCAGACCGTCGTGCGCGAGCTCGTGCAGGAGGACCAGGTCTTCGCGGTGCTCAACGGGCTCGGCACGCCCACGCACGCGTCGGTGCTCGACTACCTCAACGAGAACGAGGTGCCGGACCTGTTCGTGGCGTCGGGGGCGCTGCTGTGGGACGACCCCGAGGAGCACCCGTGGACGTTCGCGTTCAACGTGGACTACACGACCGAGGGGAAGGCGCTCGCGCGGTACGCCCAGGACGAGGGCGGGGACGCGGCCGTGTTCTGCGTGCTCGCGCAGGACGACGACTACGGCGAGGACTTCGTCGCCGGGCTCGAGGCGGTGCTGGGCGCCGACGCGCTCGCCGTGAGCGAGACGTACGCGGTGTCGGACCAGGACGTGACCGCGCAGGTCGGCGCGATGCAGGCCGCGGGGTGCACGCACAACTTCCTCGCGACGGTGAACGGGTTCACGGCACGCGCCGTCGGGACCGCCGCGCAGATGCGGTACGCCGCGCAGTGGCTCGCGTCGTCGTCGGGCGGGGACTACCCGACGCTCGCGGGGTACCTCGGCGAGGAAGTCGCGGCGGCCGTGCTCGAGGGGTTCGTCTCCGCGAACTACCTGCCGTTCAGCCCCGACAGCGACTGGGTCGAGCTGTTCCGGCGGGTCAACGACGAGTACAACGCCGGCGAGCCGTTCACGGGCAACACCGTGTACGGGATGTCCGTCGCGTACACCTTCGCGCAGGCGCTCGCCGCGGCGGGCGAGGAGCCGACGCGCGAGGCGCTCGTCGAGGCGCTGGAGAGCGGCGACGTGACCGGCAACGGGATCATGCCGCTCGCGTACTCCGCGGACAGCCACCGGTCGTTCGCCGGGGTCGGCATCACGGTCGTGGCCGACGGCGTGCAGGACTACGTCGGCACGGCGTACACGACCGACACCGGCGACGGGGACGTCGAGCCGTACGTCGGCGAGGCTCCCGCGCCGGAGAACGAGGGCGTGCCGGCCACCTGACACGCACCGACGCGACGAGGGCGGCGACCCCGGGTCGGGTCGCCGCCCTCGTGCCGTCCGGCGGGGGTCGGTGCGGCGGGCTCGGCGGGTGCGGGCGCGGGCCTCGCGCGCTCAGGCCGACGGTGCCGGTGCGGGCGCGTACTCCGCGACGAGCTCGCGCTTGAGGATCTTGCCGCTGCCCCCCATGGGCAGGGCGTCCCGCACGTGCACCACGCGCGGGTACTTGTAGGCGGCGATCCGGTCCCGGACGTACCCGACGAGCTCGTCGGCCGTCGCGTGCGCGCCGGGCTCGAGGACGACGGCCGCGTGCACCTCCTGCCCGCGCACGGGGTCGGGCACCCCGAACACCGCCGCCTGCGCGACCGCGGGGTGCCGCACGAGGGTGCCCTCGACCTCGCTGGGGTACACGTTGTAGCCGCTGCGCACGATCATGTCCTTGGTCCGGTCGACGATCGTCACGACGTCGTCCTCGTCCTTGGTGCCGAGGTCCCCGGTGCGGAACCACCCGTCGACGACCGCGGCGGCCGACGCCTCGGGGTTGCCGAGGTAGCCCTTGAACAGGTTGTGGCCGCGGACCACGACCTCGCCCAGCTCACCGGGGCCGAGCAGGTCGACGCGGTCGGTGACCCACGGGTCGGCGATCTCGACGTCGACTCCCCACAGCGGCCGGCCCACGGTGCCCGGGCGCGGCCGCTCGCCCACGTAGTTGAAGGACACCGTCGGCGCGGTCTCCGTCAGGCCGTACCCCTCGTGCACGGGCGCGCCGAACGTCGCCTCGAACGCCTCCAGCAGCGCGACGGGCAGGGCCGCACCGCCCGAGACCGCGAACCGCAGCGGCGGGCGGTCCGCGGTGCGCGTGGCCGCCTGCACCAGGCCGACGTACATCGTCGGGACCGCGGTGAAGATCGTGGCGCCGTGCCGGGTCATCGCGGCGAGCGCCTCGTCGGGGTCGAACCGGGGGAGCAGCACGACGGAGGCGCCCCGGCGGAACGCCGTGTTGAGCACCGACGACTGCCCGAACGTGTGGAAGAACGGCAGGCCGCCGAAGATCACGTCGTCGGCACGGATGTCGCACGTGTCGATGAGGGTCACGTGCACCTGCTCGACCAGCGCGAGGTGGCTCGACACCGCGCCCTTCGGCCGGCCCGTCGTGCCGCTCGTGTAGAGGATCGTCGCGGGGTGCAGCGGGTTGACCGACGCGTACGTCCGCAGCGGGGTCGCGGCCGCGGCCTCGTCCTCCAGTCGCGGCGCGGGCACGTCGACGCCGTCCGGGACGAGGACGGTCACGGTGGGGACACCGGCCGCCGCGGCCGCCGGGAGCGACTCGCCCAGCAGCGGTGCGGCGGCGACCAGCAGCCGGGACCCGCTGTCCCGCAGGACGAACTCGATCTCGCCGGACTTGAACAGCAGGTGCACGGGCACCACGACCGCGCCGAGCGACAGCACCGCGTAGTAGACGCGCGCGAAGTCGGGCACGTTCGGCACGTGCACCGCGACCCGGTCGCCGGGTCCGACCCCGCGCTCGCGCAGGGCGCCCGCGTACGCGAGCGTCTGCTGCCACAGGGGCCCGTAGGCGACGGTGCGGTCACCGATGTGGAACGCGGTGCGGTCGGGGTGGCGGCGCGCGGTCTCGGCGAGGATCGCCGCGACCGACATGGTGCCGTAGCCCTCGCCGTGGAGGGCCGGGTCCGTGGTGGTCATCGTGGCTCCCTGGGTGCGGTCGGGTGGTGCGGGTCGGTGGTGCTGCGGGGCCGCAGCTCGGCGCGGCCGAGAGCCGCGAGGTGCACCTCGTCGGGCCCGTCGGCGAGCCGCAGCGCTCGCGCCGCGGCGAACATCTCGGCGAGCGGCTGGTCGGCGGACAGCCCCGCGGCGCCGAACACCTGGATGGCGCGGTCGAGGATGCGCTGCACCGCGGACGGCACCGCGACCTTGATCGCCTGGATCTCCGTCATGGCTGCGCGGTTGCCGACGGTGTCCATGAGCCACGCGGTCTTGAGCACGAGCAGCCGCAGCGCCTCGACGTCCACGCGCGCCCGCGCGACCCACTCGCGCACGACGCCGCGCTCGGCGAGCGGCCCCGCGGAGGTCACCCGCGCGTTCGCGCGGTCGCGCACCAGGTCGAGCGCGCGCTCCGCCATGCCGAGGGCCCGCATGCAGTGGTGGACGCGCCCCGGGCCGAGCCGCGCCTGCGCGATCGCGAACCCGTCACCGGGCCCGCCGAGCAGTGCGTCGGCGGGCACGCGCACGTCGTCGAGCTCGACCTCCGCGTGGCCGCCGTGGTCCCGGTCGTCGTAGCCGAGGACGGTGAGCGGCCGCACGACGCGCACGCCCGGCGCGTCCCGCGGGACGAGCACCATGCCGTGCCGCCGGTGCCGCGGCGCGTCGGGGTCGGTCATCCCCAGGACGACGAGCAGCTCGGCGGCGGGGTCCATCGCGCCGGTCGACCACCACTTGCGCCCGCTGACGACCCAGTCCGCGCCGTCGCGGCGGATGCGTGTGCGGATCGTCGTGGCGTCCGAGGACGCGACGTCCGGCTCGGTCATGCAGAACGCGGAGCGGATGTCGGCGCGCAGCAGCGGGGCGAGCCACCGCCGCTGCTGCTCGGGCGTCCCGACGTGGGCGAGCAGCTCCATGTTGCCCGTGTCCGGTGCGGCGCAGTTCATCGCGACGGGCGCGAGGCGCGGGCTGCGTCCGGAGAGCTCGGCGACGGGCGCGTACTGCAGCGTCGTCAGGCCGCCGCCGTGCGGGCCCGTCAGGAACAGGTTCCACAGGCCGCGCTCGCGGGCGAGCGCCCGCAGCTCGTGCACGACCGGGCGCGCGCCCCACTCGTCGGGAGTCGCCGCGACCTGTGCCGCGAGGACGGGCTCGGCGGGCAGCACGTGGTCGTCGAGGAACGCCCGGGCGCGTGCGGTGACCTCGCGGGTGCGCTCGTCGGGGGCGAAGTCCACGTCGTCACCCCCGCCCGGTCGTGCGCGCGGCGAGCAGCGCGAGGCCCTCGCGCGCGAGCGGGTCGACGAGGCCGCCGATGCGCTCGAACCCGTCGCCGACGGTGCCGCCCGCGCGGTAGCGGAAGTGCACGCCCTCGAGGATCACCGCGAGCTTGTACGCCGCGAACGCCCGGTACCAGCCGAGGTCCGGCGGCGGGGCGCCGAGCCGCTGCGCGTAGGCGTCGACGAGCTCGTCGAACGGCGGGTAGCCCGCGCCCGGGTCGACGGCGCTCACGGTCGGGTCGTCGCCCGCGACGCGTCCGAGCTCCCAGTAGAGGCCGAGCATGCCGAGGTCGACCGCCGCGTCGCCGAGCGTCGCCATCTCCCAGTCGAGCACCGCGGTGACGCGCGGCTCGTCGGTGCCCGCGACGAGCACGTTGTCGAGCCGGTAGTCACCGTGCACGACCGCGGCGCGCCACGTCGTCGGGACGCGTTCGCGGAGCCGGTCCTGGAGGTCGTCGAGCGCGGGCACGGCGCGCGAGCGCGAGCCGTCGAGCTGGACGCCCCAGCGGTGCACCTGCCGGTCGAGGAAGCCGTCGGCGCGGCCGAGGTCGCCCAGGCCGGCCGCGTCGGCGTCGACGAGGTGGAGCTCGGCGAGGAGCGCGGCGAGCGTGAGGCTCACGGTGCGCAGCGCGGCCGGGGTGCGGTGGGCGTTGTGCGCGCGGGTGCCGAGCGCCTCGCCGTCGACGCGGTCCATGAGGAAGAACGCGGTGCCCGTGCCCGCGGCGCCGTCGGTGTCGTCGACGAGCACGTGCGTGCCCGGGACCGGGACGGGGGTCGGGCCGAGCGCGGTCAGGACGCGGTGCTCGCGGGCCATGTCGTGCGCGGTGGCCTGGACGTGGTGCAGGGGAGGGCGGCGCAGGACGAGCGGGACGCGCGCGCCGTCGACCCGGTACGTGAGGTTGGACCGGCCGCCCGTCAGGAGCGTCGCGGCCAGCGGTCCGTCGCCCGCGAGGTCGGGGCGGTGCGTGCGCAGCCAGCCGTCGAGGCGGGCGACGTCGAGCCCGGGCAGCGTCTGGGGTGCCAACGGCGGCCTCCGCGGGTCGTGCCCGGGCGGCGGTGCCCGGGGCGTCGGGAGGAGCATACCGCGCGGTCGGTATGCCGTCACGGGTGCGCGGGACACCGTGCGCGACGTGGCCGCGGCGGTCCGGTCAGGACGCGAGGTCGCGGGAGATCGCCGCACGCACCTCGTCGGGCACCGGCACGGGCCGCCGCGACGCGCGGTCGACGAAGACGTGCACGAACCGGCCCGTCGCGAGCGGCTGCTTCGCCTCGGGTCGCAGGATGCCCAGCTCCCAGGTGACGCTCGTCGTGCCGACGCGCCCGGCGCGCAGGCCGATCTCCAGCGGCTCGGGGAACGAGGCCGACTCCCGGAACTCGCACGACGACGCCGCGCACACCGCGATCCAGCCGCCCGCGAGCGGGTCGAGCCCGGCGCGCAGGAGCCAGACGTTGATCGTCGTGTCCATCGCCTCGTAGTAGACGGCGTTGTTCATGTGGCCGTACTGGTCGTTGTCGTTCCATCGGGTCGGGAACGCGGCGCGGTGCGGGTACGTCATGCGGGCTCCTGCGGCGGGGTGGCGTCGGTGGCCGCCGGCGGGGGCGCGTCGGCGGGCGGTGCGGCCGGCTCGGGGCGCAGCACGACGTCGAACGCCGCCCGGGCGCGCGCCGCGCTGGGGGTGTCGCCGGAGATGAGGTCGGCGTACGTGAACGACTCGCTCACCCGGACCAGGACGAACGCGAGGTCGCCCGCGTCGATCGACCGGCCGAACGGGTGCTCGCCGAGCTCGGCCAGGACCAGCACGCGCACCGTCGCGACGTAGCGGCGGTGGATCTCGCTCTCGTTGGTCGTGAGCAGCCGCAGCGCGCGGGCGGGCTCGCGGCGCAGGAACGCGCGGAAGTAGGGCGCCCGGATCAGGTCGGACGCGAAGCTCGTGAGCACCGCGGCCACGCGGTCGGCGCCCGCGCGCCCGGCCGCGGCGTCCTCGGCCTGCTGCAACGTGGGGACGGCGAGCGACCACAGCACCTCGGACAGCAGCGCGTCGCGGTTGCCGACCCAGCGGAACAGCGACGTGCGGTCGATGCCGAGCCGGGTGGCCAGGCGGCCCATGTCGACGCGCTCCCCGGCGATGAACTGCTCGCGGGCGAGCCGGAAGGCGCGGACGGCGTCGGGGTGCTCGCCGTCCTCCAGGCGCTCGGACAGCCAGGACGGCGCGGCGGTCGTGCCCACCGCCGCGAGCGACCCGGGGCGCGGCCGGTGGGCCGTCGCCGAGGTGCTGTCCGGGGGTGGGGTGCTCGCGGCCATGCGGCCGACTCTAGACCGCGGCCCAGGACGTGGTGCAACATTCTCGAAGATGTTGCATCAGACGGTCGACGACGATCGAGGAGACGCACGATGACCACCACCGACACCCCCGTCCACGCCCCGCTCGCCGCCGACTTCTACGGCTTCCAGGAGGCCCTCACGCCCGTCGAGCACGACGCCTCGGCGCGCCTGCGCGACTTCATGGAGCGCGAGGTCCGGCCCCTCGCGCTCGACTACTGGGACCGCGCGGAGTTCCCGCACCAGATCATCCCCGGGCTCGCCGACTGCGGGATGTTCGGCGCGATGTGGCCCGAGACGATGCGGTTCGAGAACTCCGCGGTGTGGCGCGGGTGGGCCGCGCTCGAGCTCGGCCGCGTCGACCCGTCGACCGCGACGTTCGTCGGCGTGCAGAGCGGGCTGTCGATGAGCTCGATCGCCATCGGCGGGTCGCCCGAGCAGCGCGCGCAGTGGCTGCCGCCCATGGGGCGCGGCGAGCTGATCGGCGCGTTCGGGCTGACCGAGCCGTTGTCCGGCTCCGACGCCTCCAAGGGCCTGCGCACCACGGCCGAGCGCCGCGGCGACACGTGGGTCCTCAACGGCGCCAAGCGGTGGATCGGCAACGCGACCTTCGCGGACGTCGTCGTGATCTGGGCGCGCGACACCGCCGACGGTCAGGTCAAGGGCTTCCTCGTCCGCCGCGGCACGCCCGGGTTCACGACGACCAAGATCGAGCGCAAGCAGGCGCTGCGCATCGTCCAGAACGCCGACATCACGCTCGACGGCGTCGAGGTCGACGAGGCCGACCGGCTGCCGAACATCCACTCCTTCCGCGAGGTCGCCGTCGTGCTGCGGCTCACGCGCGCCGAGGTCGCGTGGCAGGCCGTCGGCGTCGCGGTCGGCGCGTACGAGGCGACCGTGCGGTACGTCGCCGAGCGCGAGCAGTTCGGGCGGCCGCTCGCGTCGTTCCAGCTCGTGCAGGACCGGCTCGCGCAGTGCCTGGGGAACATCACCGCGTCGATCGCCCTGTGCCTGCAGGCGTCGCGGATGCAGGACGCCGGCCGCCTCGGCGACGAGCACGCCGCGCTCGCCAAGGGCTACGCGACGACCCGCATGCGCGAGACCGTCGCGTGGTGCCGCGAGCTGCTCGGCGGCAACGGCATCCAGCTCGACCACGGCGTCGCCAAGTTCTTCGCCGACGCCGAGGCGGTCTACTCGTTCGAGGGCACGCGCGACATGAACAACCTCATCGTCGGCCGCGCCATCACGGGCGTCTCCGCGTTCGTGTGACGCGCTCCCGCCACCGACCCGTCCCCGAACCGCCCGCGAACCGCTCCCGAACCGCCACCGCACCGTCCCGCGCCACCGTCGTCGCACCAGGAGGTCCGCCGTGCCCGAGGCATTCGTCGTCGCCGCCGCCCGCTCACCCATCGGGCGTGCCTTCAAGGGGTCGCTCAGGGACGTCCGCGCGGACGACCTCGCCGCCCAGCTCGTGCGCGCCGCGCTCGCGCAGGTCCCCACGCTCGACCCGGGCCGCGTCGAGGACCTGCTCCTCGGCTGCGGCATGCCCGGCGGCGAGCAGGGGATGAACATGGCGCGCGTCGTCGCGGTCCTGTCGGGCCTCGACGAGACGCCCGGCACGACCGTGAACCGGTACTGCGCGTCGTCGCTGCAGACGACCCGCATGGCGTTCCACGCGATCCGCGCGGGGGAGGGCGACGTGTTCGTCTCCGCGGGGGTCGAGTCCGTCAGCCGGTCGGTGCGCGGCTCGTCCGACCACATCCCCGGCGAGGACGTCACCAACCCGCGGTTCGCCGACGCCGTCGCCCGCACCGCCCGGGCCGCCGCGGGCGGCACCACGTGGCACGACCCGCGCGAGGACGGCGCGCTGCCCGACGTCTACGTCGCGATGGGGCAGACCGCCGAGAACGTCGCCCAGCTCACCGGCACCGGCCGGTGGGAGCAGGACGAGTACGCGGCGCTCTCGCAGAACCGCGCCGAGGCGGCGGTCGCGTCCGGCTTCTGGGCCGACGACATCACGCCCGTCACGCTGCCCGACGGCACGGTCGTCGCAGCGGACGACGGGCCGCGCGCGGGCGTCACGGTCGAGGCGCTCGCGGCCCTGCAGCCCGTCTTCCGGCCCGACGGCACCGTGACGGCGGGCAACTGCTGCCCGCTCAACGACGGCGCCGCGGCGCTCGTCGTCGTGAGCGAGCGCATCGTGGAGGCGCTGGGGCTCACGCCGCTCGGCCGGATCGTCTCGACCGGCGTGAGCGCGCTGTCGCCCGAGATCATGGGCCTCGGCCCCGTCGAGGCGAGCCGTCGCGCACTCGAGCTGGCCGGTCTGACGATCGACCAGGTGGACCTCGTCGAGCTCAACGAGGCGTTCGCCGCGCAGGTGCTGCCGTCGGCCAAGGCGATCGGGGTCGACGTCGAGCGGCTCAACGTGCACGGCGGCGCGATCGCGGTCGGCCACCCGTTCGGCATGACGGGCGCCCGGATCACCACGACGCTCCTGCACGGCCTGGCCGCCACCGGCGGCCGCTACGGCCTGGAGACGATGTGCGTGGGCGGCGGCCAGGGCATGGCGATGGTCGTCGAACGGGTCGCCTGAGGTCGTCCGCGGTATCGGCATGACGTCGGTGGGCGGGTCGTCGTAGCGTCGCGCGTGAACCCGCCCAAGGCGCGTCTACCTGGTGAGGGCGCGTCCCAGCCCGCAGTCGGAGAGGGTGGCTGCCCGTTCAAGCCGGGCCGGGTCCGGAGGGGCCCTCGCGCTGCGGGCGCGATGGGCCCCTCGCTCGTCTCAGGCGCCGTCGGGTGCGGGGACGTACAGCGCGATGGTCGCGGCGACGAGGGCCGGGCGGTCAGCACCCTCCACCTCGACGGTCACGTCGGCGGCGACGCGCCAGCCCTGCGGCGACGGCTCCGCGGACCGGACGGTCGTCGTCGCACGGACCCTCGACCCGGCCCGCACCGGCTGCAGGAAGCGCACCTTGTCGAGGCCGTAGTTCACGACGGCCGACGTGCCGCCGACGTCGAGGAGCCCCTCGGTGAGCGCGGGGACCAGTGCGAGGGTGAGGAACCCGTGCGCGACGGTCCCCCCGAACGGGCCTGCGGCGGCGCGCTCGGGGTCGACGTGGATCCACTGGTGGTCGTCGGTCGCGTCGGCGAACAGGTCGATGCGGCGCTGGTCGACGGTGGACCACGGGCCGGTCGCCGAGCGTCCGACGACGCCGGCGAGGTCCGCGGGGGCGGTGACGGTGATGGTCATGCGCGCGGCCCTCCCGCGACGTAGAGCACCTGGCCGGAGACGAACGACGCCTCCTCGGACACGAAGAACGCGACCGCGGCGGCGATGTCCTCGGGCTGCCCGACGCGCCGCACGGGCACCTGCGTCGCCTCGTGCGCGAGGAGCTCCTCGAACGGCACGCCGACCCGGTCGGCGACCGCGCGCGTCATCTCGGTCTGGATGAACCCCGGCGCGACGGCGTTCACGGTGACGCCGAACTGCCCGAGCTCGATCGCGAGGGTCTTGGTGAACCCCTGCATGCCGGCCTTCGCGGCGGCGTAGTTCGCCTGCCCCCGGTTCCCGAGCGCGGAGGTGCTGGACAGGTTGACGACGCGGCCCCACCGCGCCTCGACCTGGTAGGCCTGCACCGCGCGGCTCATGAGGAACGCGCCGCGCAGGTGCACGCGCAGGACGTCGTCGAAGTCGCTCGTGCTCATCCGGAACAGCAGGTTGTCCCGCAGGATCCCGGCGTTGTTCACGAGCACGGTCGGTGCCCCGAGGGTGTCGGCGACGCGCGCGACGGCGGCCGCGACGGCGTCCTCGTCGGCGACGTCGGCCCCGACGGCGACGGCCTCGCCGCCCGCGTCGCGCACGGCCTGCGCGGTCACGTCGGCTGCCTCCTCGGACAGGTCGAGCACGGCGACGCGCAGGCCGTCGCGCGCGAGGCGCAGGGCCGTGGCGGCGCCGATGCCGCGGGCGGCGCCGGTGACGATCGCGGTGCGAGTGGTGGTCATCGAGTGGGCCTCTCGTCGGTCACGGGCGGGTCCGGGTGTCGGGCGTGATGAGCTGACGCAGCTCGCCGCCGGCGGCGAGCCGGTCCATGGCGAGGTCGATGTCGGTGAGGGTGACGCGGGAGGAGACGAGGGCCTCCAGGGGGAGCCGTCCGGCGCGCCACAGGTCGACGTACCGGGGCACGTCGCGCTCGGGGACGGCCGAGCCGAGGTAGGAGCCGACGACGGTGCGCGCCTCGGCCGTGAGCGTCAGCGGGCTGACCTGCGCTCGCGCACCCGGCGCCGGCAGTCCCACGGTCACCGTCGTGCCGCCGGGTGCGGTCGTCGCGAGCGCTGTCTCGAACGCGCGGGCCGACCCCGCTGCCTCCACGACGACGGGCGCGCGCACACCCGCAGCATCCAGGTCGTCGGGCTCGACCGCGACCGCGGCGCCCAGCCGGCGGGCCGTCGCGAGCTTGTCGGGCCGGGTGTCGACCCCGACGACCTCGTGCCCGAGCGCGACGGCGACGAGCAGCGCCGCCATGCCGACGCCGCCGAGCCCGACGACCGCGACGGTGTCGTCGGGCGCGGGCCGGCCCGCGTTGACGACGGCGCCGCCCCCGGTCAGCACCGCGCACCCGAGCAGCGCCGCGACCTCGGGCGGCACGTCGTCGTCCACGCGCACCACGGAGGTCCGGCTCACGACGGCGTGCGTGGCGAACGCCGAGACGCCGAGGTGGTGGTGCACGTCCCGGCCGTCGCGGTGCAGGCGCGTCCCGCCGCCGACGAGGGCGCCGGCCGCGTTGGCGGCGCTGCCGACCCGGCAGGGGAGCCGCCCGTCGGTGGCGCACTCGGGGCACGCCCCGCAGCGGGGGAGGAAGGTGAGGACGACGCGGTCGCCGGGGCGCACGTCGTGGACCTCCGGGCCGACCGACTCGACGACGCCCGCGGCCTCGTGCCCGAGGAGCATCGGCGTGGGCCGGACGCGGTTGCCGTCGACGACGGACAGGTCGGAGTGGCACACGCCCGCCGCCTCGACGCGCACCAGCAGCTCGCCGGCGTGCGGCTCGTCGAGCTCGAGCGGGCCGACGGTGAACGGCCGCGAGGACGCGTACGGCGGCGGGCTGCCCGTGCGCTCGAGCACGGCCCCGACGATCTGCACGGCGACCTCCGCGTCGACGGTGACGTGTGGACGGGTTCCGGCGCCGCGCGCGACCCCGGACCGCCTTAATACCGACTGGCCGGTATGTCGTCGACTGTAGCGTATCGCGCCGCACGCAACACAGAGTTCACACGCCGGCCGTAGCGCCGTCGTGCGGCCCGTGACGATGCTGAGGACGACACACCCGTCATCGCAGGGAGGCGCGCGCATGGGAACGATCACGACCACCGACGGCGTGGAGATCTACTACAAGGACTGGGGCTCCGGGCAGCCGATCGTGTTCAGCCACGGCTGGCCCCTGTCGGCGGACGACTGGGACGCGCAGCTCCTGTTCTTCCTCGGTCACGGCTACCGGGTGATCGCGCACGACCGTCGCGGCCACGGCCGGTCCTCGCAGGTCGGCGACGGCCACGCCATGGACCACTACGCCGACGACCTCGCGGCGCTCACCGCCCAACTCGACCTGCACGACGCGATCCACGTCGGTCACTCGACGGGCGGCGGGGAGGTCGTCCGCTACCTCGCGCGGCACGGCGAGAGCCGGGTCGCGAAAGCCGTGCTCATCGCCGCGGTCCCGCCGCTCATGGTGCAGACCGACGCCAACCCGGGCGGCCTGCCGAAGAGCGTGTTCGACGGTCTGCAGGCCGAGGTGGCCGCGCACCGCTCCGACTTCTACCGCGCGCTGCCGTCCGGCCCGTTCTACGGCTACAACCGCCCCGGCGTGGAGCCGTCCGAGGCCGTGATCGCCAACTGGTGGCGCCAGGGGATGATGGGCGGCGCCAAGGCGCACTACGACGGCGTCGTCGCGTTCTCCCAGACCGACTTCACCGACGACCTCAAGAAGATCACCGTGCCGGTGCTCGTGCAGCACGGCGACGACGACCAGATCGTGCCCTACGCCAACTCCGGCCCGCTGTCCGCCGAGCTCGTGCAGAACGGCACGCTCAAGACCTACGAGGGCTTCCCGCACGGCATGCCGACCACGCACGCCGACGTCATCAACGCCGACATCCTGGAGTTCCTCCGCTCCTGACGTCCCTGCGGGAGGCCCGACTCACGCGGGTGGTCCGGCACGGTCGGACCACCCGCGGACGTGCTCGACGACGAGCTCCGGGACCATGTCGTCGCCAGGCTCGGCGCGGGCGGGGAAGTCGAAGACCGCGAGCATGAGCTGCAGCGGGTAGGTCGGCGGGCCGTCGCACGAGCGCACCAGGGTCCCGTCGACGCTGAAGTCCGCGCGCTCCGGAGTCCACCGCACCGCGTAGGTGTGCGTCTCCGCGACGTCCAGCGGCAGGCGCACGGCGGCGAAGTCCTCCTGAACCGCCGGGTCGCGGAACGCGTGCAGCCCCATGCCGACGGCCGCCGACTCGCCCGGCACGACGTCCGCGCCGAACACCTCCATGACGCAGATCTCCGCGCACCGCTGCGGGACGTCCTCGAGCCCGACCATCCACAGCGACACCATCGACCGCGGCGACACCACGGCCCGCGCCCGCATCTCGACGTACCCGGGCCCGGGCGTCCACCCCAGGAACCGGCCCTGCTCCTCGCGCACGACGAGCCCCTCGCGGTACGGCTGCTGCCCTGCCGTGCTGCCCACCGGGCCTGACAGGTTCGCGGACTGCACCGCCGACACCCGCAGCGGCGGCTCGTGGTCGCCCGCGCACCACAGGCCCTGCTCGGGCGGGACGCTCAGGTGCAGCCGGGAGTCGCGCACCGCGTACGTCGCGGCGCTCGCGGCGCGCGAGCTCCACGCCGGCAGGTAGTGCGGCGACCACACCGACCGGTCCAGGTCGGTCCCGTCGAAGTCGTCCTCGAACGTCGCGCGCGCCCCCGGCATCCGGCCATCATGGCCGACCGCGCCCGCGGTGGAACTCTTGTGCTCCCGCCGTCCTCGGCGGCCCGCCCCGGACAAGCAGCTTCCATGAGCGCGTCCTGCGGTCGCCTGTGGACGGGCCGTGACCGCGATCGCGACCGTGCCCTACCTTCTGACCTGGTCGAGAACGGGACGAACCGGGCAAGGGGTGCGGCGTGGACGGTGTGGCGATCCTCGAGCGGGAGGTGCGCGAGCTCATCCGGCGGCGCGGGATCGACCCGGTGCGCGACCGTGCCGGCATCGCGACTCTCGTCTCCGACGCGATCGCCGACTACGACGACCGCTCGCTGCGCGGCACCGTCCCGCCGCTCGTCGACGGTGCCGCCGCGCACAAGGCCGTGGTCGACGCCGTGGCGGGCCTCGGGCCGCTGCAGAAGTACCTCGACGACCCCGAGGTCGAGGAGATCTGGATAAACTCCCCGACGCAGGTGTTCGTCGCGCGCCGCGGCGAGCCCGAGCTCACGACCACGATGCTCACCGACGGCCAGGTGCGCGACCTCGTCGAGCAGATGCTCAAGGTCTCGGGGCGCCGGCTCGACCTGTCGAGCCCGTTCGTCGACGCGTCCCTGCCCGGTGGGGAGCGCCTGCACGCGGTGATCCCCGACGTCACCCGGCAGCACTGGGCGGTCAACATCCGCAAGCACGTGGTCCGCGCCCACCACCTCGACGACCTCGTCGGCCTGGGCTCGCTCACGCCGCACGCCGCCGCGTTCCTGCACGCCGCCGTCCGCGCGGGCCTCAACGTCCTGGTGTCGGGCTCGACCCAGGCGGGCAAGACGACGATGCTCAACGCGCTGGCCGGTGCCATCCCGGCGCGTGAGCGCGTCGTGACGTGCGAGGAGGTCTTCGAGCTGCGCCTGGCCGCGCGGGACTGGGTCGCGCTGCAGTGCCGGCAGCCGAGCCTGGAGGGGACGGGCGAGATCCCGCTGCGGCGACTCGTCAAGGAGGCGCTGCGCATGCGCCCGAGCCGGCTGATCGTCGGCGAGGTGCGCGAGGCGGAGGCGCTCGACCTGCTCATCGCGCTCAACGCGGGGGTCCCGGCCATGTGCACCATCCACGCCAACTCGGCCCGCGAGGCGCTCGTGAAGCTCTGCACCCTGCCGCTGCTCGCGGGCGACAACGTCTCGGACCGGTTCGTCGTCCCGACCGTGGCGTCCGCGGTGGACCTCGTCGTGCACCTGGACCTCGACCACACCGGGCGACGACGCGTCCGCGAGGTCGTGGCCGTGCCGGGCCGGGTCGAGCAGGGCGTGGTCGAGACGGCGGACGTGTTCGTCTCGCGCGGCGGTCCGCTGCAGCGCGCCGACGGCTACCCGCCCCACCCGGAGCGCTTCGCGCGGCTGGGCATCGACCTGGCGGCGCTGCTGCGGGGGCGCCCCTGAACCGGTCGCCGCGCACCTCGTCGCGGTCCTCGCGCAGGCCGTGGGCATGGTCTTCGGGCGTCTGGACTGTGGACGAGGCGCCCCGGCGTGCCGACGGATGCTCTAGTTTTCTCCGCGAATCGGACCAATCGGGCAGGAGGTGCGTGGTGACCGGGCGACCCGCTCGCACGTCGCGTCCCGTCCGAGCCGTCCGGCCGCAGGTCCCCGGGGAGGGGTGACGGCGCGATGGGTGTGGTGGTCGGGCTCCTGCTGGGGGCGGGCCTGGCGTGCATCTGGTGGTCGTGCTGGGCGCCCTCCCCGGGCTCCGGGTCGAAGGTCGACGGCTGGCAGGCGCGCACGCAGGACCACCTGGTCCAGGCCGGGATGGGTGGTGTAACGCCCGCCGGCCTCGTGCTCGTCAGCGGTGGTGTGGGCGTGCTTGGGCTCGTCCTCGGTCTCGCGGTGACGCGCGTCCCGTCCATGGCGCTGTGTCTCGGTGCCTTCGTCGCGATGGCGCCGTCGGCGCTCGTGCGCAGCCGTGCCCGCCGCCGCCGCGCCCGACTGCGCCGGCTGTGGCCGGAGGTCGTCGATCACCTCGCCTCCGGGATCCGCGCCGGGCTCGCGCTGCCCGAGGCCCTGGCGCAGATCGGCGAGCGCGGCCCGGTCGAGCTGCGGGAGCCGTTCGTGGCGTTCGCCGAGGACTACCGCGCGACCGGCAGGTTCGGTGAGTGCCTCGACCTGCTCAAGGCGCGTCTCGCCGACCCCGTGGCCGACCGGATCGTCGAGGCGCTGCGGATGACGCGTGACGTCGGCGGAACCGACCTCGGCCGCCTGCTGCGGACGCTGTCGACCTTCCTGCGCGAGGACCTTCGCACCCGCGGTGAGCTCGAGGCGCGCCAGTCGTGGACCGTGAACGCCGCCCGGCTCGCCGCCGCGGCGCCCTGGCTGGTGCTCGGCCTGCTCGCGACCCGCAGCGAGGCCGCAGCCGCGTACGACTCGACCGCCGGGCTGCTGGTCCTCGCTGCCGGTGCCGCCAGCACCGTCGTCGCGTACGCGCTCATGCTGCGCATCGCGCGGCTTCCCGAGGACCCCCGGGTGCTGCGGTGACGCCGGAGACGGCCGGCGCGCTCGCCGGACTCCTCGCGAGCCTCGGGGTCCTCGTCGTCGTGTCGCGGCTGCGGGCGCGCCGCATCCGGCTCGATCAGCGCCTCGCGCCGTACCTGCGACCGCAGCGGTCCTCCTCCGCGCTGCTGCGTTCCCCGACGACGACGGGCCCGCTCGCGACGGTCGAGCGGCTCGCCGCGCCGGTCCTGCGGGACGCCGTGCACCTCGTCTCGCGGCTCGGCTCGCCGTCCGCCGACCTGCGTCGGCGCCTCACGCGAGCCGGCCGCGACGAGACGGTCGAGCAGTTCCGCGCCGGGCAGGTCGTCTGGGGCGTGCTGGGCCTGGCGGCAGGCCTGACGCTCGCGCTCCTGCTGGCGGCGACCCGGGGGACCCCGCCGGTCGTCCTCGTCGTGCTCGTCGTGCTCTGCGCCGTCACGGGGGTCCTGGCGCGCGACTGGGCGCTCGGTCGTCAGGTCGCCCAGCGCGAGTCCCGGATGCTGCAGGAGATGCCGACCGTCGCCGAGCTGCTGGCCCTCGCGGTCGGCGCGGGCGAGGGGGCGACCGGTGCGCTCGAGCGGGTCGTGCGCAGCACCCGCGGTGAGCTCACGGCCGAGCTCGAGCGCACGCTCGCCGACGCGCGAGCCGGCGCGCCCCTGACCGCCGCGCTGGACGGGCTCGCCGACCGCACGGGGCTGGCGGCTCTCGCCCGGTTCGCCGAGGGCGTCGCGGTCGCGGTCGAGCGCGGGACGCCGCTCGCCGAGGTCCTGCGCGCCCAGGCCCAGGACGTGCGCGAGGAGGTCCGGCGGGACCTCATGGAGACCGGCGGCCGCAAGGAGGTCGCCATGATGGTGCCGGTCGTCTTCCTGATCCTTCCGGTGACCGTCGCGTTCGCCGTGTTCCCCTCGCTGCTCGTCCTCCGGGTCGGCCTGTGACCTCACCGACTCCGACCGCCGTGCCGCACGCGACCGCCGTGCCGCCCCCGACCGCCGTGCCGCCCCCGACCGCCGTGCCGCACGCGACCGCCGTGCCGCCCCCGACCGCCGTGCCGCCCCCGACCGCCGTGCCGCACGCGACCGCCGTGCCGCCCCCGACCGCCGTGCCGCCCCCGACCACCGTGCCGCACGCGACCGCCGTGCTGGACGTGACCGCCGTGCCGCACCCGACCGCGACGGCGCACCTGACCGCGGCGCGGCCCGCCGACTCGACGCGGGTCGGTGCCGCGCGGGACCCGATCTGCTGCACCGCTCGACCACGACCGGGGCGGTCCGCCGGGCCGCCCGACGACACCGACCGAGGAGAGACGACACATGAAGCCCCAGCGACGCGCGGTCTGGTGGAGGCGCCTGCGGACGATCGTGGTGGCCCGGACGGGCGACGACCCGGAGCGGGGCGACGTCCCCGGCTGGGTGCTCGTCACGCTCATGACGGCAGGCCTGGTCACCGCGTTGTGGTTCGTCGCGGAGCCCGCCCTGAGCGGCGTGTTCGAGGACGCCATCTCGAACGTGACGCCCTAGCACGCGCGGCGCGCAGCCGGCATGCCGGCCGCTCTGTCCCACGGGCCGGCGGCCGGATGCGTCCCTTGCGGCGCGCGCTGCGAGGGGACGACGGCTCGGCCGCCGTGGACTTCGCACTCGTCGGCGCGCTCGTCACGGTGCTGTTCGTCGCCGTGGTGCAGCTCGCGCTGGTCCTGCACGTGCGCAACACGCTCGTGGACTGCGCGGCCGAGGGCGCCCGGTACGCGGCGCTGGACGGTCACGAGGCAGCGGACGGTGTCGCGCGGACCCGGTCGCTCGTCGAGCAGTCGCTCGCGCCGAGCTACGCGCAGGACGTCCGGGCCGTCCGCACCACGCTCGGCGGCGTCGACGTCATCGAGGTGACGGTGCGGGCACCGCTGCCGGTCGTCGGGCTGATCGGCCCCCGGGACGCGCTGACCGTGCGCGGCCACGCGTTCGCGGAGGACCAGTGACGACCGACCGCCCCCAGGCGCTGCGCAGGGCGTCCCGAGCGTCCACGGCGGTGCGGCGCGCGGTGGACGGGCTGCGGGCGCGGCTGGCGACGGCCGGCGGTCCCGACGACGGCAACGCGGTGCTGGAGTTCCTCGGCGTCGCGCTCGTCCTGCTCGTTCCGACGGTCTACCTGGTGCTCGTGCTCGGACGGCTCCAGGCCGCCACGTTCGCGGTCGAGGGCGCTGCCCGCGAGGCCGCTCGCACGGCGGTCTCGGCGGACGACCCAGCCCAGGCGAGCCGTCGAGCGGCCGCGGCGGCCGGCATCGCGCTGCGCGACCAGGGCTTCGACGACGACCCGTCGTCCGCCCTCACGCTGAGCTGCTCGTCGTCGCCGTGCCTGGCGCCGGGCAGCACGGTCGCCGCGCACGTGGAGGTCGTGGTGCCGCTGCCGTTCGTCCCCACGTTCGTGCGCGACGTCGTGCCGCTCGAGGTCCCGGTGAGCGCCGACCGCGTCGCCCCCGTCGACACCTACCGGGCGCGACCGTGACGAGACCGGTGACGGCACAGATCCGACGCGAGAGCGCGCAGCGCCCGCAGCGCTCCCGCGCCGCGCAGCGTGCCCCGTCGGCCGCGCCGGCCTCGTCGGCCTGGTCGGCCACGCCCGCCTCGTCGGCCCGATCGGCCGCGACGGCCTCGTCGACGCCTGCGACGGCGTCCACCCGCAGCGCTCGCATGGTCGCGGGGGTGGCGCAGCGGCTGCGCGGGCTGCGCGGCGACGACTCCGGTCAGGTCCTGCTGCTGACGCTCGTGTTCGTCGTGATCGCGCTGCTGCTGGTCCTCGTCGTCTCGGCGGCGACCGGCGTGCACCTGGAGCGCAAGCGGCTCGTCGCGCTGGCGGACGTCGTCGCGCTGGACGCCGCCGACGCACTCGCCGACCCGGGGTACTACGCGCCCGGCGCCGGTCAGGGCGACCCGGACCGCGGCGGCCTGCAGCTCACCGATGCGAGCGTCCGCTCGGCCGTCGACGCCTATCTGCGCGCCCACCCGGAGGCGACGAGCGCGTTCGCCGACGTCCGCGTCGCGGAGGCCACCTCGCCGGACGGGCGCTCGGCCCACGTCGCACTGGCCGCGGTGGTCCGCGTCCCGGTCGTGGGGACCGTCCTGGCCCCGTGGTCGTCGGGGGTCCTCGTGACGGCGGAGTCGTCGGCGCGGGCCCAGTGATGCCCGGCACGCCGGGAAGGCGCGAGCCGTGACGAGGTGGCGCTCGTCGTGGCGCGCGGCGGCGTCGCGTGACGGCCCGATCCGCTCGTCGAGCACCACGGGGCGCCGGTGGTCGGAATCATTTGCGGGTGCATGACCTCGCGCTCGTTGCCCACCGCGATGTCGGCCGCGTTGTCGGTCGCGTTGTCGGTCGCGTTGTCGGTCGTCGGCATGCCGTATTCTTTCACGACTTCGACCATTTTCGTCCGGTGTGCCCCGGCGCGGTGATGTGCGGCATTCCCGTGCGGTGTTGGGGCTTGAGGGGAGGGCAAAGGACGCATCGACGCGCTGGTCGAGGAGGAGGATTCGCCGCAGGCCGCCCGGCTGCATCCCCTCGGCACGTCGCCGAGGGACAGTGCGGCTCGCCCCCGTCTCGTCCGGCCGTCGTGTCGCGCTCAGGGCGCCGTGGGTTCCTTTTCTGACACCCGTGCCAGAAAAACGCCGCGGCTGCGCGACCCACTTTGTATGGGGGCGGCCGTTTTGGCGTGGTTGTGCGAACTCGTGCGGCTGATTCTGCGATATCGTTCGCGCTTTGTCGACGTCGCCGATCCACTCGTGCAAGAAGGACCGTAAATGAGTACAACCGACTCTCCCGACGCTGCTCTTCCCGAGGAGGCGCAGACGACGACCCCCGCGCGGGGACTCCCCGTCCAGGAAGCTGCCCCCACCGTGGAGCAGACGCCGCCCCCCGCCGGTCAGACGACCCAGATCGTCGTCACTGCGCCCAACCTCGGCTTCCTCGCGACGCCGGCGATCGCCGCCGCAGCGTCGTACGGGGCGATGCTGCTCGTCGCGATCATCGCCGGCGTCGTCGCGTCCAGCGCATCCCCGGACAGCGGTGCGGTGCCCGACGGTGCGACGACCAAGCTGCCGTTCCTGCTCACGGGCATGGCGCTGTTCGGACCCCTGCGAGCGGGCGGTTCGGCCAACGAGGGGCTCGCGTCGGCGTACGGCCAGATCACGCTGGTCCCGCTGAGCCTCACCCTCGTGGGCCTCGCCGCGGCGTGGCTCGTGACGTCGCTGCGAGCCGTCCCGTCGCTGACGGCGAAGGACCGCTGGCGTGACTCCGTGTCGGCGGGTGCGATCCTCGGCGTCATCGGTGCGGTCGTCGCCGGCGTCGCGAAGATCACGTGGGCGGCGGACTTCGACCTGCTGTCCGCGGACGCGTCCATCGGGGTCAAGCCGTTCGAAGTGCTCTTCGGCGGACTCGTCGTGGGGACGCTCGGCGCGGCGCTCGGGTACGCGACCGCGGGCGGTCACCTCGACCTCGGCCGGCTCGGCATCCGCGTCCCCACCCTCGTGGGACGGGCGGTCGCGAACGTCGCGACGGGCACCGTCGCAGCGGCCGGGATCGGTGCGGTCGTCGCGCTCGTCGTCGGCCTCGTCAAGATCGGGTTCGCGGGCACGGTGGGGCTCTTCCTGACCGTCCTGCCCAACGCGCTCGCCTACGTCGCCACGATCGGCGGCCTCGGCAGTCTCACCCTCACCGGAGACCTCGCCAGCGACGGCGACAACACCCTGAGCCTGTTCACCGACGACGTCCCCGGTGCGCTGTGGCTGACGCTCGCCCTCGTCGTGATCGGCGTGCTCGTCGCCGGCGTGCGGGGGCTGCTCGCGTCCGGCCCCCGGGACTGGCGCGGCGCATGGGTCACGCCCGCCGTGCTCGCCGCCGCCTGCGTCGTCACGATCCTCGCGACCAAGGTGTCCGTCTCGGGCGCCGGTGACCTCGGGTTCATCGGCAGCGGGGCAGGGGGCGGCAGCCTCCAGATCGCGTGGGTGACCGTCGTGATCGCGGCCGTGTGGGGCCTCGTCATCGAGGTCGCCGAACGCTACGCCGCGCCCGTCGTCGTCGCCCTGGTCCCCGGCCTGCCCGGCCTGTACGCGCGGGTGACGAAGCAGGACCCGGCGATCACGGGGGCGACCCTGACGGGCCCCGACGGCTCGTCGGCACCGCGGACCGTCGACTCCCGCAAGGCGAAGATCATCGGCTTCAGCGTCCTCGGCGCGGCTGTGCTCATCGGCGGGGCCGTGGGGGCGCGCGCGGTCGTGCAGAACGTCGTGTTCACGCCGGCCAAGCCCGTCGAGCAGTATGTCGCCGCACTCGAGGCGGGAGACGTCGAGGGTGCCTTCGCGCTGGCGGACCCGGACCTGCCGAACGCCCGGCGGACGCTGCTCACGAACGAGCTCTACGCCGACGTCGAAGGGCGCCCGACGGGCGCCCGGATCACGAAGGTCACGACCGAGGGCGACAGGGCGTTCGTGACCGTCCAGGCGAAGCAGGACGGGTCGACGGTGACGCAGCAGTTCACGCTGTCGAAGTCGGGCACGCAGTACCTGGTGTTCGACCGGTGGGAGCTGGACGCGCCGCAGGTGCCGTCGTTCGACGCGTCGATGGTGCTGCCGATGGACGCCGACGAGCTGCTCGTCAACGGCACCACCGTCGAGCGCGACAGCGTCTCGGTGCTGCCGGGCACGTACACCCTCGCGTTGGCGGTGCCCGCCGACGCCGAGGGGCTGCTGGAGAGCCCGCAGGTCACCGTCACGGTGTTCCCGGACGGGTCGGTCGACGGCCTCGACGGGTCGTCGTTCCTGACGTACGACCTCACCGACGAGGCCGTCGCCGCAGCCGAGGAGCAGGCGTCGCAGCTGCTCGACGAGTGCCTGGCGAGCACGGTCCTCGACGTGGACGACTGCAACCTCGACGTGTACGACTGGCGCGCTGACGAGGCGGTCAACGTCACGTGGTCGAGCGACGGCGAGCCGACGTTCGAGACGTCCTCCTTCGACATGTTCTCGCTGACGCTGTACGTGACGGGCACCGCGAAGGTCACCTACGACCTGCCCGCCGCGGAGTACTGGGAGGCCGAGCCGGGCCAGTCGGACACCGACGACTACTGGTTCGAGGTGTCGTACGGGTTCAGCGGTGGTGAGCTCCACCTCGCAGGGCTCAACGGCGAGTCGTTCGGCGACTGACGCCCGGACGAGCGCCGCACCTCGGGCAGCCGGGGTGCGGCGCTCGTCCGTCCCCCGCCCTAGTCGGGCAGGAGGGGGACGGCGATGCCGTCGCCGCGGTGCAGGAGGCTCGCACGCGTGACGGTGCTCCGGCCGAAGCGGTCGGCGAGGGAGTCGAGGGTCGAGTCGAGCAGGCCGGTGTCGGGGCCGTCGAGGGGGAGCTGGGGCTGGACGACCGCGTCGGACTCGAGGTTCGTCAGGGCGACGCCGACGAGGGTCAGGCCGCGCTCGCGGACCAGGGGAGCCGCGGAGTCGAGGAGCGCGACGGCGGCGGCTGCGAGGTCGGCGCCGGACGAGGTGGCGTGCCGGAAGGACCGCGAGCGGGTCGCGCGCGTGTAGTCCTCGAACCGGAGCCGCAGCACGACGGTGCGGGCGGTGCGGTGCGCGACGCGCATCCGGCGGCAGACGCGGTCGACGAGGCCGAGCAGCGCGGCGTGCACGTGCTCGGGTTCGTGGGGGCCGCGACCGAGCGCGCGCTGCGCGCCGATGGAGCCGCGCCGACGGCCGGTCTCGACGCGCTCGGGCGTGCGGCCGTGGACGACGGCGTGCAGGTGCCGGCCCGCGGCGGGTCCCAGGGCGCCGACGAGCACCGACTCGGGGAGCGTCGCGACGTCGCCGGCGGTGACGAGGCCGTAGCCGTGCAGCTTGCGGGCGGTGACCTCTCCGACGCCCCACAGGAGCTCGAGGGGGAGCGGGTGCAGGAACGCGTCCTCGCGGTCGGGCGGGACGTGCACGAGGCCGTCGGGCTTGCCGACCCGTGAGGCGACCTTGGCGAGGAACGGCGTGCGCGCGACGCCGACCGTGATGGGCAGGCCCACCTGCTCGCGGACCTGACGGCGCAGCCGCACGGCGATCCCGACGGGCGGGACGTCGATGCGGTGCAGCCCGGACACGTCGAGGAACGCCTCGTCGATCGACACCCCCTGCACCTGCGGCGTCGTCGCGTGGAAGATGTCGAACACCGCCCGGCTCGCCTGGACGTAGGCGTCGAAGCGGGGGCGGACCTCGATGAGGTCGGGGCACAGGGCGCGGGCCTGCCGGCCGCTCATCGCGGTCTTCACGCCGCGGCGCTTGGCCTCGTACGAGCAGGCGAGGACGACGCCTCCGCCGACCGCGACGGGGTGCCCGCGCAGGCGCGGGTCGTCCCGCTGCTCGACCGACGCGTAGAACGCGTCGAGGTCGGCGTGCAGGATCGCCGCGCGTCGACCGGGCACCTCGCTCACGAACACATGTTCGAACGTGCCACCCACATCGCGCCAGCACCCGGGCGGGGGAGATCGACCGGGACGCGGTCGCCGCGGGCCCGGTTCCCGCGTCAGGCGGGGTCGGGGAGCAGGCCCGCCATGCGGCGGGCCCTGTCGACGAGCTCGACGCGGTAGAGGTCGTCGAGGTCGGCGAGCGGGACCCAGGCGGCGAGGTCGGTGCTGCCGTCCGACTCGTGACGCAGGTCGCCGCCGACGACGTGCGCGCGGTAGACGACCCGCAGCAGGTGCGTCTTCTCGGGCAGGTTCGTCGGGGCGACGGCGGGGTCGACGACGAGCGACGACAGGCCGAGGAGCTCGTCGACCGCGACGTCGTACCCGGTCTCCTCGCGCACCTCGCGGACGACGGCGTCGGCGGGGTCCTCGTACGGGTCGATGCCGCCGCCGGGCATGGTCCACTTCGGGCCGACGCCGACCATGGGGGCGAGGCGGGACAGGAGCATCCCGCGCGGCTCGACGACGACGGCGTACGCGCTCACCCGGATGGCCACCGTCCGAGGCTACGAGATGGTCCGGGCGCGACACCGGGTAACCTGGACGGTCGTGGCCACCACCGACTTCCCCGCCGAGATCCGCGAGCTGCGCACGACCCTGGAGTCCATCCAGGCGGTGAGCGACCCGACGGCGCTCAAGGCGAAGATCGCGCTGCTCTCGGAGCAGGCGAGCGTGCCGAACCTCTGGGACGACCCGGACGCGGCGCAGAAGGTCACGAGCGCGCTGTCGGCGACGCAGGCGGAGCTGGACCGGGTCGCGAAGCTGGGCGGGCGCATCGACGACCTGGAGACGCTCGTCGAGCTGGGCGTCGAGATGGAGGACGAGGACAGCCTCGCCGAGGCCGAGGTCGAGCTGACCGGGATCCGCAAGGACCTGGGGGAGCTCGAGGTCCGCACCCTCCTGAACGGCGAGTACGACCAGCGCGAGGCGGTCGTGACGATCCGGTCGGGCGCGGGCGGCGTCGACGCCGCGGACTTCGCGGAGATGCTGCTGCGGATGTACCTGCGCTGGGCGGAGCGGCACGGCTACCCGACGACGGTCCTCGACACGAGCTACGCCGAGGAGGCGGGCCTGAAGTCGGCGACGTTCGAGGTCAAGGCGCCGTACGCGTTCGGGCACCTGTCGGTCGAGGCGGGCACGCACCGCCTGGTCCGCATCTCGCCGTTCGACAACCAGGGGCGCCGGCAGACGTCGTTCGCGGCGGTCGAGGTCATCCCGCTCATCGAGCAGACGGACTCGATCGAGATCCCGGAGTCGGAGATCAAGGTCGACGTGTTCCGCTCGTCGGGCCCCGGTGGCCAGTCGGTCAACACGACCGACTCGGCGGTCCGCATGACGCACATCCCGACGGGCATCGTCGTGTCGATGCAGAACGAGAAGTCGCAGATCCAGAACCGCGCCGCGGCGCTGCGGGTCCTGCAGTCGCGCCTCCTGCTGGTCCGCAAGGCCGAGGAGGACGCGAAGAAGAAGGAGCTCGCGGGGGACATCAAGGCGTCGTGGGGCGACCAGATGCGCTCCTACGTGCTGCAGCCGTACCAGATGGTCAAGGACCTGCGCACGGAGCACGAGGTCGGCAACCCGTCGGCGGTGTTCGACGGCGACATCGACGACTTCATCGAGGCGGGGATCCGCTGGCGCCGGTCGCAGTCGGTCGAGGCCTGACCGCGGCACCCGTGGGGCGCAGCCCGGGCGTGACGACGGCGAGCGTGCCGAGCAGGAGGACCGCGGCGGCGCCGACGAACAGCGCGGTGAGCGAGGCGTCGAGGAGTACGCCGGCGGCGAGGTAGGACACGGGGGCGACGACCACCTCGGCGAGCTCGGCCCAGCTCATGATCCGGCCGAGCGCCTCCGCCGGTGCGCGCTGCTGCAGCCACGTGACGAGCAGGACGTTCAGCGCGCCCGCGGCGGTGCCCATCGCGAGCAGGCAGGCGGCGGCGACGGGCAGGGTCGGGGTCGTGGCGAGCGTGACGAGTGCGGCGACGAGCACCCCGGCGACGGTCGTCATGGCGACGCGCCAGCGGGGGACGCGCCGGACCGACCCGGCGATCACGACGCCCAGCAGCGAGCCGGCGGTCCACAGCGACAGGAGCAGGCCGAACGCGGCGGCGTCGAGGTCGAGCTCGCGGCGCGCGAGCCACGGGACGCCGACGGTCACGGGCCCGCTGAGCGCCAGCCCGGCGGCGGCGACGAGGGCGAGGACGCGCAGGGCGAACGGGTCGTGCCGCAGCGCGGCGGCCCCCTCCCGCAGGTCGGCGAGGGTGCGGCGCAGGCTGCCGCGCGTCCCGTGCGGCGGAGCGGGCTGCGCGGCGGCGGACGTGCCGCGCCACGGCGACCCGGCGGGCGCGCGGACCAGCAACGACGCCGTGACGACGAACGCGAGGGTGTAGCAGCTCGCGACGGCGGCGAGGGTCGGGCCGGTGCCGGCGAGGGCGACGAGGCCGCCGCCGAGGACGGGCCCGGCGGTGCCGACGACCTCCGCGGTCCCGCGCAGCAGGGCGTTGCCCGCGCGCAGCTGCTCGGGCGGGCACTCGCGCGGCACGACGGTGTGCACCGCGGGGGCGGCGAAGGCCGTCACCGCGCCGAGCGCGAGCCCGGCGGCGACGAGGTGCCACAGCCGCAGCCCGCCGGCGGCCGCGGTGACCGCGAGGGCGGCGACGACGGCGGCGCGGGTGGCGTGCGCGGCGGCGAGGACCCGCCGGTGGTCGTGACGGTCGGCCGTGACGCCGCCGACGAGCGTGAGCGCGGCGCGCGGCAGCATGCCGACGACGAGGACGGTGCCGAGCGCGAGGCCGGACCCGGTGAGGTCGAGCGCGAGCCAGGCGAGCACCACGAGGTGGATCTCGGCGGCCAGCAGGGCGGCGAGCTGTCCGGCCCACAGGCGGCGCAGCGCGGGGGTCCGCAAGGGGGTCAGCACGGAGGTCGACAGGAGGGTGGGCACGGGGACCTCGAAGGGCTCGGACGATTCGGATGCCGAACGGTATTCGGATTCCGAACGGTACGTCAACGGGTACGATCGCGACATGGACGCACCCCGGACACGCGCCGAGAGCCAGGCCCGGACGCGCGAGGACCTCCTCGACGCCGCCCAGGAGGTCTTCGGGCGCCGCGGCTTCCACGGCGCCTCGGTCGCCGATGTCGCGCGGGCCGCGGGGCGTACCAAGGGTGCGGTCTACGCGAACTTCGCCGGCAAGGAGGAGCTGTTCCTCGCGGTCCTCGACCGGCACATCGCGCGCGCGGGCGGGCAGCCGTCGCGCCCTGCCGAGGGCGCTCCGGCCGGGGGCGACGAGCGCCGCGGGCGCGGCACCGAGGCCCAGTTCGACCGGTCCTGGGGCCTGCTCGCGTTCGAGGCGGTGCTCTACGCCGTGCGCGAGGCGCCCGACCTGCTCGCCGAGTTCGCGACCCGCTACCGGCAGGTCGACGCGCTGACCGCCCGTCGCCTGCGCGCGTCCGGCGACGTCCCGCCCGAGCGGGTCGACGACCTCGCGGTGGCGCGCAGCGCGCTGGGGGAGGGGCTCATGCTGCGCCACCTGGTGGACCCCGAGACGGTGAGCCACGCCGTCATCGAGCGCGTCTTCGACGCCGTCTTCCCCACGCCGGCGGACGGCGGCTGACGCACGCTCGGGCTCGGTGAGCGCTTGCCGGTCCGTGCCCTCCGGCAACCGTCCAGGTCGCACGCCCCCTGGTCACCATGTCTTCGTATCGCAAAGTTAACCCGCACGAGGGACGCGAAAGCGGACCTACAACGATGGATGACACAGGTTGGTAACGGGACTTGCTCGAACCTTGGCTTCGGGTCTTGAATTCAACCGACATGACCGACCACCCGGACGGCGTGGGACCACGGAGGTCCGACGCGGGGTGTCGACGGGCAGAGACGCCTCGGACGACGTGGTCGGACGGTGCAACCAGGGAGCGGACAACGATGTCTTTTGCATGGAGGAAGGTCGCCGTCGGCATCGCCACGGCCGGCCTGATCGTCGGACTCTCGGCCTGCAGCCAGGAGCGTGAGCCCGCCGCCGGTGAGGAGACCGGGGGCAGCTCCGAGGGCGCGCTCATCGGCATCGCGATGCCGACCAAGAGCCTCGAGCGCTGGAACCGCGACGGCGCCCACCTCGAGGAGCTGCTGCAGGACGCCGGCTACGAGACGACGCTGCAGTACGCCGACAACAAGGTCGACCAGCAGATCACGCAGCTGCAGAACATGATCAACCAGGGCGCCAAGGTGCTCGTCGTCGCCTCGATCGACGGCACGGCGCTCGCGCCCGTCCTCGAGGACGCGGCCGCGGCCGACATCCCGGTCATCGCGTACGACCGCCTCATCAACGACACGGAGAACGTCGACTACTACGCGACGTTCGACAACTACAAGGTCGGCACGCTCCAGGGCGAGTTCATCGAGGAGGCCCTCGACCTCCAGAACGCCGCGGGGCCGTTCAACCTCGAGCCGTTCGCCGGCTCGCCGGACGACAACAACGCCAAGTTCTTCTTCTCCGGCGCGTGGGACGTCCTCAAGCCGTACGTGGACGAGGGCAAGCTCGTCGTCCCGTCGGGCAAGGCCCCGGCCTCGAACGACGACTGGCAGTCCATCGGCATCCAGGGCTGGGGCTCCGACACCGCCCAGGCCGAGATGGAGAACCGCCTCAACTCGTTCTACGGCGGCGGCCAGAAGGTCCAGGTCGTCCTGTCGCCGAACGACTCGCTCGCGCTCGGCATCGCCCAGGCGCTCGAGGGCGCCGGCTACGCGCCCGGCGACGGCTACCCCGTCCTCACGGGCCAGGACGCCGACCAGGCGTACGTCCTCAACATGATCGCCGGCAAGCAGTCCATGTCGGTCTGGAAGGACACCCGCGCGCTGGGTGACCAGGTCGCCAAGATGGTCGACCAGATCGTCAAGGGCGAGACCGTCGACGTCAACGACGAGGAGACGTACGACAACGGTGTGAAGGTCGTCCCGACCTACCTGCTCGACCCGCAGGTCGTGACCCCCGACACCGTCGAGTCGGTGCTCGTCGAGTCCGGCTTCTACACGGCCGAGGACCTGGGTCTCTGACACCCGCCAGGGCCGCCGGCGCGCACCTGAGCGCGCGCCGGCGGCCCGCACGGCCGTGACGGACCACTGGAGCGAGGGGCAATGACCACCGACCACATCCTCGAGATGCGCAGCATCACCAAGAAGTTCCCCGGCGTGATCGCGCTGCAGGACGTGAACCTCTCGGTGCGCCGTGGCGAGGTGCACGCGATCTGCGGCGAGAACGGCGCCGGCAAGTCCACGCTGATGAAGGTGCTCTCGGGCGTCTACCCGCACGGCACGTACGAGGGCGACATCGTCTTCGACGGCCAGGTCGTGGAGTTCAAGGGCATCCGCGACTCGGAGCACCACGGCGTCGTCATCATCCACCAGGAGCTCGCCCTCAGCCCGTTCCTGTCGATCGCCGAGAACATCTTCCTCGGCAACGAGCAGGCGGAGCGGGGCGTCGTCGACTGGAACAAGACGAACTCGGAGGCGGCCAAGCTGCTCGCCCGCGTGGGGCTGACCGAGCGGCCGGACACCAAGATCGTCGACATCGGCGTCGGCAAGCAGCAGCTCGTGGAGATCGCCAAGGCGCTCTCCAAGGAGGTCAAGCTGCTCATCCTCGACGAGCCGACCGCCGCGCTGAACGACGAGGACTCCGCGCACCTGCTCGGCCTCATCGACGGGCTGCGCGAGCACGGCATCACCTCGATCATCATCAGCCACAAGCTGAACGAGATCGAGGCGATCGCGGACACCACGACGATCATCCGCGACGGCAAGACGATCGAGACGCTCGAGATGCGTGGTGCGGAGAAGGTGAGCGAGGAGCGCATCATCCGGGGGATGGTGGGCCGCTCGCTCGACAACCGGTTCCCCGACCACACCCCGACCATCGGCGACGAGGTGCTGCGCATCGAGGACTGGACGGTGCACCACCCCATCGACCAGACCCGCAAGGTCGTCGACTCCGCGAGCCTGCACGTGCGGCGCGGCGAGATCGTCGGCGTCGCGGGCCTCATGGGTGCCGGTCGCACCGAGCTCGCGATGAGCCTGTTCGGCCGCTCCTACGGGTCGCGCGTCAGCGGCAAGGTGTTCAAGGACGGCAAGGAGATCGAGCTGCGCAGCGTCGGGTCGGCGATCCGGCACGGCATCGCGTACGCGACCGAGGACCGCAAGCGGTTCGGGCTCAACCTCATCGACACCATCCAGCACAACATCTCCGCGTCCGCGCTCGGCAAGGTCGCGCGGTTCGGCGTCGTCGACCGGCGCGCCGAGGAGAAGGTCGCCGAGCAGTACCGGCGCGAGCTCAACATCAAGACGCCCACGGTGTCGGCGCTCGTCGGCAAGCTCTCCGGCGGCAACCAGCAGAAGGTCGTGCTGAGCAAGTGGATCCACGCGGACCCGGACGTGCTCATCCTCGACGAGCCCACCCGCGGCATCGACGTGGGCGCCAAGTACGAGATCTACGGGATCATCAACCGGCTCGCGGACGCGGGGAAGGGCGTCATCGTCATCTCCTCCGAGCTGCCGGAGCTGATCGGGATCTGCGACCGCATCTACGCGCTCAGCCAGGGCCGCGTCACGGGCGAGGTCGCCCGTGAGGACGCCACGCAGGAGCGCCTCATGCAGTACATGACGATGGAGAAGGACGTGACGGCCCGATGACCACGGACACCAACCTCGCACCGGCGGCCCCTCCGGGGTCCCAGCCGCGCGTGCCGCTGTCGCAGCGCATGCAGGGCCTCGGCGGGAACGCACGCCAGTACGGCATCTTCGGCGCGCTCGTCGTGATCGTCCTGCTGTTCCAGGTGCTCACCGACGGCAAGCTCCTGCTCGCCAACAACGTCGCGGCGCTGTTCCAGCAGAACGCCTACGTGATGATCCTGGCCATCGGCATGGTCATGGTCATCGTCGCCGGGCACATCGACCTGTCGGTCGGCTCGGTCGTCGCCTTCGTCGGCGGCATCGTCGCGGTCACCATGCGCGACTTCGACATGCCGTGGGTCGTCGCGATCCTCATCGGCCTCGCGGTCGGTGCGCTCGTCGGCGCGTGGCAGGGCTTCTGGGTCGCGTACATCGGCATCCCGGCGTTCATCGTGACGCTCGCCGGCATGCTCGTGTTCCGCGGTCTCGCGCTCGTCATCGTCGGCGAGACGGTCGCAGGCCTGCCGTCGCAGTTCATCCGGATCTCCAAGGGGTCGCTGCCGAACTTCCTCGGCTTCGCGAACAACATGGACGTCGTCACGCTCGTCATCGGGGCGCTCGCGGTCGCCGCGATCGTGTTCTCGCAGCTGCGGGCCCGCGCGTCGCTGCGCAAGCACGAGCTGTACGTCGAGCCGACGGGCGCGTTCGTCGCCAAGCTCGCGCTCGTCGCCGTCGGCATCGGGATCCTCACCGTCATCCTGTCGTTCTCGGCCGGCGGCACCCCGATCGTCCTCGTGATCGTCGGCGTCCTCGTCGTCGCGTACACGTTCCTCATGGGCCGCACGGTGTTCGGCCGGCACATCTACGCGATCGGCGGCAACCGCCTCGCCGCGAGCCTGTCGGGCGTCAACACCAAGCGCGTCGACTTCTGGATCTTCGTGAACATGGGGCTCCTCGCGGGCGCCGCGGCCATCGTGACCACGGCCCGCGCCGGGGCGGCCATCGCGGCGGCCGGCCAGAACTTCGAGCTCGACGCGATCGCCGCCTGCTTCATCGGCGGCGCCGCCGTCACGGGCGGCATCGGCCGGATCTCCGGGGCCATCGTCGGTGCGCTCATCATGGGCGTGCTCAACATGGGCCTGTCGATCATGTCGGTCGACCCGTCGTGGCAGATGGCGATCAAGGGCCTCGTGCTCCTGCTCGCCGTCGCGTTCGACCTCATCAACAAGCGGCGTGCCGGGACCCAGTAGCGGTCCCACGGTCCCGACGGCGCGGTAGGTTCTGGCCCCGTGAGCAGGCGAGCAGCAGCGGCCGGCTCCCAGTCGTCCCTGCGCGAGGCCAACCGGGCCCTCGTCGTCGAGACGGTCAAGCGGTACGGCGGGCTCACGCAGGTCGAGCTCGCCACCGCGACCGGCCTCTCGCAGGCCACGGTGTCGACGATCGTCCGCGAGCTGCTCGCCGCGGGCGTCGTCGACACCGCCGTCACCACCCGCAGCGGGCGGCGTGCCCAGATGGTCACGCTTGCCCGCCGCGTGGGTCTCGCGGCCGGTGTCCACGTCGGGCACCGGCACCTGCGCGTCGTCCTCGGGGACTTCACCCACGAGGTCATCGCCGAGCAGACGCTCCCGCTGCCGGCCGAGCACCGGGTCGACACGAGCCTCGACCGCGTCGCCCTGCTCGTCGTCGACCTGCTGGAGCGGGTCGGCGCCACGCTCGACGACGTCGTCGGGCTCGGGGTCGGGGTCCCGGTCCCGGTGGACTCGTCGACCGGGCTGCTGTCGGTCACGGGACTCATGCCCGGCTGGGACGACGTGCACGTCGGGCAGGTGCTGTCCAAGCGGCTCGGCCTGCCCGTCTACGTGGACAACGACGCGAACCTGGGCGCGATCGCCGAGTCGACCCTCGGGGCGTCCCGGCAGCACAGCGACTCCGTGTACGTGCGGGTGTCGCACGGCGTGGGCGCAGGCATCGTCATCGGCGGGCACCTGCACCGCGGTGCGGGTGGCGCGGCGGGCACCATCGGGCACGTCCCCGTCCAGTTCCCCGGCGACCCGTGCCGGTGCGGCAACGCCGGCTGCCTCGACACCGTCGCGGGCGCCCCGGCGATCTTCGAGCGCCTCCGCGCCAGCCACGGCACGCTCGCGCTGCGCGACGTCGTCCAGCGCACGCGTGACGGCGACGAGCGCTGCACGCAGGTCGTCGCCGAGGCGGGCGTCGCGATCGGTCGGGTCGTCGCGGGCCTCGGGGCCACGATCGACCCTCAGGTCGTGGTCGTGGGCGGCGAGCTGGCCGACACGGGGGAGGTGCTGCTGGGTCCGCTCCGCGAGGCCGCGCGCCGCACCGTGGTGCTCGACCGGTTCGTGCCGCTCGAGGTCGTGCCGGCGGCGCTCGGCTCGCGTGCCGAGGTCGTGGGGGCGCTGGCGCTCGCGCTGCGGTCGACGGACGTACCGTTGCATGTCGGCACCGACTCCGAGACCGAGGTCGGCTCCGGCACCGACGACGACGTCGGGCCCGTCACCGCGGAGCTCGCATGAGGCCGGGGGCTTGACGTGGTGCCGTGCGCGCCATTCACTGCACGCAGCGCGTGCCCGACGGGGAGCAGGTGAACGAGATGAGCAGCGACGTCCCCCTGCTCTCGATGCGAGGCATCACCAAGCGGTTCCAGGCCGTCGAGGCGCTCGTGGACGTCGACCTCGACGTGCACGCGCACGAGATCGTGGCGCTCGTCGGCGACAACGGCGCCGGCAAGTCGACCCTCGCGAAGATGATCTCGGGCGTCCTCGCGCCCGACTCGGGCCTCATCGAGATCGACGGCGAGCAGGTGACGATCCCGACCGCCACGGCGGCGCGCGGGCTCGGCATCGCCACGGTCTTCCAGGACCTCGCGCTGTGCGAGAACCTCGACGTCACGTCCAACCTCTTCCTGGGCCGCGAGCTGCGCAGCGGTCCCTCGCGCGACGACGGCCAGATGGAGCACATCGCGCGCCAGGTGCTGCGCGACCTCAACAGCCGCATCCCGTCGGTCCGGTCCCCGCTGTCGTCGCTGTCGAAGGGCCAGCGGCAGTCCGTCGCGATCGCGCGCACCCTCATCGGCAGCCCGCGGATCGTCGTCCTGGACGAGCCGACCGCCTCGCTGTCCGTCGGGCACACCGCCGAGGTGCTGGTGCACATCGAGCGGCTGCGGGACCTCGGCCTCGGGGTCCTGCTCATCTCGCACAACATGAACGACGTCCGGGCGGTCGCCGACCGGATCGTCGTCCTGCGGCACGGCCGCAACAACGGGGTGTTCGACGCCGCGCAGGTCAGCCACGAGGTGATCCTCGCGGCGATCACGGGCGCGACGGAGTCCGAGATGGTGTCGGGACCGCTGTCGACGCTGCTGCGCCGCTGACGCACGGTTCGCCACATTCGTCCTGGTCCGCCCCGCGCGGGTCGCCCAGGGCGGACAACTCACAGGCTGCGCGCGGCGTGTCACGCGCCGGGCGGGCGTGCGCCGCTGCCTACGCTCGACGAGGCCAGCACCACAGCCCTGTCCCCGACCCTGGCCGCCCCCATCCTCGTGATCCGATTCGAGAACGTCACCAAGGTCTACGCGCGCGGCGCCCGGCCCGCGCTGGACCGTGTGTCGCTGGACGTCGAGCGGGGGGAGTTCGTCTTCCTCGTCGGCGCGTCCGGCTCCGGCAAGTCCACGTTCCTGCGGCTCGTCCTGCGCGAGGAGCGGGCGTCGGCGGGTCGGGTGTTCGTCGCGGGCAAGGAGCTCGGCACGCTGTCGTCGTGGCGCGTGCCGCACCTGCGCCGCCAGATCGGGGCGGTGTTCCAGGACTTCCGGCTGCTGCCGAACAAGACCGTGTTCGAGAACGTCGCGTTCGCGCTGCAGGTGATCGGCAAGCCGCGCCACCACATCCTCACCACGGTCCCCGACGTGCTCGAGATGGTCGGCCTCGCCGGCAAGGAGAAGCGTCGCCCGCACGAGCTGTCGGGCGGTGAGCAGCAGCGCGTCGCGATCGCGCGGGCGTTCGTCAACCGGCCCAGCATCCTGCTGTGCGACGAGCCGACCGGGAACCTCGACCCGACGACCTCCCTGGGGATCATGCGCCTGCTCGACCGCATCAACCGGACCGGCACGACCGTCGTCATGGCGACGCACGACGACGAGATCGTCGACCAGATGCGCAAGCGCGTCATCGAGCTCTCGACCGGCCAGATGGTGCGCGACCAGTCGCGCGGCGTCTACGGCTCGGACCGCTGAGGGGGAGCCGTGCGCGTCCAGTTCATCCTCTCCGAGATCGGCCAGGGCCTCCGGCGCAACCTGTCGATGACCGTGTCCGTCATCCTCGTCACCTTCGTCTCGCTGACCTTCGTCGGGTCCGCGGCGCTGCTGCAGCTGCAGATCGGCAAGATGAAGGACGACTGGTACGACAAGGCCGAGGTCTCCGTCTTCCTGTGCCCGCAGAACTCGTCGGAGCCCACGTGCGCGGGCGGTGAGGTGACCGACGAGCAGCGCGCCGAGATCCGGGCCGCGCTCGACGCCCCCGAGATCGGCCCCTTCGTCGAGACGGTGTACGAGGAGTCGAAGGAGGAGGCGTTCGCGTCCTTCCAGGAGCAGTTCGCCGACCAGTTCTGGGCGTCCGCCGCGACGGTCGACGACATGAACTCGTCCTACCGGATCAAGCTCACGGACCCCGAGAAGTACCAGGTCGTCGCGGACGTCGTGTCGGGCCGGCCGGGCGTCGAGGAGGTCCAGGACCAGCGACGCCTGTTCGACAAGCTGTTCCTCGTCCTCAACCGCGCGACGCTGCTCGCCGGTGGGCTCGCGGCCGTCATGCTGCTCGCCGCCGTCCTGCTCATCACGACGACGATCCGGCTGTCCGCGCTGAGCCGCCGCCGCGAGACCGGGATCATGAAGCTCGTCGGCGCGTCCACGATCTTCATCCAGCTCCCGTTCATGCTCGAGGGCGCGATCGCCGCGACGGTCGGCGCGCTGCTCGCCGTCGGGGGCCTGTGGCTCGGCGTCGAGTACCTCGTGTCCGACTGGCTCGGCTCGTCGGTCGGCTGGATCCCGTACGTCAGCACGGCCGACGTGCTCACCGTCGCGCCCGCCCTGGTCGCGGTCGCGATCCTCCTCGCGGCGATCTCGTCGCTCGTGACCCTCAGCCGCTACACGAAGGTGTGACCGTGCGACGTCGCCTGCGCCTGCCCGCCCTCCTCGCCGCGGCCTGCCTGCTCGTCGGGGTCGCCGTCGCGTCGCCCGCGGTCGCCGACGAGATCGACGACCGCCGCAAGGCCGCCGAGCAGAAGGCCGCCGCCAACGAGAAGGCGCAGGCCGACGCCGAGGCCGCCATGGAGGGCCTCGACGCGAGCCTGCAGGCGACCGCGTCCCGGCTGCTCGAGCTGCAGGCCCAGATCCCCGCCGCCCAGGCCCGGCTCGACGAGGCGAAGGCCGCCCTGGAGAAGGCGCAGCGCGAGGCGGCGATCATCGCGGCGCGGCTCGTCGACGCCCAGGAGCAGCAGGTCACGCTGTCCGCGACGATCCAGCAGGACACCGAGCAGGCCGAGAAGATGCGCGCCGCGATCGGGCAGATGGCCCGCGAGGCGTACCGCGGCGGCGCCGAGGTGTCCGGCGTGAGCGTCATCCTCGACGCCGAGAGCTCGGAGGACTTCGTCGAGCGGTACGGCCTGGTCTCGACCGCGCTGCGGACGCAGGCGCAGGTGCTCGACGCGCTCAAGGCCGCCGAGGCGAGCAACCGCAACGCCCAGGCGCGGCTCGACGCCGTCGAGGACCGCATCACCGAGCTCAAGGCCGAGGCCGACCAGAAGGTCGTCGAGGCCGACGCCGCGCGCGACGCCGCCGAGGACGCGAAGGCCACCCTGGACGGGCTGGTCGCCGAGCAGCAGGCCCAGCAGGCGACGCTCGAGTCGCAGAAGGCCGCCCTGGCCAGCGCTCTCGCGGCGATGGACGCCGAGGCGAAGGCCATCGAGAACGAGCTGCGCGCGGCGATCGACGCGCAGCGCGCCCGGGACGCCGCCGCCGGCAAGCCCGCCCCCGCACCCGGTCCCGTCGGCAGCTCGCTGTTCGGCAACCCGACGAGCATCAGCCCGATCTACGTGACCTCCGAGTACGGCATGCGCCTGCACCCGACGCTCGGGTACGTGCGCCTGCACGCCGGGATCGACCTGCGCACCTACTGCAGCACCAAGGTCTACGCGGGCCGGGCGGGCACCGTCACGTGGGCCAAGACCCGGTACGGGTTCGGCAACCAGGTGATGATCGACAGCGGGTTCGTCAACGGCAACGCCGTGTCCGCGTCGTACAACCACCTGACGTCGTTCGCGGTCTCCTCCGGGCAGCGCGTCGAGCGTGGCCAGCTCATCGGCTACTCGGGCAACACCGGCACCTCCGCCGCCTGCCACCTGCACTTCGAGGTGTACGTCAACGGCTCGACGGTCAACCCGCGCCCCCTGCTCGGCCTGTGACCCGCGCGTAATCCGCGTGGTCGTCCCCGGAGCGACGGGTAGGCTCGTGCGGCACTGCTGAGCCGGGCCGCCGCCCGCACGCACGAGGACGGAGGCCGGGACGTGGCCAAGGAGACAGGGCGCAAGCTCGTGGCCGCGAACCGCAAGGCCCGGCACGACTACACCATCGAGGACGTGTTCGAGGCCGGCGTCGTCCTCACCGGCACCGAGGTCAAGGCCCTGCGCGCCGGGCGCGCCTCGCTCGTCGACGGCTGGTGCGAGATCGAGGGCAGCGAGGCCTACCTGCACGGCGTGCACATCCCCGAGTACTCGCAGGGCACCTGGACCAACCACGCACCGCGGCGCAAGCGCAAGCTGCTGCTGCACCGCGAGGAGATCGACCGGCTCGAGGCCCGCACGCGCGAGAAGGGCCACACGATCGTGCCGCTCGCGCTGTACTTCCTCGACGGGCGCGCCAAGGTCGAGATCGCCCTCGCCCGCGGCAAGAAGGACTGGGACAAGCGGCAGGCGCTGCGCGAGCGGCAGGACAACCTCGAGGCGCAGCGCGCGATGCGGGACCTGCGCGACCGCTGACCTGCGGGTCGTCGGGGCACCGCTCGGGATGCGGGCCGGCGGCAGCGGCGGGACGCTGGTCCGGTCGACCGGCGCGTCGTGCCCGCACGTGCCGGTCCGCGCCGAGAAGAGGCGCCCCCGCCCACGAGAGGCCATGCCCGTGGCGACCACCGACAGCACCTCCCTGGCGCACGCGCGCCCCCGCCGTCCCGTGCACCGCGCCGTCGTCACCGGCGGCGCCGGGTTCCTCGGCAGCCACCTGTGCACCGCGCTGCTCGACCGCGGGGCCGAGGTCGTGTGCCTCGACAGCTTCCTCACCGGCTCGCCCGCGAACGTCGCGCACCTGCTCGGGCGGCCCGGTTTCCACCTGCAGCGGTGCGACCTCACCGACTTCGTGCACGTGCCCGGGCCCGTCGACCTCGTGCTCCATCTCGCGTCGCCCGCCTCGCCCGTCGACTACCTGCAGCTGCCCATCGAGACGCTCAAGGTCGGCTCGATCGGCACCGCGCACGCGCTGGGGCTCGCGAAGGACAAGGGCGCGCGGTTCCTCCTCGCGTCGACGTCCGAGGTGTACGGAGACCCGCAGGTGCACCCGCAGCCCGAGTCGTACTGGGGGCACGTCAACCCCGTCGGGCCTCGCGGCGTGTACGACGAGGCCAAGCGGTTCGCGGAGGCGATCACGACCGCCTACCGGAGCACGCACGGCGTCGACACCGCGATCGTGCGGATCTTCAACACCTACGGCCCCCGCATGCGGCCGCGTGACGGCCGGGCCATCCCCACGTTCGTCCGGCAGGCGCTCGCAGGTGAGCCGGTGACCGTCGCCGGGACGGGGGAGCAGACCCGGTCCGTGTGCTTCGTCGACGACCTCGTCGAGGGCGTGCTCGGCCTCGCCGCGAGCGGTCACCCGGGACCGATGAACATCGGCAACCCCGAGGAGATGACGGTCCTGCGGATCGCCCAGGACGTCATCGCCGCGACCGGGTCGTCGTCGACCGTCGAGCACGTGGGGCGGCCCGTGGACGACCCCGAGGTCCGGCGGCCCGACATCACGCTCGCGCGCACCGAGCTCGGGTGGGAGCCGCGCGTCGCGTGGGCGGACGGGCTGCGTCGCACCGTCGAGTGGTTCGCGCAGGAGCTGAGCGTCTCGGCCTGAGTCCGCGCAGCCTGGGTCCGCGCACCGCCGACCGGCACCGGCCCCGTGGCCGGGGCCGACTGCGGGCGGCGAGCGGCACACCGACCCGGCGCGGTCCGTCAGGCCGTCGCGGGGACGCGCGCGACCGGGCCGCGTGCGAGCTGGTCGACCGCCGCCGCGAGCACCTCGTCGACCGTGATGCGCAGCAGCGCCGGGTCCGGGTCGGCGGCGTGCGGGTCGCCCGGGTCGTCCGGGTGCCCGTGCCACAGGACGGTGTGGCGGTCCCGGTCCAGCAGCGGGCCCCAGCGGTCCGGCGACGTCGGGCCGAGCAGGTGCACGGTGGGCGTCCCGACGGCGGTCGCCAGGTGCGCGACGCCGGTGTCGCCGCACACCACGAGCCGCGCGGACGCGACCAGCCGCGCGAGCGCGTCGAGGTCGAGCCCGCCCGCCGTGCTCACGACCCGCAACGCAGGCGACGGCACGCGCGTCGCCGCCCGCACCTGCTCGCACAGCGCGACCTCGTCCGGGCCACCCGTGAGCGTCACCGTCACGCCCCGTGCGGCCAGCGCGGTCCCGAGCGCGGACCAGCGCGCCGGCGGCCACCGGCGCGAGCCCGACGCCGCGCCGGGGTGCAGCAGCACGTCACCGACGGGTCCGACCGCACGGCCGTCGCTCCGGTCGGGGACGAGCCGCAGGTCGTCCGGCCCGCACGCGACGCCGAGCGTCGCGACCAGGCGGCACCAGCGGTGCACCTCGTGCTCGTCCTCCGCCCACGCCGGCCCGTCGAGGTGCCCGGCGGCCGGATGGGCGAACGCGACGAGCCGCCGCGGGCGCGTGCGCAGGAGCCGTTCGTGGCTGGCCGGTCCGCGGCCGTGCAGGTCCACCGCGACGTGCCCGGGACGCGTCCAGGGGATCGGCGGCGGCGCGGCGAGACCCTCGACCGGCACGACCTCGTCGACCACGCCCTGCCGGCGCAGCCAGTCACCCACCCCGCCCGGACCGGCCAGCCACAGGCGCGCGCGCGGGAACGCGCGCCGCAGCCCGCGCAGGGCCGGGACCCCCGTCAGGGCGTCACCCAGCCCGAGCGCCCGCAGCGCCAGGACGTCGGTGACCTCCGTCGCGTCGGTCACGGCCAGGACGACTCGCCGGACGCCATGACGAGCATCTCCCGGATCTCCGAGCCGACCGGCTGCCGCAGGGCCGTGAGCACGGCACCCGCGGTGTGCGCCGGGTCGTTGAGGTCCGCGTCCGGGCCCGGCCGGTACTGCTCGGTGCGGCCGTCGAAGAACGGCGTGCTCATGCCGCCCGGCACCAGCAGCGTGACGCCCACGCGGCCGGCGAGCTCCGCCGCGAGCGCCTGCGTGAAGCCGCGGACCGCGAACTTCGACGCGCAGTACGCCGTCGCGTCGCCGACCCCGCGCAGGGCGAGCGTCGACGCGACCGTGACGACCGTGCCGCGGACGCGCTCCAGGTGCGGGACGCACGCCCGGACCACGGCGACCGTGCCGAACAGGTTGACGCGCACGACGCGCTCCCAGTCCGACGGCGCGACCGACGTCAGCGGGCCGCACGCGTCGATCCCCGCGGCCGTGACGACCGCGTCGGGCGGGCCGACCTGGGACACGAGGTCGGCCACCGCGTCCTGCGCCGCCTGCCAGTCCGACAGGTCGACGGTGACTGCCGGGACGTCCGCGTGCGGGGCGGACTTGTCGAGCACGGCCGCGGTGCCGCCCGCGTCGCGCACGGCCTCGACGACGGCGGCGCCCAGGCCGCTGGAGCCGCCGGTCACGTAGACCGTGCCGACCGGGCGGGATGTGGTGGTGCTGGTCATCGGTCCTCCTCGGGTCGGGCCGCCCGCCGGGGCGGCCTGCGTGCGGTGCCGGGGGAGCGCGCGGCGTCCGTCAGCGGGACGAGCGCGCGAGCATGCCGGTGGTGGAGCGGCCGTCCAGGTACGGGAGCAGGACGACGCGACCGCCCCCTGCGCGGACCACGTCGGCCTCGGGCAGCCGCGCCCCGCCGTAGTCGCCGCCCTTGGCCCACACGTCCGGGCGCAGGCGGGCGAGTGCCGCGCGCGGGTCGTCCTCGTCGAAGACGACGACGGCGTCCACGCAGTCGAGCGCGAGCAGCACGCGCGCGCGGTCGGCGGCGTCGACGACCGGCCGCGTCGGCCCCTTGAGGCGCCGCACGGAGTCGTCCGAGTTGAGCAGCACGACGAGCGCGTCGCCCAGCCGGCGGGCCGCCTGGAGCGTCGCGACGTGGCCCGCGTGCAGCAGGTCGTAGCAGCCGCCCGTCGCGACGAGCCGGCCGCGGCCACGCAGCCGTGCGGCGGCGGCGTCGACCGTCTCCACGCCGACGTCGCCGTCCTCGCGGGTGGCGTCGTCGCGCACGTCCGCGGGACGGCCGTCGTGGGCGCGCGCGTCGCCGGCACGTGTGCGGGCGCGGAACCCCTCGCAGCCGCCCGCGCCCACCCAGGAGGACGCCTCCGCGACCGCGGCGACGACCGCCGGGACGACGTCCGCGCCGCGCGCCAGCGCCACCACCGCGGTCGCCGCGAACCGGTCGCCCGCGCCGCACGGGTCGCCGTCCCGCGTGACCGGGGCCGGCACGAACGTCGTCGCGTCGTCGTCGCGCGCCAGGTAGGCGCCCCGCTCGCCCGCGGTGACCGCGACCGCCGCCGCCCGCCAGACCGTGCGCAGCGGCCCGGGCAGCGCGTCGGCGGTGCCGTCGATGCCGCCCAGGGCGTGCCGGGCCTCGGCGGCGTTGGGCGTCACCAGGGCGCACCCCTCGACCGGGACGGCCCCGCGCGGGTGGGGGTCCCAGACGGTCGGCGTCGTGCGGGCCGCCGCGGTCAGGAGCGTGCGGACCCGCGGGTCGTGCGTCGTGCCCGCGCCGTAGTCGGACACGAGCACCGCGTCCGCCGACGCGAGGAGCGTGCGCAGCGCGTCGACCGGGACGTGCGACGGTGTGCCGGGACCGCCCGCGTCGATCCGCACGAGCGACGTCCCACCCGCGCGCACGCGCGTCTTGGTGCGCGTCGCCCCGTCGTGGTCGAGGCGCAGCACGTCGACACCGCCCAGGCCCGCGACGAGCTCCGCGCCGTCGTCGTCGTCCGCGACCGGGGCCACGAGCGTCACGCGCGCCCCGGACGCCGCGCACAGCAGCGCCGCGAGGCCGGCGCCGCCGGGGCTGGAGCGCGTGGCCGTCACGTCGAGCACGGGGGCGGGCGCATCGGGGCACAGACGGTCCGTGCGGCCCACGACGTCCCGGTCCAGGACCGCGTCCCCGACGACGACGACCCGCGGTCCCGCGGTCACGCGGGCACTCCGGACGCACGGCCGGCGGGCACGCCTGCCGGTCCGGCGACGAGCCGGGCCCCCCGAGCGGCCGCGACGCGGTCGGGCTCGTCGCGCGTCCCCGTGACGTGACCGGGGGTGGCGGGCCCGGCGTCGAGGCGCACGCCGGCGTCGACGGCGGCCGGCAGGTGTGCGTCGAGCGCCGCGCACAGCGCGTGGACCGCGACGAGGTGCACGGCCTGGATCGCCGCGGTGCTCGGTGCCGGCACGCACAGCGACGCGTGGCACAGGGCCGCGAGCGGGTTCGGCGCGGGACCGGTCAGGCCCCACACCAGCAGGCCCGCGGCCCGGCCCCGCTCGGCCGCGCGCACCACGTTGGGGCTGCGGCCCGAGGTCGACAGCAGCACCAGCACGTCGCCCGGCCGACCGTGCGCGTCGACCTGGCGCGCGAACACCTCGTCGGCGCCGTAGTCGTTGACGATCGCCGTGTAGCTCGCGCTGTCCGCGCACAACGCGATCGCCGACAGCGGCCGCCGGTCCGCGAGGAACCGCCCGACGAGCTCACCGGTGAGGTGCTGCGCCTCCGCGGCGCTGCCGCCGTTGCCGGCCGCGAGCAGGCGCGACCCGGCCGCCAGGCGGACCGCGAGCACGCGGCCCCACCGCTCGACCGTGCGCGCCTCGTCCTGCAGCGCGGACAGCCCGAGCGTCAGCTCGCGCCGGTGGTCCCCGATCCAGTCCCGTGCGCTCATACCGCCCTCACCTCCCGCGTCCCGACGCCGTCCCGCGTCCCGACGCCCGTCGTGACCGTGGCGTACACCTCGGCCGTCGCGGCGGCGACCCGCTCCCACGCGTACAGCCGGACGGCGCGCTCGCGCGCCGCGCGCCCCGTCGCCGCGGCCCAGACCGGGGCGTCGACGAGCGAGCGCACGGCACGGGCGACGGCCTGCGGGTCGCGCGGCGGCACCAGCACGCCCGTGCGGCCGTCCACGACCGAGTCGAGCAGGCCGCCGACGGCGCTGCCGACGACCGGGACGCCGCACGCCGCCGCCTCGAGCGGCACGATCCCGAACGGCTCGTACCACGGGGTCGCGACGACGACGTCCGCGGACCGCAGCAGCCCGGGCATGGCGTCGTGCGCCACCCGGCCGAGCAGGTGCACGCGGTCGGCGACGCCGCGCGCGGTGGCACGCGCGCGCAGCCGGACCACCTCGGGGTCGCCGTCGAGGTCGTCGGCACCGGGGCCGCCCGCGACGCACAGCTCGGCGTCGGGCAGGTCCGCGAGCGCGTCGATCACCGTGTCGACGCCCTTGCGCTCCACCAGGCGACCGACGACCAGCAGGCGCACCGGCTCACGGCGCGGCGGCCCGGCGGGTGCGGCGGCCGGCGAGAAGTGCGCGACGTCCACGCCGCACGGCACGACGCGCACGTGGCCCACGGGCACGCCCATGCGGCTGAGCTCGGTGACCTCGTCGGTGCACGTCGCCACCACCGCCGCGACCCGGCGGCCGACCGTCGTCTCGGTGACGACGCGTCCCGGCGGGCTCGTGTCCTTGGCGCCCTGGTGCCGCCGCTTCACGGAGCCCAGCGCGTGGAACGTCTGCACCACGGGCACACCCGTCGCCTCGCCGGCCTGCACCGCCGCGAGGCCGGACATCCAGAAGTGCGCGTGCACCACGTCGGGGCGCTCGTGCGCCCACGCGTCGACGAGGACGCGCGCGAACTGCGGCATCCACGGCAGCAGGTCGTCCTTCGGCACGGCCTCGGGCGGGCCCGCGTCGACGTGCCGGACGCGCACGCCGGGGCACAGGTCGACCTCAGGCGGCAGGCCGGGGTCGTCGCGCCGGGTGTAGACGTCGACCGTGTGCCCCAGCCCCGCGAGCGCCGCGGCGAGAGCCGCGACGTGCACGTTCTGCCCTCCCGCGTCGACCCCGCCGAGCACCGCCAGCGGGCTGGCGTGCTCCGACACCATCGCGATCCTCATCGCGTCACCTCCTTCAGCAGGTGCTGCCAGTCGGTCAGGAAGCGCTCCAGGCCGAAGTGCGCGAGCGCGTGCGCCCGGGCCGCGGCGCCGCGCTCGCGCGCCTCGTCCGGGTCGTGCAGCCAGCGCCGCGCGGTCGCGACGAGCGCGTCGACGTCCGACGTCACCAGGCCCGCGGAGGCGGGCACGGCCTCGGGTGCGGCGGTCGTCGCGAGTGCCAGCACGGGGGAGCCGAGGGTCATCGCCTCGACGAGCGACAGGCCGAGGCTCGTCCAGCGGAACGGGTGCACGTAGGCACGGCTGGTCGCGAGCGCGTCGTGCAGCGCGTCCTGGTCCAGGTCGTGCACGCGGCCCGCGAGGTGCGGGGCGTGCGCGACGAGCTGGTCGGTGCCCATGCCGTGGACCTCGAGCGGGACCGCCGCGGCGACGCGCAGCAGCACGTCGGTGCCCGCGACCCACCAGCGCCGCACCGGCTCGTTGACGGCCGCGGCGAGCGTCGCACGCCCGCCCGTGTACCGGGCCCCCGGGTCGACGACGCCGTGCTCGACGACCACGACCGGCGCCCGACCGTTGTTCCAGGCGAGCGCGTTGAACGGCGTGACGTGCACGAGCACGACGTCGTCCCGCAGGCCGACCGGGTGCCACGTCGCGTCGCCCGGCACGCGCGGCGTGTTGTGCTCGACGTACACGGCGGGCACGTCGGTGCCCGCGCGCAGGCCGGTCCACGCACGCAGCAGCTCGGCGTCGCGAGGGCGCTGCAGCACGACGACGTCGACCTGCTCGTCGCGCAGCCGGTCGGCGGGCACCTCGACCGCGGACGCGGGCCAGTCCCACGTCTGCGCGCGTCCGCGCCCGTCCGGGCCGCGCCCGGGCACGACGGGCAGCACGTAGGTGTCGGGGCCCTGGACGAACGCGGTGGTCCACGAGCCGTGCACGTGCCACAGCAGCACCCTCATGCGGGCACCCCCTGCCGCACGGGCGCGAGCCGGTCGACGGCGTCGACGACCGCGCGCGGGTCGATGCCCGTCAGGCACGGGTGGCCGGGCACGGGGCAGGCGCGGGCCCGGGTCGCCGCGCACGGTGCCTCCTGGTCGCCGAGCACGACGTGCGGCACGCCCCAGGGACGCCACCGGTCCGCGGGCACGACGGGCGCGAAGAGCGAGACGACCGGCGTCCCGACCGCCGCGGCGAGGTGGGCGGGGCCGGTGTTGCCCACGACGACGGCGTCGGCCGCGGCGAGGACCGCGGCGAGGGCCGCGAGGTCGGTGCGCCCGCCGAGGTCCGTCACGGGCGCGTGGGCGGCGGTGCGGGCGGCCTCCGCGACGTGCGCGGTCAGCGCCCGCTCGGTCGGGCCACCGGTGACCACGACGTGCCGCCCGGCCGCGGCGAGGGCGACGGCGAGCGCGGTGGCGTGGTCCGGTGCGGGCGCGCGGGCCGGTACCGACGCACCCGGGTGCAGCACGACGAAGGGGCGGCCGGGGAGGAGGGCGGAGACGTCGGGCAGCGGGGTGCGCACCGCGAGCGCGTCGCCCGGACGGCCGTCCGGCGTCGGGACGGGTCGTCCGCCCGCCGCGACCGCCAGGTCGAGCGCCGCCTGGACCTCGTGCCGCCCCTGCGCGCGCCGGTGCCGCAGGTCCAGCAGCGACCCGGGGTAGTCGTCGCAGTCCGCGGCGACGAACCGCACGCCCGCGAGGCGCAGCAGCAGCGCGGTGGGCAGCGGGGACTGGTGCGCGGACGTCAGCACGACCGCGCGCTCGTACCGGCGGGCGGCCAGCTCGGCGACGGTCCGCGCGACGCGGGTGGCGTCGACGGGTGGCGGCACGTACCCGCTCCACGGTGCGTCGAAGACGAGGACGTCGCGCACGCCCGGCAGCAGCCGTCCCGCGGCGGCCCCGGCGGGGGAGGCGAGCAGGTCGACGTCACCCGTCGCGGCCAGCGCCCGCACGGCAGGCCCGCACAGCAGGACGTCGCCCTCGGAGTCGAGCCGCACGGCCACGACCCGGGTCACGGCGCACCGACCGGCAGGACCAGGCGCACGGCCGCGTCGAGGTCGTCGGCCAGGGCACCGACCGCCGCGGCCGCCGCGACCTCGGCCGGGCGGGTCGAGGGCGTCGGCACGAGGACGCCCCGCGCGCCCGCGGCGACGGCTGCGTCGAGGTCCGCCCCGATGTCGCCGACCACGGCGCACTCCCACGGCGCGACGCCGAGCGCGGCGGCGGCGTCGAGGACCATGCCCGGGGCGGGCTTGCGGCACGCGCAGCCGTCCTCGGGCGCGTGCGGGCAGACCCGCACGACGTCGAACGGTCCGAGCAGCGCGGCGACGCGCGCGTTCACCGCGTCGACCTGGGCCGACGTGAGCAGCCCGCGTGCGACGCCGGACTGGTTGCTGACGAGCCCGACGCGGATCCCCGCGGCACGCACCCGGTCCAGCACCTCGCGCGCACCGTCGACGGGCCGGACGGCGTCCGGGTCGCCGTTGTACGGGACGTCGTGCACGAGCGTCCCGTCGCGGTCGAGCAGCAGGGCGCGGACGGGCCGCGGCCACGCGGGTGCCGCCCCCCGCCACCGCGCCTCGCCGCGCAGCCGGTGCACGACGGCGACCACCGGCAGGACGAGCGACGTGCTCACCATCCGGGCCCACTCCGCGGGCCAGCCCGCGTCGCCCGGGCCCGGGCCGGGTCGCAGCCGCCGGCCCGTGAGGTCCGCGGTGAGGGCGAGCCACGCGACGGCCCCCGCGACGGTGAGCGGCCGTCGTCGCAGCGCGGCGCCGCCGAGCGTGGCGAGCGCTGCCGCCGACGTCGCGACGTGCGGCACGAACCGCCCCGTCCCGGCCTCGGTCAGCTCGCGCCAGCCCGGCCCGTACCGGGCGCGCAGCAGCGCGTCGTCGGCGTTGCCCCGCTGGACGCGCACGCTGACCCACGCGTCGGCGGGGCGCACGGGGTGGTGCGTCGTCCGCCGCCCGCGCTCGAGCCGCCAGCCGGCCTGCCGCACGCGCAGCGCGAGGTCGGCGTCCTCGCGGTAGGCCCGGGGGAACCGCTCGTCGAACCCGCCGACGGCGGCGAGCGCGTCGCGCCGGTACGCCATGTCGGCCGTCGCCCACCGCGCCCGCTCGAGCCCGGCCGTGCTGCGTTCCCAGTCGGTCGGCGGCCGGTCGTCCGGCAGCGGCACGTGCAGACGGGCCTGGCTGCCCGCGACGTCGGCCGCCGCGTGCGCGAGGTCCTCGTGCAGCGCGTCGCCCCAGCCGTCGGGCAGCAGCACGTCGTCGTCGAGGAACACGACCCAGGGCGACGTCACGGACCGCCAGCCCGCGTTGCGCGCCGCCGCGGGGCCGCGACCGCCGGTCCGCACGACGCGCGCTCCCGTCGGGCGCAGCGGCTCGTGCGCGGTGAACGGGCGGTCGTCCACGACGACGACCCGCTCCGGACCGGGGCGGTCGTCGGCCCAGCGCTGCGCCGCGAGGCTCGCGAGCAGGCGGTCCAGCGAGGGACGCCCGACCGTCGGCACCACGACCGACCACGTCACGACGGCACCCGCTCGCCCGCGCGGAGCCGGGGTGCGGCGAACAGCGACGCGCGCCGGACGAGGTGCGGGCCGACGACGAGCACGTCCACCGGCGCCGACCCGAACAGCTCGAGGGCGTCGCGGGGGTCGTCGACCATCGGGCGGCCCGCGGTGTTCAGGCTCGTGTTCACCACCACGGGCAGGCCGGTCAGGTCGCGGAACGCCCGCAGGGTCGCCGCGAGCCGCGGCTGCGCGTCGGCGTCGACCGTCTGGATGCGCGCGGTGCCGTCCACGTGCACGACCGCCGGCACCCGGTCCCGCCACTGCTCCGCGACGCGGTGGACGAACAGCATGTAGGGGCTGGGCAGCGGCCCGTCGGAGAAGATCTCGGCCGCGTCCTCGGCGAGCACCATCGGGGCGACGGGGCGGAACTGCTCGCGCCCCTTGACGTCGTTGAGCCGCTCCAGGTTCTCCGCGACACCCGGGTGGGCGAGGAGCGAGCGCTGACCGAGGGCGCGCGGGCCGAACTCGGCGCGACCGTCGAACCAGGCGACGACCGCGTCCTGCGCGAGCGCCGCCGCGACCTGCCGGGGCAGGTCCTCGGGCGTCTCGAACGGCACGTGCGCGGCCCGCAGCCAGCCGGCGAGCTCGTCGTCGGACCAGCCGCGCCCGAGGGCCGCGGTCGTCATCGGCGCGATCGTGTCGCCCGCGTCGGCCGCGACCTGCAGCGCGGCCCCGAGCGCCGTCCCCGAGTCGCCCGACGCGGGCTGCACCCACACCTCGTCGAACCCGGCCTCGCGCCAGATCCGCGAGTTCGCGACGCAGTTCAGCGCGATCCCGCCGGCCATCGTGAGCCTCGACTCACCCGTCTCCTGACGCAGCCACGTCGCGAGCTCGACCAGCACCTCCTCGAGGCGGGCCTGCACCGAGCACGCGAGGTCCGCGTGCGCGCCGTCCCACGTGCCGTCGTCGACGCGCGGCGGCGCCCACCGCGACCAGTCCGGCGGCACCGCGACGTACCCGCCGTCGCCCGTCACGCGCAGCAGCCCGCGCAGCTCGTCGAGGAACCGCGGACGCCCGTACGACGCGAGCGCCATGACCTTGTACTCGTCGCTCGACCGCAGGAACCCCAGGTGCTCGGTGAGCGACTCGTAGACGAGCCCGAGCGAGTGGGGCAGGTCCTGCGTGGCGACCGTCTCCAGCCGGCCGCCGTCGTAGCGGCCGAGCAGGGCCGAAGCGCGCTCCCCGCGACCGTCGAGCGCCATCACCGCGGACGACGGGAAGCCCGCCTGCAACCCCGCCGACGCGGCGTGCGCGACGTGGTGCGCGACGAACCGCACCCGCCCCGGGTCGAGCCCCGGCAGCACCGACGCGAGGAAGCCCGGCGCCCGCTCGGCGTACATGATCCGCAGGTGGTCCCACGGGTCGTCGAGGCCCATGTCCTCGGCGGCCTTCGCGAGCGCGGGGTCGAACCCGTAGGCGACCGCGTCGAGGTCCTGCGGCCGCAGCCCGGCGTGCACGAGGCACCACCGCGCCGCCTGGTCGGGGAGCTCCCACGCGGCGAACGGCACGGGCCGCTTGCCGTGCTTGCGCCGGCTGAACCGCTCTTCCTCCGCGGCGGCCACCACCTGCCCGTCGACGACGAGCGCGGCGGAGGAGTCGTGGAAGACCGCATTGATCCCGAGGACGCGCATGGCGCATCGACCTTCCGGGGAAGGCACCCCTCGCGCGCACGGCTGCACGGCCGGTGCCCTTCCGGACCGAGAAGCGGGCGCGTCTGGTCGACGGCTCTCTCCGGGTCCGGCTCCCTGCCAGGGTCGAGCACTTCACCCGGAACCGCATCTCGAACCGCTTCTCGAACCGCTTCTCGAACCGCTTCTCGACCGTTTCTCGCCCGCCCCCGCGTGGCAGGAGGCGGGTGGTGCGGCGAGGATCGTGTGGTGACCAGCCACGACGCCGACGCGCCCGCCACGACGCGATGGTCGGTCGAGGCGTACGGCGCTCCGGGCGACGCCACGACCTGCGTCCTCGTGCACGGCATCGGGGTGTCCGCGCGCTACTTCCGCCGGCTCGCGACCGTGCTCGGACGCGACCGCCTCACGCTCGTGCCGGACCTGCCGGGCTTCGGCCGCACGCCGCCCCTCGACGGGGAGCCGACGATCACGGCGCTCGCCGACGGCCTGGTCGAGGAGATCGCCGGGCGCGGGGTGCGGCGCGCGGTCCTCCTCGGGCACTCGATGGGCGCGCAGGTCGTCGCCGAGGCCGCCCGCCGCCACCCCGACGTCGCCGAGCGCGTGGTGCTGCTGGGGCCGGTCGTCGACCCTGCGGCCCGCTCCGCGCGCGCCCAGGCGCTGCGGCTCGCCCGCGACACGCTGCACGAGCCCCTGGACGTCAACGCGATCGTGTTCAGCGACTACGTGCGGGCCGGTCCCCGCCGGTACGCCGCCCAGCTGCCGCACATGCTCGGGTTCGACCTCGACGCGGCGGTGACGCAGGTGCGTTGCCCGGTCGTCGTCGTGCGTGGGGAGCAGGACCACATCGCCCCCGACGCGTGGGTCGCCCGCCTCGCCGGGCTCGCGCGGGACGGGCGCGCGCTCGTCGTGCCGGGCGCCGCGCACGTGGTGCAGCACGTGCGTCCGGGCGAGGTCGCCGCCCTCTGCCGGGAGGGCTCGTGACCACCGACCCGGCCGGTGCCCGCCCGAGGGCCACCCACGGCCCGGGCGGCGAGGCGTCGGTGGTGCGCCCGGAGGGGGACGTGCGGTCCCGCCCCGGAACCGCGGTGCACCGGACCTGGTGGCGCGTCGCCGACTACGCGTACGCGGGCTGGTACCAGGTGCGCGGGGTGCTCGCGCCCGGCGACCCCGACCGGTACGCCGAGCCGACGGCGCGCCGCGCCCCCGACGTCGTCCTCGTCCCCGGCGTGATGGAGCCGTGGCCGTTCCTGCAGCCGCTCGCGGCGCGCCTGTTCGCGGCGGGCCACGCGGTGCACGTCGTCCCGGGCCTCGGCTACCACGTGCAGGACCTGGCCGAGGCGGTCAGGACCGTCGCCGAGCTGCTGGCCGACCGCGACCTGACGGACGTCGTCGTCGTGGCGCACTCCAAGGGAGGGCTCGTCGGCAAGCTCCTGCTGGCCGACCCCGGAGCGGGACCGCGCGTGCGAGGGCTCGTCGCGGTGGCGACGCCGTTCGCGGGGTCGCGGCTCGCGCGGTTCCTGCCGCTGCGGTCCATCCGGATCTTCCGGCCGGACCACCCCGACATCGTGGGGCTCGCGCGCGTCGCCGACGTCGACCGGCGGATCGTCTCGGTCTTCTCCCGGTGGGACCCGCACGTCCCGGAGGGCAGCGTGCTCGCCGGTGCGCGCAACGTCGAGCTCGAGACGCCCGGGCACTTCCGCGTCCTGGCCGACCCGCGCCTGCCCGAGGTCGTGCTGGACGCCGCGCGCGCGTTCGTCACGCCCGGCCCGCCGGGCGGCGGCCCGTGGCCGCCCGGTCCGCGCGCCGACTGACTCCGCTGCCCGACCGCCGGCGCCGGGCGCCGGCGTCAGCGGCCGAAGATCTCCGCCAGGTCGAACGTGACCGGCTGCTCGAGCTGCGCGTACGTGCACGAGCGCGGGTCGCGGTCCGTGCGCCAGCGACGGAACTGCGCGGTGTGCCGGAACCGGTCGCCCTCCATGTGGTCGTAGGCGACCTCGACCACGAGCTCGGGACGCAGCGGGACGAACGACAGGTCCTTCTTGGCGTTCCAGCGGCTCACCGCTCCCGGCATCCGGTTGCCCGCGTGCGCCTCCGCCTGCGCCCAGCGGCCCCACGGGTGGTCGGCCAGCTCGACGTCCCGGTACGGCGCCAGGTCGTCGAGCAGCGTCCTGCGGCGCGCCATCGGGAACGACGCGCTCACGCCCACGTGCTGCAGGTCGCCGTCGTCGTCGTACAGCCCGAGCAGGAGCGAGCCGACGACGTCCCCCGTCTTGTGCCAGCGGAAGCCGGCGACCACGCAGTCCGCCGTGCGCTCGTGCTTGATCTTGAACATCGTGCGCTTGTCCGGCTGGTAGGTCCCGTCGAGCGGCTTGGCGACCACCCCGTCCAGGCCCGCCCCCTCGAAGCGCGTGAACCAGTCCTGCGCCTGCGCCAGGTCGCCGGTCGCGGGCGTGACGAACACCGGGTCGCGCGCGTCGGCGAGCGCCTCGACGAGGGCCGCGCGGCGGTCGCGGAACGGGCGCTGCATGTAGTCCTCGTCGTCCAGCGCCAGCAGGTCGAACGCCACGAAGCTCGCGGGCGTGCTGCCCGCGAGCAGCCGGACGCGGCTCGCCGCCGGGTGGATGCGCTGCTGCAGCGCGTCGAAGTCGAGCCGGTCACCCGTCACGACGACGATCTCCCCGTCCAGCACGCAGCGCTCCGGGGTGTTCGCCCTGATCGCCTCCACGAGCTCCGGGAAGTAGCGCGTCATGGGCTTCTCGTTGCGGCTGCCGAGCTCCACCTCGTCGCCGTCGCGGAACACGATCGTGCGGAACCCGTCCCACTTCGGCTCGACGTGCCCCACGTCGGGGATGGTCGGCACGGACTTCGCGAGCATGGGCGCGACGGGCGGCATCACGGGCAGGCGCATGACCACATCCTGCTCGCCCCCGCCCACACCGGCCGGTCGAACGCGCACCCGCCGTCGTGCGGGGCCCGTCCCCGTCACCCGCACGTCCTCACAGGTGGCGCACGGGTCCGCTCCAGGGCGCGTCCGGGGAGGCGGCGTTGTCTGGTGCACGAACCAGACGACGAGCCGCGAGCCAGGAGGCCGACCATGAGCGACACCACCACCCCCGCCGGCGCGGACGACCCGCGCCCCACGTCCGGTCCGGCCGCCCCCGCCGGCGCGCAGGACGCGCGCACGGCCGCCCCGGACGTCCCCGGCGCCCCGACGCAGCCCGTGCCGCCGACCCCGGCACCGGCCGGTACGGCACCCGCCGCCCCGACGCAGCCGCTGCCGCCGACCCCGGCACCGACGGGTGCGGCACCCGGCGCCCCGACGCAGCCGCTGCCGCCGACGCCGGCAGCGGTCGGCGGGGCACCGGACGCGGGTCCCGGTGCCCCGCCGCTGCCGGACGGTCCCCGGCCGACCGGACCGCACCTCGAGCCGCCGCCGCCCGCGCACGCCGCCGGTGCGTCGTTCGGGCCGTTCCGTGCACCCGCAGCCCCCGCAGCACCCGCGGCGCCGAAGGCGCCGAAGCCCCCGCTCACCGTGCGTCGTGGCGCGGCGGTCGGCGTGGTCGGCGCGGCGCTCGCTGTCGGGCTGGTCGCGGGCGGCGGGACGGCGTGGGCGGTCGCGGCCACGCGGGACGACGCGACGCGGCCGTCGTTCTCCGACGCCGACCGGCCGGGTCGGCCCGGCGACGGCGAGCTGCCCGCACTGCCCGACAGGTCCGGCCCGCGGGGATGGTCGGACGACGGCTCGGACTCGTCCGGCTCCCCGGACCAGGACGACGCGTCGGGCGGCACCGGCACGACGAGCGCGCAGACCACCACGGCGGCGACCGCGGAGCAGCAGGTCGGCGTCGTGACGATCACGTCGACCCTCGGGTACCAGGGCGGCTCGTCGGCGGGGACCGGGATGGTGCTGACGACGGGCGGGCTGGTGCTGACCAACCACCACGTCGTGGAGGGGGCGACGGCGATCTCGGTGACCGTCGAGTCGACGGGGGAGACGTTCGAGGCGACCGTCGTCGGGTACGACGCGTCGGCCGACGTGGCGCTCCTGCAGCTCACGGGCGCCTCCGGCCTGGCGACCGTCACGCTGGACGACGACGGCGGGGTCGCGCCGGGCGACACGGTCACGGCGGTCGGCAACGCCGACGGCACGGGCGAGCTCGTCGCGGCGACCGGCGAGGTCACGGGCACCGACGAGACGATGACCGCGCGCACGTCGACCGCGGGCGAGGCGGAGACCCTCAGCGGCCTGCTGGAGTTCTCGGCCGCGGTGGTCGGCGGCGATTCCGGCGGGCCCGTGCTCGACGAGGAGGGCGAGGTCGTCGGCATCACCACGGCCGCGTCCGTCGGCGGGACGTCGACCGTGGCGTACGCGATCGACGTGGTCGACGCGGTGGCGGTCCTGCAGCAGATCTCCTCGGGCGAGGAGACCGCGACCGTGCGGATCGGTTACCCGGCGTTCCTCGGGATCGGCCTCGACGCGGGTGCGGGCACCGTGACGGGTGCGCGGGTCGCGGGCGTGCTCGACGGGACCCCCGCGGCGGGCGCGGGCCTGGCCGCGGGCGACGTCGTCACGGCCGTGGACGGCACGGCGGTGTCCTCCGCGACGGCCCTGCAGGAGCTGCTCGACGGCTACGCGCCCGGCGACGCGGTGACGCTGACCTGGACCGACGCCGCGACCGGCGTGTCGGAGCAGGCGGCGGTGACGCTCACGCAGGGCCCGGTCGGCTGACCGGCCCGACCGCGGGGTCCCGGGCCGTCGGTCCGGGACCCCGCCCTGCGACGTGTCAGGGGAAGGCGGTGTGCGTGATGGTGGCCTGGAACGCGCCGCTGTTGTTCTGCACGCCGACGTCGTTGACACCCAGGTAGAGCTCGCCGTCGCGCGGGCACGCGTAGACCGCGGACTCGCCGACGACGAAGAACGTCGCGGGGTCCTCCTCGAGGCTCCCGATGACCGTCATGGTGTTCGCGTCCGGGAAGCCCTCGACGTTGAACTGGTGGTACAGCGGGTCGAGCAGCCCCGTCGGCCCGACCGTCCCTGCCGCGGTCTGGTCGTGCGACGCGGACCCGGACATCACGATCCGCAGGGTGTCGCCGGCCGCGCACGTCACGCCCATCGCCGTCCAGACCTGCGTCGCGGGCAGTGCGCGCTCGGCGACGACGACCGTCGGTTCGTCGCCCGTGGTCCCGTCGCCGTCGTCCGTCGCGTCACCGTCCGCCTCGTCGGGTGCGGAGCCGTCCTGCGTCGGGGCGGTGGCCGTGGCCGCGGGCTGCGCCGACCCGCCGTCGTCGTCCGTCGCGTTCGACCACACGAGGACGCCCGCCACGACGACCACGGCCAGCGCCGCGGTCGCGCCGACGCCGAGGAGGACCCCTCGGCGCAGCTGGCCCTGCGGGTCGCCCGCCGCTGCGGCCCCCGACCCGGACGTGGGCCCCGAGCCGCCGGCGGCCGGCGTCCCCCACGCCGGTGCCGCCGGCGACTCCACCCACGCGTCCGCCGTCCGCGCCCCTGCGGTCGACGCGGGTGCCTCGGTCGGCGTCGCCGGCGTCGCGCCGGCCGTCGACGTCCCTCCCGGCGACGGCTCGCCACCCGTCGGCGTCCCTCCCGGCGACGGCTCGCCACCCGTCGGCGTCGCCGCCTCACCCCTCTGGTCCTCGTCGTCCACGTCCACCCCTCCTCGCCCGGGCGCGCCGCAGCGGCGCGAGACGTCGAGAAGAAGGAGCCGGGAGCGGCCCACCGGATACCGCCCGGACGCGGTCCGGGTGTGGGTGGCGCCGCCTACCGTGAGCGGATGGTCATCGACGTCCGCCCCGCGCTCGGCCGGTTCGACGACTTCGCCACCGTCGTCGGCCCGAAGGGCCCCGGCGTGCAGGGGTGCTGGTGCATGTCGATCCGCGACGGTCGCATCCCGCCCGAGGAGCGCCCGGCCGTCATGCGCGACCAGTGCGCCACCGACCCCGGCCCCGGTGTCCTCGTCTACGTCGACGACGAGGTGGCCGGCTGGTGCTCCGTCGCGCCGCGCAGCACCTACCGGCGGCTCATGCGCTCGCGGACCCTGCCGTTCGTCGACGAGTGCGACCCCTGGAGCGTCGCGTGCTTCGTCGTGCGCCCGGGCTTCCGCAAGCGTGGCCTCATGCACGTCCTGCTCGACGGTGCGGTCGAGCACGCGCGGGCGCACGGAGCGCAGGTCGTCGAGGGGTACCCGGTGGAGACGGCCGGCACGCGCGTGGACACCGTGTCCGGGTACGTCGGCACGGTCGAGCTGTTCGAGGCGTCCGGCTTCGAGGTCGTCGCGCCGACGACGAGCCGCAGCGGGCACCGCCCGCGCGTGGTGGTGCGCCGCGAGCTCTGACCGCCGTCAGGTGCGCCCGGCCCGCGCTGATGACGCCCGCGCCTCGGATGCCGCGTGGTCGACCGGTGGGAATCAGGGCGACGCGTCGCGCGTTGGGGCAGTAGTCTGATGCGGTGCCGCGCGCGGGCCGAGTGCCCGCCGAGCAGCACGATTGACAACTCAACATGGGGGTGATCGGTTTCGACGGTGATCGTCGAGCCAGGAGAAGCGGGTCGAGGACGCACGGTTATCTCGTCAACGCTCCGTGCAAATCATAGGTGCCGATAACAAGCGCACCGACTTCGCCCTCGCCGCCTGAGCGAGCCTCGAAGTCCGTCGGCCTAAGTACGCTTCCGACTTAGTTCCCGGCGTCATCTAGGGAGCCACTGCTGGTCCTCATCGTCAGTGTGAGGATCGGGACTTCTAGCTGACTGGGCCTGTCCACCTTCTCGTCCGTGGGAGTGGTGGAGGCCGAGAAAATCCATCACGGACTGCACCCGGAGAATCCCTGGTTCCACGTCATCGGACGCGGGTTCGATTCCCGCCACCTCCACGTCAGGGCCTCTGGTCAGGGTGAACACCCCGGCCAGGGGCCCTTGTTGTACGTCCGCACGCACGTCCTGCGGCGGCCCGTCTCGGCGTCACGGCGTCCGGGGCGCGATCCAGGGTCCCGTGCCCTCGGAGGGGTCGAGGATGCCGTCCTCGACCCAGCGCAGCCGGCCGGTCATGACGGCACGGGCCAGCCGTTCGTCGGATGCCGTGGCCGAGCCGCGCAGCCGCCGGAACAGCGCCTCGACCCGGAGGCGCGACTGGGCGCAGAAGGCGTCGGCGAGGTCGGTCGCGCTCCGACCGGTCGCCGGGTCCTGCCGGCGCATCGCCGTGGCGCGCGAGCACACCGCGGACATGGCGAACAGCTCGGCGCCGATGTCGACGACGTGTCCCAGCAGCACCTGCTTGCGGTCGAGCCGGGCCTGGTGGCGGGCCATCGCGTAGAACGTCTGGCGGGCCAGCGAGCGGGACGACCGCTCGACGAAGCGCAGGTGGCGGGCCAGCGGGCCGAAGTCGCCGTACGCGGTCGGCCGCGTTCCTTCCCCGACGAGCAGGGCGGGGAACCAGCGCGCGTAGAAGCGGCTGGCGCCGACGGCGGCGCGCGCCTTGGCGCCGAGCGACGCGTCGCGGGACGCGAGGTCGCCCGCGGCGGTCAGGTGCGTGTCCACGGCCTCACGGGCGACGAGCAGCCGCATGATCTCCGACGAGCCCTCGAAGATGCGGTTGATCCGCATGTCCCGCAGCAGCTGCTCGGCGGCGACCGCCCGCTCACCGCGGGCCGCGAGCGAGTCGGCGGTCTCGTACCCGCGGCCGCCGCGGACCTGGACCAGCTCGTCGGCCACCCGGTAGGCCATCTCGCTGGCCCACAGCTTGGCCAGGGCCGCCTCGATGCGCACGTCCTTCTGGCCGGCGTCGGCCAGCCGCGCCGACAGGTCGAACACCGACTCGAGCGCGAACGTCGTCGCCGCGATGAACGCCAGCTTGCTGCCGACCGCCTCGTGCTCGCCGACGGGCCGGCCCCACTGCACCCGCTCGACGGACCACTGCCGGGCGACGGACAACGCCCACTTGCTGCCGCCCGCGCAGATCGCGGGGATCGACAGCCGGCCGGTGTTCAGGGTCGTGAGCGCGATCTTGAGGCCCTCGCCCTCGCGTCCGAGCCGGTTCGCGGCCGGCACCCGGACCTGCCGGAGCCGGGTCACGCCGTTCTCCATGCCGCGCAGCCCCATGAACCGGTTGCGGTGCTCGACGGTGATCCCCGGGGTCGTGGCCTCGACGACGAACGCGCTGATGCCGCCGCGCTGCCCGTCGTGCGGCGGGACGACCGCCATGACCACCAGCAGCTCGGCGATCGGACCGTTCGTCGTCCACAGCTTCACGCCGTCCAGCACGTACGCCGTCCCGTCGTCCGTCGGTGTCGCCGTGGTCGCGAGCCGCGCGGGGTCCGAGCCGACGTCGGGCTCGGTCAGCAGGAACGCGGAGATCGCGCCCGCCGCGCACCGTGGCAGGAACTTCTGCTTCTGCTCGGGCGTGCCGAACATGTGCACGGGTTCGGGGACACCGATCGACTGGTGCGCGGACAGCAGCGCGGCCAGGCTCGGGTGCACCGTGCTGACCAGCATCAGGGCACGGCCGTACTCGACCAGCGACAGCCCCAGGCCGCCGTACTCCTGTGGGATCTTCATGCCGAACGCGCCGACGCCTCGCAGTGCGTCGAGCACCTCGTCGGGGATGTGGTCGTCGCGCTCGATCGCGCGGCCGTCGATGCGCGCGCACACCTCGCGCAGGGCCACGTGGAACGTGGCGCCACGCGCCGTGGCGTCCGGGTCGGACGCGGGGTAGGGGTGGACGAGCCCGACGTCGAACGCGCCGAGGTAGATCCCTCGGGCGAAGCTCGGCCGGGTCCACTGCTGCTCCCGGGCCGCCTCGGCGACCTCTCGAGCCTTCCGTTCCCCGGCGGTGGGCGTCTGGTCCACGGCGACGCTGCTCATGGTGAGCCTCCTCGGCGGGACCCGCACCGAGCAGGCCGGCCGCTCGTCCTCGATGCTATCGACCGGTCAGGAGCGGGCAAACCGGCACGGGTCCGCACCGGCGCCGCGAACCCGGCCGAAGGTCCCGGTCGGCGTGTGGCCGGCGTCACTAACGTCACCAGGAGCAGAGGGACGGAGGGGCCGTGACCAGCATCAAGGCGGCGGCGGAGGTGTTCCTCGACGCGCGGCGGATCGCCGTCACGGGCGTCTCTCGGACCCCGGGCAGCCACGGCGCCAACGTCGTCTACACGCGGTTGCGCGAGCTCGGGTACGAGGTCTTCGCGGTCAACCCGAACGCCGAGGACGTCGAGGGCGACCCCGCCTACGCGAACCTGGGGGCGATCCCCGGCGGCGTGGAGGCGGTCGTGGTCGCGACCCGGCCTCAGCACGCGTCGGCGACCGTGCAGGAGGCGATCGACCTGGGGATCATGCAGGTCTGGATGCACCGGTCGGTGGACAAGGGAAGCGTCGACGACGACGCGACGCGGCTCGGCCGCGCGCACGGGCTGACGGTCATCGACGGCGGCTGCCCGCTCATGTACGGGCGGGCGTCCGACCGCGGGCACCGCGTCATGTGCCGGGTCCTGTCGTTGACGCGGCGGATCCCGCGGACCGTGTGACGGGCGCCCGTGGTCCCCGTGGCGGGCCCGCAGGCAGCAGGACGACCCCGGTCGTGATCAGGGGTCGTGATCAGGAAGGTGCGCGTGGACGGACGGCTCGACGAGGCTCGGCGCACGCTGGACGGCGTCCCGATCAACACCATGTTCGCCGTGGCGGCCCTCGACGCCGGGGCGCCGCTGTGGTCCGACCGGGAGGTCGACCCGCGGGCGTTCCACGTCGTGCACCCCTACGGCATGTCGTTCGTGTGGGGCCCGGCGCTCGACGAGGCGGTGGGCGTGGTCGCCGAGCACCTCGTGAGCCGGACGACGGGGGAGGAGTGGCTGCAGGTGGAGCCCCGCTGGAACGGGCTCGACTGGGACGGCGCCCTCGCTGCTGCGCACCCGACCGGCGCGCGCGTCGCCGTGACGCGGCACGCGCGTCTCAACTTCGCCTTCGACGCCGACGCCTTCGCGGCACGTCGCGGTGCGCTCGCGCCGACGGACGGGTGGGCCGCGCGGCGTGCCGTCGCCGACGACTTCGGGTGGGCCGGGTCGGTGGTGCCGAGCCTGTTCTGGGCGGATGCCGGCACGTTCCTCTCGCAGGGCGGCGGTGTCGTCGTCGAGCGGGACGGCGAGACCGGCGCCATGGCGTTCACGTCGTACCGGCGCGGGGACCGTCTGGAGCTCGGCATCGAGACGGCGCATGCGTGGCGGCGCCGCGGGCTGGCGTCCGCGGCGGCCGCAGCCATGATCGACGTGGCGCTCGACGCCGGCCTCGAACCCGTCTGGTCGTGCCGGGACGGCAACGTCGGCTCGCACCGGCTGGCGTGCGCGCTCGGCTTCACGCTGACGACCCGCACGCCGTACTTCCACCTCGCGGCGGCGCCTTCCTGATCCGGCGTGGTCCGGCTAGAGGCCGGTGGTGCTGACCCCGTACTCGGCCTGCTCCGGGCTGAAGCCCTCGAAGACCAGCTGCTCGACCAGGCCCGCGTGCGAGAAGGCCATGAACTCCAGGTAGCTGGCCGCCTTCGCCGCCGCCTGGGCGTTCCAGTCGACGCTGCCCTCGGCCTCGAGCCGCGCGAGCGCGAACTCGGCGTCGGCGGCGCTGTACCCCTCGAACTCCAGCTGGTGGGCGAGCCCCGAACGGGAGAACGCGCTGAAGTCCAGGTAGCTGACGGCGGTCCGGTAGGCGTTCTGCTGGGCGACGCTGCCGATCCGGGCCGCCTCGGCAGCCTCGGCGGCCGCCGCTGCCGCCTCGTCCGCGAGGCGCTGCTCCTCCGCGAGCCGCTCCTCCTCCGCCTTCGCGGCGGCCTCGGCCTCTTCGGCCGCCTTCCGCTCCGCCTCCTCGGCGGCCTCACGCTCCGCCTCGGCCTCCTCGTCGACGGCGTCCTGCGACTGCTCGGCGACGGCGACCGCGTCCCGCTCCTCGCCCCTGCCGCCGCCTCCGGCGACGGCGCTGGCCGCAGCGATCACGACGAGGAGGAGCAGGAACGCGCCGATGCCGACGAGCTCCGCGTGGCGGGCGATCCACGACCGGGCGGGCTGCTCGCCGGACGGCGGCCCGTCGGGCGCCGCCGGGGGCGGACCGGCCGCGACTCCCGGCGGCCCCGAGGGAACCGGCGGTGCGGGCGGCGTCGGTGCCGGTCGTCCGGCGGGGGGTGCGAACGGGCCGGCGCCCGCGGCGGTGTCGTCGACCCAGACGCGCCAGCCCGGCGGCGGCGGACCCCAGGCGGGATCGGGAGCCCAGCCGGGCGGTGGTGTCCACCCGACCGGTGGCGGGGGCCAGTTCGGCGGCGGGTTGAAGCGCGTGGCCATGGTCACTCCATCGATGACGATCCGTTGTGGCCGACAGCTCACGCTCCCACCACGGCCGTCGGCCGCGAATCCACCACCCGGGGTGAAATCCGGTCGTGACGCCCTCCGCTTCGTCGTCCGTCAGCACGCCGCAGTCGTCGGGCGAAGCCGGTCGTAGACCGTCCGGTTGCGGTCCTACAGTGCCGGCATGGACTTGGACGGCGTGGTCGTGGACGGGTTCCGGATCGCGCCGCTCGGTCCGGCGACGTGGCAGGCGTTCGCCGACCTGGCGGAGCGGCACAACGGCGTGTGGGGCGGCTGCTGGTGCACGTGGTTCCACTGCTACCCGGATCCGCCCGAGCGCAAGGAGCTCGGGAACCGGGAGTTCAAGCGGCAGCTCGTCGAGAGCGGGCACGCGCACGCGGCGCTCGTCCTCGACGGGGAGCGCGCGATCGCCTGGGCGCAGTTCGGCACCGTGGCCGAGCTGGCGAACATCCACCACCGCAAGGAGTGGGAACGCGGGCTCGAGCGGCCCCCGGACTTCCGGATCACGTGCCTGTTCGTCGACCGGGACCGCCGGCGCGCGGGCGTCGCCGCCGTCGCCGTGCGCGGCGCGCTGGCGCTGATCGCGCGTGAGGGCGGCGGTCTCGTCGAGGCCTACCCGCACGACCTGCCCGAGGGGAAGCGGACCTCGTCGTCGTTCCTCTACAACGCGACGCGGACGATGTACGAAGAGCTCGGGTTCACCTACCAGCGGCCCAAGGGCAAGGGGAACTGCGTGATGACCACGGTCGTCGCGCCCGCTTGAGGCCGCTCGTCCGAGCGACCTGCCGCCCGGACGGGCCCGGCGCTCCGGGGCCCTGCGTGCGTGAACAGGCGCCCGGAATGACCAGGGTCGGCCCCGTGGGCGGATCAGAAGACCTGGCGGAGGTTGGCGCGGGTCAGGTCGAGGAGCTCGTCGCCGCGGCCCGAGAGCAGCGTGCGCAGCGCGTACAGCGCGAAGCCCTTGGCCTGGTCGAGCTTGACCGACGGCGGGATCGTCAGCTCCTGCCGCTCGGTGACGACGTCGACCAGAGCGGGCCCGTCGTACGCGAACGCCTCGGCGAGCGCACCCCGCAGGTCCTGCGACCGCTCGACGCGGAACGCCTTGAGCCCGGCAGCCTGCGCGATCGCGGCCAGGCTCGGGTTCTCCAGACCGGTCGCGTGCGTGACGAACCCGGCCGCCTTCATCTCGAGCTCGACGAAGTTGAGCGACGCGTTGTTGAACACGACGACCTTCACGGGGAGCCGGTTCTGCGTGAGCGTCAGCAGCTCGCCGAGGAGCATCGCGATGCCGCCGTCGCCCGACAGCGCGACGACCTGGCGTCCGGTCGCAGCCGCCGCGCCGACGGCCTGCGGCAGCGCATTCGCCATCGAGCCGTGGATGAACGAGCCGATGAGGTTCCGGCGGCCGTTCATCTTCAGGTACCGGGCTGCCCAGATGACGGGGGAGCCGACGTCGGGGATGAAGACGGCGTCGTCGGCGGCGAGCTCGTCGACCACGCGCGCGACGAACTGCGGGTGCAGCGGCTGGTCGCCCTTGCGCGGGGTCGCGAGGTCGTCGAGCTTGGTGCGCGTCTTCGCGTAGTGCGCGAGCGAGTCGTCGAGGTGCTCGCGGTCGGTCGCCTGGTCGAGCAGGGGCAGGAGGGCGTCGACGGTGTCGCCGACGTCACCGACGAGCCCGAGGTCGAGCGCGGTGCGGCGGCCGAGGTGCTCGCCGCGCAGGTCGATCTGCGCGACCTTCGCCTTCTCGGGCAGGAACGCGCGGTACGGGAAGTCGGTGCCCAGCATGAGCAGCGTGTCGGCGCCCTCCATGGCCTTGTAGCCGGAGGCGAACCCGAGCAGCCCGGTCATGCCGACGTCGTAGGGGTTGTCGTGCTCGACGAACTGCTTGGACCGCAGCGTGTGGACGACCGGTGCGGCGAGCTTCCCGGCGAGCGCGACGACCTGGTCGTGCGCGTGCTCTGCGCCCGCGCCGGCGAGGATCGTCACGCGGTCGGAGCCGTTGAGCAGCGCGGCCGCCTGCACGAGCTCGTCCTGCGACGGCAGCACGCGCGGACGCGTCGCGCGCACCGGCGTGACAGTGGTGTCGACCGCCTCGGCGAGAGCGATGTCGCCCGGGATGACCACCACCGCGACGCCGCGCTTCTCCAGCGCCGTCTGCATCGCCGTGCGCAGGATGCGCGGCATCTGCGTCGGCGACGAGACGTACTCCGAGTAGACGGACGCCTCGCGGAACAGCTCCTGCGGGTGCGTCTCCTGGAAGTAGCCGCTGCCGATCTCCTCGGTGGGGATGTGCGCGGCGATCGCCAGCACGGGGACGCGCGAGCGCTGCGCGTCGTACAGGCCGTTGATGAGGTGCAGGTTGCCCGGGCCTGCGCTGCCGACGGCGACGGCGATCTCCCCGGTCAGGGCCGCCTCCGCCCCGGCCGCGAACGCACCTGCCTCCTCGTGGCGCACGTGCACCCACTCGATGCCGGAGCCGCGCAGCGCGTCGGTGAAGCCGTTGAGCGAGTCCCCGGGGATGCCGTAGACGCGCTTCACGCCCGATGCGACGAGGGTGTCGACGATGTTCTTGGCGACGGTGGTCATGGGAGTCCTTCTTCGGTGTCGTGTCGTCGCGAGGTCAGGAGGCGGCGGCGGGTGCGGCTGGGGAGGTGACGCAGATCGTGGGCCAGACGAGGTCGCAGACCTGCCGGGCCAGGCCCGGCTCGAGCGGGGCGTGGCCCCACACGAGCCGGTGGTAGACGGGGGCGAACAGCACGTCGACGACGAGCGCGAGGTCGGCGTCGGGGCGGACGAGGCCCTGCTGGACGCCCCGCTCGAGGTGGTGGGCCGCGGTGGCACGGCGCGGCTCGAGCCAGCGGTCGAGCATCGCGACCCCGACCGCGCGGTCGCTCGCGGCGGCGGCGAGGAGCTGGCGGACCAGTGCCCCGGCGGCGGTGTCGCGCAGGAGCGTGACGAGGGCGTCGACCTGGAGCGTCAGCGCCTCGCGCACCGGTAGCGCGTCGTCGAACTCGATGCTCTCGTGGAACCTGTCGAGCAGTCCCTCGGCCAGCACCGCGGCCGACGACGGCCACCACTTGTAGATCGTCGTCCGGGACACGCCGGCCTGGGACGCGACGGCGTCGATCGTCGGCACGCGACCGCCCGCGAGCGCGAGGTCGGTGGCGGCGTCGAGGATCGCGTGGCGGGTGGCCTCCGAGCGGGGACGACCTGCCCGCGGCGCGGCCGGCGCATTACTGGACACGCTGTCCACTATAGGCACGTCGCTGCACGCGTGCGCCCCGACGTGTTCGATCCCACATCGGGGTGCCACACGCGAGGTCACCCGTGGCAGGGTGCCGGAGACGCCGCTCGCCGAGGAGAGGACTGCCATGGCCGACGCACCGGTCCCGTTCGAGGTCCACGAGTCTGGCGGCTACCTGCACGGCACCCGCGCCGACCTGCGGGTGGGCGACCTGCTCGAACCGGGCCGACGCTCCAACTACGGCGCCGGCCGCGCGGCCGGGTACGTCTACGTCACGCAGACGCTCGACGCGGCCACGTGGGGAGCGGAGCTCGCGGCCGGGGACGGGCCGGGGCGCATCTACCTCGTCGAGCCGACGGGCGACCTCGAGGACGACCCGAACGTCACGAACCAGCGGTTCCCGGGCAACCCGACCCGCTCGTACCGGACCCGCGAGCCCGTCCGGGTCGTCGGCGAGATCGTCGACTGGGTCGGCCACCCGCCCGAGCAGCTCGCGGCGATGCGTGCCCACCTCGACGACCTCGCCCGGCAGGGCGTCGAGGCGATCGAGGACTGAGCTCGGCCGCTCGCCCGGGGGGCACCCCACGACCGGCGCCCGGCTCCGTCAGACCGGCGGCTGGTCGGTCACTGGCGGGGGTCGGTGTGCTTGCCGGGTGTCGGGGTGTCCGGGTCGATGCGGTCCGCGTGGCTCAGGCGGTCGTCGAGCTCGGAGCGGGCGGTCGTCGCCTCCGCGCCGCGGGCGCGGGCCTCGTTCTGCAGGGCGGCGGCGTCGGCGGCGCGTGCGTCGGCCTCCGCCTGGGCGAGCCGGGCCTGGGCGTCGAGGCGGGCGGCCTCGGCCTCGCGCCGCTTGACCTCGACCTGCTCGGCGGCAGCCTCCTCGCGGATCTGCTGGGCCTTGGCGCGTTCGGCCTCGGCGCGGTGCGCGCCGCGCCGCCTGCCCACGGCGACGGCGATCGCGACGACCACGACGACCACGACGACGGCGATGACGATCCAGACGATGGCGTCCACGGTCCTACCTCCTCAGGAGACCCCCCGCACCGCATTCGACTGCCGACCGCCGGGGGGCGCAACCGGGGTGTGGCAGCGGTCGTCGGTGGCACGGACCGCGGGAAGCGCGTTCCCACAGGTTGGGGCCGCAGACCTAGGCCGGAGGTCCCTTCGTGACGGGCACCACACGGTCCTAGCGTCGGCCACGAGGGCCAATGGCGGCGCTCTACCGCGCAGCGGCCCGCCCGGGTCGCCCGTGCCGCCGGGCCACGGACCGTGGGAGGTCGCGTGCACGAGGGCCAGGAGTCGGAGCACGTCACCGTGACGGTGGACGGCCGGTCGATGCAGCTGCGCGAGGGGACGACCCTGCTGCGGGCGCTGCAGGCGGAGGGTGTCGACGTGCCGTCGCTGTGCCACGACGGGCGGCTGGAACGCGCGAACGGCAGCTGCGGGCTGTGCGTCGTCGAGGTCGGGACCGGCGCGGACGGGGCGACGCGCGACGTCAAGGCGTGCATCACGCCGGTGTCCGCGGGGATGGTCGTCACGACCGTGAACCCGCGCCTGCGCGAGTACCGGGCGGTGAGGCTCGAGCAGCTCCTGTGCGACCACAACGCCGACTGCGTGGCGCCGTGCGTGCAGACGTGCCCGGCGAACATCGACATCCAGACGTACCTGCACCACGTCGCCACCGGGAACTTCGAGGCGGCGATCCGCGTCATCAAGGACCGCAACCCGTTCCCGTCGGCGTGCGGGCGCGTGTGCCCCCACCCGTGCGAGGCGGAGTGCCGGCGCAACCTCGTCGACGAGCCCGTGGCGATCAACCACGTCAAGAGGTTCGTGGCCGACTGGGACCGGGCGCGCGAGGAGCCGTGGACTCCGCGGCTCGCCGACCCCAGCGGGAAGCGGATCGCGGTCGTCGGCGCCGGGCCCTCGGGACTGTCCGCGGCGTACTACGCGGCGCTCGCCGGGCACCGGGTCACGGTGTTCGAGAAGGAGGACCGCCCCGGCGGGATGATGCGGTACGGCATCCCCGAGTACCGGCTCCCGAAGGCCACGCTCGACGAGGAGATCGCCTTCATGGAGGCGATCGGCGTCGAGATCGTGACCGGCAAGGCGCTCGGCACGCACCTGCGGCTCGACGACCTGCGACGGGAGCACGACGCCGTGTACCTCGCGGTCGGGTCGTGGCGGGCGACGCCGCTCAAGCTCGACGGTGAGCACCTGCCCGGGGTGCACCTGGGCATCGACTGGCTGCGGGGCGTCGTGCAGGGCGTCGACGAGCCCGTCGGGGACACGGTCGTCGTCGTGGGGGGCGGGAACACGGCCATCGACTGCGTGCGGACCGCGCTGCGGCGCGGGGCGCGGGACGTCAAGCTCGTCTACCGCCGCACGCGCGACGAGATGCCCGCCGAGCCGCTGGAGATCGAGGAGGCGCTGCACGAGGGCGTCGACATGGTCTTCCTCGCGGCCCCGACCGGCATCACGTCCGTCGACGGGCGGCTGCACGTCGGGTGCGTGCGGATGGAGCTCGGCGAGCCGGACCGGTCGGGTCGTCGCCGGCCGGTGCGCGTCGAGGGCTCGGACTTCGTCATCGAGGCCGACACCGTCATCGGCGCGATCGGGCAGACGACGGACACGACGTTCCTGTGGGACGACCTGCCGGTGCGGCTCAATGAGTGGGGCGACGTCGACGTCGACGGCCGCACGCTGCAGAGCTCCGAGGCGAACGTGTTCGCAGGCGGCGACTGCGTCACCGGCCCCGCCACCGTGATCCAGGCGGTCGCCGCGGGCCGGCGGGCCGCGCAGGCCATGGACGAGTTCGTCCGCGACGGGTACGTGCGCCCCTCGCAGGAGGACTACACGTGCAGCCGCGGCACGCTCGAGGACCTGCCGCGCGACGAGTTCGAGCTGCAGCCCCGCGCGCGCCGCGTCGCCATGCCCGCCCTGCCGCCTGCCGAGCGCATCGGCAGCTTCGTCGAGGTGGAGCTCGGGCTGACGGAGCAGCAGGCCCGCGACGAGGCCGCGCGCTGCCTGGAGTGCGGCTGCTCCAAGCAGAACCGCTGCGACCTGCGGGATGCCGCCACCGCGCACCACGTCGAGTTCACGCTGCCGCTGCACGTGCGGCCGTGGACGCCGGTCGCGCAGGACCACCCCTTCATCGTGCGCGACCACAACAAGTGCATCTCGTGCGGGCTGTGCGTCGCGGCGTGTGCGCAGGTCGAGGGCGTCGACGTCCTGGCGTTCCAGTTCGACGGCGGGCGGCTCACGGTCGGCACGCGCGACGACCAGCCGCTCGGGCTGACCGACTGCGTGTCGTGCGGGCAGTGCGTCCGCGCGTGCCCGTGCGGCGCGCTGGACTACGTGCGCGAGCGCGGCGGCGTGTTCTCCGCGATGCACGACCCCGACAAGGTCGTCGTGGGCTTCGTCGCCCCCGCGGTGCGCAGCGTCATCGCGGACCACTACGGGCTCGCGCCCGAGCAGGCGTCCGGGTTCATGGCCGGACTCATGCGCAAGGTCGGGTTCGACCGGGTCTTCGACTTCGCGTTCGCGGCCGACCTGACGATCCTCGAGGAGACCACCGAGTTCCTGGAGCGCGTCGGCAGCGGCGAGCGCCTGCCGCAGTTCACGTCCTGCTGCCCGGGGTGGGTCAACCTCGTCGAGCGGCGGTTCCCCGAGCTCATCCCGCACCTGTCGAGCTGCAAGTCGCCGCAGCAGATGATGGGCGCCACGGTGAAGCGGCACTTCGCGGAGCGCGCCGGCATCCCCGTCGACCGGCTGTACACGGTGTCCGTCGTGCCGTGCCTCGCCAAGAAGTACGAGGCGGCGCGGCCCGAGTTCGCCCCCGACGGCGTCCGGGACGTCGACGCGGTGCTCACCACGACCGAGCTGCTCGAGATGGTGGAGATGCTGCGGCTCGACCCCGCCGACGTCGAGCCCGGGGCGTTCGACGAGCCGTACGCGCAGGTCAGCGGCGCCGGCGTGCTGTTCGGGGCGTCCGGCGGCGTCGCCGAGGCGGCGCTGCGGATGGCGGTCGAGAAGCTCACCGGCGAGCCGCCCGCCGAGCTCGACGTGCACGCCGTCCGCGGCCTCGAGGGCGTCAAGGAGGCCACGGTCGCCGCCGGAGGTGTCGAGGTGCGGGTCGCCGTCGTCAGCGGGCTCGGCAACGTCGACGCGCTCGCCCGCCGGATCCGCGACGGCGAGGACGTCGGGTACGACCTCATCGAGGTCATGGCGTGCCCCGGCGGGTGCGTCAACGGCGCCGGGCACCCGGCCCCGCGTGACGCGCACGAGACGGTCGCGCGGCAGCAGGTGCTCGTCGACATCGACCGCACGGCACCGCTGCGGCGCTCGCAGGCCAACCCCGACGTGCTGCGGCTCTACGACGAGTGCTACGGCGAGCCGAACTCGCCGCTCGCGCACGAGCTCCTGCACACCTCCTACGCACCGTTCCGCCGTCCCGACCGTGCTCCGGCTGCTGCTGAGCCCGTCGGCGCCGGTGCGCACGCGCCGACCGGTCCCGTCGTCGAGCACGGCACGCCGGGCGGTGCGTCGTGACGCGCCGGCTCCTCCGTCTCGCCGCGGCCGTCGTCGCGGTCGCCGCTCTCGTCGCGGGGTGCGCGCCCGGGGCCGCGGCTCCGGCCACGTCGTCGGCCCCCGCCGCGGAACCGACCCCTAGCGCGACGGTGGAGCGGACCACGGTTCGGATCGCCTCGCTCAAGGGCCCCACGACCATGGGGCTCGTCAGGCTCATGGACGAGGCCGCCCGCGGCGCCGCGCGGCACGACTACCAGGTGACGGTCTACGGCACGCCCGACGAGGTGCTGCCGAAGGTGCTGCACGGCGACGTCGATGTCGCGCTCCTGCCCGCCAACCTCGCCGCGGTGCTCGACGCGAAGACGACCGGCACGCCCGCAGCCATCCAGGTCGCCGCGATCAACACGCTCGGCGTCCTGCACGTCGTCGAGGTCGGTGACACCGTGCACTCCCTGTCCGACCTGCGCGGACGCACCGTCTACAGCACGGGCAAGGGAGCCACCCCCCAGCTCGTCCTGGAGCACCTGCTCGACCTCACCGGCCTCGACCCCGCCGCCGACCTGTCCGTGCAGTACCTCAGCGAGGCGACCGAGGTCGCCGCCCGGCTCGCCGCCGAGCCCGGTGCCGTCGCCGTCCTGCCGCAGCCCTACGTGACCGTCGTCGCGGGGCAGGTCCCCGGCGCTCGCGCGGCCCTCGACCTGACCGAGGAGTGGGCCGCCGTCGAGCCCGACTCGCAGCTCGTCACGGGGGTGGTCGTCGTCCGCGCCGCCTTCGCCACCGAGCACGCCGCGGCCTTCGAGGAGTTCCTCGACGACTACGCCGAGTCGACCGCCTTCACGAACGAGCATCCCGACGAGGCGGGCGAGCTCATCGCCGCCGCGGGGATCGTGCCTGCCGCGGCCGTCGCCACGAAGGCGATCCCGGGCTCGCACATCACCTACGTCGACGGAGCCGAGATGCGTCACTCCCTCGCGGGGTACCTCGCGGTCCTGCACGCCGCCGACCCTGCGTCGGTGGGAGGAGCCCTTCCCGATGACGGCTTCTACTACGGCGCGGACGGCTGACCCGGCCGCGCAGGGAACGGGCCGCGCGACGCGCGGAGGACCCGTGCGGGCGCTGCGGCGGCGGGCCGTCGCCCCGCCCGGGCGCGGGGTGCGGCGTGTGCGGCAGTGGGCTCGTGGTCGACGAGGGAGCGCGGTCGTCCGCGTCGTGCGGCCCGTCCTGGTCCTGGCGTTCTGGCTCGTCGTCTGGCAGGCGGCGGCGCTCGTCGTCGGCCAGCGGCTTCTCCTGCCGGCGCCTGCCGAGGTCGGTGCGCGGTTCGGCGAGCTGGTCGTCGAGCCGGCGTTCTGGGCCACGGTCGGGCACTCGCTCGTGCGGGTCCTGTCGGGATTCGTCCTCGGGACCGTCGCCGGCACGGTCCTCGCGGTGACGGCCGCCCGGTGGTCCGTCGTGCGGGCGCTCGTGACACCGCTGGTCGGCGCGGTGCGGGCCGCGCCCGTCGTCAGCTTCATCATCCTCGTGCTGATCTGGGTCGACAGCGGGCGCCTCGCGGTCGTCGTCAGCGCCCTCATGGTCCTGCCCGTCGTGTTCGCCGCGGTGCTGGAAGGCATCGGGCGCCGTGACGTCGCGATGCTCGAGGTCGCTCTCGTCTTCCGTCTGCCGGTCTGGCGACGCGTCCGCGCGATCGACGTCCCCGCCGTCCTGCCGTTCTTCGCCGCCGCGTGCCAGGTCGGCATCGGGCTCGCGTGGAAGAGCGGCATCGCCGCCGAGGTCATCGGCCTGCCCGCGGGCAGCGTGGGGGAGCGGCTCTACGACGCGAAGCTCCTGCTCGAGACCGCCGACGTGTTCGTCTGGACGGGCGTCGTCGTCGCCCTGAGCCTCGCCGCCGAACGCGGGCTGGGTGCGCTGCTGCGTCGGGTGCCGTCGGCGCGTGGCGCGGTGGCGGGCGGCGGTGCTCGTGGCCGGGGAGGCGGGGCGTCGTGATCACGGTCCGGGACCTGCGGGTCGAGCTCGGCGGCCGGGTCGTCCTCGACGGCCTCGACATCGACCTGCCGGACGACGGCGTCGTCGCCGTCATGGGACCGAACGGCAGCGGCAAGACGACGCTCGGCCGCGTCCTGCTCGGGCTCGTGCCGCCGACGAGCGGCGTGGTAGACGGCAGGCCGGCGCGCTGCTCGGCCGTGTTCCAGGAGGACCGGCTCTGCGAGCACCTCGACGCCGTCGCCAACGTGCGCCTGGTCCTTCCCCGCGACGTGTCGTCGACGAGCGTCGTCACCGCGCTCCGCGACCTGGGCCTGCCCGCTGACGCGCTCCGTCGCCCGGTCCGCGCCCTGTCCGGCGGGCAGCGCCGCCGTGTCGTCATCGCCCGCGCCCTCCTGCCCGCCGCCGACCTCGTTTTCCTCGACGAGCCCCTCACCGGCATCGACGCCGACGGTCGCGAGGCCGTCCTCGCGTGGATCGCCGAGGCCTGCCGTGGCCGAGCGGTCCTGCTCGTCACGCACGACCGCGCCGACGCCGAGCGCCTCCACGGGGACGTCGTGGAGCTTGCACCGCACCACGACCGGCGCGCGCTCGACGGTGTGACCGACGCTCGGCTGTGAGGCGCCCGGGCGTCAGGCGCGTCATGGTGTCACCGCATGCGGGACAGCGCGTCGATGTGTGCCAGAGCGCCCGCCGCGTCGTCGCGGAGGTCAGGATCGTCGCGGGCGACCGCGGGCAGCGTCGGCAGCAGGCGCACGACCTCGGCGTAGGCCGTGGGTGAGAGCTGGTCGAGCTCGAGGCAATACGGTCCCTCCCGCGCGATCTCCTGCAACCAGGACCGGAGCGAGGGGTCCGCGGTGAGCCGTGCCATCGACTCCAGCGCCCAGGCGAAAGGGGTGAGGGGGCCCTCCCACACGGAGCTGTCGGTGGCGTAGAAGGAGGCGCTCGGGTCCGCCGCCTCGCGCAGGAGGCGCAGGAGCTCGCGCTGCTGGGTCCTCGGGCAGTCGTCGATGCTCAGCCAGCTCACGCCGCCCTCCGACCGATCCATCAGCACGGCGTGCAGGTGACGGTCGTCGGTCCGTTCCGCCATGGACTCGAGCGTCCAGTAGAAGATGCCCTTCGAGGGATCCCACGCCGCACCCCCAAGTCCGAAGAGCGTGGCACTTATCCGCTTCTCCTCCAGGTCGACTGACCGGGTCGCTCGCTCGGGCTCATCAGGGCGCCTCGCTGCCGTCGACGAGTGCGATCAGCCGGTCGATCTGCGCAATGACCGCGTCGCGCTCGTCGAACGCGGGGAGGTCCCGCCGAGCGGCAGCCGGGGTGTCGCGCAGCAGGACGAGTAGCTCCCGCTGCTCGCTCGGGGTGAATGCCTCGAGATCGAGCCAGTGCACCTCATCCGTGAAGCGCTCGAGCAGGGTCGCCGCAAGGCGTGGGTCCACCGCGCGCGCTGCCATCGACTGGAGGGTCCAGAAGAAGGCGCTGCGTGAGCCGCGCCATCGTCGCTGGTCGAGTCCGAAGATCGTTCCACTCACAGTTCCCCCACGGTGGGGACCTGGTCTCCGTCGGGTGCGACGCGCGAGTCTGTGCAGCACATGCCGTCTTCTCCTCGTTGTTCTTGTCGAGGGAGGGGCGGCCTCCCGCGTCCGGAGGCGGATGACGTCCCGCGTGGTGTCGCCTCGAGGTCGGGGTCGGATCACTCGAGAAGGAGCAACGCGTCGAGCTGATCCTCGACGTACGTCTTCCCGTCCGGCCTGTGCGCGAACTCTCGACGCGCGATCGGGGGCGTCTCGTGCAGCAGGTGGATCAGCTCGTCGTGCTCGGCACGGGAGAAGTCCTCGAGGTCGAGCCAATGCAGGTTCGCGCTGTCGAGCTCGCGAAGTCGGGCCGCGAGCGACGGCGAGCTCGTGCGCGCGGCCATGGACTGCAGAAGCCAGAAGAAGACGCCCTTGCTCCCGTTCCAGCTCGTCCCGTTCAAGCCGTAGATGGTTGCACTCATTGCTCTCCCACGAAGTAGATCCGATCGGCGAACGGCTGCACGTACCAGCGGATCGTTGCGATCTGCTCGGCTGAGAACTGGGAGACATCGATCGGGACGATGTCCGCCTTCGCGATGTGTCGGTCGAGCTGGTCGAAGAGGTTGCTCCACTGGCGCTCTCGGTGGAGGTAGACGCCGTCGAAGTTGCCCATCGCGTCGTAGGTCGTTCCCGCGTCATCCAACCAGTCCACATGCGAGCCGTGGGGCGCGCGTTCGAGACGTAGGCCGTACTGATCGATCAGTCTCGTCGCGGTCTGGTACTCGCTGAGGCGGAAGAGCTTCGCGTCGGGATCCCATCCCAGCGAGTACTCCCAGGTGTTCAGGGCTGGGTGCTCCGGCCATTCCCGTGGCACACGCGGGAGTTCGTCGAGCCGCCGGACTCCCGTGAGCACTCGACTTCCAGACGCGACGCCGCCAGCAGCAGACAGCGCGAGGTCGGGGGCGAGGGTGCCCCACCAGCGGCCGGGGTTGTCGCGGAGGCCTTCGGTGTTGGCGAGAACGGGGCCCGCGTGCAGGGGGTCGTCTGTGACGAGGCGGAAGACGCCCGCGGTCGCATCCCACTCCGACCGGAGGTCGCCGAGCCAGCCGTCGTGGTCGACGGCGGCGCGGACCAGGTGCAGGCGCCAGAGCATGTCGGCGAGGCCCGCGGCCCAAGCGGCGACGCCCGCGAAGAACTGGTTTCCGTGCAGCTGTCCGTCGGGCATCCCTGCGCTGAGCTCGTCGAGCAGCGCTGCGAGCGCTTCGCCGGACTGCGCGGCGACACGCTGGCACCGGTCGAGGACGAGCGTGGCCGCGTGCCGGTGAGCGGCGCCGGGATCGGTCACCGGGTCGCCGGCGGCGGGAGGAGCAGTGGTCCACAGCACCCCCGCAGCGCGCGAGCGGTCGACGCCGTGGGCCCACAGGTCGACGGCGGTCGCGGCGCCGGCCTGCGCCCACGCGAGGGTGTCGGCGTGGCCGCGCAGCGCACCGGCGGCGCCGCGGTAGATCTCGGCGACCGTCGCGGGGACGGTGAGGAGCTCGGAGCGGCGGTGGTCCCACTGGTCGCGGGCCCACCCGCCCCAGGACGGCGTCTCGGTCCCCGTGCGCGCGTCCTCGGACACGGCGTCGAGGCGGACGGCGGCGGCGTCGAGGTCGTCGGCGTCGTCACGCAGCGCCTCCGGCTTGCCGGGGATCAGCAGCCGGACGTCCGTGGTGTTGCCGAGGTGCCACAGCGGGTTCACGTCGGGTACCGCTCGGCAAGCGTGCGCATCCGCATCGCGATGTCGGCGTCGGTCCAGTCGTAGCCCTCGGCGTGCAGGCGCAGCTCGTGGCCAGCGGCGTCGAACTCGCGGGACAGACCGCGGACGAGGTGAGCGAACCGGTCCTGGAACCGCCCCCCGGCGTCTGCCAGCGCCGTCGGACCCCACTGCGGTGCCCGCGCCGCGACGACCCGGGACGCCTCGTCGCCGAGCCGGTCGCCGAGCTCGAGCAGGCGGTTGCCCGCGCTCCGCAGCTCCTCCTGGTCGACCCAGAAGGAGTCCGGGACCACGGCCTCGTCGTTCGCCACACCAACCCCCTCGCACCAGCCCGTCGCGAGGACGCTAGTGGCGTGCCAGGGCGTGACTCAGTTGTCCACAGGCCGAGCTTCCGGGACGAGCGGAGCGCCGTCCGAGCTGGTCAGGTCAGCGTTCCAGCAGCATCGCCTCGCCCTGGCCGCCGCCGCCGCACAGGGCGACACCGGCGCGACCGGACCCGCGGCGGGCGAGCTCGAGGGCCGCATGGCCGGCGAGGCGCGCACCGGAGGCGCCGATGGGGTGCCCGAGGGCGATCGCGCCGCCGTGGATGTTGGTGCGCTCCAGCGGGTAGGCGAGGTCGGCGAGCGACTGCGCGACGACCGAGCCGAACGCCTCGTTGATCTCGACGAGGTCGAGCGTCCCGGTGTCCCACCCGGCGTGCTTGAGCGCGGCGGACAGGGCGGCCGACGGCTGCGAGTGCAGCGACGTGTCCGGTCCGGCCACCTGACCCCAGGCGACGACCCGGCACAGCCACGGCCAGCCGCGGGCCTCGGCGACGTCCCGCGCGGCGACGACGACCGCCGCGGCGCCGTCGGTCAGGGGCGAGGCGTTGCCCGCGGTGATGGTGCCGTCGGACGTGAACGCCGGTCGCAGCGCCGCGAGCGACTCGAGCGTCGTCCCCGGGCGGATGCCCTCGTCGGCCTCGACGAGCACGTCGTCGCCACGACGCTGCGGGACGGGGACGGGCACGATCTCCTCGGCGAACACCCCGGAGCCGACCGCAGCGGCCGCACGGGTGTGGCTCGCGACGGCGACCGCGTCCTGCGCCTCGCGCGTCAGCCCGAGCCGCGCGTTGCCGCGCTCGGTCGACGCGCCCATCGACTCGTGGTCGAAGGCGTCGGTGAGCCCGTCCCAGGCGAGGGAGTCGACGGCCGTCAGGTCCCCGTACGTCCAGCCGCGCCGGGACCCGGGCAGCAGGTGCGGCGCCTGGCTCATCGACTCCTGGCCGCCCGCGACGACGACGTCGGCCTCCTCGCAGCTGATCAGGCGCGCGGCGTCGACGATCGCGGTGAGGCCGCTGAGGCAGACCTTGTTGACCGTCGTCGCCGGGACGGTCCACGGCAGACCGGCCAGGTGCGCGGCCTGCCGGGCCGGGTTCTGGCCGGCGCCGGCGAGGACGACCTGGCCCATGAGGACGGCGTCGACGTCGTCGACGGTCGCGCCGGAGCGGGCCAGGGCAGCGCGGATCGCGGCCGCCCCGAGGGACGCGGCGGTCAGCGACGACAGCGCGCCGTTGAGCCGGGTCATCGGGGTGCGGGCGAAGGACAGGAGGACCGCCTCGCGGGTCATGAGAGCACCATCTCCCGGACGTCGTCGTCGATGAGCAGGGGCACGGCGGACGTGGCGGCGACCACGTCCGCGACGGTCATGCCCGGCGCGCACTCGCGCAGGGCGAGGCCGGCGGGGGTCACGTCGAGCACGGCCAGGTCGGTGACGACGCGGTCGACGACACCCGTGCCGGTCAGGGGCAGCGTGCACTCGGGAAGGAGCTTGGGGGACCCGTCGCGGGCCACGTGCTCCATGAGGACGACGATGCGGCGCGCGCCGTGCACGAGGTCCATCGCGCCGCCCATGCCCTTGACCATCTTCCCGGGGATCATCCAGTTGGCGATGTCGCCGCGGACCGACACCTGCATCGCCCCGAGCACGGCGACGTCGACCTTGCCGCCGCGGATCATCGCGAAGCTCGTCGCGGAGTCGAAGTACGCGGCCCCGGGGTGGACGGTGATGGTCTCCTTGCCCGCGTTGATGAGGTCGGGGTCGACGTCGTCGACGGTGGGGTAGGGGCCCACGCCGAGGACGCCGTTCTCGGACTGCAGCACGACCTCGACGCCCGGCGGCAGGTGGTTGGGGATGAGCGTGGGCAGCCCGATGCCGAGGTTGACGTAGGCGCCGTCGGGCAGCTCCTGCGCGGCCCGGGCGGCCATCTGCTCGCGGGTCAGGCTCATGACGGGCTCCCGTCGCGCAGGGTCCGGCGTTCGATGCGCTTGTCGTCGACCTGCTCGGGCGTCAGCGCGACGACCCGGTCCACGAAGATTCCGGGCAGGTGGATCGCGTCGGGGTCGAGCGTGCCGACCGGCACGAGCCGCTCGACCTCCGCGACCGCGACGCGCCCGGCGGCGGCGCACAGCGGGTTGAAGTTGCGGGCCGACGCGTGGAACACGAGATTGCCGGCCCGGTCGCCGACGGCGGCCCGGACCAGGGCGAAGTCGGCCGTGATGGCCTCCTCGCGGACGTACTCGTGCGCCTCGCCGCGCACCGTGAACGTCTCGACGGGCTTGGGCGGCGACGCGACCGCGACGGTGCCGTCGGCGTCGTACCGCCACGGCAGCCCGCCCTGCGCGACCTGCGTCCCGACGCCGGTGCGCGTGTAGAACGCGGCGATCCCGCTGCCCCCGGCGCGCAGCCGCTCGGCGAGCGTGCCCTGCGGCGTGAGCTCGACCTCGAGCTCGCCCGCGAGGTACTGCCGGGCGAACTCCTTGTTCTCCCCGACGTACGACGCGACGACGCGGCGCAGCCGGTGCTCCTGCAGCAGCAGGCCGAGCCCCCAGTCGTCGACGCCGCAGTTGTTGCTCACGACCTCCAGGTCCTGCGTGCCCGCGTCGAGCAGCGCACGGATGAGCACGCTCGGGATCCCGCACAGCCCGAACCCGCCGACGGCGAGCGTCGCGCCGTCGGGCACGTCGGCGACCGCCTCCGCGGCCGACCGGACGACCTTGTCCATCCGTCCTCCTCAGACCATCGCCAGCACGGACGCGGGGCGGGCCAGCACGGCACCGACGTCGGCGAGGAAGCGCGCGGCCTGCTCCCCGTCGACGACACGGTGGTCGAACGACAGCGTCAGCGTCATGACGTCGCGCAGCGCCACGGACCCGTCGTGCTCCCACGGGCGTCGCCGGACCTGGCCGACGGCCAGGATCCCCGCCTGCCCCGGGACGAGGATCGGGACGCCGCCGTCGACGCCGAACACGCCGATGTTGGTGATCGTGAACGTGCCTCCCGCCAGGTCGGCCGGAGCGGTCGTCCCCGCGCGCGCCGCCTCGGTGAGCGCCGCGAGCGCGTCGGCCAGCTCGGGCAGGCGCCGCTGGTCGGCGTCGTGCACGACGGGGACGAGCAGGCCGCGAGGCGTGGCGGCGGCGATGCCCAGGCCGACGTGCGCCGGCTGCACGATCGCCCCCGCGTCGTCCCACCGTGCGTGCAGCTCGGGCGTGCGGGCGAGCGCGAGCAGGACGGCCTTGGCGACGAGGGTCAGGACTGTGACGCGGCGCCCGTCGAGCGCCGGGTCCGCCCGCAGCTGCGCCAGCAGCGCCGTCGTGGCGGTGACGTCGAGCGTGAGGTGGACCGACGCGTGCGGTGCGGTGAACGCGCTCGCGACCATCGCCTCCGCCGTGCGGCGGCGGACGCCGGTCACGGGCACGCGGACGCCGTCGGCGGCCACCGCCTCACGGACGGCCTCGTGCGTCTGCGTGTGCGCGTGCCCGTGCGCCGGCGACGCGTGCGTCGGACGCGGTGCGTCGTCGTGCTCCGCCGGTCGCAGGACGTGCAGGACGTCGTCGCGCGTGACCTGCCCGCCAGGGCCGGAGCCGTGCACCTTGTCGAGGTCGACGCCGAGGTCGTGCGCGAGCTTGCGCACGGGCGGGGTCGGGCGTGGGCGGCCGGAGCTCGTGGTCGACGGGGCGTCCGCAGGGGGCTCGGTCGTCTCGGCCGGGCTCGCCGTCCGTGGACGCTCGGCGAGCGCGACGGCGCTCCCGGAACCGTTCGGCGTGTGCGGGTGCGCGGCCAGCCACGACGCCGACCTGGGCTTCCGGCGGGGCCGGGCGGACGCCTCCACGAGCGGCCCGTAGCCGACGAGCACCGACGTCCGCTCGGGGACGGCGGGGGTCTCCGGCACCGCGGGCGGCTCCGGCGCGGCGGGCGCGGCGGGTGGCCCCGCGGCCGGGGGTGTGCCGGACGACGCGTCGTCGTCTGCCTCGGGTCGGGGCACCGACGGCGAGGGCGCGCCGGAGGGCGCCGCGGGGTCGGCCGGCTCGTCGACCGCGATCGTCAGCAGACCACCGCCGACCGCGACGGTGGTGCCGGCCTCGACGAGCAGCTCGGCGACGCGCCCGGCGTACGGCGACGGCAGCTGCACCAGGGCCTTGGCGGTCTCGACCTCGGCGACCACCTGGTTGAGCGTCACGGTGTCGCCGACGGCGACGAGCCACTCGACGAGGTCCGACTCCGTCAGGCCTTCGCCGAGGTCGGGCAGCGTCACGGTCCGGGTCGTGGTCATGACGCCCTCCCGGTGACGAGACGGTGGCCGGCGCCGCCCGCGGCCCGGACCCCCGCGGGCGGCGGTGGTCCGCCGAGGTCGACGCCGCTCAGCGAGTGCGGCCGCCCGAGCACGCGGTCGACGGCGTCGAGGACACGGTCGAGGTCGGGCAGGAAGTGCTCCTCGACCGCGGCGGGCGGGTACGGTACGTCGAACCCCGTGACGCGCGCGACGGGCGCGGCGAGCACGTCGAAGCACCGCTCCGTGACGCTCGCGGCGATCTCCGCGCCGAGCCCGCCGTGGCGCTGCGCCTCGTGCGTCACGACGAGCCGCCGGGTGCGCCGCACGGAGTCCTCGAGCGTGTCGAGGTCGAGCGGCGACAGGGACCGCAGGTCGACGACCTCGACGGAGATGCCGTCGTCCTGCGCGGCGAGCGCGGCGTCGCGCGCCGTCAGCACGAGCGGGCCGTACGCGGCCACCGTCACGTCTGTCCCGGGCGCGACCACGCGCGCCCGGTCGAGCGGCAGCGCGCCGTCGAGCGACTCGTCGACCTCGTCCTTGACCCAGTACCGCCGCTTGGGCTCCAGGAGCACGACGGGGTCGTCGCAGGCGACGGCCTGCCGGATCATCGTGTGCGCGTCCTGCGGGCCGCCGGGCGTGACGACCCGTAGCCCCGGCGTGTGCGCGAAGTACGCCTCGGGCGACTCGGAGTGGTGCTCGACCGCCCCGATCCCGCCGCCGTAGGGGATGCGCACCGTGATCGGCATCCGCACCGCGCCCTGCGTCCGGTAGTGCAGGCGGGCGACCTGGGTGACGAGCTGGTCGAACGCGGGGAAGACGAACCCGTCGAACTGGATCTCGACGACGGGCCGGTAGCCGCGGTACGCGAGCCCGACGGCGACGCCGAGGATGCCCGCCTCGGCGAGCGGGGTGTCGCGGACCCGGTCGGCGCCGAACTCGCGCTGCAGCCCGTCGGTCACACGGAAGACGCCGCCGAGCGTGCCGATGTCCTCGCCGAGCAGCACGACCGTCGGGTCGTCGTGGAGCGCGTGCCGCAGCCCGGCGGTGATCGCCGCGGCGGTCGTCACCGGGCTCATGACGCGTCCCCCTCGAGCATCGCGCGGTACGCGGCGTGCTCGCGACGCTGCCGCTCCAGCCAGGCCGTGGGCTCCACGAGGACGTGGTCGAACAGGGTGTCGGACGGGGGAGGGGTGAGCGCGTAGCAGCCGTCCCGCATCGCCTGCGCGAACGCGTCGGCGCGGCCCGCGACGGCCCGGGCACCCTCGTCGTCCAGCGCGCCGCGGGCCCGCAGCAGCCGCTCGACGCGCGTGACCGGGTCGCGCGCCGTCCAGTGCTCGCGCACCGCGGGGTCGGCGTACCGGGTGGGGTCGTCGGACGTCGTGTGCGGACCCATCCGGTAGGTGACCGCCTCGACGAGCGTCGGGCCCTCGCCGCGGCGGGCGCGGTCGAGCGCCGCGCGCGTGACGGCGAGGACCGCCAGCACGTCGTTGCCGTCGACGCGCACGCCCGGGAACCCGTACCCGGCGGCCCGGGTGGCGATCGGCGTGCGGGTCTGCAGGTCGACGGGCTCCGAGATCGCCCACTGGTTGTTCTGGCAGAAGAACACGACGGGCGCGCCGCCGCTCGCGGCGAACACCATCGCCTCGTGCACGTCGCCCTGGCTCGTCGCGCCGTCGCCGAAGTACGCGACGACCGCGGAGTCGACCCCGTCGAGCCGGCAGCCCAGCGCGTACCCGGTGGCGTGCAGCGCCTGCGCGCCCACGACGATCTGCGGCGTCGCCATGTTGAGGTCGCGCGGGTCCCACCCGGACTGCGTCGTCCCGCGCCACACGCGCACGAGGTCCGTCGGGGTTGCACCGCGGCAGTACGCGACGCCGTTCTCGCGGTAGCTGCCGAACACGAAGTCGTTGGCGCGCAGCGCCCGGGCGGAGCCGACCTGCGCGGCCTCCTGACCGTTGAGCGGCGGCCACAGGCCGAGCTGGCCCTGCCGTTGCAGGGCGACCGCCTCGGTGTCGAAGCGGCGGACGACGACCATGTCCTCGTAGAGGGCGAGCAGCGCGTCGTCGTCGACGTCCGCGACCCAGGGGTCGTGCTCGGGGCGGTCGAGCCGGGTGCCGGCTGGGGTCAGGAGCCGGACGAGGTCGCCCTCGTCGGACGGGACGTCGCCGTCCCGCGTGGCCGTCGGCGCGGCCGCTCCGTGGTCGTGAGGGCTGGTCCGGGCAGGCCCGGCTGACACATCTGAACGCAACATGTTCCGCTCCGTCGTCGGCGGAGCCGTGCTCTTGTGAAGCGGTGGCCCCATTGCCTGATGTCCCGCCAGCGTAGGTCCGCAAGGGACCTTGTGCCCATCACCCGGTGTCGCGCGTCGGTGCGCCGGGCTCAGCCGACGGGTGGCCGAGGGCGGCGAGCGCCATGCGTTCGAGCAGGTCACGCGTGCGGGAGCGGCTCACGCCGCGGGCGCTGTGCGGGGTCGAGTTGAGGAGGCCGAACGTGGCCTGCGCGCGCAGGCGCAGCTCGGGCCGGTCGGTGGAGGGGTCGAGGTGCGCGAGGACGTCGACCCAGAGGTCGACGTAGCGTCGTTGCAGGTCGCGGACCTCCTCCTGGTCGGGGGCGGCGAGTGCGGCGAGGTCGCGGTCCTGCACGCGGATGACGTCGGGCTCGGCGAGGGCGAAGTCGGCGTGGAAGCGGACGAGGGCGGTGAGCGCGTCGCTGGCGGTGGGTGCGTCGGCGACCACCCGGCGGCCGCCGACGAGCAGCCCCTCGCTGACGCCGGCGAGCAGTGCGACGAGCACGGCCTGCTTGCTCGGGAAGTGCCGGTAGACGGCCGGGCCGCTCACCCCGACGGCGGCCCCCAGGTCCTCGAGCGAGACGCCGTCGAACCCGTGCCGGGCGAACAGCCGTGCCGCGGCGTCGAGCAGCGCGGCCCGCCGCTCGGCCTTGGCCCGCCCGCGCGCCGTGCTCGGTGGGGCGCCGGTGCTCGCGAGGTCGTCAGTACCGGTCGAGGTCGTCCGTTCGGGCTGACGACCTCGACCCGAGGTGACGACCTCGTCGGCGGGTCGTGGCGTCATGGGGCGCTCCCTGTCGTGGACAACCGGGCGTAGGCCCGTTAGCGTCGTTTGAGTTAGCGATCGTTAACTGTAGTGGAGCAGTCGATGGGGACCCTCCGCACGACCGCGGACCCGACCGCACCCGGGTTCGCCGCGAACACGGCTGCGCAGCGCGCGCTCGTCGACGAGCTGCGCGACCGGCTGCGCACCGCCGCGCTCGGCGGCCCGGACACCGCACGCGAGCGGCACGTCGCACGCGGCAAGCTGCTGGCGCGCGAGCGCGTCGACGTGCTGCTCGACGAGGGCAGCCCGTTCCTCGAGATCGCCCCGCTCGCGGCCCACGGCGTCTACGCCGACGACGCACCGGCGGCCGGCGTCGTCGCGGGCATCGGGCTCGTCGCCGGGCGGCACGTCATGGTCGTCGCCAACGACGCGACCGTGAAGGGCGGCACCTACTACCCGCTCACCGTCAAGAAGCACCTGCGGGCGCAGGAGATCGCCCGCGAGAACCGGCTGCCGTGCGTCTACCTCGTCGACTCCGGCGGCGCGTTCCTGCCGATGCAGGACGAGGTGTTCCCGGACCGCGACCACTTCGGCCGGATCTTCTTCCACCAGGCCCGCATGTCCGCCGAGGGGATCCCGCAGGTCGCGTGCGTCATGGGCTCGTGCACCGCAGGCGGCGCCTACGTGCCGGCGATGTCCGACGAGACCGTCATCGTGCGGGACCAGGGCACGATCTTCCTCGGCGGCCCGCCGCTGGTGAAGGCCGCGACCGGGGAGGTCGTGACCGCCGAGGAGCTCGGCGGCGGCGAGCTGCACGCGCGCACGTCCGGCGTCACCGACCACCTCGCCGACGACGACGCGCACGCCCTCGCGATCGTCCGCGACGTCGTCGCCACGCTGCCCGCGCCCGGCCCTCCGGCGTGGGACGTGGTCGAGAGCCGGCCGCCCGCGCTCGACGAGGACGGGCTCTACGGCGTCGTCCCGCCCGACCTGCAGACGCCCTACGACGTGCACGAGGTCGTCGCCCGGCTCGTCGACGGCAGCGAGCTGCACGAGTTCAAGCGCGAGTACGGCACCACGCTCGTCACCGGGTTCGCGCGCCTGCACGGCCACCCCGTCGGGATCGTCGCGAACAACGGCGTGCTGTTCTCCGAGTCCGCGCTCAAGGGCGCGCACTTCGTCGAGCTCTGCGACCAGCGCGGCGTGCCGCTCGTGTTCCTGCAGAACATCTCCGGCTTCATGGTCGGGCGCGCCTACGAGGCCGGCGGCATCGCGAAGCACGGCGCCAAGATGGTGACCGCCGTCGCGACCACCCGCGTCCCGAAGCTCACGGTCGTCATCGGCGGCTCGTTCGGCGCCGGGAACTACTCCATGTGCGGGCGGGCCTACTCGCCGCGGTTCCTGTGGATGTGGCCGGGCGCGCGCATCTCCGTCATGGGCGGGGCGCAGGCGTCGTCCGTGCTGGCCACCGTCCGGCGGGAGCAGCTCGAGGCGCGCGGCGAGACCTGGGACACCGACGACGAGGAGGCGTTCCGCGCCGCCCTGCGCGAGCAGTACGAGACCCAGGGCAGCCCGTACTGGTCGACCGCGCGGCTGTGGGACGACGGGATCATCGACCCGGCCGACACCCGCCGCGTCCTCGGCATGGCCCTCGACGTGTGCGCGCGCGTCCCGCTCGCCGAGCCGCACCTCGGCCTGTTCCGGATGTGACGGCGATGACCACGACAGCCACCGCCGCGACCCGCGCGGCCTTCGCCCGGCCGTTCGCGACCGTGCTCGTCGCCAACCGCGGGGAGATCGCGTGCCGGGTCATGGCGACCTTGCGCCGGCTCGGCATCCGGTCCGTGGGCGTCTGGAGCGACGCCGACCGCGACGCGCGGCATGTCGCGCTCGCGGACCTCGCGGTGCGGCTCGGGCCTGCCGAGCCGCGGCTCAGCTACCTCGACGTCGACGCGGTCGTCCGGGTCGCGGTCGCGACGGGCGCCGACGCGGTGCACCCGGGGTACGGGTTCCTCTCGGAGAACCCCGACCTGGCGCGCGCGTGCGCCGACGCCGGGATCGTGTTCGTCGGCCCGGGCGTGCGGGCGCTCGACGTCATGGGCGACAAGATCCGCGCCAAGGACCACGTCAGCGCGGCGGGCGTGCCGGTGATCCCCGGCGCACCGCTCACGGACGACGAGGACCCGGCCGTCGTCGCCGCACGCGTCGGGTACCCGCTGCTGGTCAAGCCGTCCGCGGGTGGCGGCGGCAAGGGGATGACCGTCGTCGCGGAGCCGGGGGCGCTGGACGACGCGCTGGCCGCGTCGCGGCGGGTCGCGCGGGCCGCGTTCGGCGACGACACCCTGCTGCTCGAGCGGTACGTGCGCGCGCCCCGGCACATCGAGGTCCAGCTGCTCGCCGACGCCCACGGCGGCGTCGTGCACCTCGGCGAGCGCGAGTGCTCGCTGCAGCGGCGGCACCAGAAGGTTGTCGAGGAGGCGCCGTCGCCGCGGCTCGACGCCGCGACACGCGCCCGGATCGGCGCGGCGGCGTGCGACGTCGCGCGCAGCGTCGACTACGTCGGCGCCGGGACCGTGGAGTTCCTCGTGTCCGACGAGGCACCCACGGAGTTCTTCTTCATGGAGATGAACACGCGGCTGCAGGTCGAGCACCCCGTGACCGAGCTCGTCACCGGCCTGGACCTGGTCGAGTGGCAGCTGCGCGTCGCCGCGGGGGAGCCGCTCGGGTTCGCGCAGGACGACGTGCGGCTCACCGGGCACGCCGTCGAGGCGCGCGTGTACGCGGAGGACCCGTCGCGCGACTTCCTGCCCACCACCGGGAGGATCCTGGTGCTCGACGAGCCGACCGGCGAGGGCGTGCGCGTCGACAGCGCGCTGCAGCCCGGGCTGGTCGTCGGCACGACGTACGACCCGATGCTCGCGAAGGTCGTCGCGTGGGGGGCCGACCGCCCCGAGGCGTTGCGGCGGCTGGACGCCGCCCTGGCCCGCACGACGGTCCTCGGGGTCCGCACCAACGTCGGCTTCCTGCGTCACCTCCTCGCCGGCCCCGACGTGCGCGCCGGCCACCTCGACACGGGCCTCCTCGCCCGCATCGACGCCGCAGCCCCGGGCCCGGTGCCCGTGCCGGACGCTGCCTGCGTCGCCGCCGTCCTGTGGCGGCAGGCGACCGCGACCGCCACCGCGTGGAGAGCCGACGGCTGGCGCCTCGCGGGCGGCACTCCCGTCCGCCGCTGGGTGACCGCGGACGACCGGGAGGTCGAGGTCCGCCTCACCCCCGCCGAGACAGCGACATTCCCCCGAGACCGCCACATGCATGTCGCGGTCTCGGGGGAAGGTGTCGATCTCGACGGCGGAGTGGGGGGCAGGAGCGGGGCGGGGCACGTGGTCGTGCTGGGGGACGGGGCCGGGCTCCTCGCGCGGCTCGTGCGCGGCGGGGTGGACAGCGGGCTGCTCGACCTCGACGGCGTGACGCGGCCTGTGCGGATCGCCGTCGACGGGGGCGTCACGTGGGTCGCCGTCGACGGGACGACGCACGACCTGCGCGTCCACGGGCTCGCCGAGCACCACGCCGCGCGCCTCGCCGTCCGCCGGTCCGGCGCGACCGGCAGCCCCGGCGGTCCCGGCAGTCCGGCGGCCCCCGAGGTTCGCGCCCCCATGCCCGGCGTCGTCGTCGCCGTCGACGCCGCGACCGGCGACCACGTCGTCGCCGGCCAGCCGCTGCTCACGATCGAGGCGATGAAGATGGAGCACCGCCTCGCCGCCCCTCGTGACGGCGTCGTCACCCTCACGGTCCGACCGGCCGACCGGGTGTCGCTCGACCACGTGGTCGCCACCATCACCCCGCACCCCCACGAAGGGACCCCGGAATGAGCCACGACCTGACGCCCGAGCAGCGCAAGCTCCGCGACGAGGTGCGGGACTTCGCCGACCACGTCGTCGCGCCCGCCGCCTACGAGTACGACACGAAGCGCGAGCTGCCGTACGAGATCCTCGCGCAGATGGGGGAGATGGGGCTGTTCGGCCTGCCCTTCCCGCGCGAGTACGGCGGGCAGGACCGCGACATGTTCGACCTGTGCCTGGCCGTCGAGGAGCTCGGCCGCGTCGACCAGTCCATCGGCGTCACGCTCGAGGCCGGCGTCGGTCTCGGGGCCATGCCCGTGTTCCGGCACGGCACCGACGCGCAGAAGGAGGAGTGGCTGCCGCTGCTCGCGTCGGGACGTGGGCTCGCGGCCTTCGGGCTGACCGAGGCGGACGCCGGGTCCGACGCGGGCGGCACGCGCACCACGGCACGGCTCGAGGACGGCGAGTGGGTGATCGACGGCTCCAAGCAGTTCATCACCAACTCCGGCACCCGGATCACGCGCCTGCTGACGATCACCGCCGTGACGGGCGAGCGCGTGCGCGACGACGGCACGAGGACGAAGGAGCTCACCGCGATCCTCGTCCCCGCCGGCACCCCGGGGCTCACCGTCCTGCCGGCCTACGACAAGGTCGGCTGGCACACGTCCGACACGCACCCGCTGCGCTTCGAGGACCTGCGCGTGCCCGAGGCGAACCTGCTCGGCACGCGCGGACGCGGGTTCGCGCAGTTCATCCAGGCGCTCGACGAGGGCCGGGTCGCCATCGCCGCGCTGTGCACCGGTGCCGCGCAGGGCTGCCTCGAGGAGGCCATGCGGTACGCCCGCAGCCGCAACGTCTTCGGGCACCCCATCGGCGAGAACCAGCACATCGCGTTCAAGATCGCGCGCATGGAGTCGCGCGTGCACGCCGCCCGCCTCGCGTGGCAGGACGCGGCACGGCGGCTCGTCGCCGGGCAGCCGTTCAAGCTCGAGGCCAGCCTCGCGAAGCTGCTCGGCAGCGAGGCGGCGATGGACAACGCGCGCGACGCGACCCAGATCTTCGGCGGGTACGGCGTGCTCAACGAGAACGCCGTCGCACGGCACTACCGCGACTCGAAGATCCTCGAGATCGGCGAGGGCACGACGGAGGTGCAGCTCATGGTCATCGCACGCGAGCTCGGGTTCTCGGGGGCGCCTCGATGACGGACGAGGTCGTGCAGCGCGGGCTCTACTACGAGGAGCTCGGGGTCGGCGTGCGCTACCTCCACCGCCCGGGTCGCACGCTCACCGAGGCCGACAACGTGCTGTTCAGCACCCTGACGATGAACCCGCAGGCGCTGCACCTCGACGCCGCCTGGTCCGCGACCCAGCCGTTCGGCGCGCGGCTGGTGAACTCGATGATGACGCTGGCCGTGCTCGTGGGCTCGTCCGTCGCGCAGCTCACGCAGGGCACCATCGTCGCCAACCTCGGCCTGACCGACGTCCGCTTCCCGCACCCGCTGTTCCACGGCGACACCCTCTACGCCGAGACGGTCGTGACGGACAGACGGCTGTCGACCTCGCGGCCCGGACAGGGAGTCGTGACGCTCGCGCACACCGGGCGCAACCAGGACGGCGTCGTCGTCGCCGAGGCGACCCGCTCGGTCTTGTTCTGGTGCCGGGACGCCGCGCCGTGACCGCGTTCACGCTCGGCCCGGCGCTGCTGTTCTGCCCCGCGGACCGGCCCGACCGCTACGCCAAGGCCGCCGCCGTCGCCGACGGGGTGGTCCTCGACCTGGAGGACGCGGTCCGGCCCGAGGCCAAGCCCGCCGCACGCGACGCCGTCGTCGCCGCCGACCTCGACCCGGCGCGCACCGTGGTGCGCGTGAACCCGGCCGGCACACCCGACCTCGACAAGGACCTGCGCGCGCTCGCCTCGTCGCCGTTCCGCACGCTCATGCTCGCGAAGACGGCGTCCGCCGCCGACGTGCGGGCGCTCGACGGGTACGACGTCGTGGCCCTCGTCGAGACGGCCGCGGGCGTGCTGCACGCCGCCGAGATCGCCGCCGAGACGTCCGTCGTGGCGCTCCTGTGGGGCGCCGACGACCTCGTCGCATCGCTCGGCGGCACGTCGAGCCGCCACCCCGACGGCACCTACCGGGATGTCGCCCGGCACGCGCGCTCGGTCGTCCTCGTCGCCGCCGGAGCGCACGGGAAGGCCGTGGTCGACGCGGTCCACATGGACATCGAGGACCACGCCGGCCTGAGCGCGGAGGCCGCCGACGCCGCTGCGGTCGGCTGCGTGGCGACCGCGTGCATCCACCCGGGCCAGGTCGACGTCGTGCGTGCCGCCTACCGGCCCACGGACGGCCAGGTCGCGTGGGCCCAGGCCCTGCTGGCGCAGGCGGAGCGGGAGCGTGGCGTCTTCCGGTTCGAGGGGCGCATGGTCGACGGTCCCGTCCTGCGGCAGGCCGCCGACGTCCTGCGGCGCGCGACGCGCTGAGCGCCCCGGCACGCGCCCCGCCCGGCACGCGCCCCCGTCGGCACGCGCCCTCGCCCGGCACCGAACCGCGCGTCCCGCCGGTACGGCCCGGTCCGGTGGCGCCCGGCGGGTCGCGGACTACCGTCGGGAGGACGCGTGGGGGAGCGGCGCGTGACGACCCGGGACCGGGGAGCGACCATGAGCACGACCGACGAGCAGGGCACCGGCGGACGGGACGACGAGGCCGAGGAGCTCGCGCAGGGCGGAGGCGTCGGACTGGGCGCGGGCGAGCCGACGACGTTCGAGCCGGAGGAGGACCCGGAGGCGCCGGCCGCCGGCCCCTCGAGCTGACGAGCCGGCGGCCTCGTGCAGGGGACGACACGGGCGGTGCACACCGTCACGGCCGGTGCACGGGCGCTGCGTCGGCGCCCAGCACCGTCACGTCGCCCGAGTGCGAGACGACCGCGGCGACCACGACGACCGACTCGGTCCGGAGAGACGTCCGCCAGCCGGGCTGCCCGACGAGCTCGGCCACGACCGGGTCGGTGAAGCGCAGCGGCTCGTCCGCGGACGTCGAGGAGAGCGTGGCGCTCACGTCGAGCGCGAGGACCGTGAGCGTCCCGTCGGCGACGCCGAAGGCCCGCGACGCACCACCACGCCCGAACGGGTCCTCCTGGTCGCCCCAGGCCTGCACCGTGAGCGACTGCACGACGGCGCCGAGCTCGTCCACGGGCAGCAGGTCGTGCCGCACCTCGGCGAGGTCACCCATCGCGACGACGCCCGTGCCGTCGCCCGTCGCCAGGTAGTGCTCGACCGCGTCGAGGGCCCCGGCAGCACGTGCGAGGTCGTCCTCCGTCGGGGCGTGCGAGATCGGACCGTCGGCGGCGCGCAGGGTGGTGCCCGCGGGAACCGACGCCTCCGCACGAACGTGCCACGCGTCGAGGACGTCGCGTCGCTCGAGCAGGCGCACGAACGGCGGCGCGGTCTCGTCGCCCGCGGCTTGGGCGAGCAGGACGCGGTAGAGCGGGTAGGACGTGAAGCTCGGATCGATCTCCTCGAGCGTCACCAGCTCGTACGTCGACCCGTCGACGGGCGTACCGTCCGTCGCGGCGCGGGCGAGCTCGATGCGCGTGCTGAGCTCCCTGATCTCCAGCTCCGGCCCGCCGGTGACCTGCGCCCAGGCGGACGGGTCGCCGGCGGCTGCCGCCTGCGAGGCCACCTGGTACGGGTGCGGGGTTGGCTCGGGCTCGCTCTGCTCGGCGGCGGTGAGCGCGGGGCGTTCGGGGCGCGCGGCGCGATCGGCGAGTCCGGGGACGGGCGAGCAGCCCGCGAGGGCCGTGGCACCCGCTACCGCAGCGCCGACGGCGACGAGGCGCCGGCGGACGCCCGGCTCGACGCGCTGAGCAGCACGCTCGACGTCCTCCGGTGTGGTCGCCGGCACCCGCTCGTGCGCGTCGGTGGACGTCGTGCGCGGACGTCCCGCCCCGCCCCGCAGCAGCAGGACCAGGCCGGTGCCGACGAGCAGCCCACCACCGACGGCGCAGGCCGCGGCGACCGTGAACGCCGAGTTGATCTCCAGACCCACGCCGAACCGGATCGGAGCGGCCGGGACGGCGGTGGCGACGACGACCGCGACCGGCTCGTCGGTGAGCGGGACGTCGATCGAGCGAGTCCCTGCGCCGCGGTCCTCGGCCGTCCAGAACGTCGCGGCCGCCACGTCGAGCGGCGCCGCGTCCGGCGCTCCGCGGACGTCACCGACGGGCCGTCCGTCCGCGCCGACGCGCTTGACCACGAGACGGCGCGCCACCCCGGTGTACGACGCGACGTCGACGGGGTGCGCCGACCCGACCAGGACGTCCCCGCTCTCGGCGCGCGCCTCGACGTGCAGCGTCACCCCGGTGAGCGGCACGAGGTCGTGCGGGACGACCACAGCCTGCACGCCGGCGGGCGCGGCACGCTCGCGCAGGTCGACGCGGTCGTCCGGCCCGACGAGCACGGCGGCTGCGGTCCCGAGCAGGAGTGGTACGGCTCCGACGACGATGCAGAGCACGGCGATGACGCGGCGCATGAGGCCCCCTTCGACTGGTCGCCGCCGAAGGTAGTGAGGGCACGCCGACGCCCGTGCAGTTCATCCACAGCCTCCGGACCGGCGGACCCCCGAGTCCGCACGCTCCGAAGCCCGAGGTCACGGCCGCGCCGGGACCTCGCGGCGGGGCGGGCCGTCGTACAGGCTCAGGGGTCGGATGAGCGAGTTGGACGCGAGCTGCTCCATGACGTGCGCGGTCCACCCGACGACGCGGCTCGCGGCGAACAGGGGCGTGAACGTCGGGGTGTCGAAGCCCATGAGGTGGTAGGCGGGACCGGTGGGGTAGTCGAGGTTGGGCAGGATGCCGGTGCGCGCTGCCATCGCGTCCTCGAGCGCGAGGTACAGGTCGAGCAGGTCCGGCCGGTCGTAGTGCTCGACGAGCGTGCCGAGCCAGCGGCGCATGGTCGGCACGCGGGAGTCGCCGTGCTTGTAGACGCGGTGCCCGAACCCCATGACCTTGCGCTTCGCGGCGATCTCGGCGTCGAGCCACGCGGCGGCCCGGTCGGCGGTCCCGATCTGCGCGAACGTCGCCATGACCGCCTCGTTGGCACCGCCGTGCAGCGGGCCCTTGAGCGCGCCGACGGCGCCGGTCACGGCCGAGTGCAGGTCCGACAGGGTCGAGGCGATGACGCGCGCGGTGAACGTCGACGCGTTGAAGGAGTGCTCCGCGTACAGAACGAGCGACACCTCGAACGCCCGCAGGACGACGGGGTCGGGCACCTCGCCGAACGTCATCCAGAAGAGGTTGTCGGCGAACTTGAGGTCGTCGCGCGGCTCGATCGGGTCCAGGCCGCGGCGCCTGCGCTGGTCGACGGCGACGACGGCGGGGATCTGCGCGAGCAGCCGGACGGACTTGGCGAGGTTCGCCTCGGGCGACGGGTCCTGCGCGGACGGGTCGTGCGCGCCGATGATGCTCACGGCGGTGCGCACGACGTCCATCGGGTGGCACGTCGTCGGCAGCGCGAGCACGGCGTCGATGACCGCGCCGGGCAACGCGCGCTGCGACCGGCCGCGGCCCTGGAAGGCGGCGAGCTCGTCCGGCGTGGGCAGCTCGCCGTGCCACAGGAGGTACGCGACCTCCTCGAACACGCAGCGTTCCGCGAGCTGGTCCGCGGGGTAGCCGCGGTAGAGCAGCGAGTTGCTCTCGGGGTCCACCGACGAGATCGCGGTCGTGTCCACGACCACGCCTGCGAGCCCCTTGTGGATCTCGGTCATCGAACCTCCATCGCCGTTGACGGATGCACAGACGCCCTCGTGAGGCGTCACAGCCGGAAGGTGAACACGTCCTCGTCGAACTGGTTGTAGGACGCGTAGTCGAGCAGGTCGTACAGCTCCGCGCGCGTCTGCATGCGGTCGACGACGCCCTCCTGCGTCCCGGTGCGCAGGATCTCGTCGAGCCCGGCGTCGGCGGCGCCCATCGCGAGGCGCAGCAGCGTGACCGGGTAGATGACGATGTTCATGCCGAGGTCGGTGAGCTCCTGCACGGTGAGCAGCCGGCCCTTGCCGAACTCGGTCATGTTGGCGAGCAGCGGCACGTCGAGCGCGGCGCGGAACGCCGCGAACTCCTCCGGGCCGGTGAGCGCCTCGGGGAACACCGCGTCGGCCCCCGCGTCGACGAGCGAACGCGCGCGGTCGATCGCTGCGTCGAGCCCCATGACGGCGCGCGCGTCGGTGCGGGCGACGAGCAGGAAGTGCGGGTCGCGGCGCCCGTCGACGGCGGCACGGATGCGCCGTAGCGCGGTCTCGTCGTCGACGACGTCCTTGCCGTCGAGGTGCCCGCACCGCTTGGGGTTGACCTGGTCCTCGATGTGGCAGCCCGCGAGGCCCGCGTCCTCGAGGCCCTGCACGGTGCGCGCGACGTTCATGGGCTCGCCGAACCCGGTGTCGGCGTCGACGAGCGACGGCAGCCCGGTCATGCGGGCGACCTGCCCGGCGCGCGTGGTGACCTCGGTCGCCGTCGTCAGGCCGATGTCCGGCAGCCCGAGCTCGGCCGACAGCACCGCACCGGACACGTAGACGCCGTCGAAGCCCTTGCGCTCGATGAGCCGCGCCGACAGGGGGTTGAACGCGCCGGGCATCCGCAGCAGCCGCCCCGACGCGAGGGCCTCCCGGAGCGCGACCCGCTTCTCGGCGGGCGTCGGCGTCGCGTACAGCATCAGAAGAGTCCTTCCGGGGCGGGGACGGCGTCGAGGAGAGCCGGAGGTGCGACGAGGGTGAGCCCGTCGAGCTCGTCCGCCCGCAGCGACGGCAGCCGCTGCGCGACGTCGAGGAACCGCTCGACCTCGGTGTCGTCGAGCACGCCCGCGGCGAGCGTGCGGAGCTTGGCGACGTAGTCGGGGCGCGTGAACGGGCGGGCACCGAGCGGGTGCGCGTCGGCGACGGCGATCTCGGCGACGACGACCTCGCCACCGGTCGTCGTGATCTCGACGCGCCCGCCGAACGCCTTCTCGGCGGGGTCGCTCGAGTGGTAGCGCGCGGTCCAGGCCGGGTCCTCGGTCGTGGTGACCTTCTGCCACAGGGCGACGGTGTCCGGCCGGGCGGCGCGCTGCGGGGCGTAGGAGTCGACGTGGTGCCACGTCCCGTCCTGCAGCGCGACCGTGAAGATGTACGGGATCGAGTGGTCGAGCGTCTCGCGCGACGCGGCCGGGTCGTACTTCTGCGGGTCCTGCGCACCCGACCCGATGACGTAGTGGGTGTGGTGCGAGGTGTGGATCACGACCGACGCGACCCGGTCCGGGTCGGTGAGGTCCGGACGCTCACGGTGCAGTCGGCGCGCGAGGTCGATGAGCGCCTGCGACTGGTACTCCGCGGAGTGTTCCTTGGTGTAGGTGTCGAGGATCGCCGTCTTGGGCTCGCCCGGTGCGGGCAGGGGCACGTCGTAGGACGCCGACGGCCCGTCGAGCATCCACGCGACGACGCCGTCCTCGCCCTCGTAGATCGGGCTCGGCGCACCTTCGCCACGCATCGCCCGGTCCACCGCCTCGATCGCGACCTTGCCCGCGAAGGCGGGCGCGTAGGCCTTCCACGACGAGATCTCGCCCTTGCGCGACTGCCGCGTCGCGGTCGTGGTGTGCAGCGCCTGCCCGACGGCCTGGAACGTCACCTCGGGCGGCAGGTCGAGCAGCGTGCCGAGCCCGGCCGCGACGGACGGGCCGAGGTGCGCGACGTGGTCGATCTTGTGCGCGTGCAGGCTGACGGCCCGCACGAGGTCCACCTGGATCTCGTAGCCGGTGGCGATCGCGCGGACGAGGTCCGCACCGGTGCGGCCGGTGTGCTGGGCGACGGCGACGAGCGGCGGGATGTTGTCGCCGGGGTGGGAGTAGTCGGCGGCGAGGAACGTGTCGTGGAAGTCGAGCTCCCGCACCGCGACGCCGTTCGCCCACGCGGCCCACTCCGGGGACACGCGCCGGTCCGGCGCGAGCCCGGACACGGTGGCGCCGTGGCGCTCCGACGACGACGGGTGCGGGTGCGCGACGGCCTGCGCGCGGGCGGCGACGACGGGCGGCCTCGTGAGCGACGCCGCGGTGACGGCGGCGTTGTCGATGACACGGTTCACCACCATCTCGACGACCTCGTCGGGCACCGCGACCGGGTCGGCCGCGACCTCGGCGATCGCCCACGCGAGCTGCTCGCCGCGCGGCAGCCGGTCGGCGCTCGGGTGGACGCGCAGGTGGTGCGTGCGGGGCATGCGTCTCCGTCCCTCGTCGGACGCGCCGACCCGCAGGTCGACGGTGCTGGCCGGCGCGCCGGTGCGCCTGCCACGAGCCGAGGCTAGCCGTCACCGCCCGGCGTGGCCCGCCTCCGCGCGTGCCGGTGCGTCGACCGGGTGACCCGCACCGTGTCGTACCCCCGTGTCCGACGGCCGACCTGGACTGCGCGCCGTGCCCACCCGCGCGTGTTCGCCACCGCCTCGCCTGGGCGATGACGGGCGAACGGGCTGGCGCGGTTCGGTGCGCGCCGTGGGGGTGCCGCGCCCGGCGGAGGCGCGCGACCTGCTCGCACGGGTGACGCCGGACTGACCGTCCTGTCGCGGATGCGCGACAGGACGGTCAGGGCCAGCATGGGTCGGTCGGGGCCAGGACGGTGCCCCGGCCTGCCGGCAGGACGACGACGTTCGACGGGGGCAGCACCATGAGCGGGTTCGGCGCACGACGGGGATGGGTAGCGACCGGAGGGGCTGCCTTGCTGGCGGCCGGCCTCGCGGCGGGAGGGGTCGCGCCGGGCGGCCTCGCGACCGGGCAGGACGACGTGCAGCGCGGGGGCGGTGGGCGCGGCCCGTCGGGCACCGCCAAGAACGTCGTCCTCGTCGTCGGCGACGGCCTGAGCATCGCCGCCCGTGACGCGATCCGCCTCTCCACCGTCGGCAAGGACGGCCTCCTGGCGATGGACCAGCTCCGCTACGCCGGCTGGACCGCCACCGACTCCGCGGACCCGGACGACGCCGTGACCGACTCGGCAGCGGCCGCGACCGCGTTCGCGACGGGGGTGCGCACCTACAACGGGGCGGTGGCCGTCGACGTCGACGGCAACCCCGTCCGTACGCTCCTCGAGCACGCGAAGGCGCTGCGCAAGGCGACCGGGCTCGTCACGACCGCCCAGGTCACCGACGCGACCCCGGCCGCGTTCGGCGCGCACGTGCCCGACCGCGGCACCCAGACGGAGATCGCCCGCCAGCTCGTCGAGGTGTCCCGGCCGGACGTCATCCTCGGTGGCGGCGAGGACTGGTGGTACCCGACGGGAGACGAGGGCGCCTACCCCGACGACCCGGCCGACCCGCGGCCCGAGGTGAGCCGCAGCACCATCGGCAACCTCGTCGAGCGTGCGCAGGAGGTCGGCTACACCTACGTGAGCACCGCGGCGGAGCTCGAGGCCGCCGATGCCGACCGTCTGCTCGGGCTGTTCGCCAACGAGGAGATGTTCGAGCAGGCACCCGAGGGCCAGGGCGACGAGTACGCGCCCGTCGTGCCGCTCGCCACCATGACGGCGAAGGCGCTCGACGTCCTGTCGCAGGACCGCCACGGGTTCTTCCTGCTCGTCGAGGAGGAGGGCGTCGACGAGATGGCGCACGCCAACAACGGCGCCCTCACGCTCGCGGCGGGGCAGGCGCTCGACGAGACCGTCGCGGTGGTCCGTGACTTCGCTCAGCGCCACCGCAACACGCTCGTCGTCGTCGTCGGCGACCACGAGACGGGCGGCCTGGCCGTCGAGAACGTCGACCCCGAGGACGAGAGCGGCGATCCCGCGAGCACCGACCCGGGCGTGCTGCAGAGCCTCGAGGACGGACCGTTCCCGGTCGCCGGGAGCGACCTGCAGTTCACGATCGACTGGACGACGAGCGGCCACACGGGCGCCGCGACGCCGCTGACTGCCGAGGGCCCCGGCGCCGAGCGCCTGGCCCGCTCGCAGCGCAACACCGACGTGTTCGACGTCGTCCTGGACGCGATGCACGGCCGACGCTGACCGGCCCCGCTCGACGCGAAGAGCGCGCCGCCCGGTCCTAGAGTCGCCGCATGGAGCGGGACTGGGCAGGGGCGCGGTTCGCGTTCGCCGAGGCGGCGGGCTGGTTCGCTGCGACCGCGACGCAGGTCGGGGACAGGTGGGACGCACCGGGGCTCGGCGAGTGGGACGTGCGTGCGCTCGTCGGGCACACCAGCCGGGCGCTGCTGACCGTCGAGGCGTACCTCGAGCAGCCGGCGCTGGACGTGGAGGTGCCGACGGCGACCGACTACTACCGCGCGACGCGCGCGATCGCGGCGGGGCCGGACGTCGCCGAGCGGGGGCGCGCGGCCGGCGCGGCGCTGGGCGACGACCCCGCGGCGGCGGTCGCGGAGATCGTCGACCGCGTGCCGCCGTCGCTCGCCTCGCGCACCGGCGACGAGCTGCTGACGACGGTCGCGGGCGGGATGCGGCTGCGCGACTACCTGCCGACCCGGACGTTCGAGCTCGTCGTGCACACGCTCGACCTGGCGGCGGCCCTCGGGGAGGACGCCGAGCCTCCGGCGCTCGGCGCGGCCGAGGCGGTGTCGGTGCTCGCGGACCTCGCGGTCGCCGACGGGCACGTGGGCACGCTGCTGCGCGCGGCGACCGGTCGGACGGCGCTGCCGCACGGCTTCAGCGTGCTCTGAGGGCCGGAACGACCGCTCCGTGAGACGGCGCCCGGCGTGGTCCGGGCCCCACCCGCGTGTCGGCGGGCGTGCCGGGCGTGCCTAGGACCTTCGGCGCCGCTGCGCGGGGCGGGCCGCGGCTACCGTCCCGCCATGGCCGACCCCCGTGGCTTCCTCAAGACGCGCGAGCGCGAGCTGCCCGCGGACCGCCCGGTCGCGGTGCGGATCCTCGACTGGGACGAGGTCCACGCGCACCCGCGCGGCGACGCGGCCTACCTCGAGACGCTGCACCGGCAGGCGGGACGCTGCATGGACTGCGGCGTGCCGTTCTGCCACCACGCGTGCCCGCTGGGCAACCTCATGCCCGAGTGGAACGACCTCACGTGGCGCGGCCAGTGGCAGGACGCGAGCGACCGGCTGCACCTGACGAACAACTTCCCCGAGATCACGGGCCGCCTGTGCCCCGCGCCGTGCGAGGCGGCGTGCGTGCTCGGCATCAACGAGCCGCCCGTGACGATCCGCAACGTCGAGCTGTCGATCACGGAGGAGGCGTTCGACCGCGGCCTGGTCCACCCCGAGCAGGTGCACCGGATGACGGAGTGCACGGTCGCGGTCGTCGGGTCGGGGCCTGCGGGCCTCGCGGCGGCGCAGCAGCTCACGCGGGCGGGGCACAGCGTCACGGTGTTCGAACGGGCGGACGCCCCGGGCGGCCTGCTGCGGTTCGGCATCCCCGAGTACAAGCTCCCGGCGTCGGTCATGGAGCGTCGTCTCGACGTCATGCGGGCCGAGGGGACGCAGTTCCGCTGCGGCGTCGAGGTCGGGCGCGACGTCACGGGCGACGACCTGCGGCGCCGGTTCGACGCGGTCGTCGTGACCACGGGCTCGACCGTCCCGCGCGACCTGCCGATCCCGGGCCGTGAGCTGCGCGGAGTGCTCCCGGCGATGGAGTACCTGGTCCCGGCGAACCACGCGGCGACCGGGGCGCCCCTGACCGACGCGGAGGTCGCGACGGGGCTCGACGTCGTCGTCATCGGCGGAGGCGACACCGGCGCGGACTGCGTCGGCACGGCGGTCCGCCAGGGCGCGCGCTCGATCACGCAGCTCGAGATCCTCGCGGAGCCGCCGCACGCCCGTCCGGCGGAGCAGCCCTGGCCGACGTACCCGACGGTGTTCCGCGTCTCGACGTCGCACGAGGAGGGCGGAGAGCGGGTCTTCGCGGTGAGCTCGCTGCGTCTCGACGGCGACGACGACGGCCGGGTCAGCGGTCTGCACGTCGTCGACGTGGAGCGTGTCGACGGACGGTTCGAGCCCGTCGCTGGCACGGAGCGGGTGCTCCCGGCACAGCTCGTCGTCCTGGCGCTCGGGTTCGTCGGGCCGGAGCGCGGCGGGCTGGCCGAGCAGCTGGGCCTGACGACGGACGCGCGCGGCGCGTTCGAGCGGGCCGACGACTTCTCCACCGCGACGCCGGGCGTGTTCGTCGCGGGCGACTGCGGGCGTGGTCAGTCGCTCGTCGTGTGGGCGATCGCCGAGGGACGTGCGGCGGCGGCTGCCGTCGACCACCACCTGACGGGCCGGTCGGAGCTCCCGGCCCCCATCCGCGCGAGCACGGTGGCGATGCGCGCCTGACCGTGTGACGGACCGGACGCTCAGCGCGGCGCCGGGCGCGGCACGTTCCACGTCCGGCGGGTCTCCAGCACCCAGAAGACGAGGAACAGCGCGATCTCGTACCACTCGACGAACAGCGTGGTGTAGCGCCAGCCCGCCGCGCGCAGCACCACGAGCAGCACCCCGCCGAGCAGCATGAGGATCGCGAGCACCCGGTACGTCGCGCGGAACGCCGTCGGCTGGCCGTCGACCGGCCACCCGTGGCTCGCGACCGCCAGCGCCAGGCTCACCACCAGCAGGTACGCGGCGCTCAGGTGCACGCCGCCGAACGCGTCGCCCTCGACGAGCCGGTAGAACACGAGCAGGACGAACGCGACCCACAGCGCGCCCAGGGCGAGGAACGCGAGCCGGCGCTTGGGCGTCGCCATGAGCGTCTGGGGGGACAGCTGACGCGTGCGCCAGTCCGCGAGCAGGAAGGCCGCGGTCACCAGGAGCGCGCCGATCACGGTCACGCGCAGCGCGTCGACGGTCTCGGCACGCTGCGCGGGCCCCATGCCGTCGAGCGACTCCGCGAGGCCGGTGGGCACGAGCGCCACGAACACCGCGTAGAAGCCCGCGAGGTTGAGCGCGAAGTCCTCGATCGGCGGGTCGCCGCGGTACGCGACGAGGCAGACCGCGATCCCGATCATCGCGCCGACGAACGTGTCGCGGATCGGGCCGAGGTAGTACGCGCTGAGTGACGTCTCGAACCGTCCCGTCACGACGAAGATCAGCAGCGTCCCGACGAGCAGCAACGTCGGCAGCGCGACGAGGATCAGTCGCAGGTGACGGTAGGTGTCCCGGGCCACGGGGTCCTGTCCGGCGGTCGGGGCCGGGGGCGGGGCGTCGTCGCTCACGTGGGCATCGTCCCGCGTCGACCCGCCCCCGGCACGCCCGACCAGCGCGCGGGACGCGACGTCATGCGCCGTCGGCGAGCACCTCCAGCAGACGCGCCGCGAACGCCTCCGGTACGCCGCCGTACCCGTTCGCCGGGTCCAGGAAGCCGCCGTGGTCGCCGGGGAACACGGTGAGCTCGAGGCCGAGCCGTGCCGCGAGCGCCTCGGGCGCGCGCCAGGTCAGCAGGTCGCGGCTCTCCTCCCCGACGGCCAGCACGATCCGCGTCGGTGCGGCCGCGAGGGCGTCGACGTCCGGGCGGTACGCCGTGACGGGTGCGGACACGCCGGACAGGAGCGCGTCGTCGCGGCGGCCGTCGTCGTCGCTGGGGAAGCCGAACTGCGCCGGGTCGACGGGCTCGCGGACGACGTCGTCCGTGATCTCGCCCTTCCACGACGCGAGGGCGATGAACGTCGCCATGCCCGTGCCCCAGCCGTGCCGCTGGTACGCCTCGTCGACGCGGCGACCCGCGGCGGCGGCCGCCTCGGCGTCGGGCAGGACCGTGAGCAGCGGCGGCTCGTGCGCGACGAGCGTGCGGACGTCCTCGGGGTGCGCGGTGACGAGCGCGAGACCCGTGATCGCGCCGCCGCTCGAGCCGAACAGGTCGACGGGCCCCGCGCCGAGCGCCCCGACGAGCGCGTGCAGGTCCTCCGCCTGCACGACGGGGTCGTTCGTCGTCCCGCCGTCGTGCCGCGTGCTGCGCCCGAGCCCGCGGGGGTCGTACGTGACGGCGGTGCGACCGGTCAGCAGCGACGCGAGCTTGTGGAAGTACGGGCCCTCCATGGGCTGACCCACGACGAGCACCGGCGGCCGGCCGTCCGCGGTCGGCAGGGGGCCGTGCACGTCGTAGGCGAGCGTCGCACCGGGGACGTCGAGGGTGCGGGTCTCCGTGGTGGTGGTCATGGCGTGCTCCTCGGGTCGGCGGTCGCGGACGACGACGCCCGCTCACCACCACAGACTCCCGCACGCGCCGGAACTCGTCGGGGTGGACGACGCGGATCCGGTCGCGCGGCGCCTCAGACGCAGGCCCCGCCTGCCGATCCCTCGGACGTGACTCCAGACGAGCCGGTGACGCCCGGGCGACCCGCGACCCTGCCGACGTCACCGACCGGCCGCACGCCGCAGTGGGTCGTGGACGAGCACCGGCGCCGGCACGAGGTGCCGAGCGACGGCGCCGCCGGCGACGCGACCGCCGACCACCTCGCGGCCGGACCGGCCCACCGCGAGGTGCCGGTGGTCGACGACCCGGCCGCCCCGCGCCCTGGCGTCGACGGTCACGCGGCCGGGCGCCCGGCGGTCGACCTCCCGGCGACCGCGGCGGCGGTGCGCGCGTCAGGACCCCCCGAGGACGACGCGAACGCGCTGCTGAGCGACGCGTGGGTGGACCGCACCCGGGCCACGCGCAGCCCCGGCCGGGCCGTGCGCGCGTCCCGGTCGCCCGGACGTCCGACGGCGTGGCCGCCGCGACGCCGGCCCTGGTTGACGCGGCTCGTCGTCGTGACCGTGCTCGCCGCGCTGGTCGCGACGTTCGGCCCGCACTCGCTCGACGAGACCCGGGACCTCGTGGGTCGGGTCACGAGCGCACGTCTCGAGGTGCGCGACGGTGCCGTGACGCTCGGGGTGCACGGGGACGCGCTGCCGCCCGCCGGTGTCGATCTCGCCGCCGAACGCCTCGCGCCCGTGCCGCCGCTGCGCGAGGTCAGCCGTGCGCACGCGTTCCTCCAGACGCAGCCCGGGGGGACGGCGCCCGTCTCGTTCGACCCGTGCCGACCCGTCCACTACGTCGTGCGTCCCGACGGCGCCCCGGCGGGCGGTGCGGCGCTCGTCGACGAGGCGGTCCAGCGGCTGTCCGCCGCGACCGGCCTGGTGTTCGTCGACGACGGCGAGACCGACGAGGGCCCGTCGGACGACCGCAGCGCCTACCAGCCCGACCGGTACGGCGAGCGCTGGGCGCCGGTGCTCGTCACCTGGTCCGACGAGACCGAGGACCCGCGGCTCGCGGGCTCGGTCGCGGGCGTCGGCGGGCCCGTGACGACCGTCGTCGGCGACCACCCGCGCGTCACGGTGTCGGGGTCGGTCTCGCTCGACGCGGCCGGGATCACCGAGATCCTCGCGACCCCCGACGGCACCGCGATCGCCCGCTCGGTGGTCGTGCACGAGCTCGCGCACGTCGTCGGGCTCGCGCACGTCGACGACCCGACGCAGCTCATGGCGCCGCGCTCCGACCCGGGCGTCACCGAGCTCCAGGCGGGCGACCTCACGGGCCTCGCGCTCGCCGGTGCGGGGGCCTGCGCGCCCTGGCTCTGACCCGGGGCCGTCCGCGGGCGGTGCTCGGTCGGCGCGCCGGACCCGCGACGGTGCGCGAGGCAGCGGCCGGCCTGTCGGACCGTGCCGCTAGGGTCCCGCGCATGACCGGACCCGTGGGGTGGCGCGTCGCCGTGGCCGACGCCGACCGCTGGGAGGACGTGCGCACCGTGCTGGCGTCGCGCGCCGACGGTGCGCGGTGCTGGTGCCAGCGGTACCGGATGGCACCGCGGGAGACGTGGGCCGGGGTCGGCGCCGAGGCGCTCGAGGCGCGGCTGCGCGCGCAGGTCGCGGACGTCAGCGGGCCGGCCACGGCCGTCGGCCTCGTCGGGTACCTGCACGACGACCCCGTCGGCTGGTGCGCCGTCGCGCCCCGACGGGACCACGACCGGCTGCTGCTGCGTACCCGCGTGCCGTGGGAGGGGCGCGACGAGGACCGCCAGGATCCCGGCGTGTGGGCGGTGACGTGCTTCGTCACGCGGGCCGGGTACGGGCGCGAGGGCGTGGCGACGGCCCTCGCCGCGGCCGCGGTCGACGTCGCCCGGCGTGCGGGGGCGCGGGCCGTCGAGGCGTACCCGATGACGACGACCGCCGCGCTGCCGGTCGAGCTGCATCCCGGGACCGTCGCCATGTTCGTGGCCGCGGGGATGCGCGAGGTGCGCCGGTCCGGTCGCCGGGCGGTGGTCCGCCTCGACCTCTGACCGACCGGGCGGCCGGGCGACCGGGCACGACGCGGTCCACCCGCTCGTCCTCCTCGTCGCCGCCGTGCCGGAGGCGGCGACGCGGGAGAGCCGACGTGCTCCGGGTGGGATGCGCTTGCCTGTGACGTCCGACTCATCGTGCGGATCCGGGCCCCGGCCGGAAGAATCGCCCGGGTCGCATCGTTACGACCCATGGCCGCCGACCACGGCCGCCGCACCGAGACCCGGGAGCCCGCACCTGTGAGCACGTGCCTGACCGAGCGCCGCGCCGTCGACCTGCACCGGGTCTCCAGCGCGCTCTGTCGGCTCCCGTCCGGTCGCTGACCCGCGGGCTCGACGCCCGCCCCCGCACCCGGTCGGTCCCGCGCCGCCCGCACCCGTCCGCGCCGTCCCGGCCGGCACCCGCGTCGTTCCGACGCCCTCCGACCTCGTCGTGACGTGCCCCTGCGCACGCCTCCGAAAGGCCTCGTCGTGCCCGACACCGCCGTGCAGCCGAAGCGCCGGCTGCGCTTCCCCTCGTTCACCGTCCAGGTCCTGCTGGGGCTCGCCCTCGGCGTGCTCCTCGGCTGGGTCGCCCTCCAGATGGGCCCCACCGCCGACGGCACCCCGAACTGGCTGACCACCACGCTCGACACCATCGGCTCGTCGTTCGTCACCCTGCTCAAGGCAATCGTCCCGCCGCTCGTGTTCCTCGCGATCGTCACCTCCATCGCGAACCTGCGGCAGGTCACCAACGCCGCACGCCTCGCCGGCCAGACGCTCCTGTGGTTCGCGATCACCGCCGCGATCTCCGTCGCCGTCGGCATCGGCCTGGGCCTCGTCTTCCAGCCGGGGTCGCGCTCCACGCTCGACCCCGCGGGGGGCAGCGAGCCGAGCTCCACCGGCTCCTGGCTCGACTTCCTCAACGGTCTGATCCCCGGCAACGTGCTGGGCCTCGGTGCCGGCACGCAGGTCACGCCCGGCGACGACGGCTCGTTCACCGCGACCACCTCGATCTCCTTCAACGTCCTGCAGATCGTCGTCGTCGCGCTCGTCATCGGCATCGCCGCGCTGCGCACCGGCAAAGCCGCCGAGCCCTTCCTCGCCTTCAACCGGTCCGCGCTCGCCGTCGTCCAGAAGGTCCTGTGGTGGATCATCCGGCTCGCGCCGCTCGGCACCCTCGGCCTCATCGGCAAGGCCGTCGCGACCTACGGCTGGGACCTGCTCGCTCCGCTCGGCACGTACGCGGTCGCGATCTACACCGGCCTGGCCGTCGTGCTGCTCGTCGTCTACCCGATCGTGCTGCGCACCAACGGCCTCGGGGTCGCGAGCTTCTTCCGCGGCGCCTGGCCCGCGATCCAGCTCGCGTTCGTGTCCCGCTCGTCCGTCGGCACCCTGCCCGTGACCGAGCGGGTCGTCGAGCGGAACCTCGGGGTGCCGCGCTCGTACGCGTCGTTCGCCGTGCCGCTCGCCGCGACCACCAAGATGGACGGCTGCGCCTCGATCTACCCGGCGATCTCCGCGATCTTCGTCGCCCAGCTGTTCGGCGTCGACCTGTCCGTCACCGACTACCTGCTCATCGCGTTCGTGTCCGTCGTCGGGTCCGCCGCGACCGCGGGCCTCACCGGTGCCGTCGTCATGCTGACCCTCACGCTGTCGACGCTCGGGCTGCCGCTCGCCGGCGTCGGGCTGCTCCTCGCGATCGACCCGATCCTCGACATGGGCCGCACCGCGGTGAACGTCGCCGGCCAGGCGCTCGTGCCGACCGTCGTCGCCAAGCGCGAGGGCATCCTCGACCTCGACCGGTACGCCTCGGCGTCCGCCGAGAACCTGTTCACCGACGACGAGCCCGCGGCCGACGACACGACCGCCGTCGGGGCCGAGCAGGACGCGGTGTCGCGGGACGTGCCCGCACAGCGGGAGCCGGTCCGCACGGCCTGACGCGCGTCTGCCGGCCGACGCCCCGCGCCGCCCGCGGCGTGCCCGGCCCGGCTGACGCCCCGCGCCGCCCGCGGCGTGACGGGCCCGGCTGGCCGACCGCGCCCCTCGGTGCCCTTCGCCGCCGGTGCGGTGACGGGCCCGGCCGGTCGACTGCGCCCCCGGCGCCCCTCGCCGCCCGTGCGGTGAAGGCCCGGCCGGTCGACCGTGCCGCCGACGCCCCGGTCGCCGCTCCTCGTGAGCCGGTGACCGGGGCGTCGTCGTGCCGGCCGGCCGCGCGCTCCGCGTCAGGGGCTCACCGTCGCGCCGCGCGCGCAACACCGCCGACACATCGGCGCGCCAGGATCGCCCTGCCACCCCGATGCGGGTCGACGGGCTCTGCCGGCGGGTGGTGCGACACCCGACCAGGAGGAGCTGCCGCCGTGCCGACCACCACGACCGTCGTCGTCGACGCCGACGACCCGCTGCGCCCGGACGTGCGGGCGCTGCTCGAGGAGCACCTCGCGGACATGTACGCGACGTCGCCGCCCGAGTCCGTGCACGCCCTCGACCCCGCCTCCCTCACCGACCCTGCCGTGACGTTCTGGACCGCCCGCGACGCGCGCGGGGCACTCCTGGGGTGCGTCGCCGTGAAGGAGCTCTCCCCGGCCGACGGCGAGCTCAAGTCCATGCGCACCACCGTCCCGGCCCGGGGGCGCGGCGTGGGCGCGACGCTGCTCGCGCGGGCGGTCGCCGAGTCGGCCTCCCGCGGGTACCGGACGCTGCACCTGGAGACGGGGACGCAGGACTACTTCGCCGCGGCCCGCCGCCTCTACGTGCGCGCGGGGTTCGTGCCCTGCGGCCCGTTCGCGGACTACGCGCCGGACCCGCACAGCGCCTACTTCCGGCTGGACCTCGTCGCCTCACAGCGGGTGCCGTAGGCCGCTCGCACGTCGGACGGGTCGCTCGACGGCTGCCCGCACGGCGTCGGGCGAGCCGATCACGTGCACGGACTCGCGGGCGCGCGTCACGGCGGTGTAGAGCAGCTCGCGGGTCAGCAGCGGCGACGTCGCGGGCGGCAGCAGGACGGTCACGCGCGTGAACTGGCTGCCCTGCCCCCGGTGCACCGTCATCGCGTGCACCGGCTGCACGGCGGGGAGCCGGTGCGGCCGCACCAGGTGCGGACGATCGGGATCGCCGAACGCCACGACGACGGCATCGCCCGGTGCCGGTCCGTGCGCCGCCGGCCCACGGGTCCCGGTGCCGACCAGGTCCCGGACCACGACCCCGGTGTCGCCGTTGGACAACCCGCTCGACGGGTCGTTCTCCGTGACGAGCAGAGGCAGCCCCAACGGCCACGGCTCCCGGGAGTCGCGCGCGTCCGTGGCGGCCTCGACCCACGCCTCCGCCTGGGCCGCCCAGCGGGCCACGCCGGCCGGGCCCTCCCGGTGGGCGAGCAGCAGCCGGTGCTGCCCGAGCGCCGCGAGCGCGGCGGCCGCGTCGCCGGCACGAGCGGCCGCGACCAGCGCCCGACCGGCGGTGACGACGTCGTGGCGCAGGCCGACCAGGTCGTCCGGCGCCGGCGCGTCGACCTCCGTGGCCGTGAGACGGACGTGCGCACCGCCCGTCCTCAGGAGGGCCAGCGTGGCGTCGGCGTCGCCCGCGCGGACCGCCGCCGCGAGTGCGGCAAGGTCGTCGCCGAACCGGTGGGTCTGGGTGAGCCGCACCACCGCGCGCCCGTGCAGGGACGCCACGAGGTCGCCCAGCACGGCACCCGCCTCGACGCTGGCGAGCTGGTCGGGGTCACCGACGAGAACGAGCCGGGCGTCCGGCCGGAGCGCCTCCACCAGCCGGGCCATGAGCGGCAACGACACCATGGAGGACTCGTCGACCACGACGACGTCGTGCGGCAGGCGGCGGTCCCGGTCGTGCCGGAAGCGGGTCGTGCTGCCCGGGCGTGGCCCCAGCAGCCGGTGCAGCGTCGTCGCCGTGAGCGTCCCGACGCGCGCCCGGTCATCCTCGTCGAGGGTCGCGACCTGGGCGTTGACCGACTCCTGGAGCCGGGAGGCGGCCTTTCCGGTCGGCGCGGCGAGCGCGACGCGCAGGCCCGGTCCGGCGGTCGCCTGCAGCGCGGCGACGAGCCGCGCGACCGTCGTGGTCTTGCCCGTGCCGGGGCCGCCCGTCAGGACCGTCAGCAACGACGTCGACGCCGTCCGCAGCGCCTCGCGCTGCCGGTCGTCGGTCGCGGCGGGGAACAGCCTGCGTGCGACGTCGTCGATCGCGCCGTCGCTGCAGTTGCTGCCGTCGACGGGCCCGTCGCCGCCCGCCGCGTCGATGTCGGCCTGGTCGTCCGCGGCCCCGGGTGCGGCCGGTGCCCCGCGAGCGAGGCGTGCCTCGACCTCGCGGCGGACCGACAGCTCGTCGCGCCAGTACCGGTCGAGGTAGACGCGGCCGTCCACCCACCGGACCGGCCGGTCGTCGGCACCGTCGAGCCCGTCGCCGACCAGCGGGCTCCGGCGCACGGCGGCCACCCAGCCGTCGGGACCGTCGAGCGCGGGCCAGGGCAGGTCGGCGGCACGCGGGGGATCGGCCCCGTCGAGCAGCGCGGCGACCGCACCCGGAGCGTCGGCGAGCTCGACGCAGACCGACCCGGCCCGCACGGCCGCCACCGCGAGCGCGACCGCGAGGTGCACCCGCTCGTCGGTCTCGTGCGCGATCGCCCCGAGCCGACGCGCCACATGGACGTCCGCCGACGCGAGCGCCCCCGCTCGGACGAACGGGGCGAGCAGCCCGTCGACACGCCACGGCACGCGGGGATCGGTGCCTCGCCCGTCCCCGGCAGGTGCGTCGACCGTCACCCGGCACCTCCCGCCAGCAGGTCCGAGAGCGCGACGACGAGCGCCGCCGGTGGCCGCCAGGCCATGACGCCGGTCGGCTCGGCGCCGACGACCGGTGCGTCGGGTCCGGTCATGCCCCGGACGAACAGGTACAGCCCGCCGCCCAGGTGCTGCTCCGGCGCGTACCCGGGGAGCCGCCAGCGCAGGTACCGGTGCAGCGCGACGGAGTAGAGCAGGAGCTGCAGCGGGTAGTGGGACGCGACCATGGCGTCCACGAGCGCGTCCGGGCGGTAGTGCCAGGCGGTCAGGTGCTCGTCGTGAGGCGCCAGCCGGTTGGTCTTGTAGTCGACGACGAGGTACCGGAACCCACCGCTCGCAGCGGGCACGCGCAGCACCGCGTCGATGCTGCCGGTGAGGTAGCCGCGCAGGTCGCCCGACCCCAGGTCGCGGTCGATCCGGTCCGCGTAGCCGGCGAACGGGTCGTCCGCGGCGAGGTGCCGTCGCAGCGCCGACGCCACGTCGCGCAGGCTCGCCGCCCCGCCACGTGCGCCGTCGGGTGGTCGTCCGCCGCCGCCGATCCCGCCGCCGTCCCCGCCGGCCAGGGGCAGCTCGAACTCCAGCTCGGCGAGCCGGTCGGCCGGCGCGACGTCCGCCAGCGCGAGCCCGTTCGCGAGAGGCCCGAGCGGGGTCCGCAGGGCGGGGAGCAGCGCGTCGGCGAGGACGTCCGGCGCCACCCCGAGGGGAGCCGCGAGGCCGGTCGCCGCGCACGCGTCCACGAGTGCCGCGCGGAGGTCGGGAGCCCGGGTGTCGACGTGCTCGAGCACGGCGTGCGTCAGCGTGCCGAAGGCGGTGCCGCCCGGCAGATCGGCCATCGGCGAGTCGACGGCCCGCAGCGCGTGCTCCTTGTCGGCCGGAGCCGCGGGGGACGTCGGCGAAGTCGCCGACGCCGGGGACGCGGGGGACGCCGAAGACCCCGAAGACCCCGAAGACCCCGAAGACCCCGACGACCCCGAAGACCCCGACAACCCCGGAGACACCGGGGATACGGGGGCTACCGGGGACGCCGCGGGGGTAGGGGACGTCGGGGGAGCCGGGAGAGTTGCCGTCGGCGCCGACCCGACGGTCGCCGGCGTCGTCGCGCCCACGCTCGGGGCCGTGGTCCCCGCGGGTGGCCTCGGCGTGCCGGCGTGCAGAAGCTCGTCGTGGTCGGGCTCGTCCTGCGTCCCGGGCTGCTCGGGCTCGTCGCCCACCCCCGAGTCGTGGGCGTGGGCGGTGAGGCCGGAGTAGGAGGTGCGACGCCACACGAGGTCGACTGAGCGGTCGAGGACCGCGACGTCGAGCGGGGGAGCGGGCCGTTCGGCGGGCGACCACCGGACAGGTCCGGGCGCGGTGTCGACGACCTCGTGCACGAGGGTGCCGCTCGAGCCTTGCGCGAGCGCGGCCAGGCGGGCCCGCACCTGCGCGTCGCTCGGGAGAGTCACGCGGGCCGCAGCGGTGCCCGCGTCGTCGCGCGCGCCCAGAAGCAGCCGGGTCAGGGCGGACGTCGAGGAGTTCGCACTCGGCGCCCACCACACGACGACGTGCGAGTGTGCGCGGGTCAGGGCGACGTAGGCGAGCCGCAGGTCCTCGCCGGCCTCGTCGGCCTCGTGCCGTGCGAGGGCCGCCTCGTAGCCCGGGCTCCCGGGCCCTCCCACGTGCAGGACCCTCTCGTCGTCCTCGTGGAAGCGCAGCACGTCCGGCTTGGGCGGCGACCAGCGGTTCCAGGCGAACGGCACGAGGACGACGGGGAACTGCAGCCCCTTGCTCGCGTGCACGGTGATGACCTGGACCGCCGCCGCGTCGGTCTCCAGCCGGCGGCTGCGCTCCTCGGCGTAGTCCCCGGAGGCCTCCTCGATGCGGGCACGCAGCCACTCCGAAAGTGCCGCGGTCCCCAGCCCCCCGTCGAGCGCCGCCGCGTGCAGCGACTCGCCGACGTGCCGGAGGTCGGTCAGATGCCGCTCACCGTGCGCGGCGCGCAGCAGACGCTCGCGCAGACCGGTCGCGGCCGTCGACTCGAGCAGCGCCGCGACGCCACGCTCCTCGAGGACGTGCGCCCACGTGCGCACCTGGTCGGCCAGGGCGTCGAGGTCGTCGTCCGAGGCGAGCGCGAGCCGGTGCGCGTCCCACCCGACGAACGGCGTCATCGCGGCGGCCGCCGCGGTGCGGCTGTCACCGAGCCGTGCGAGAGCCGTCAGCAGCGTCAGCCAGTCCTGGGCAGCCGGGGAGCCGAACACGCTCGCAAGCCCCGAGATCACGGCGGGCACACCGGCGCCGACGAGCGCGGCGTGCACGGCCAGCGCTTCGGCGTTGGTCCGCACGAGCACCGCGACGTCCGCCGGCCGGGTCGGCCGCAGGGTCCCGGGCGCCTCCACGAGCTGCGTCTCGTCGAGGGTCCGCACCACCTGGGCCGCGACGTCCTGGTAGACGAGCGCCCGGACACGGGCCACCGCCGGCTGGCGCCCGGTCGTCGGCCCGACCGCGTCGCGCACGACCTGGCGCAGCACGACCGGGGGAGCACCGACGAGCCTCCGTTGGCTCCGGGCCGCCTGCACGGGCCGCACGACGATGCGCGGGTCTCCGAGCGCCGCCCCGCCGAGGATCGGAGTCAGTCCGTCGATCACGGGGCCGTCCGTCCGCCAGTTGCGTCCGAGCGTCTGGGCGCTGCCCTCGCGCGCGGCCCGCAGGTAGGTCGCGACGTCGGCGCCGCGGAACGCGTAGATGGCCTGCTTGGGGTCGCCGATGAGCACGAGCGTGCGGCTGCCGTGGAAGGCGAGCCGCAGGATGTCCCACTGCACCGGGTCGGTGTCCTGGAACTCGTCCACCATCACGACGCGGTACCGCCCGCGGACGCGGTCCACCGCGGCGGCGCCCGTGCGAGGGTGGGCGAGCGCGTCGCGCAGCAGGACGAGCAGGTCGTCGTAGTCCACGAGCCGCCGTGCGCGCTTGCGGCGCACGAGCTCGTCCCGGACGGCCCGGGCCAGGCCGTACCGGTGCTGGGCAGGGGTGCCCGGCTCCGCGTCGTCGGGACGCAGCGTCGCGGCGTGGTCGCTCACGGCGGCCCGCGCGACCGTGCGCGCGGTCGCCACGTCGAGCACCGCGGCGTCCGAGGTCGCGTACTTGCGCAGGTAGAGGTCGTCGACGACCTCCGCCTCCAGGTCGGCGACGTCCGGGATCAGGGTCGCGTCGCGGTCGACGTCGCCCGCGGTGCCGAGAACGGCGAGCATCTGCTGGCAGAAGCCGTGCGTCGTCGTGATCGTCGCGGCGTCGAAGTCGGCGATCGCTCGCCGGAGCCGTGCGCGCCGCACCGCGAGGTCGGCCGGGGACACGTCGGCCAGGTGGCGGACGACGTCGTCCTGCGACGCCGCCGCCGACTCCTCCCGCAGGGCGCGGTCGACCTCGACGAACCGTGCGCGCACCCGGTCGCGCAGCTCGGCGGTCGCGGCGCGGCCGAACGTCACGAGCATGAGCTCCGGCAGCGTCGCGACGCCCTCGGCGACGTACCGGACCGCCAGCGACGCGATGGTCGTGGTCTTGCCCGTCCCGGCGCTCGCCTCCAGCACGACGGTGCCCGTCGGGAGGGGACCGCACACGTCGAAGACGGGGACGGCGCCCGGCGGGGCCGTGTTCACGCGACCACCATCGCGACCGTCTCGTGGTCGAGCAGCGCGTCCCAGACCGTGCGGGCCAGGGCACCGAAGCGCGTCACGTCCTCCGGCCAGCGGGCGAGGTCGACCGGGGTCGCCGTTCCGGCAATCGTGTCCAGCGAGAACCCCTCGCCCCAGACGAGCGCGTGCGAGGGCTCGACGACGTCGAACCCGCCGGCGCCGCGGCGCGCCTCGTCGAGCGTCCCGAGCTCCTTGCGCGCGGCGGCCAGCGCGTCGTGCACCGGTTGTCCGTCCCACCGTGCCGAGCCGTACGCGCAGCTCGCGGCGAGCGGCAGCGGGAGCGGCTCGCACAGGGCCTGGTCCGCGACGGCGGCGAGCTGGCCGAGTAGCGACGCAGCGAGCTCGGGTGCCGGTGCCTGCAGCTCCGCGATCCGCGCGCCACCGCCCGGTCCGCGACCGACCGTGACCGCACGGGCGAGCGCGCCCGGTTCGGCGACGGCCGCGGCGAGGAGCAGCACCCACGCCCGCAGCCGGTGCTTGGCCGCGAGCCGGGAGTACACCGCGCGCACCAGCGTGTCCCCGTGACACGGGCCGACGGTTCCCGTCACGGGGCGGCCGTCGGGCAGCGTCAGCGCGACGTCGAGCGTCCGGCCCGGCTGGACGCGCAGCGTGCGCACCGCGTCGAGCACGGGCACCACCGACCGGGCGACGTCGTCCAGCGTCGCCGTCCCGAGCGATCCGGGCGGGACGTGGCCGCGGCGCCGCTCGGCCGCCACCGCCGTCGTGAGGTCCGCGCCGGTCAGGGCCGCGTCGAGGAGACGGTCGCCGATCTCCCACCGCTCGAGCCCGTCGAGCTGCAGCGGCAGGCGGTCGTCGAGCTGCGGCGCATCCCCGGGGGGCATCGCGCGTAGCCGACGTCGGACGAACGCGCGGACCGGGTGCGTGAGCACGTCGGCGACGTCGCCGACGTCGTCCAGCGGCTCGACGGGCGGCAACGGCTCCACCAGGAACGGTCGGCGACCCGCCCGCACGGCCCGGCCCGCGCGTGCGGCGGCGAGGTCGAGCGCGTCGAAGCTGAACGGCCCCGGCCGGCCGAGCGCGCCGCCGACGAAGTTGCGCTCGTCCACGGTCTGCAGCGGGTGATGGACGACGACGTGCTCACGCGCCGGCAGCCCGTCGGGAAAGACGACCGCGTCGTCCAGCGCGTCGAGCAGCTCGCCGACCGGCACCGCGGCCGGCCTCGTCGCGCCCGTGCGCTCGTCGGCGCCCGAGTGCACCACCAGCAGGTGGTCGGTGGCGCTCGTGACGGCGTCCAGGAAGAGACGTCGGTCCTCGGCACGGCGGTCCCGTTCGCCGACGAGCGGCTCCCGAGCGAGCAGGTCGTCCCCGTCGCGACCATGACCACGCGGGAAGGCGCCGTCGTCGAGGCCGAGCAGGACGACGACGCGGTGCGGCACCGCACGCATCGGCTCGAGCGAGCACACGGTCAGCGCTCCCGTGCGGAAGCCCGCGCGCGTAGGCCGGCCGCGCAGGTGAGGCTCGAGGACCGCGACGACGTCGGGCAGGCGTAGGTCCCTGTCGTGCTGCGCGGCCGAGGTCCGGACCTCCCCGAGGACCCGGAGCGCCTCGACCTGCTGCCAGCGGTCGGCCGGCGCGACATCGGTCAGCAGGTCGAGCGCGGCGGTCAGGGTGTCCAGCCACGCCGTCGCCGGACGGGTCCCGTCGAGCGCGTGCAGGACGGCGGTGAGCCGGTCCAGCAGCTCGGCGAGCCTGCCGACGAGGTCGACGTCGGTGCTGCCCACGTCGTCGACCGGCAGCACGGCGCCGACGTACCGCTGGTCCTCCTCCGCCATGGCGACGCCCAGCAGCAACCGGTCCAGCGCCCCGGACCACGTGCCCTGCGGGACGGAGCCCAGCCGGAAGCGGTCCCGTCGTGCGACGTCCTCACCCCAGCGGACCCCGGACTCCAGCGCCCACGCACGGATGCGGTCGAGGTCGGCGTCGTCGAGGCGGAACCGGTGCCGCACCGGCGCGAGCCCTGCGAGGTCGACCACGGCCGAGGCCGTCACGCGCGACGCGGCCAGATCCAGGAGCGTCGAGATGAACGCGAGCAGCGGGTTGGCGCGCGCCGGCGCCCGGTCAGCGACCCGCACGCGCAGCGACCGTCCCGGGTGCTCCCACTGCGTCCCACCGGTGCTGCCCGCGCCGAACGCCGCCGAGACCAGCGGGGCGAACGCCTCGACGTCCGGGCACATCACGACCACGTCCCGCGGCTCGAGCGACGGGTCGTCCGCGAGCAGACCCAGCACGGCCTCGCGCATCACCTCGACCTGCCGTGACCGGCCGTGGCACGCGTGCACCTGCACGGACCGGTCGCCCACGTCGACGACCGGTCGCTGCGCCGCCGCCTCGGTCGGTGCGGCGTCTGCCCGGAGGCGGCGCTGGAGGTGGCCGAGAGCCGTCGCCGGCGGATCGGCTGCGGCGTGCAGGATGACCTGCGCGTCGACGGCTCGCAGCCGGATCTGCAGCTCGACGGCGTCGCCCGCCATCGAGGCCAGGAGCGGGTGCTCGGCGACCGGTGGCAGGTCACGTCGCCGACCCGCTGGCGGCGACGCTGCTCCGACCCGCTCCCACAGCCGCAGCGACGGGTGGGGCAGCCAGAGGTGGACGTCGCGGTGCCGAGCCAGGGCGTCGAGCACCCGCACGTGCGCGTCCGGGAGTCGCGTCGCGCCCAGGACCGAGAGCCGGGCGGGGAGCGAGACCGTGTCCGGGGCGGAGGCGAGCATCGCGACGGCCTCGTCGATCCGTTGGGCCGGCGACGGTACGGCCGCCCGTGCCCGCACCAGCCGCCACAGGTGCGCCTGCCACGCGAGGTCGGCGGGGAGAGGGGCGCCTGCGCCGTCCTCGTCCCGTCCGTCGGCCCACGCGCGCACGACCGTCGGCCGCTGCACGTCGTACGCGGCGAGCAGGTGCGCGACATGCTGCGCGAGCCCGAACCTCCGCCCCTGCCGCATCGCGTCGTCGCGCGCGCCCAGGTGGTGCACGGGCGCCGCCAGGAGCGGGTCGTCGGCGTGGTCGTCGAGAACGCCGAGGACGTGCCAGGCGAGCTGTTCCGGCGCCCACGGGTCGTCCTCGGGCGCTGCACCTACCACCGCGGCGAGGACGTCGGCGACCGCCCGCGCGGGAGAGGAGAACCGGACGTTCGCACAGACGCCGTCGCCGCCACCGGCCTGCCCGAGCCGGTGCGAGAGCCGCTGCGCGACCCAGCGTTCGACGCCGCGCGTCGGCACCAGCACCACGTCGGGGGTGAAGGGGTCCGCGGGGGCCTCGGCGAGCACGCGTGCCAGCTCCTCCACGAGGACGTCGGCCCGCTCCGCGACGTGGACGTGCATCGCCCCCGCGTCGGTGCCGTCGGTCGTGTCCCTCACGGCCGTCACGCTAGCGGCCGGCCCCGACGGTCGCGGCAGAGCGGCGCTTGCCGTGGGAGCGCCGGGGCGCGCCGTGGGCTGTGGACGGTTCGACACGGCGCGGGTGTCGCCCTCGTGGCGTGCCGGACTTGTCGGATCCGTTCGCTAACCTCCTGCGACGTGAGCGAGTGGGTGCCCGGCCGGCATGTCCTGACCCCGCGTGAGGCGGAGGAGATGGCGGCGCACCACATGCGCCAGCTCGGGCACCCCGACGCCCGCACCAACCCCGGTCGCGGTGCAGACGGTGGCCTCGACGTCACCGCGTCGCGTGCACTGGCCCAGGTCAAGTTCCGGGGCGGCCGCGCGGGTCGGCCGGACCTGCAGCGTCTCTACGGCGCCCGTGCCGACCGCACCGACCTCGAGCTGTGGTTCTTCACCGGCCCGGGGTACTCCGACGAGGCGGTCGAGTACGCGGACCGGCACGCGATGGTGCTGTTCACGTTCGACCTCGCCGGTGCCCTGACTCCCGCCAACCAGGCCGCGTCCGACGTGCTCGACCGGGCCGCGGCCCTGCTCGCGTCCGGCGGGTTCGGCGCTCCCGCACGAGACGCTTCGCCTCCTCGACGGGCTGCCCGCCCGTCGGAGCCCGACGCCGCCCCGGACGGCGCGACGCGCTGGTGGGACGGCCCGCAGCACCCCGCCCCCGAGCCGGAGTTCACCGGGTGGCGGTGGGTCTCACCGGGCCGCGCCGTGCGGCGCAACCTGCTGCTCGTCGTGGGCGTCCTCGCTGCGGCCGCTGCGTGGCTCGTGGGTGCGAACGTCGAGCGCGTCGAGCACGCCGCCGCCACGGTCGAGCGGCTCACGGGACGGGTCGTCGACGTGGGCGCGGTCTTCGTGTGGTCGAGCGGCGTCGCGCTCGCCGCCGTCGTGCTCTACGTCGTGCAGGTGGCGATCATGTTCCGGCTCGGCAAGCACCCGCTCAAGGTGCCCGCGGGCCGTCGTCGTCGTCGTCAGCGCGAACGAGCGTCCGTCCGCTGACCCGCCCGCGGCGTCCGCGCCCGATCCTGGTCGTGCCGCCGCGCTCAGCAGTCGTCGGGCGTGGGGATGTCGGTGCACAGGTCGTCGACCAGCCGTGAGCGTCGCTCCTCGACGGTGAACGGCGCGCTCGTGGTCGCCGTCTCGGCCGTACCCGGGATGTCGTGCCAGACGCCGCTCCCGGCGAGCCGGTAGCGACCGGTCCAGGTGGTCGTCAGGGTCACGGCGACGGTCCCGAGGGTCTCGTACCGGTGGAAGGTGTCGTGGTCGGGGTACGGGTGCCCTGCGCTGGTGGTGACCAGGTCGCGCGACCCGTCGCCGAAGTCGTACCGGTAGGAGGAGGGCGAGGCCACGACCTCGATCGAGTACCCGAGCAGGGTGGTCTGCAGCGTCTGCTCGGCGTCGTCGGTCATGACGATCGTCTCCTTGTTGACCAGCACCCAGCCCCGGTCCGGCTGCAGCCGCAGCACCGGTGGCGCCAGTGGCAGTCGACGGAAGTCCGCCTCGGTCATCGGCGGCACGACGTCCTCGGGGCAGGAGTACCCGTACGCGAGCGTCCACGTCGCGGGCCACGGGTCGGCTGCCGAAGCGCGTCGCTGGCTCCACAGGGGGAGCAGCGGCGGACCGTCGACACACACGGGGACAGGCACGGTCGTGTTCGACGGACCGCAGGCGATCAGTCCGTCACCGTCCCGGTCCCCGCCGCCGAACTGCTCGTCCGCGTCCCCCATCTCGGCACCCCCGCCCGTGGCCACGTTGCACATCGGCGCCCGCGTGTACCGCACCAGCGCAACAGCGGGATCGACAGTGCGAGAGCGGCGGTCCTCCTGTGCCGCCTCGAAAGCTGCCAAGAAGACCGAGTCGCCTGCAGAGTGTTCGTCGATCTGGACGGCGGCAGCGGGCGTGATCGCCGTGCCGAGGATGCCGACCGCAAGGAAGATTGCACCCACGGCCCTCTTCACGACAGCGTCTCGTACGAGAGCTCTCGTACCGTCCACGTGCCGCCCTCGAATAGAGCGACAGCGGTGACGGCGTAGGTGTGCCCCGGAAACGTCGCCATGGTCGAGCCTGATTGATCGAGTTCGCTCGAGGGCGCCTCGACGAGGGTGAGTGACACGTTGTACCAGCGGCCGACCGCGACCTCGAGCACGCTGACGTCCGAGATGGTGTAGCCGCCCCCTACCGAGTGCTCGCCACGCGCGATGAGGTCGTCGATCGAGTCGAGCATGCTGCGGCAGAACACGCACTCCGGGTGGCTGAGCGACCGAGCCTCGCTCGTGTCGCCCACTTGCTGCGAGAACGGGAGCAGTTGCAGCCAGTAGGTGAGAACCGCTACGGCTGCGTCGGTCGATCCGGCATGGCCGAGCGCGGCAGGCCTCGCGGGCCGCTCGCCGTCCGGCAGCGCAGCGATCACCCCAGGTTCCGAAGGGGCGGGGTGGGGCGTTGGCGTCCCGCTCGCGGTTGGTGTCGGGCTCGCGCTCACGGACGGCGAGGCTGGCGACGCTCCCGGTTGTGAGGTGCACGCACTTGGTGCAAGCAGCCCGGCTGCGACAACGACGCCGAAGAGTGAGCGGCTGGACCCTCGGCGTCGCGTCGGCATGCGCGGAAAAGTACCCGAAACGGACATCGGGCGGGCGGTGTCGTCCACAGTCGGCGTCGGGCCCCGGACGCGACTGAGCCCGCCGCACCGGGGAGGTGGGGCGGGCTCAGGTCGTTCGAGCGGCGTCAGGCCGGGACGGCGTCGGGGGGACGTGCCGTCAGGCGGGACGCGACGTCGTGCGTGTCAGCCGGCGCGGCGCTGGCGGGCGGTGCGGCGCTTGAGAGCGCGGCGCTCGTCCTCGGAGAGGCCGCCCCAGACACCGGCGTCCTGACCGGTCTCGATCGCCCACTTGAGGCAGGTGTCCACGACGTCGCACCGACGGCACACGGCCTTGGCCTCGTCGATCTGCAGCAGGGCGGGGCCGGTGTTGCCGATCGGGAAGAACAGCTCCGGGTCCTCGTCGAGACACGCTGCGCGGTGGCGCCAATCCATGAGAGATCTCCTTGGGCACACGGCGGCCCGACGCACCTGGGTGAGGGCGCGCGGCTGCCGGGTGTGATCGGGGTGGGGGGGACGTGCTCCATCTAGGGTCACATCGCGTTCCGTGGCGCACAAGGGGTTACGGCTGCGTTTCAACTGGGTAACGGGTGAGGCGTTGGTCACACCTGTGCGACACCTGTGCGCCGGGCGGGGTCCACCTTGCCCGGCCGGCGGGTAAAAGTCCAGGTCAGCCGCTGGTCAAGGGCTGTGTGTGACGGCCGCCACGGGCGGCTTCGCGGGCCCGTCGCGCGTCGTGCGCGGCCCCTAGGCTCAACGTGTGAGCCCTCGTCCCGCACCGCTCGTCGTCGCCTGTGTCCTGACGCTGCTCGAATCCGTGGTAGTGGGGGCGATGGGCGTCGCGTTCCTCGTCGACCTGGTCCGCGGACGCACGGTCATCCCTGCGGCGACGGTGTTCCTGGTGGTGTTCTGCGCGGGGGTCGCGACGCTGCTCGTGCTGGCCGCACGGGCGTTGTGGAACGGCCGCCGGTGGGCGCGTTCGCCCGTCATGACGTGGCAGGTCCTGCTCGTGGTGCTGTCGGTGGGATGGCTCCAGGTCGAGATGACTCCGTGGGCGCTCGCGGTGCTCGCCGTCGCGGTCGTGCTGGGCGTCCTGCTGCTCCTGCCGCAGGTCGTGGCGGCGACGAGTCAGACGCGTCCGCCCGCCGACGAGGCGCCCGCCGGGCGGTAGACCTGCAGGGGGACGGCGCTCCGCCCCGTCACCAGGACGCCGCGCCCCGTGGGGCGGGTGGTGCCGTCGACGAGCCAGGGCGCAGCCCCGCCGACGAGCTCGGCGCTCGCGGGCTCGTGCACGTCGAGCACGAGCAACCGGCGGTGTCGCAGCAGTGCCACGTGCGGTCCGCGGAACGACGCGACGGCGGCACCGGACGTCGTGGCGGCGACGACGCATGCGCCGGCGCTCGGGCGGCGGATCAGGTCGTGCAGGGCGTCCGACGCGTCCGGGCTCAGGCGCTCCACCTCGTCGAGGTCGTCGACGAGGACGACCGCGTCGAGCCCGGCGAGCGCCTCGGGCGGGACGTCGATCACACCGGGTGGCGACGGTAGGCTCGCGAGGCCGTCGACGGTCAGCCGCACCACCGGGCGCCCCGCCGCCCGCAGCCCGGACGCGAGCACCGCGAGCGCGTTCGACCGCCCGGACCCCGGCGGTCCCGCGACGAGCAGGCCGCGGTCGAGACCGACGACCACCTCGCGCGCCTCGTCGCCGCCGACGCCGAGCGGCACTCCCGCCTGGACCCTGGGTGCGCCCGCCCCGCCGCCCGCGCCGCGAGGGGCGGCGAGGTCGACCACCGACGGAAGCGCCTCCACGCGCAGGACGTCGGCCCGTGCTGCGCTGGCCGGCGGGGCGGACGGCTCCGGCGGTCCCGCGACCTGGCACAGGACGGCGGTGCCGTCCCGGAGGGCGACGGCGCGCCCGGCGGGTCCCCGCGGCCCGGCCAGCGCGACGGGCACACCCGCGAGCGCGTCGGTGGCGGCGTCGGCGACGGGCAGCACGAGGCGGTCTCGGAAGGCGGCCGCGTGGTGGAGGGAGGCCGTGCTGGCGTCGGCGCTCGCCGCCACCGCGACGCGTGCGGCGACGGTGCCGCCCCACAGGGCGACGAGGCGATCCGCGCCAGCGCCGCGGGCGATCCCGCCGAGCGCGTCGAGCACCGCAGGCAGGCCGTCGACGAGCAGGACGGCACGGGCGCCGTCGGTGCGGGCGGCGAGGAGCTCCAGCAGGCGTGCGACACGGCGAACCTCGGCCGCGTCGGCGACCGTCCCGAGGGTGCCGTGCGCGTCGGCGGCCCGCAGGCGTCCGACGGCTGCCGGTGGCAGCCCGACGGCGTGCACCTCGGTGCCCTCGGCCAGTGCCTGGACGCCGAGCGTCGTGAGGGCGGTGGTGCGTCCGGACCCGGGGCCGCCGAGCACGAGGAGGTGGCCGTGCTCGGGCTCCCAGCGCACGGCGGTCCGTCGTTGCTCGTCGGGCAGGTCGCCGAGTGCGAGGGCGAGACCCGGCCCGGCGGGGAGGTCGCACGGGCGTACCGCCCCGGGCAGCGCGGGCACCCAGGGCACGGGCCGCACGGTCCGGCCCGCGGCGGCGTGCCGGGCGGCGTCCACCCACGGGCCCGGTCCCGGCGGGCCGGACGCCGGTGGTGGGGGCGCCGGCGTCCAGCGGGGCCGGCCGGGAAGGGGACGGGCGGTCCGCACGGGGGAGGCACCCCGGCCGGGCAGGGGCCTCGCGACCTGCACGACCTGCGGCGCTGCCGACCCGCGCCGCACGAGGGCACGTCCGGGCGTGGCGGGGTCCAGGCGGGCCGCGTCCGGGACGTCGAGCACGTCGCGCGAGTCGGCCTCGTCGGTGACCCGCAGGGCGATCCGCAGCGCCACGTTCGCGCGCAGGTCGGCCGAGACGACGCCGGCGGGGCGCTGGGTCGCGAGCACGAGGTGCAGGCCGAGGGCGCGTCCCTGCGCGGCGAGGCGGGCGAGCGTCGGCACCGCGTCGGGGACGTCGTCGGCGAGGGCCCGCAGCTCGTCGACGACGACGAGGAGCCGCGGGGGCGTCGCGTCGTCGTCCGGGTCGAGGTCGGTGAGGTCGGTCGCGCCGTGCGCGGCGAGGAGCCGTTCGCGCCGCCGCGTCTCGGCGCGCAGCGCGACGAGCACCCGCCGGGTGCGGGCGGCGTCGAGGTCGGTCACGTGGTCGACGACGTGCGGGAGGCCGGCGACGGGCCCGAGCCCGGTGCCGCCCTTGAAGTCGACGAGCAGGACGGCGAGCCGCTCCGGCGGGTAGGCGGCGGCGACCGCGAGCACGAGCGTGGCGAGCAGCTCCGACTTGCCGGAGCCGGTGGTCCCGGCGACCAGTGCGTGCGGGCCGTCGGCGACGAGGTCGACCTGCACGGGTGGTCCGCCGGGGCCGCGGCCGAGGGCCACGGACAGGCCGGGGGGAGGCTGCGACCAGGAGTGCCGCAGTGCCGTCGGGGACGGTGCCGGCATCGCGGGAAGGTCACCGAGGTGCACGGTCGCGGGCGGTGCCGCCCCCGGGCCCGACCCGCCCTCGGCGAGCGCGCGGGCGGCGTGCGCGCGCTCCAGCTGTCGACGCGAGCGGTGCACGGTGACGGCGTGCAGCGGCACGGGGGTGGGGTCGTGCCCGGCGCGCCGCAGCACCGGTGCGTCGGCGGTGACGTCGAGCATGTGGTGGCACCACCCTGGCACCGCGTCCGCGTCGGTGAGCACGAGCAGGACGAGCTCGCGGCCGGGACCGTCGCGGCGGCGCCGTGCGAGCTCGCCCAACGCTGCCGGGTCGTCCGCGACGACGACGAGCGGCGCGTCGTCCTCGCTCCACCGCGTCGTTCCGGCGTGACCGTCGGGGGCGGGCTCGGCCACGTCGACGCACCACGCCCACGCGCCGGGGTCCGCGGTGCGGACGGCGAGCCGCCCGCGCAGGTGCGAACCGAGCTCGGTCAGGAGGATCCCGCGGGCCACGGCGAGCGCCTGTGCACGGGGTCCGACGACGGCCAGCGACCCGTCGGGACCCCACGGGGTGCCGCCCGCCACCTCGGGGCCGGAGGCGAGCGCGGCCCGCGTGGTCGCGGCCGTCAGGTCGGCGGGGTCGGTCGCGGGTCGCACGCGCTCGGTGGCCGGGGGACCGGCGTCGGGGGCGCTGATGGGAGGGGTGCGCCGGCGCGCGGCGACGCGCACGGCGAGGGCCGCGAGCGGTGTCACGAGGCCGACGAGCAGCAGCAACGGCTGGCGGACCACGGCCGCGAGGACGACGGTGCCGACGAGCGGCCCGACCCAGGTCGCGACCGCTGTCGCGTCGAGACGGTGCTCGACGCCGGGCGCGCCCCGGCCGGACCGCGAACCCCCGCCCTCCTCCGTGGTGCCCCGCAGCGCGAGGGTGGTGCGCCCGACGACGACGTCGCTGCCGGGCCGCCACCGTCGCCAGCGCCCGGCCGGCAGGCGTCGACGCCGCGGCGGGTGTGCGCGGCGGCCGGGGCGGACGACGACGCCCGGTGTCGCGCTGCGGACCTGCACCCGCCGGCCGTGCGCGCGCACCGCGAGGGCGTCGACCGAGACGTCGGTGAGGGGGTCCGGCGCGCCGGTGTCGCGCAGGTCCACCGCACCGTCCGCGGGCACGGCGACGAGGGCGCCGCTGTCGGGACCCGCGACGACGGCGACGTGGAGACGCGCGCGCACGGCCGCACGGTCGCAGGCTTCGGGTCCGCGGCCGACGCGTACGGTCGCACCGGGGACGAGAGGGGGTTGGCCGGCGGGGTGCGACTCGTCGAGCAGGACGTCGTCGACGGCGAGGCGCGCACGCGCGCTGCACCATCCTCGGTACCCGGTGATCCGGGCGAGGTGCGGGCGCAGCTCGGCCACCGACGTGCCCGCGTCGACGTCGACCTCCGTCGTCGCGAGGCCGCGTCCGCGGGCCGGGTCGGGGTGCAGGGCGTGGAGTCGCACGCGCAGGAGCCTCCCCTGCGGGCACCCGGGCGGACGCGACGGCCGGCGGACCCGTGGACAGGAGTGCTGTCCACAGGCCCACCGGCCGGTTCGTGCAGGGACGGGGCCACCGGCCCGCCGCGGGTCAGTCCACGGCGAGCGCCGCCACCGGTGACGTGCGTGCGGCGGCGCGGCCGGGCAGGACGGAGGCGAGCAGGCCCGCGGCGAGCGCCACGGCGAGCACGACGACCAGGTCCTGCCACGGGACGGCGAGGTGGACCGACCCCGTCGTGCCGAGGATGATCGCCGCGCCCGCCCAGCCGTACAGCATCCCGAGCAGCACCCCGAGCAGGGCGCCGATCCCGGCGATGAGCATGCCCTCGATCGCGAGCATCCAGCGCAGCTGGCGTCGCGTCAGGCCGATCGCCCGCAGCGTCGCCGACTCGCGCCGGCGCTCGATCACCGACAGCGACAGCGTGTTGGCGACACCGACGAGGGCGATCACCACCGCGACGCCCAGCAGCCCGACGACCACGGCGAGCAGCCCGTCGATGACGCGCTCGTACTGCTGGCGCTCGGCGGCCGCGCTCTCGACGACGAGCCCGTCGGACGAGACGGCGTCGGTGACGGCGAGCGCGGTCGTGGCGGCGTCCGCACCGGGCTCCAGGGCGACCCACAGCGTCGACGCGACCGCGTCGGGCTCGATCCGCTCGAGCGTCCCGGGCGTCACGAGCATGTCGACCCCCGCCAGCGCCGTGTGCACGACCGTGAGGTCGACGGCCTCCCCGTCGGACGTGCCGCGGGCCGGCTCGGACTCGACGGTCACGCTCTGCCCGTCGAGGTCCTCGCCGCGGTACTCCGGGGCGATGACCGTCGTGTCGTCGAGCTCGTCGAGCGGTGCGGTGTCCCGCAGGACCGCGAGCGCGTCGTCGGGGTCGGGCGCCCGCAGCACGGTCCACTCCCCGGCGACGGTCGCCTGCGCCGACGGGACGGCGACGACGCGCTCCACGCCCGGCACGGCCTCGACCTGCGCGATGCTGTCCGCGCCGACCGCCGTCTCGGTGCCGGACGGGCTGCTCACGGTGAGGTCGACGGGGTAGTGGTTGTCGAGCTCCGCGGCCAGCGAGATCCGGGCGCTCGCGGCTCCCGTGCTCATGAGCGCGACGAGCGTCACGCCGATGAGCAGGGCGGTGCTGGTCGCGGCGGTGCGGCGCGGGTTGCGGACCGTGTTGGCCGCGGCGAGGCGGGCGCTGGACCCGGTCGCGGCGAGCGCGCGGCCCGCGAGCGACACGACGCGCGGCAGCCAGAACACGGCGCCGACGAGCACGCCGACGAAGGACGCCGCCCCCGCGAGCACGCCGAGGGCGAGCAGCAGCATGGGGTCGCCGCCGCCGACGACCGCGCCGGCGACCGCGGCGAGCAGCCCGGCGACGCCGCCGACGACGAGCAGGAGCGACAGGACGAGCCGCACGCGCCCGGCGCGGGCCCCGACGGTCGGGGCGTCGATGGGCCTCAGCGCTGCGACGGGAGAGACGCGGGTCGCCTCGCGCGCCGGCACGAGCGCGGCGAGCGCCGTGACGAGCGTCCCGACGACGAGCGGCACGAGGACGACGGGGAGCGTCACGGCGACGGTCGCGGGCAGCGGCGCACCCGTGTCGACCCGGGCGAGGATCGCGAGCGTCGCCTGCGAGAGCCCGAGCCCGAGCAGCACGCCGACGACGGACGACAGCAGCCCGAGGATCGCGGCCTCGGTCAGCACGGACGCGCGCAGCTGACCCTTGACGGCCCCGACGCAGCGCAGCAGCGCGAGCGTGCGGGCCCGCTGGGCGACGAGCACCTGGAACGTGTTCGCGATGACGAGCGCCGCGACGAGCAGCGCGATCGCGGCGAAGCCGAGCACCACCATGAGCAGCGCGTTGCCCTCGCCGGTGACCTCTTCGATCGAGGCCTTGGCCGCCTCGTCCCTGGTGAGCACCTCGGCACCGGGCAGCGCCTCGACGAGCGCGTCGCGGGCGGCGCTCGTGCCGTCGGTCAGGACGAGGACCGGCGACGTGAAGTCGGGCATGTCGGCGACACCCGTCCACAGGGCGAGGTCGTCGGGTGCGGCGAGACCCGCGCCGCCGTACATCGCCCACGCGCCGGCCGGGTCGTCGACGATGCCCACGAGCGTCGCGGGCGCCTCCTGCCGGTCGAAGTCGTCGTCGGTCTGGACGTAGAAGCCGCTCTCGAGCTCGTCGCCGAGCCGGGCCTCGAGCCGGTCGACCGTGGTCTGGGGGAGCGCGATCTCGCCGCTAGAGGACGGCAGGCGTCCCTCGGTCACGACGACCGAGCCGAGGCGCTCGTCGCTGGGGACGGGCAGCAGCGCCTGGTAGGTGGTGCGCCCGCCGTTGGTGAGCTCGGTGCCGCCGACGAGCAGCAGGTCGGCGGCCGTCACACCGGGCGTGTCCCGCACGGTCGCGACGTCGGCCGCGGTCGCCTCCTTCACGACGAGGTCCGCGCTCGCGTACTGCGCGGTGACGGAGTCGTAGCCGGTGCGCTGCATGACGTTGCCCGCGACGAGGGTCGCGGCGAGGAACGCGGTGCCGATGGCGATCGCGACGGCCGCGGCGGTGAGCCGTCCGACCGAGCGGCGCATCTGCGCGAGGGTGAGGCGCAGCATCAGGCGCTCACCGCCGTGTCGGTCGTGGTCTCCAGGGTGCGCAGTGCGTCGAGGCCGGCCAGGACGGCGTCCGGCGTCGGGTCGAGGATCTCGCCCGCGATCCGGCCGTCGGCGAGCAGCACGACGCGGTCGGCGTAGGCGGCCGCGGTCGGGTCGTGCGTGACCATGATGACGGTGCGCCCGAGCTCACGGACCGAGCGGCGCAGGAAGCTGAGCACCTCCGCGCCGGAGCGCGAGTCGAGGTTGCCGGTCGGCTCGTCGGCGAAGACGACGTCGGGCTTGGCGATGAGCGCGCGGGCGATCGCGACGCGCTGCTGCTGGCCGCCGGAGAGCTCCGACGGCCGGTGCGTGAGCCGCTGCCGCAGGCCGAGCGTGTCGACGAGCGTGTCGAACCAGGCGGGGTCGGGCTTGACGCCCGCGAGCTCCAGCGGCAGCAGCACGTTCTGCTCGGCCGTGAACATCGGCAGGAGGTTGAACGACTGGAAGACGAACCCGACGCGGTCGCGGCGCAAGCGCGTCAGGTCGCCGTCGTCGAGGGTCGTCAGGCGGGTGGTGCCGAGCAGGACCTCGCCGGACGTGGCGAGGTCGAGACCCGCGAGCAGGTGCATGAGCGTCGACTTGCCCGAGCCGGACGGCCCCATGATCGCGGTGAACGCCCCGGCCGCGAAGTCGACGTCGACGCCGTCGAGCGCCCGCACGGCGGCCGCTCCCTCGCCGTACACCTTCGTCAGGCCGCGGGCGCTGGACGCCACCGAGCCGGTCGGCGGGGTCGCTCCGGAGGTCGGTCCGGACGGGACGTGCACGGTCGTGTCCACGGGTGGGCTCCTCGAGCTCGGGTGCGGCGCCGGCTCACGGCGCCCGATGACACCACGACGCTAGGTCGCGGGCCGCGCCCCCCGCGTCGCGCCGCGGTCTGCTCCTGGCGGCTCCGGGGTCCGCCCACGGGCCGACGCGCACGCGCCGCGGGTGCGACCGTCGGCGCACGCGCGTCACTCGCCGGGGCGGACGAGACCCGTCTCGTAGGCGGTCACGACGGCCTGGACGCGGTCGCGGGCGCCGAGCTTGGCGAGGATCCGGCCGACGTGCGTCTTGACGGTGGCCTCGGCGACGAACAGGTCCTGCCCGATCTCGGTGTTGGACCGGCCCTTGGCCATGAGGACGAGCACCTCGCGCTCGCGCTCGGTGAGGTCCGCCACGGCGCGGCGGGCGGGGTCGGCAGCGGCCCCCGGGGCGTCCGGCGGGAGCGCCGTGATCAGGTGCTCGAGCAGCCGCCGCGTGCTGGACGGCGCGATGACCGCGTCGCCGTGGTGCACGGTGCGGATCGCGGCGAGCATCTCCTCGGGCGGCGCGTCCTTGAGCAGGAACCCGCTCGCGCCCGCGCGGATCGCCGCGAGGACGTACTCGTCGAGGTCGAACGTCGTGAGCACGATGATCCGCGGTGCGGGCGCGGCGTCGGTGCCTGCGGCGGTGATGTGCGCGGTCGCGGTCAGGCCGTCCATCGTGGGCATGCGCACGTCCATGAGGACCACGTCGACCTGACCTGCGGCCCGCGCGACCGCCTGCACGGCCTGGGCGCCGTCGCCGGCCTCGAGGACGACCTGGAGGTCGGGCTGGGAGTCGATGACCATCCGGAACCCGGCGCGCACGAGCTGCTGGTCGTCGACGAGGGCGACCCGCACGGGGCTCGCGGTGGTGTCGGTCATCGGTCGTCCTGTCCGGAGGTGGGGGTGGTGCGGCCGGGCTGTGCCGCGCCGCGGCCGTCGGTGTGCGCGGGGCCGGTCGGGAGCACGGCTCGCACACGGTAGCCGCCGCCGGGGCGGGGGCCGGTGCTCACGGAGCCGCCGAACATCGCGGCGCGCTCCCGCATGCCCAGGAGCCCGTGACCGAGCCCGTCGGAGTCGGCGGCGGCCCCGCGCCCGTCGTCGGCGATCTCGAGCGTCACGTCGTCGGGCCGCCACGACAGCAGGACGGTGACCCGCGGGTCGGGCCCGGCGTGCTTGAGCACGTTGGTGAGCGCCTCCTGCGCGATCCGGTACGCGGTGAGGCCGACGCCGGGCGGCAGGTGCCGCGGCGTGCCCATCCGCACGAGCGAGACGCGCAGGCCGCTCGCGCGCATCTGGTCGACCAGGCCGGGGACGTCCTCGACGGCGGGCTGCGGCGCGAACTCGGTCGTGGCGCGCTCGGCGGCGGACGGGGCGGCGGGTGCCGAGGCCGGCGTCACGACGGGGACCGCGCCGGTCCGCACGGGTGGGCCGGCGCGCAGCACGCCGAGCAGGCGGCGCATGTCGGTGAGCGCGGCGCGGCCGGTCTCGGCGATCGTGCCGAGCGCCCGGGTCGCGGCGGCCGGGTCCGCGTCGGCGGCGTACCGGCCGCCGTCGGCCTGGGCGATCATCACGGTGAGCGAGTGCGCGACGATGTCGTGCATCTCCCGGGCGATGCGGGCGCGCTCCGCGGCGGTCGCGATCTGCGCCTGCTGGTCGCGCTCGCGCTCGAGCTGCTCGGCCCGGTCGACGAGCGCCTCGAGCGTCTCGCGCCGCGACCTGCGGGCGAGGCCGAACGCCCAGACGGCCAGCGCGACGGACCACACGAACACGGTCATGGCGACCGCGCCGGCGGGGTCCCACCAGTCGTCCATGAGCATGGGCAGCAGGACGCCGCCGACGATCGCGCCCCAGATCGCGACGCGGTGCGCCCACCGGGGCCCGTGCACCGTGACCGAGTACAGCGCGACGAGGACCGCGAAGTCGGCGGGCAGCACGAGCGGCGTCACCAGCAGCATCTGCAGCAGCGCGACGGTGTAGATGGTCGCCGCCGACGCGGCGGGGCGCACGCGTCGCCAGGCGAGCGGCGCGACCATGAGGAACGAGACGACGAAGGTGTCGAGCCCGCGCGCGGTGCCGCTCGTGGACGCCGCGACGTCGACCGACGCGACGAGCACGACGAGCAGCAGCAGGCCCGTCCCGAACACGTCGACGGTGAACCGGTGGGAGTCCTCCCAGCGCAGCACCCGGTCCCACCACGTCACCCGACGAGCGTAGGTGCGCGCGGGACCCGCGTCGTGCACCCGGGGGCGGACGTGCGGGCACGCGGCGCCCGACCGTGGGCCGACCCGCGTGCGCCCCGGGTGCGACGCGCGAGGTCCGGGCCACGAACATGCGCCGTGCCCCTGGCGGTCCACACCGTCCCGTGACCTAGCATGGGCGAATGACCCAGGTGCTGCTGGCTGAGGACGATCCCGCCATTGCCGAGCCTTTGGCCCGGGCGCTCGGGCGTGAGGGTTACGACGTGCGCGTGCAAGGCACCGGTCAAGGCGCCATCGACGGAGCGTCCACGGCCGACCTCGTGGTGCTCGACCTCGGCCTGCCCGACATGGACGGCCTGGACGTCGCGCGCGCGATCCGCAACCAGGGCCTGACCACGCCGGTCCTCGTGCTGACCGCGCGCGCCGACGAGGTGGACCTCGTCGTGGGCCTCGACGCCGGCGCCGACGACTACGTGACCAAGCCCTTCCGCCTCGCCGAGCTGCTCGCGCGGGTGCGTGCGCTGCTGCGCCGCACGGTGGGCGACCCCGGCGACGAGGACGAGCTGCACGCGCAGAACGTGCGCGTCGACGTCGCCGCGCACCGCGCGTTCCAGGGCGACCGCGAGCTGCACCTCACGGCCAAGGAGTTCGACCTGCTGCGCGTGCTCGTCGCGGCGGCGGGCACGGTCGTGGCCCGCGAGACGCTCATGCGCGAGGTGTGGGGCTCCGACCCGACGGGGTCGACCAAGACGCTCGACATGCACGTGTCGTGGCTGCGCCGCAAGCTCGGCGACGACGCGGGTGCGCCCCGCTACGTCACGACCGTGCGCGGGATGGGCTTCCGGTTCGAGACGGGCGCCGGCGAGCGGGCCTGACGGGTGCGGCGTCGCGTCCTGCAGGCGACGATCGCGGCGGTCACCGTCGCGGTCGTCCTCCTGGGCTTCCCCCTGGCGTTCCTCGGTGCGCAGCTCGTGCGCGAGAACGAGATGCGCCAGCTCGAGACCCGGCTGCAGGCCACGGCCCGGGCGGTCGACTTCCGGGCCGACACGGGCGTCATGCTCACCGACCGGATGCTCGAGCCCCAGGCGACCGCCGAGGGCGAGATCCCCGCGCAGATCGTCGTGCGGACGAACGACGGCCAGGTGTACGAGGCGGGCGAGCCGATCGAGGGCCGCAGCCTGTCGCTGACGACCACGTCGCAGTCGACGGCCGTCGTCGTGCTGACGGTGTCGTTCTGGGACGTCTTCTGGGTGAGCGTGCGCGTGATCGCCCTCGTGGTGGTGGCCGCCGTCGTCGCGTTCGCGGCGGGCATCGCGATGGCCATCTGGCAGGCCAACAGGCTCGCCGCGCCGCTGGTGTACCTCGCGGCGTCGGCCGAGCAGCTGGGGTCCGGCCAGGTGCGCCCGCGGCTCGAGCCGTCCGGCGTCGAGGAGATCGACCTCGTGGCCGCGGAGCTCGCGCGCTCGGCCGACCGGATGGCGGCGCGGCTCGCGGCCGAGCGGCAGTTCGCGTCCGACGCGTCCCACCAGCTGCGCACGCCGCTGACCGCGCTGTCCATGCGGCTCGAGGAGATCATGCTCGCGGCGGGCGACGACCAGGTGCGCGAGGAGGCCCGGATCTCGCTCGAGCAGGTCGAGCGGCTCGTCCGGGTCGTCGACGACCTGCTCGCGAGCTCGCGCCGCGCGCAGGGCGGCACGACGGAGGCCGTGCGCCTCGTGGACGTCGTGCACCAGCAGGAGGAGGAGTGGTCCGCGACGTTCGCGGCGGCGGGCCGTCGGCTGCGTGTCGAGGTCGACCCGCAGACCCAGGTGCTGGCCACGCCGGGGGCGCTGGCCCAGGTGCTCGCGACGCTCATCGAGAACTCGCTCAAGCACGGCGCGGGCACCACGACCGTCCGCTCGCGTGCGGGCGGCCCGTCGGGTGCCGTCGTCGTCGAGGTCGCGGACGAGGGTGCGGGCGTGCCCGACGAGCTCGCCGGGCGCATCTTCGAGCGGAACGTGACGTCCGGTGCGGGGACAGGGCTCGGCCTCGCGCTCGCCCGTGACCTCGCGAACGCCGACGGCGGCCGGCTCGAGCTGGCGCAGCGCCGGCCGGCGGTGTTCGCGCTGTTCCTCTCGGGTGTCCCCGCGTCGCTGCGGCCCGACGTCGTGCTGCCGCTGGGAGCCGTCTTCTCGGCGCGCCCGGACCGGCGCCGCCGCTGACCGCGCACGTCCGAGCGGGCGAATTCTGACCGTTTCGACCGATTCGTGCCGGATCGGTCGCGCCTCGTCCCGTACCCTCGTGGGACGAGTCGGCAGGTCGTCGGCTCGACCACGACCGAGGGGGAGGGGCGCCGTGCGCCGGATGACGCCCGCGAGGCAGCACTACGCCTGGGGCTCGACGACCGCGATCCCGGACCTGCTGTGCGAGGTGCCCGACGGCCGCCCCGTCGCCGAGGCGTGGTTCGGCGCACACCCCAGCAGCCCCGCGCTGGTGCACGGCGACGACGAGCCCACCCCGCTCGACACCCTCATCGCGGACGACCCGACGGGCACCCTCGGCGACGACGTGGCGCACCGCTTCGGCGAGCAGCTGCCCTACCTGCTCAAGGTCATCGCCGCCGAGTCGCCGCTGTCGCTGCAGGTCCACCCGAGCCGCGAGGCCGCCCGCCGCGGCTACGAGGCGGAGGACCGCGCCGGCATCCCGGTGGACGCGCCGCACCGCAACTACCGCGACCGCAACCACAAGCCCGAGCTCGTCTACGCGCTCACGCGGTTCGACGCGATGGTCGGCTTCCGGGCGCCGCGCCGTGCGGCGGAGCTGCTGCGCGGCCTCGACGCGCCGCTCGCCGCCGAGCTGCACGAGCTGCTGGTCGCGGACCCCACCTCCGCGGGCGTGCACGCCGCGTTCGAGTGGCTCCTCGCGCCCGACACCCGTCCCGGGCACGCGGACGTGCAGAAGTTCGCCGACGCCTGCGCGCAGCGCCTGGTCGACGGGTCGCCGTCGCCGCGCACGGACCGCACGGTCATGCGCCTCGCCGCGGCCTACCCGGGCGACGCGGGCGCGGTGACGTCCGTCCTGCTCAACCCCGTCACGCTGCACCCGGGCGAGGCCCTGTTCGTGCCGGCCGGCTCCGTGCACGCGTACCTGCACGGCCTGGGCGTCGAGATCATGGCGAACTCCGACAACGTGCTGCGCGCGGGGCTGACCGCCAAGCACATCGACCTGTGCGAGCTGCTCGCGAACCTCGACGCGGTCGCCGCGCCGCCGATCCGGATCGCCCCCGAGCGCGTCTTCACCTCGACGGAGATCTTCTACGCGCCCGTCGACGACTTCGAGCTGTCGGTCACGCGCCTCACCGACGAGGGCGTGACGCGGGTGCCGGGGCGCGGTCCGCGTGTGCTGCTGTGCCTCGAGGGCGAGGTCGAGGTGCACAACGAGCGCGGCGGGCTGCTGCTGCTGACCCGGGGGCAGGCGGCGTTCGCACCCGCGAGCGACGGTGCGCTCACCGCGCGCGGCGACGGCGTGCTCGTCCAGGCGGACGTGCCCTGACCCCGGCGCCGGCCGGCGCGTGCAGCGCCGTCAGGAGCGGCCGGTGAACACCCAGCGCTTGTAGCCGACGTACCGCAGGACCGTGCCGACGGCGATGCCGACGACGGTCGCGACGTTGTCCGCGAGCGGGCTGTCCTGCTGCAGGACGTAGTGGGAGAAGGCCAGCGTGAGGACCGGCACCGCGGCCCCGACGAGGTTGACCGCGCCGTAGACGAGCAGCTCGCGGCCGTGCCGCTCGGTGCGGTGGGCCGCGAAGGTCCAGTGGCGGTTCCCGAGCCACGACACGAGCGTGGCCACCGCCATGGACAGGATCTTCGCCGTGAGCGGCTTGTGCTCGAGCAGCTCGCCGGGGCCGAACCGCAGCAGGTTGAACAGGCCCAGGTCGACGACGAAGGCGACGCCGCCCACGGACAGGAACCGCAGCATCTCGGCCGCGCGGGCCCACAGGGCGCCGAGTCGGGGAGAGGCCTGCGGACGGGCGTCCGGACCCGCGTGCGGCACGTCGGCGACGCGCCGCTCGTCGGTTGCGCTCACGGGCTCTCCTCGACTCGGGCTGCCGTGAGGATATCGGGCATCGTCCGGGACCGGGAACGCGAGCCCTGGCGGAGGGCCGGGGTGAAGCGATTCGGCGCCGCGGGCGGGGCGACGGCGCGGGTGCGACGCCGTCGGCGGCGCCGCGTGGACGCCGACGCGGGCGTGCCCACGTCCTCGATTAGGCTCGGCACCCGTGGCAGCTCCTGTGGTGGCGGTGGTCGGCGGCGGTCAGCTCGCGCGGATGATGGCTCCGGCGGCGACCGCGCTCGGCGTCCGCCTGCGCGTCCTGGTGGAGGAGCCGACGTCCTCGGCGGCGCAGGTCGTCGTCGACGCGCCCGTCGGCGCCGCGTCGGACGCGGCCGCGATCGAGCGGCTGACGGACGGCGCCGCAGTGCTCACGTTCGAGCACGAGCACGTCCCGAACGCCCTGCTCGAGCGCCTCGCCCACGACGGCGTCCCGGTTCGGCCAGGCGCGCACGCGCTCGTCCACGCGCAGGACAAGGCGGTGATGCGGCGGCGCCTGGAGGCCCTCGGGCTGCCGTGCCCGCGGTGGAGCCCGGTCGCGTCGGCCGACGACGTCGACCGCTTCCTCGCGCAGGTCGGCGGCGAGGCCGTCGCCAAGACGACCCGCGGCGGGTACGACGGCAAGGGCGTGCGTGTCGTGCGCTCGGCGGCCGACGTGACGGACTGGCTCGCCGCGGCCGCCGCCGGCTCCGGTGCCCCGCTGATCGTCGAGGAGAAGGTGCCCTTCACGCGTGAGCTCGCCGTCCTGGTCGCGCGCCGGCCCGGCGGCGAGGTGCGCACCTGGCCCGTGGTCGAGTCGCTGCAGCAGGACGGCGTGTGCGCCGAGGTCGTCGCGCCCGCCCCGGGCCTGGACCCGCGGACGGAGGCGCTCGCCGTGGACGTCGCGGTGCGCGTCGCCGAGGGCCTCGACGTCGTCGGCGTGCTCGCGGTCGAGATGTTCGAGGTGGAGCGGCCCGGCCAGGCCCCCGGCGTCCTCGTGAACGAGCTCGCGATGCGGCCCCACAACTCCGGGCACTGGACGATGGACGGCGCGGTGACGAGCCAGTTCGAGCAGCACCTGCGGGCCGTGCTCGACCTCCCGCTCGGCGCGACGGACGCGCGCGCGCCGTGGACCGTGATGGCGAACGTCCTGGGCAGCACCCTGGAGGACCCGACCGACGCCCTCGCTGCGGTCACCGCCGCCGATCCCGCGGCCAAGGTGCACCTGTACGGCAAGCAGGTGCGCCCGGGGCGCAAGCTCGGCCACGTCAACGTCAGCGGCCCGGACCTCGAGGACGTCCGCCGCCGCGCCCGGGACGCCGCCGCGCTGCTGCGCGGGGAGCAGCCCGCTCGATGACCGGGACGGCGACGCCGACCGCCGACGACACCACCGCAGGAGGAACGATGGCACCGCAGCCGCTCGTCGGGATCGTCATGGGATCCGACTCCGACTGGCCGGTGATGGAGGCGGCGGCCGACGCGCTCGCCGAGTTCGACGTGCCCGTCGAGGTCGACGTCGTCTCCGCGCACCGCCAGCCCGAGAAGATGATCGACTACGGCCGCTCGGCGGCCGGCCGTGGGCTGCGCGTGGTGGTCGCGGGTGCCGGGGGAGCGGCGCACCTGCCCGGGATGCTCGCGTCGGTGACGACGTTGCCGGTCGTGGGCGTGCCGGTGCCGCTGCGGCACCTCGACGGCCTCGACTCGCTGCTGTCCATCGTCCAGATGCCCGCCGGCGTCCCGGTCGCGACCGTGTCCGTCGGGGGCGCGCGCAACGCGGGACTGCTGGCCGTGCGGATCCTCGCGTCCGGCGTGGACGCCGAGGCCGCACGGCTGCGCGAGGCCATGGCGGCGTTCCAGGTCGGGCTGCGCGCGCAGGCCGACGCGAAGGGTGAGCGACTGCGGCAGCGCGCGTCCGGACGGCCGGTGGGCTTCACGTCCTGACGGGGCGCCGCCTGGCCGGGCACCGCACCGCGTCGCCGCGGCACGCGCGCCGTCCGTCGTGCGTCGACGCGCGGCGCGCCGTCAGGACGTCGGCATGCCCCCGACGGGTCCCGGCGGGTAGCTGCCGTCCCGGATCGCCACCCAGAACGCGGGCGCCTGGTCCGGGTCCAGCAGCACGGTCGAGCCGAGGTTGTGGCCCGGCCGGTAGTCGATGGTCGCGATGGGCGGCGTGCCGGTGATGCCCTCGGGGCCGCTGGCCGCGCGGAACGCGAGCCCGAGCCGCCCCATCGTGAGGATGTCCGCGTCGTCGTCCATCGTGAGGGCGCCCGTGCCCGCGCCGACGAGCGCGACCTGACGGCCCGGCCGCAGCGCGAGCGAGCCCGGGTCGACCTTGCCCATGACGGCGCCGACGACCTGGCGCTGGCGCTCGGCCCGCCCGACGTCGCCCGTGGGGTCCGCCTTGCGCATGCGCGCGAACGCGAGCGCCTGCGTGCCGTCGACGTCGTGGCACCCCGCCGTCCAGACCATCCCGGAGTCGGGGTCGTTCACGTCGGCGTCGTGGCACAGGTTGACCCCGCCTACCGCGTCGACGACGTCCTGCACGCCGGCCATGCCGATCTCGGCGTAGTGGTCGACCGTGAGCCCGGTGAGCCCCTCGACCGTGCGGACCAGGAGCCGTGGGCCACCCCAGGCGAACGCGGCGTTGAGCTTCGCCGGCCCGTTCTCGGGCACCTCGACGTACGTGTCTCGGGGCAGCGAGATGAGCGCCGTCGGCCCCTGCTCGGGGACGTGCAGCAGGAGGATCGTGTCGGTGCGGGCTCCCTCGGTGCCGTCGGCGACGATCCCGCCGTCCGCGCGCGAGTCGGAACCGGTCAGCAGGTACGTCGTCCCCGGGGTGTCCGGTGCCCCGGACAGTGCCGCGGTGTGCTGGACCTTCCCGTTCGCCCATACGACGAGCCCGATCGGCCAGGCGAGGAGCAGGACGAGGACGAGGGCGAGGGCGCCGAGGACCATGCGGCGCCGGCGGCGCGGGCGCGGTGCGGCCGTGGCCGGGTCGCGGGGCGGCGGCGTCGTGCCGCCGCGCGCGGGACGCGGTGCCGGACCCGCTCCGGGGCGGGCCGCCGGGCGCGTGCCCGTGCCGCGAGGCGGGGTCGACCGCGGGGCCGCGGACGCGGGCTGCGCGGAGCGGGGGGCGGGCGACGCGGGCCGGGCGGCGGGCGACGCGGGCCGCTCCGACCGGGCGCCGGGCGACGCGGGCGTCGGGGCCGACCGCGGGGCGCTCGGGCGGCCCGGCGCGCTGCGCGCGGAAGCGGCGCCGGAGGGACGCTGCGAGGCACGGTCACGTCCCGGCACGACGACGTCGGGCGTCCCGCTCGCGGGCCGACCGGGGCCGGGCTGCGGCGCGAACGACGCGGGCCGGCCGGGCGCCCCGCCGCGGCGGGCGGCGTCGCTCCCGCGCGGGGGCGTCGACGGTGCCGGCTCGGCGGGTCGCCGGGCCGCGCCGTCCTCGCCCACGACGATCGCGGGCCCGGTGCCCGAGGGGCGGCGGGCCGGCGCCGCGGGCGTGAACGACGGCGGCGGTCGGTGCTGACGGTCCGCGGGGCTCACGGGGCCTCCGCCGTCATCCGCACACCGCGGTCGTGTCGCCCGCGGTGAACGCCTCGCGCCCGGCCTTCTTCGTCTCGGTGGGCGTGGGTGTCACGGGCGTCTCCGCGACCGGGGGTGCCTGGGTCGCCCCCGCCGTCGGTGCGGTCGTCGTCGGCGCCGTCGGAGTGGCCGGGACCTCGGGCGTGCCGAGCGCGGGCAGGTCGGCGGCGATGTTGCCCCACATGGTCGCGGCGGCCGACGTCCACTCGACGCGGTTGGGGTCGCTCTTCGCGGGGGCCCACGGCACGGTCATGAAGGTGATGTTGCCACTGCTGATGGACCGCATGTTGTAGGCGAGGCCGACCATCGCACTCGACGAGAACTCGGAGTCCGTGGTCAGCGAGCTGGTCGCGGCGTTGAGGAACCCGACGAGCTGCGGGACGTCGGTGAGGACGTTCTTCGACAGGACGGTCTGCACGATCGCGGCGGCCAGACGCTGCTGGTTGCCGATGCGGTTGATGTCGGACCCGTCGCCGACGCCCTTGCCGTGCCGGGCGCGGGCGAACGCGAGAGCCGCCGGGCCGTTGAGCACCTGGTTGCCGGCCTTGAGGTCGAGGCCGGAGTACGAGTCCTTCATGTCGTTCGGGATGCAGATCGGGACGCCGCCGATCGCGTCGATCATCGACTGGAACCCGCTGAAGTCGACGACGACGAAGTGGTCGATCGGGACGCCGGTGTTCTCCTGCACGGTGCGGATGGTGCACGCGGCGGCCGACGCCATGTCCCCGCCCATGTCCCAGCCCGTCGCGAACGCCTCGTTGAACATGGCGGTCTTCGCGCGCGAGGTCTTGCCGTTCGACATCTGGCACGACGGGATGTCGACGAGGGAGTCGCGGGGGATCGAGACGAGCTCGACCCGCTGCCGGTCCGCCGAGATGTGCACGACGATCGCCGTGTCCGACCGCATGCCGGCGACCGCGCCCGCGATCTCGGCGTTCACCCCGTCGCGCTGGTCCGAGCCGAGCACGAGGATGTTGACGGGCATGCCCGCGTTCGGGTCGTCCGGGTCCGGGGTCGTCGTGACGCTCGGCTTGGGCGCGGCACCGACGAGGTCGGAGACGTCCACGCGGTCGATGTTCCCCTGGAGCTTCTGGACCGTCGCGGCCGCACCGGTCACGCCGAAGGCGAGGATCGCCGTCGTCACGAGCGCGACGTTGCGCAGGGCGTGGTGCGGGCGCACGCGGCGCGAGTGCCGTGCGGCACGAGGGCGCGGGACGGCGGCATGACGGGTCGGCACCCCACGATGGTAGGAGCACCGCCGCGCGGGGCGGCGGAGCCCGGGCAGGGGTGGCGTGGAGGATTCGTGCAGATCACGGCTCCCGGGCCACCCCGTGCCGCGTCGTGCCGCGTGGTCACGCGGCGGGCCCGGCGCGGGCGGGTCGCCCGGACGGAGCAGCGTCCGGGACCGCACCGGCGGGCGATCGGCCCGGGTTATCCTGGGCCGCCGCCGACCGCGGCGTGCGCGGCGGGTCGGGGCGTGCGTCCACCCATCCGCTTCCGGAGGTCCCGTGAGTCTCATCGCCGACGTCCGCGCGTCGCGCGAGCTCCTCGTCAACCTGACCCGTCGCGAGGTCAAGGGCAAGTACAAGAGGACCGCCCTGGGACAGCTCTGGTCGCTCGCCAACCCGCTCGCGCAGATGCTCGTCTACACGCTGGTCTTCTCCGTGATCATCCGGATCGACCCGGGCCCCGGCGACCCGAGCGGCGTGGACGTCTTCGCGGTCTGGCTCATGTGCGCACTGCTGCCGTGGACGTTCTTCACGGGCGTCGTGACCGGTGGCATGTCCTCGCTCGTCGCCAACGAGAACCTCATCAAGAAGGTGTACTTCCCGCGCTCCACGCTCGTCGTCTCGAACGCGCTGGCCACGTCGTACACGTGGGCGATCGAGATGGCCGTGCTCGTCGTCGCGATCCTGCTGGTCGGCGGTCAGCCGCTGCCGTTCCTGCCGCTCGTGGTGCTCGCGATGGCGGTCCTGTTCGCCTTCTCGCTCGGCGTCGCGCTGCTGCTCTCGGTGGCGAACGCGTACTTCCGCGACATGCAGCACCTCGTCACGATCCTGTTCCAGGTGTGGTTCTACCTGACCCCGATCCTGTACCCGCTGTCCGAGGTCGAGCGCCGGGCCGAGGCCGCCGGGCCGATCGTGGGCGACGTGACCATCCTCGACGTCTACAAGCTCAACCCCATGGAGGGGTTCTCCGAGGTGTTCCGCGACCTGCTGTACGACAACCGGCTCCCGCAGTGGGGCACCGCCGTCGAGTGCGTGGTGTGGGCCGCCGTCGCGCTCGTCGTCGGCAGCCTCGTGTTCCAGCGGCGTCAGCGCGGACTGGCGGAGGTGCTCTGATGACCGACGCGATCACCGTCGAGGGCATCTCGAAGCACTTCCGCGTCTACCACGAGCGGAACCAGACGCTGAAGTCGGCCGTCATGCGCCGCTCGCGCGGGACGTACGAGGACTTCCTCGCGCTCGACGACGTCTCCTTCGCCATCCCCGAGTCGTCGACGTTCGCGCTCGTCGGGGACAACGGCTCCGGCAAGTCGACGCTGCTCAAGTGCATGGCGCAGATCCTCGTGCCCGACGCGGGGACCATCACCATGAACGGCAAGGTCGCGGCGCTGCTCGAGGTCGGCTCGGGCTTCCACCCCGAGCTGTCCGGCCGGGACAACGTCTACCTCAACGGCTCGATCCTCGGCATGTCGCGCCGGGACATCGACCGCAAGTTCGACGAGATCGTCGACTTCTCCGGCGTCGAGCAGTTCATCGACCAGCCGGTGAAGAACTACTCGTCCGGCATGTACGTCCGGCTCGGGTTCTCCGTCGCGATCAACGTCGAGCCGGAGATCCTGCTGGTCGACGAGGTCCTCGCGGTCGGCGACACGGCGTTCCAGGCCAAGTGCACCGAGAAGTTCGCGTCGCTGAACCGGGAGGGCCGCACGGTCGTCCTCGTGTCGCACTCGCTGCCGTCGGTGCGCGCGATGGCCGACCAGGCGGTGTGGCTGTCGCACGGGCACGTCCAGTCCGTCGGCCGGGCCTCGGACGTCCTGGAGAAGTACGAGGAGTCGACGCGCGGCGGCGACGGCCGGGCCGTCCTCGGCGGCGTCGTGCACACGGGCAGCGGCGAGGCGCGCGTCACGCGCGTCGAGGTCGTGCCGCCCGCCGGGCACGACCGCCTGGTCGTGGGGGAGCCCGCGACGCTGCGCCTGCACGTGTCCGCCACGACGCGCGTCGAGCGGCCCGTCGTCGGGTTCGCCGTCGAGGCGCTCGACGGGACCTACCTCGCGGCGACGAACACGCGTGACGCCGGCGCGCCCGTCGCCTCGCTCGACGGGGACGACGTCATCGAGTGCGTGCTGCCCTCGATCCAGCTGCACCCGGGCGACTACATCGTCACGGCCGCGATCACGGACGAGACGACGACCCACTCGATCGACCACGTGCGCGACGTGGTGCGCTTCACGGTCGACGCGGGGGCCCGGCACTGGTCGGGCGGGTACCTGGCGCTCCCCGCCGACTGGGCCGCGCCCGTGACCACGGGCCCGGAGGTGTCGTCGTGAGCGGCACGAGGCGGCGCGTCGCGGTCGTCACGCTCGACCGCCTGGCCGAGCAGATGGCGGGTCCCGCGATCCGGGCCTGGGAGATCTCCTCGTACCTCGCGCCCGACCACGACGTGCGCCTCGTGACGTTCGCGGAGTGCACGCGGTCCGGCGACGGGTTCCGCACCGAGCGGATCGGTGTCCCCGACTTCCGCGAGGTCGTCGACTGGGCCGACGTCGTGATCCTGCAGGGGTACGTCGCGGCGACGTTCCCGTGGCTGCGCGAGGCGGACGTCGTCCTCGTGGTCGACCTGTACGACCCGTTCCACATCGAGAGCCTCGAGGTGCAGCGCGACCAGGACCTCGCGGCGCGCGACGCGTCGCTGGCTGCCGCGCTGCGCGAGCTCGACGCGCAGGTCTCCCGCGGCGACGTGTTCCTGTGCGCCTCGGCGCGGCAGCGCGACCTGTGGATCGGCCACCTGGCCGCCGCGGGCCGGATCAACCCCCTGACCTACGACGCCGACCCGGGGCTCGCCGAGCTGGTCCGGCTCGTGCCGTTCGGGATCTCGGACGTGGCGCCCCGGCGCAGCGCCCCCGCGATCAAGGGCGTCGTCCCGGGCATCGGCGAGGACGACCTGGTGCTCCTGTGGGGCGGCGGCGTGTACAACTGGTTCGATCCGCTGACCCTGGTCCGCGCCGTCGACCGGGTGCGCGAGCGCGTCCCGAACGTCCGGCTGCTGTTCCTCGGCATGCGGCACCCCAACCCCGACGTCCCCGAGATGCGTGTCGCGCGTGAGCTGCGGGCCCTGACGAGCGAGCTCGGCCTGCTGGGCACCCACGTCTTCTTCAACGAGGAGTGGGTGCCGTACGACCGCCGGGTGGACTACCTGCTCGACGCCGACGTCGGCGTCACGTGCCACCTGCCGGGGATCGAGACGGAGTTCTCGTTCCGCACCCGCGTGCTCGACTACCTGTGGGCGGGGCTGCCGGTCGTCGGCACCGACGGCGACGCGTTCGCGCCCCTGGTGGAGTCCGAGCGTCTGGGGCGGACCGTCCCCGCACGTGACGTCGACGCGCTCGCCGACGCGCTCGCCGAGCTCCTGCTCGACGGCGACGAGCGGGCACGCACGAGCGAGCGCGTGCGCGCGGTGGCCGAGCGGTTCAGGTGGTCACGCGTGCTCGAGCCGATCGGGGCGGTCTGCGCCGACGCCCGGCGCGCCCCGGACGCCGGCCGGCTGGCCGCGGCCCCCGGTCCCGGCGGTCGCACGGAGCCCGCTGCCTCTCTCGTCGGGCGTGTGCGCCTGGCCGCTCGCACGACGGTGCGGCACCTGCGTTCCGGCGGCGTGCGGCACACCGGCCGCAAGGTCGTCGCGCGCCTGCAGCGCCGCCGCGCCGCCCGCTGACGCGCCGCCGCACGGCGGCGTCCCCGCGACCGACGTCCGTCCCGACAGCCCCCGTCGGGACGGACGAGCGTCCGCCCGACGGGCAACCGCGTCAGGACGGGCGGCGGCGGGTGCGGCCGAGGATGCGTGAGGCCCCGCGCGCGACGCGGTAGGACTTCGTCGCCGTGATCGTGCGCACGTCCTGCGCCAGGCGGTCGCGCTCGGCGGCGAGCGCGGCGATCTCGGCGTGCAGGGCGTCCATCGTGGCGATGAGGCGCAGGTCCTGCTCCTGCACCTGCCGGTCGGACCAGTGCCCGCCCAGCGCGAGCAGCTGCGGCACCGGCACGTCGGCGTCCGCCTCCTCGCGGCCGCACACCAGGTAGAAGTACAGGTACTGGTCGCGCTCGAGCGGCGCGAGGTTCGTCACCTGCAGGTCCACGGGGCCCTCGGACGCGAGCGCCTTCTCGTCCGCCACGGCGACGGCCTTCCACGTCGCCTGGAAGAAGGGACGCACGTGCGGGAACCGGTCCTTGACCAGGTCCAGCAGCTCGTCGTACACGAACTCGTGCAGGTGGTAGTGGTTGCCCTCGATGAACTCGAGGTCGTTCGGCGTGGAGATGATCGCGACGCCGCCCGGGGCCAGCACACGGTCGATCTCGGCGACGAACGCCCGGTAGTCCTCGACGTGCTCGATGGTCTCGAAGGTCGTGACGACGTCCACGCTCGCGTCGTCCAACGGGATCTGGGTCGCGTCGCCCTGCCGGAACTCGAGGTTGTCGCGCGCGAACTTCTCCTGCGCGTACGCGACCGCCTGCGCGCTCACGTCGACGCCCACGACCGACGCGGCGGTCTCGGCGAGGAGGTGCCCGCCGTAGCCCGAGCCGCTCGCGATGTCGAGGACCCGCTTGCCGCGCACCAGCTCGGCGGCCGCCACGTAGCGCGTGACGTGCTCCGCGTACATCAGCGAGGGGCGGTGGAGCTCGGGCACCATGCGCTCGCCGTCGTTGTCGATCGTCGTCGCCTCGCCCATGCCTGCCACCGTCCGTTCCCTGCGCGGGCCATCGCCGTCCGCGCTCCTGCGGGGCGTCACACTACCGGGTCCGGACGGACGTCCCGGACGTCTCGGACGCGGCGACGCCCGCCGTCGCGCGGGGCGTCGGCGGGCGTCGGAGCGGGCGTCGAGCGGGTCAGCGACCGAGCTGCGAGTACTTCGCCTCGGTCTCCTCCTTGCGGGGCCGCCACCACGCCTCGTTCGCGCGGTACCACTCGACGGTCGCCTCGAGGCCCGCACGGAAGTTCTCGTAGCGGGGCGTCCAGCCGAGCTCCTCGCGCAGCTTCGTCGAGTCGATCGCGTAGCGCAGGTCGTGGCCGGGGCGGTCGCTCACGAGGTCGTAGGCGTCGCGCGGCTGGCCCATGATCTCCAGGATCGACTCGACGACGGACTTGTTGTTCTCCTCGCCGTCCGCGCCGATGAGGTACGTCTCGCCGATGCGGCCCTTCTCGATGATGGCCCACACGGCGCTGTTGTGGTCGTCGACGTGGATCCAGTCGCGGACGTTCTCGCCCGTGCCGTACAGCTTGGGGCGCACGCCGTCGAGGACGTTCGTGATCTGGCGCGGGATGAACTTCTCGACGTGCTGGTACGGCCCGTAGTTGTTCGAGCAGTTCGAGATCGTCGCCTGCACGCCGAAGCTGCGGGCCCACGCCCGCACGAGCAGGTCGGACGACGCCTTCGTCGAGCTGTAGGGCGACGACGGGTTGTACGGGGTCTCCGGCGTGAACTTCGCCGGGTCGTCCAGCTCGAGGTCGCCGTAGACCTCGTCCGTCGAGATGTGGTGGTACCGCACGCCGTGCCGGCGGACCGCCTCCAGCAGCTGGTACGTGCCGATCACGTTGGTGCGCACGAACGGCCACGGGTCGTGCAGCGAGTTGTCGTTGTGCGACTCGGCCGCGAAGTGGACGACGAGGTCCACGTCCTTGACGAGGCTGTCGACGATGTCGGGGTCCGCGATGTCGCCCTTGGCGAAGACGACCCTGCCCTCGACGGGGTCGAGGCTCCGCTCGTCGCCGGCGTAGGTCAGCGCGTCGAGGACGGTGACCTGGACGTCCGGGCGCTCCCGGACGGTCTGGTGGACGAAGTTGGCGCCGATGAAACCGGCTCCACCGGTGACGAGCACGTGCATGGCCGCAGTTCCCTCTCGTGGATGGACGAACCCCGACGATACCGGCTGGCGGGCACGCGTCGGCCCGCCTCCGGCGGCGCGAACGGGGGACGGCGACCGCGTGCGGCTGACGCGGGCGCGCCGTGCTGGCCTACACTCCGCCGCGTCGGACCCGACGGAGGGCTGTGGTGTGAGGAACGGACGCACGACCCGGACGGCGGCCCTGGCCCTCGTCCTCGCACTGACCCTGGGCGGGTGGACCGCCACGGGCGCGCAGGCCGCCGCGACCGGCGTGATCACCGGGGTGGTCGTCGACGACACCGGGGCACCGGTCGTGGGCGCCCAGGTCCGCGTCGAGGAGGGCGTGGCGTCGGGCACGACCGACGAGACGGGCCGGTACCGCATCGCGTCGCTCGCCGCGGGCACGTACCACGTGCGGTTCTCGCCGCCAGCGGACAGCAATCTCGTGTTCGAGTACTCCGGCGACGCGGACACGGTCGCCGGGTCGGCACCCGTCGCGGTCGCCGACGGCCAGACCGTCGACGGCGTCGACGCGGAGCTCGCGACGGGTGGTCTCCTGGCCGGCCGGATGATCGGCACCGACGGGACTCCCGTCGTCCACGAGGACGTGTACGTGTACGGGCCGGACGCGACGGACATCACGCACGCGGTCACCGACAGCGACGGCACGTACGTCGTCGAGGGGCGCGGGGACCGTCCCTACCGCATCTACCACGGGAACGTCGCGGGGGAGGTCCACTCGCTCCCGCAGCCGTACCCCGTCCAGGGGCGGGCGGGGGCCGACGTCATCGTCCCCGACGACCGCCTCACGTGGAGCGGGATGGTCGACGGCACCGTCACGGACGACACCGGTGCGCCGGTCGCCGACGTCCAGGTGCGGCTCGAGTCGGTGTACACGCCCGGGTACGTGGTCGCGTCCGCGTGGACGGACGAGGACGGGTACTACCAGGTGCGCGGGTTCGGCACGGGCTGGTTCTACGTCCTGACGCACGCGACGGTCACGGCGAACGGCCTCGGCTCGTCCGTGCTGCCGACCTACTGGCTCGAGGGATCGCCCCTCGGCACGCAGGACAGCGCAGAGGCGCGAGGGCTCGCCTCGTGGTACGCCGAGGAGCCCGTGACCGGGGTGGACATCGAGCTCCCACGCCGGGGCGACGCCGTCGCGGACCTGCGTCCCGCGGTGCTGCACGACTTCCGTGAGTGGTCGACGGTGACGGTCGACGGCTCGGACGCGGCGGTCCCGCCGTCGGGGCTGGTCGAGGTCCGCAGCCGGGGGTACCGGTACGGCGCGTTCCGGCTCGACGGCGAGGGGCGCGGCCAGCTCCCGGTCGGCCTCGGCTGGCAGCAGCAGGAGGTCGAGCTCCTGTACAGCGGGGACCCGCAGCACGCCCCGTCGCGGGTCGTCGTCCGGCCGGAGGAGTTCGTCGCGTACCCGCCGACGCACGGCGTCGTCGCCTTGGAGCCGCGGCGGCTGACGGACATCATGGTCGAGCCCGGCGTGCCGACGTGCACCTCCGTGGGCGGGCGCTGGGACCTTCCACGGGACGCCACGGGCGTGATGCTCAACGTGACCGCGGTCGCGCCGGCCGGCCCGGGCTACGTGGTGCTGTACCCCGACACGGACGACACCGGGAGCACGCCGCCGCCCGCCGAGGGGGCGACCGTGAACTTCGAGGCGGGCAAGGACGTGTCGAACGCGGCGTTCGTCGCGCTGTCGTCGTCGGGCCGGCTGTGCTGGGCCACGCCGCCCGGCGCCGGTCGCACCCGGCTCGTGGTCGACGTCGCGGGCTACGTCGCGGCGGACGCGGGCGTCGAGCTGCGCAGCCACACCCGGCTGCTGGACACGCGGCAGGGGACGGCGCTCGCGCCGCGCACGCCGCGGACCGTCGAGGTGGCCGGGCGCGCGGGCGTCCCGCAGGACGCGACCGCGGTGCTGCTCAACGTCGCGGTGACGCGCGTCGGGGCGGTCGGGCACCTGCGGGTGCTGCCCGAGCCCGGGGGTGAGACGGTGACGGCGCACTACGTGCCCGGCGTCGACAAGTCCGTCGCCGCGCTCGCGCCGCTCGGCCAGGACGGGTCGCTCACGCTCTTCTCCGACTCGTCCAAGCCTGTCGACGTGGTGCTCGACGTGGTCGGGTGGGTGACCGACGGCGGGGTCTACCACCCGCTCGAGCCCGCGCGGGTGCTGGACACCCGGCCTGGCGCGCCGGTCGCCCAGCGCCGCATCGCCGGTCCCCTCGAGGCGAACCGGGTCTACGGCATGGAGCTGCCCGGCGCCGGGGGCGTGCCGGCCGACGCCACGGGTGCGGTCCTGAGCGTCACGGCGATCGCGCCGTCGTCGGTCGGGAACCTGTCGGTCTACCCCGACACGGACGGCACGGGGCTCACGCCGCGGCCGGACGCGTCGAACATCAACTACGTCCCCGGGCGTGCGATCCCCAACATGGTGGTCGTCGCGATCCCGCCGGACGGGCGCGTCAACCTCGTCTCGCAGGCGCCCCCGGGCGGCCTGGTGAACGTCGCCGTGGACGTCGTCGGCTACATCACCGACTGACGGCCTCCACCCCGGGGCGCCCGCCAGGAGGAAACGCCCACATCGGACGACCTCGGTGTCGGTCCTTGACCCGCCGCCATCCGGCTGGTCCACTTCCGGGTGGCGACGGGGGAGGTCCGACGATGACGGTGCGCGGGCGCACGGGGGCGACGACGACGGTGCGCGGTCGCGCCGGGGCAGCGACCACGGTCGCGGTGGTGCTGGGACTGGGGTGGCTCGCGCCACCCGCGACGGCTGCTCCACCGACGTCCGCGGCGCCCGTCGCGGTGCAGGGCGCGGCCCCTGTGGCCGGCGAGGCCGTCCCGAGCGCGGAGGACCTCGTCGTCGACGAGGTGCCCGTCGTCGTCGACGACACGACGCCGGCCGCGGCGACCGCCGTGCCGGAGCCGGAGCTGTCGGACGCGCTGCCCGAGGCGGTCGTCGTCGAGGCCGGGGCTCAGGGCGCCGGCGAGCGCGTCGAGAGCGACGCCGTCCCGGTCGACCCGTACCAGACGCTCGGCGTCACGTGGCCGGCCGACGCCGCCGCGCAGGACGTCGAGGTGCAGGTCCGCACCCGTACGGACGGCGACTGGTCGGCGTGGATGCCGCTCGAGAGCGACGGCGTGACGCCCGACCCCGGCACCGCCGAGGCGGGCCGCGAGGTCCGCGCCGGGACCGAGGCCGTCTGGATCGGCGGCGCGCAGGACGTCCAGGTCGCGTTCGCCGACGGTGCGCAGGTGCCCTCGGACGTCCGCATCGCGCTCGTGGGCGACCCGGCGACGGACGAGGCGCAGGACGCACGCGGCGAGGACCAGGCGTCCCGGTCGGTCGAGCGCACGGCGAGCGCCACGACGACGGGAGACGCCACCGCGACCGCGGTGACGCCGACACTCGTGCCGGCTCCCGGCATCACGTGGCGCTCCGGCTGGGGTGCGGCACCGCAGCTGTGCGCGCCCGACGTGGCCTCGACGCTGCTCGCGACGGTCGTGCACCACACGGCGGGCCCCAACACCTACTCGACGATCGAGGAGGCGAAGGCGCAGATCCGCGGCGACCAGCAGTACCACCAGCAGGCGCGCGGCTGGTGCGACATCGGCTACAACTTCCTCGTCGACAAGTGGGGCAACATCTACGAGGGCCGCGCCAACTCGGCGACGGAGCCGGTCATCGGTGTCCACGCGGGTGGCTTCAACACCGCGACGCTCGGCATCTCCATGCTGGGCGACTACAGCTCGGTGACCCCCGGCGCGAACCAGCAGGAGAGCGTCGCCTGGCTCATCGCGTGGCGCATGTCGCAGTACCACCGCGACCCCGCCAGCACGATCGGCTACACGACCCTCGGCGGCGAGAACTCCCGCTACCCGGCGGGGACGTGGCTCGCTCTGCCCGTCGTCATCGGGCACCGCGACGTCGCCTACACGGCGTGCCCGGGCGAGCGCGGCTACTCGACGCTCGGCTGGCTGCGCACCCGGGCCCGTCAGATCATCGGCGCGACGTTCGTCAACCCGTCGCTGTCCACCACGAGCGCGACCATCGGCTCGTCGGTGACCGTGCAGGGCGGCGTGAACTCGACGATCGCGTGGACGCTGCAGGTCGTCGACCAGCTCACCGGGTACGAGGTGCGGCGCGTCACGGGCGTCGCGGGGTCGAGCAGCGGCGGACCGATCGCGACGTGGGACGGCCGGAACGCGACCGGCGGAGTCGTCGGGCCGGGCACGTACCGCCTCACCCTGAGCGGCACCGAGCAGAGCACGGGCGGCACGGTCAAGCCGTGGAGCGGCACGGTCACGCTCAGCGGGAGCCAGAACCCGCCCACCGAGCAGCCCGTCCCGCTCGTCGGCGACCTCGGCTTCGTCCCGGTCACACCGGCACGCCTGCTCGACACGCGCACGACCGGCGGCTCGCTCGGCCCGGCGTCGCGCATGGACCTCGACGTCACGGGCTCGTTCGGCGTGCCCGACAACGCCAAGGCCGTCGCGCTCAACGTCACCGCCGTCGGCACGTCGCAGGTGACGTTCGTGCGGGTGTGGCCCGCCGGCCAGCCGGCGCCGGGATCGTCGACGTTCAACACCGACGGGCGCCGGACGACCAACGCGGGCGTCGTGGTCGGCGTCGGCGGCGGCGGCAAGGTGAGCCTGTACAACAACGCGGGCACGACGCACCTCGTCGTCGACGTCACCGGGTACTTCGTCGAGGGTGCAGGGACGGGCAGCGGCTACACGCCGCTCGCGACGGGCGCGCGCGTGCTCGACACCCGCTCGGACGGTGGCCGGCTGACGTCGGACAAGACGCGTGCGGTGCAGGTCGCGGGCCGTGAGGGCATCCCGTCCGACGCCCGGGCCGTGCTCGTCAACGTCACGTCGGTCATGCCGGCGGGGCAGGGCAACGTCATCGCCTACCCGTCGGGCGGTACCGTGCCGACCGTCGCGAGCGTCAACCACCTGCCGGGCAACAACGTGAGCAACCGGTCGATCGTGCCGCTCGGCGCCGACGGGAAGGTCGCGCTGGCGCTGCAGGGCGCCGCGGCGGACGTCGTGCTCGACGTCGTCGGCTGGTTCGGCCCGACCGGCGAGCTGACGTTCACGCCGATCCAGCCGACACGCGGCTGGGACACCCGCGCGGTCGCGGGCGGACCGCTCAACCAGCAGGAGGCGCGCGACCTGTCCGTGGCCGCGGCGAACCTGCCCGCGGATGCGAAGGTCGCGCTCGTGAGCCTGGTCGCGACCGGGACGACGGCGGGCATGACGTTCCTCACCGCCTGGCAGCCCGGCAGCGCGCGTCCGACCGCCTCGGACCTCAACGGCGGCGCCGGACGCGACGTCGCGAACCTCGTGGCCGTCCCGATCGGTCCCGACCGGGGGGTCCGGGTCTACAACGACCTCGGTCGCACCGACGTCGTCATGGACGTGCAGGGCTGGTTCGGCTGACCGGCGGCGCGGGCTCCCGGCCTCGAGACGGGAGCCCGCGCACGCCGCGCGCTGCGGGCGGCGGACGGACGGTCCGGGGTGCACGAGACGCCCCGAGCATGCGCCTGCGGCGTTGCGCGCCTCCGGCGTGCGGAGACGGTCAGCGGGTGCTGCGGGTGTTCTCCCACGGGTCGCGCCACGCGAGCCACTCCCACGGCCCCTGCAGGCGGGCGACCTCGTCGTCGCGGATGGTCGCCTCGCGGGTCGACGACTCGTAGTGGTACAGCCGGGCGGCGGGCGTGACGACCACGCGCCGTCCCGTCAGCACGACCTTGTGGCACAGGTCGACGTCGTTGTAGTTGAGCGGCAGGTCCTCGGGCAGGCCGCCGACCTCGCGGTACAGCTCGCGGCTCATGAGCAGGCACGCCCCGGTCGTGGCGACGAAGTCCGCGTCGACGAGCCCCAGGCCGAAGTGCGTGAACCCGTCGGGGTTGCCCTGCAGCACGTGCCACGGGACCCACACGTCGGAGTAGACGACGCCCACGTGCTGCAGCCGCTCGTCCTCGTGCACGAGCCGCGCCCCGACGACGCCCACCGCGGGGTCCTGCAGCACGGACACCATGCGGTCCAGCCAGTCGGCGCCGTCCGCGTCGACGTCGTCGTTGAGCAGCAGGACCAGGTCACCGCGGGCGGCGGCCACGCCCGTGTTGACCGACGTGGAGAAGTTGAAGTCACCCTCGACGGGGGCGACGACGAGCCGGTCGCCGACGACGGCGCGCACGGCCTCGACCACGTCGTCCGGGGTGCCCTGCGACGGCACGAGCACGAGCTCCCAGCGGTCGTACGCGGTGCGCTCGACGAGCGAACGGGCGCACAGCTCGGCGAGCAGGACCTCGGTGCCGCGCACGACACGGCGCCCGCCACCGGTCGGGACGACGACGGACACGAGCGGCCGCTCGGGCACCGCGCGCCGCACGAGCGCGGAACCGGGGTACGCCCCGCGGTCGACGTGCACGTCCTGCCCGACGCGGTCGAAGTGCCGGCGCACGGCCTCCAGACCCGCCTCCCAGGACGTGTCGTCGACCGTCGGCGCGGACTGCCGGCTGAGGCCGACCACCGCGAGGTGCACGATCGCGTCGGTCCTCTCGACGACCCGCAGGTGCGCGTCCCACTCCTCCGCGCCCGCCGAGTCGGCGGTGAACCCACCGGCGGCGACGAGCAGCGTCCGGCGCAGCGCGCACAGACGGCCCAGGTAGCCGGTGCTCCGCTCGTACTCCGGGGACCACGCCGGCTTGGTGAAGATGCCCGACGCGCCCTCGCCGGGCCACTGCTCGTCGGTGTAGAGCACGTCGGTCGCGGGGCTGTCGGCGAGGCGTCGGTGCACGGCCTCGAGCGCGCCCGGCTCCAGCCGGTCACCGGGACCGAGGACCGCGACCCACGTGCCGCGCGCGGCAGCCAGCGCGCGCGCGAGCTGCTCGGGGCGGCTGCCGGGGGCGACGGTGACGTGCACCCACGGCAGGTCGCACTCGACCGGGGCGTCCGCGACGACGACGAGGTCCCACGAGTCGTGCCGCGCACGGACGAGGCGCGCCGCGTCGACGGTCGAGCGCGCGCCGTCGAGGTCGGACCCGGCGGCGACGAGGAGGGTGAGCGTGGGGGCGGTCATCGACCGAGCACGCGCACGGCGCGACGCGCGACCCGACGGGGGAGCCGGACGACCTTGCGGGCGAGCGAGACCGCGGCAGCACCGCCCCCGCGGTTCTCCTCGGCGCGGACGCGCGCCGACAGCGTCTCGATGAGCGCGTCCCGCTCGGCGACGGCGCTCAGGTGGTCCTGCAGGAGGCGGTCGCGTACCCGCACGGCGCCGCGCAGCCCGCTGACCTCCGCCTGGAGGCTCAGCAGGCGCTCCTCGAGCGTCGCGATCCGGCGGCCGGCGACCTCGGTGTCGAGGCGGGCATGGAGGTCTCGGTCCTCGGTGCGCAGCCCGGTGAGCCAGGCGGCCCGCTCGTCCTCGATCGGCATGGGAGCACAGTAGGCCATGGCGGCTCCTGGGCGAACGTCCAGGGGAGTGACGCGCGAACGTCCAGGCGAGCGGGGGTGCCAGCCGTTTAGCATTAGCCAGGTGCGTATCGTCGTGGTCTCCGCCCACTACCCCCCGAACCTGACCAGCGGCGGGACGCTCGTGCCGCAGCGGCTCGCGGCGGGACTGGCGCAGCGGGGGCACGACGTCGCGGTGTACGCGGGCCACCTCGACGCGTCGCGGGAGCCGCTGTCCGGCTGGGACGACGTCGACGAGAATGGTGTTCCCGTGCGCTGGGTGTCGATCACCCCGTTCACCGCCTGGTCGGACCCGCTGAACAGCATCAACCCGGGCGTCGAGGAGGACTTCGCGCGCTGGCTGGCGGACAACCCCGCGGACGTCGTCCACCTGCACTCCCTGCAGACGCTGGGCGCGGGCCTCGTCTCGGTCGCCGCGCGCTCGGGGGCACGGACCGTCGTCACCATGCACGACTTCTGGTGGACGTGCGCGCGGCAGTTCCTCGTCGCGCCGGACCTGCAGCCGTGCTCGCTCGCGGTCGCGTGCGGCCGCTGCCCGTGCGCCGTCGACCACGACTGGCTCACCGAGCGCAACAAGGCGCTCGCGGCGCACCTCGCGGACGCCGACCTCGTGCTCGCCCCGTCGCGCAGCGCCGCCGACGTCATGATCGCGAACGGCGTCGACGAGCGCGTCGTGCGGGTGGACGAGAACGGGCTGCCGCCGACGGACGCCGACCACGTCGAGCGCACGCCGGCCGACACGGTGCGCTTCATGTTCGCGGGCGGCTCGGACCCGATGAAGGGCCTGCCGGTGCTGACCCGGGCGCTCGCGGAGGTCCCCGCCGGCGACTGGTCCATCGACCTGTACGGCGTCGACCCGGTCGCGACCCGCACCCTCGGCGACCACGTCCGGCCGCAGCCGGCGTTCCGCCCCGCCGAGCTCAACGGCGTCCTCGCGGCGCACGACGTGCTCGTGCTGCCGTCCGTGATGCGGGAGTCCCACTCGATCCTCACCCGGGAGGCACTCGGGGCTGGGCTCGCGGTCGTGTGCACCGACACGCTCGGGCCCGAGGAGGTCGTCGACGACGGCGTGAACGGCCTCGTCGTGCCCGCGGCCGACCACCGGGCGCTCGCCGTCGCGCTCACGGGCCTCGCCGGCGACCTGCCGCGCGTGCGGGCGCTGCAGGAGCGCGCGGTCGACGTCCAGGTCCGGGCGGTCGACGACCAGGTCGCGGGGCTCGAGGAGACGTACCGGCAGCTGCTGCGACGCGCCGACGAGCTGCCGGCCGACCCGGCCCCGCTCGTGCGGCGGGTGCTGTTCGTCGTCGGCATCAACGGCGCCCCGCTGCGGTACCGGGCGCAGCTGCCCGCGGAGTCGCTGCGCGAGCTGGGGATCGCCACCGACGTGCGGCACTACCGCGACCCGGAGCTGCCGGCCCTGGCCGCCGCCGCGGACGCGGTGGTCGTCTACCGCGTCCCCGCGACGCGCCAGGTCCTCGACCTCGTCGCCCAGGTGCGCGCGCGCTCGAGGCGCGTGCCGGTGCTGTTCGACGTCGACGACCTGATCGTCGACCCCGAGCTGCGCGGCGAGGTCCACGGCCTCGAGGGCATGGCGGAGCACGAGCTCGAGCTGTGGTGGCGCGGCGTCGCGCGGTACCGCACCACGCTCGAGGCGGCGGACGCCTACGTCGGCAGCACCGAGGAGCTGTGCCGGCGGATCGGCGAGCTCACGGGCCTGCCCACGCACCGGTTCGCGAACGGCGTCGGCTCGGCGCTCGGGGCCCTGAGCGAGGCGGCGCTGGCCCGTCCCCGCACGGCCGGCCCGCCGCGCATCGGCTACTTCTCAGGGACCACGACGCACGACGCCGACTGGGCGATCGTCGAGCCGGCCGTCGTCGAGGTCATGCTGCGGCACCCCGAGGTCGAGCTGTGGCTCGGGGGCCACCTCGGCACCGGTCCCGCGCTCGAGCAGGTCGCGTCCCGCGTGCACCGCCTGCCGATGCTGCCGTGGACGGAGCTGCCCGGCCGGCTGCGGGACCTCGACGTGAACCTCGCCCCGCTCGTGCTCGGCAGCACGTTCAACGAGGCGAAGTCGGCGATCAAGTGGCTGGAGGCCGCGCTCGTCGCGACCCCCACCGTCGCGTCCCCGACCCAGCCGTTCCGCGAGAGCATCGTCGACGGCGTGACGGGTCACCTCGCGAGCGACCACGACGAGTGGGTCGCCGCGCTCGAGCGCGTGCTCACGGACGAGCACCACCGCACCCTCGTCGGGACGCGGGCACGGCGCTCCGCCCTGCTGCGGTGGGCCCCCGCGCGCCAGGGGCACCGGTACCTGGAGATCCTCCAGGACGCCGCCCGAGCCGTCGCCGCGCAGCCGGAGCGCCGGGAGAGCACCTGGCAGCCCGTCGCGGACGACGAGCCCTACAGCGCCGCGGACGCCTGGGTCGAGCAGTACCCGCCGCGGCTCGGCGTCGTGGTGCCCGCGTGGCGGCTCAAGGCCTCCGCCGTGGGGCGCGTCTACCGCGCAGCCGGCGCGCGCGGTGTCGCGAGCAAGGCGCTGCGTCGGCTGAGGCGGGTGTGAGCGCCGACGTCGCGACGGCGGAGCCGACGGCTCCGCCGAGCCGGCGACGGACCGCGCTGCGCACCTGGGCCCCCCGTGTCGCGGTCCTGCTGGCCGTCGTGGCGACCGCGGTCGGGTGGCTCGCGCAGCCGACCGGACCACGCAGCGGCGACGTGCAGGAGCGGCTCGTGCTCACCGCGCCCGGCCCCAACGTCGGGCCCGACGGGTCGGTTCGGCTCGACGTCACGGCGACGCAGGACGGCTTCGCCGCCGTCGACGTCGTGTTCGCCACGTTCCTCGGCACGATCGACTGCACGCTGCAGACGACGGTGCGTCACGACGGCGACGAGGTCGGCTCGGCGCGGGTCCCGTGCGCGGCGCTCGTCGACAACGTCCCGACGACCGTCGTCACCGTCCCGCCGCAGCGGGAGTCCGCGGGGGAGCGGTACGAGGTCGAGCTGTCGCTCGCGCCCGGCAGCACCACCGGCCCGAGCGTGTGGGACACCCTGAGCGGCCCGGCCGTCGTGCCGGGCTACGACCCGCAGCCGCACCGCTGGGACGCGCTCGCCGACGTCGTCGAGCGGGTCGACCGGTACACCGCCCCCTGGGGCGCGCCCGTCGCGCTCGTCGCGACCGTGCTGCTCGGCCTCGCCTGCCTGGTGCTGCTCGTCCTGCGCCCGCGCTGGGGGCTGCCGCTGCTGCTGGGCCTCGTGCTGGTCCGCGGCCTGCTCTGGGCGTCGCTCCTGCCGCCGCTGCAGGGCATGGACGAGGGGGCGCACGTCGCGTACGTGCAGTACCTCGCCGTCGAGGGCGCGGTGCCCGAGCGCTCGTGGGAGGCCCGGCCCGAGCCCCCCGTGAGCGACTCGCTCGTCGTGACGACCGAGCGGATGGGCGTCTCGGCGCTCAACCCCACCGACCGGCCGGACTACACCGACGACGCGGTCCGCGACCTGCGCGAGGCGGACGCCGCCGCCGGCACCGAGTCGTCGGGCGCCACCACGGCTGCCGGCTACCCGCCGGGCTACTACGGCCCGGCCGCGCTGTTCTACCTCGCCGCGCCTGACGACACGGTCGCCCAGGTGCACGCGATCCGTCTGTGGTCCGTCCTGCTCGGCGTGCTCGCGGCGTGGTTCGCGTGGTTGTTCGCGGGCGAGCTGTTCCGCTCCGCGTCCGCCCGCGCCGCGCTCGTCGTGGCCGTCGCGCTGCAGCCGATGGTCGCCCACCAGTTCGCCGTCGTGAACAACGACGGCCTGGCGATCGCCTCGGGGTTCGGCTGCCTGTGGATCGCCGCCCGGCTCACGCGCGAGGGTCGCGCGCCCCGGCTCATGGCGCTGGCCGGGGTCGTGCTCGGGTTCGGCCTGCTCGCCAAGCCGTACGCGGTCATGGCGGCGCTGCCCGTCGCCGCGGGCTGGGTGCTCGGCAAGGTCGCGCACCGGGTCCGCGACTGGCGCGCGCTCGTCGGTGAGCCGCTGCTCGCCGCGGGCGGCGTCGTCGCGACGTACGGCGTGTGGCTCGTCGCCGCGGCGCTCGCCGGCATCCCCGGGACGACGAGCTTCCCGAGCGACCCGGCCGACGCGGGCCGCGACCCGATCACCTACCTGGCGACCCAGTGGGACCCGGCCCTCGTCGAGATCCGCGGGCTGTGGGTCGCCCAGATGTGGGGCTCGTTCGGCTGGGTCAACCCCCCGCTGCCCGAGGCCTGCCTGACGGTCGTCGGGTGGGTGCTGCTCGCGCTCGTCGCCGCCGTCGTCGCCTGGGCGGTCCTGCTCGTGGCCACGTGGCGCAGCCGCTCGGCGGAGGACGTGCAGGTGGACCGGCTCGTCGTCGTCTGCCTCGCGAGCGTGCTGGGCGGACTCGCCCTGCTGTACGGCGTCGAGTACCTCTACTTCCGGGCGTCCGGGCTGACGAACCTGCTGCAGGGCAGGTATGCGCTGGCGGTCGTGCCGGCGCTGCTCGCGCTGCCCGGTCTGCTGACCCAGCGCCTCAGCCGCGGCAGGCTCGGCGCGACGGGGGCGACCTGGCTCGTCGCCGCGGGCGTGGCGGCGCTGTCCGTCGCGGCTGTCGGCGTCGTGGTCGAGCACTACTACCTCTGAGCCGCCGCGGTCGTCTGAGCCGCCGACTCCGAGCCGCCGGGCTCAGACCGCGGCACGCACCGCCGTCCCGACGCTGCCCGGCATGGGACCCGTGCGGCCGCGCAGGCCGTCGACGAGACCGCGCAGCATGAGCGGGACGCGGCGACGCCGGGGCGCCACGGCGACCGTGTAGAACACGACGTACTTCGTGATCCACCACGCGTAGCCCCAGCGCCACCCCGCGGGCAGGGCGGAGGAGCGCACGAGCAGCACCGTGTTGCGGACCATGTAGTAGTTGCGCGGGATGGACTGCACGTGCACCGAGCGCTCGCGGCCGGGCACGTACCGCGGGTCCTCGCCCAGCTGGTGCTCCAGCTCGGCACCGACGACCGCGTACAGGCCGTACCCGGCGTTACGGGCGCGCACGCCCCACTCGAGGTCCACGTGGTCGATGAAGAACCCGTCGGCCATCGGACCGACCGCCTCGACGGCGGCCAGGTCCACGAGCGTGCCCGAGGCGATGAGGAAGGCGACCTCGACCATCCGGCCGTCCGTGGCGGGCAGGTCCGTGCGGCGCGGGCCGAAGCGCCGTGCGGCGTAGACGAACGCGGGCTCTCCGTCGCGGTCGTCGCTCGCGACGGCGCCGACCGCGGCGACCGGGCGGCCGTCGGGCGACGGCGATCCGATGGCCGTCACGAGCCGGTCGACCAGGTCGGGCTTCGGCAGCGAGTCCTGGTCGAGGAGCAGCACGTGCGTCGCGCCGAGCTCCCTCGCGTGGTCCAGGCCGACGTTCTGCGCGGTCGCGATGCCGTGGTTGGCGCCGAGCTCGACGAGCCGCGCGCCCGCGGACGCCGCGGCCGCGCGCAGGTCCGCCAGGACGGGCTCGGCGCTGCCGTTGTCGACCACGACCGTGTCCGCGACCTGCGGTCGCACCGCCTCGAGCAGCCGCCGGGTCTCGGCGACGTCGGGGCCGTACGTCACGACGACGGCGACGACGCGCACCGTCCCCGCGGTCACCGGTCGCGCAGCCCGGCGACGAACGCCTCGACGTCGGCGGCGACCGGGAGCAGGCCCTGCGCCTGCGCGTCCGCGAGCGACGGGGCCTCCGCGTCCTTGGGCGACAGCAGCGGCGTCAGGGGACGGCCGTCGCGGCCCTGCGTCGGCCACGCGATCGCGAGGTCGGCGTCCAGCGGGTGCACGCCGTGCTCGCGACCCGGCGCGTACGGCGCGGAGCACAGGTACAGCACGGTCGAGTCGTCCTCGAGCGACATGAACGCGTGACCCAGGCCCTCGGGCACGTAGATCGCGCGCCGGTCGACGTCGTCCAGCAGAACCGAGTCCCACTGCCCGAACGTGGGCGAGCCGACGCGGATGTCCACGACGACGTCCAGGACGGCGCCCCGCGCGCAGGTGACGTACTTCGCCTGGCCCGGCGGGACGTCGGCGAAGTGGATGCCGCGCAGCACGCCCGCCGCGGACACCGAGCAGTTCGCCTGCGCGAGGGTCAGGTCGTGGCCGACGGCCTCGCCGAACGCGGCGCCGGCGAACCACTCGAGGAACACGCCTCGGTCGTCGGCGAACTGGCGGGGGGTGATCTCGAGCGCGCCGGGGACGCTCAGCTCGCGTACCTGCATGGGGGGCATTCCTCCTGGGGTCGACGTCAGGGTAGTACGTCGCGACAGGCGCCCGGACGCGCGCCGGTCCAGCGGGCGGGGGCCGGATACCCTGCTGGGGGTTTGCTCACGACGGAGGGTGGTTCCATGAGGTGGTCGGTGGTCGGCGCGAGCGGGATGCTCGGCCAGGACCTGGTGGCGGTGCTGCGCGACGCGGGCGAGACGGTGACTGCGCTGGACCGTGACGAGGTCGACATCACCGACCTCGCCTCGGTGCGCGCGGCGCTCGTGGACGCGGACGTGGTCGTGAACACCGCGGCCTACACGGCGGTCGACCAGGCCGAGACCGACGAGGCGCGGGCGTTCGACGTGAACGCGACGGGGGTCGGCAACCTGGCGCGCGTGACGCGCGACATCGGTGCCCGGCTCGTGCACGTCTCGACGGACTACGTGTTCGACGGCCACGCGCAGACGCCGTACGACGAGGACGCGCCCCTCGCGCCCCGCTCCGCCTACGGGCGCACGAAGGCCGCGGGGGAGTGGGCGGTCCGCGCGGAGCAGCCCGACCACCTGATCCTGCGGACCGCGTGGCTGTACGGCGCGCACGGCGCGTGCTTCCCGAAGACGATCGCCCGGGTCGCGGCCGAGCGCGGCGGCCTCGAGGTCGTCGCGGACCAGGTCGGGCAGCCGACGTGGACGCGGGACGTCGCGGACCTGGTGGTGCGCCTCGTCGCCGCGCAGGCGCCGGCCGGCACGTACCACGCGACGTCGTCCGGCACCGCGACGTGGCACGAGTTCGCGCAGGCCGCGGTCGTGTCCGCGGGCATGGACGCCGCCATCGTGCGGCCGACGACGGCCGAGGCCTACGCGCGGCCCGCGCCGCGCCCGTCGTACTCCGTGCTCGGGCACGACCGGCTGCGCGCCGTGGGCGTCGACCCGATCGGCGACTGGCGCGAGCGGTGGGCGCAGGCCGCCGAGGGTGTGCTCGCGGGCTGACGAGCCCAGACGCGACGGGGCGGGACCGGAGGCGGTCCCGCCCCGTTCGCGTGTGCGGGCGCGTCAGCCGTAGAAGTACTCGAGGGTCCGCTTGAGGCCCAGCAGGAACAACCCGCCCATCGCCACGGCCAGCACGACGTTGACGACGAGCGGCGAGACGCGCCCGCGCGTGAACCGCTCGACGAGCAGGCCGGGCAGCGCGAGGATCGCCGGCAGCGCCAGGAGCGCGTACCGGCCCTGCAGCAGGTCGTTCTGGCCCGTCGAGGCGTAGTAGACCCAGGCGGCCGCGTACAGCGTCACGACGATCGCGGCGACGAGGGACGCGGGGATCGCGATCCGGACGTCGAGCGGCAGCTCCTGCGTGGCCAGGTCGTCCGCGGTGCGGACCGGCGCCGGCGCCTCGGCGACCGCCGTCCCCGTGGCCCCGGTGGTGCGGGGCGCGCCGAGCGCGCCCGGCGTCCCGGCCGTCCCGGTCGCCTCGGGGTCGGCGTCCCCACGGCCGGCCGCGCGTCGCCGGACGGCGACGACGACGACGAGGACCAGCCACGCCGCGATCGCCGCCAGCAGCGCGAGCAGGCCCGCGAAGACGAGCGACGGGATCGGCTCGGGGAACGGGATCCGGACCCAGCCGAAGTTGCCCCAGAGCTGGTCGGCCCACATCCGCTTCGCGGTCTCGCCGCCGACGCCGATCTGCGCGTCGACGAACGCCCGCAGCCCCCGGGCGCCGGCACCGTCCGGCACGCGCTGCGCGGGGATGTCGACGACCATCGCGACGACGCGCCACAACCCGTACGTCGCGACGAAGCCCAGCGTGACCAGCCCGGCCTCGCCGGCGAGCACGCGCCAGCTCCGCTCGCGGTGGCGCACCTTGCCGATGAGCCACCCGAGCGCGAGCGGGACCGCGACGGCTGCTCCGAACGGCTTGCCCAGCAGCGCGAAGCCGATGATCACGCCCGCGAGCAGCGCGAGCCACGGGGCTCGTCGTCGCCGCGCGAGCTCGAGGCCGAGCAGCAGCGCGCCGAACCCGCAGACGATCACCCAGGCGTCGTTGTTGACGATCGCGAACTGGTGCGCCGCCATCGGCTGCAGGACCCCGGCGAGCGCGAACGCGACCTGCGCGCCCGGACGCGCGGGGAACAGGCGCCGCGCGAGCAGGACGAGCAGCACCGCACCGGCGACACCGAGGGCGACGCTCCACAGGCGCGTCGCGGCGACCTGGGCGTAGATGTCGTCGCCGCCCAGCGGGTAGAACAGCGCCGCCGCGAGGTAGTACGGGGGCGGGTACGCCGCGGCCGGGCCGCCGCCGCCGCCGTCGGGCGACTCCTGCGCGACCTCGTCCTGCACCTCGCGCTCGCCCTCGGGCGTGTAGACGGGACGGTCGCCGGGCGCGGTCGCGGAGATGTTCACCGAGTCCTGCGCCGCGTGCAGGCGGTCGCTGTAGATGTCCTCGTTGTCCGCCTGGCCGGGCAGGGCCCGCTCCTCGGCGAGGAACTGCACGTTGGAGAAGTGCGCCGGCTCGTCCATGCCGCCGAACGTCGGCACCGCGGCGCTCCAGACGAGCCCGCGCACGAGCGCGAGCACCGCCACGACGACGAGGAACGCGCGCGGGCGGCGGGACACGAGCGTCGCGCCCGCGAGCAGCGCGCCGACGCTCGCCAGCGTCACCGCGAACGCCGCGGCACCGCCCCACGCGGGCCCGTAGGCGGCCATGCGGTCGCTCACCACGTCGAGCTGGTCCCACCAGCGCGCCTGCGGGTCGTACAGCGGGCGGACGTTCGCGCTGAGCTCGGTCTCCTCCTCGCCGAACCACGCGAGCGCCGCGTCGCCGTCGGGCTCGCCCGCCCACAGCGCGACGCCAGGGGTGTCGTCGGTGTCCACCCGTTCGACGACCACCTCGAACACGGTGCCCACGGGCTCGTCGCGCGGCTCGAACGTGAGCACGTCGACGGGGGTCGTGTCGGGCACCTCGGTGCAGGACAGCACGTCCGTCGCGACGACGGCACCGCTGGTGCGCTCGGCGTCGTCGCCGTCGTCCTCGTGCAGCGTGACCCGCACGTCGCAGTCCGCAGCGCCCAGGAACGTGCCGAACGTCAGCTGGACCGCCGTGAACCGGTCGTTCGACGTGGTGATCTGCTGCGCGACCCGGTCGCCGGGCTCGAGCTGCGGCAGGACGCCCGTGACGCGGACGTTGCTCGTGGTGTCGCCGACGAGCGTGCCGCCCGTGCGGGTCACGAGCACCGCGACCGTCGCGACGAACGCGAGGGCCACGAGCACGGCGACCACCACGGGGCGCAGGAGCACTCGTCGCAGCGCGGGCAGGGGGCCGCCGGGCGTCGTCATGTCAGGGGTGCTCCGCGGGTCGAGGTCGTCGTGCCGTCCGGTGCTCCGGGGCCAGGACATAGTACGGAGCGGCGCTGTGCCCCGGGGGCGGCTCCGGCGGCGACGTCAGTGCTGGCTGAGGCGGTCGTCCGCGCCGGGCGCGAGACCCGTCGGCGCGTCCTCGTCGGCGGGGGCCGGGGCCGGCGGCACCGGGGCCGCGGGCGCGCCGCCGCGCGCGGACTCGACCTCGAGGCGCAGCAGCGCGAGCTCCTCGGCGATCGTGCGCGTCTCCTCCTCGAGCGCGGACACCTCGGAGCTGAGCTGGATGCAGACCGCGAGCACGACCGCGAAGCCGGTGGCGAACAGCAGGTTGACGGGGGTCTCCACGCCGACGAGGTCCGACAGCCAGAACGCCAGCCCGGGGAAGACCGCCATGACCACGACCGCGACGGCCAGGGCCAGCCAGATGCCGACGTACTTCTCCCGGACCTTGCGCGTGCGCAGCAGCAGGAAGATGAGCACGACGAGCAGGACGCACAGCGCGATCGCGAACACGTAGCCGCTCATGCCGCGACCCCCTCGGCGACGACCGGCTCGCTCGGCCGGGACAGGGCGATGACCAGCGCGAGGACCGCGCGGACCAGGAAGATACCGGCCTTGACCGGGTTGTGCGACGGCCGCCCTCCGGCACGCTCGCGCATCGCGACGCCGACCTGGCGGATCCGCAGCCCGGCGCGCGCCGCGACCACGAGCGACTCGATCGTGTCGCCCAGGTACTCGGCGGGGTAGTTGGCGGCGAACAGCCGGATCGCCTGACGGTTGCACGCCTTGAAGCCGGACGTCGTGTCCGTGAGCCGCGTCCGGCAGACGCGCGAGAGCGTCGTGGACAGCACGCGCATCGACCACCACCGCGGGCCGCGCACCTGGTAGTCGCCGACGCCCGCGAACCGGGCGCCGATCAGCACGTCCGCCTCGAGCTCGTCCATCGACTCCAGGAGCGTCATGACCAGGCCGGGGTCGTGCTGGCCGTCCGCGTCGAGCTGCACCGTCCGGTCGTAGCCGGCCCGGAACGCGTACTTGTAGCCGGCGCGCATCGCCCCGCCCACCCCGAGGTTCACGGGCAGCTCGAGCACCTGGGCCCCTGCGGCCCGCGCGACGTCCGTCGTCCGGTCGGTCGAGCCGTCGTTGACGACGAGCACGTCCGCGTGCGGGACCTTCTCGGCGATCTCCCGGATGACGTGCCCGACGGTCGCCTCCTCGTTCCACGCGGGCACGATGATGAGCAGGGATCGCTGCGGCATGGCGCCACTGTACCGACGTGCACCGGTCGGTCCGGCGCGTCCGGGGTGCCGCGGGCGGACGGTACGATCGCACGGCCCGCCCCGGGGACGGGCGTCGTCGGCCCGGTGCGCGCCGACCCCACGACCGACGGACGGAGACGGATGGCCGACGCGCGGCAGACGCTGCGAGCCCGCACCTCGTCGCCCGTCGTCCCGGTCGGCGGCGGGCTCGTCGCCTTCGGTGTGGCCAACTTCGCGTTCCTCGCGCTCGCGGCGCGCGACCTCGGCCCGGCCGGGTCGGCTCCCGTGTCGGTGTTCTGGACGGTCGTCAACGCGTTCGGCATCGGCCTGTTCATGCCGCTCGAGCAGGACCTGGCGCGCCGCCTCGCCGCGGCGCGCGCTCGCGGCGGGACCGGACGCGTCGGCCGTGCGCCGCTGCTGTACACGCTGGGCGCGCTCGCCGTCGTCGCGCTCGTCCTGCTGCTCGCGGGCGGGATGCTCGGCCGGGTCGTGCTCGACGGCCAGTCCGGGCTCGTGTGGGTCGTGCTCGCCGCGCTCGCCGCGCAGGCCGTCGCGTACGCGACCCGCGGGCTGCTCGCGGGCGAGGCCTCCTTCGGCCGGTACGGCGTGCAGCTCGCGGTCGACGGCGCCCTGCGGACCGCGGGCTCCGCGGTCCTCGCCGCGACCGGGAACGGCACGGCCGTCGGGTACGCGCTCGTCCTGGTCGCGGCGCCCGTGCTCGCGTCGGTGCTCGCCCTGCTGGGTCGCCGGCCGCGCGGGGTGACCACGGCGGAGCCGTCCGCGGAGGGGCAGTCCCGGGTGCCGTTCGGCGCGCTCGTCTCGGTGTCGCTGCTCAGCCAGGTGCTCGCCAACGCCGGCCCGATGCTCATCGCGTGGCTCGCGGAGCCGGGCGACGAGGCGATGGCCGGCCGTTTCGTCGCGGCCGTGACGGTCGCGCGGATCCCGCTGTTCGCCTTCGCGGCCGTGCAGGCCGTCGTCCTGCCCGCGCTCGCGGCGCGTGCCGCGGCGGGTGACGTCGCCGGGTTCCGCGCGACCACCCGGCTCGCGGTGCTCGGCACCGCCGGGCTCGGCGCCGTCGGTGCGCTCGGCGTCCTCGCGATCGGCCCGTTCGCGCAGGTGCTGCTGTACGGCCAGGACTTCGCCGTGTCCCGCACCCTGCTGTTCCTGATCGCGGCGTCCGGCGCGTTCTTCATGTTGGCGCAGGTGATGGCGATCGTGCTGCTCTCGCGCGGGGACGACTGGGCGGCCGCGGTCGGCTGGGGCGTGGGCGTCCTCGCGCTCGGGCTCGGCTTCCTCGTGCCGACGGGGCTCGCGGAGCAGGTCGCGCTCGCGCTGTGCACCGGGGCCGCCGCCGCCGCGGTCTGCCACGCGGTCCGGGTCCGGACCACCCTGCGTCGATGGGAGCCAGCACCGTGACCAGCGCACCGGCCGACCTCACGGTCGTCGTCCTCGCGTACGGCGACGAGCCGTACCTCGGCGCGGCCGTCGGCGCCGCCCTGGACTCGCGCGACGTCTCGCTGCGCATGGTCGTCGTCGACAACGGGTGCACCACCGACGCGGTCGAGCGGCTCCCCGACGACCCGCGCGTCACGGTGCTGCGTCCCGGTCGGAACCTCGGCTTCACCGGGGGTGTCGACCTCGGCGCGCGGGACGTCACCACGCCGTACCTCGCGCTGCTCAACAGCGACGCCGTGCCGCGGCCCGACACGTTCGCGCGCCTGGTCGCGACGCTGCGCGACGAGCCGGACGTCGGCATCGCCGGGGCGCTCGTCGTGCTCGCCGACGAGCCGCAGACCGTGAACTCGGCCGGCAACCCGCTGCACGTCCTCGGGCTGTCGTGGGCCGGCTCCATGGGCACGCCCGCGGCCGACGCCGCCGGGGTGCGGGACGTCGCGTCCGCGTCTGGCGCGTGCCTCGTCCTGCCGACGGCCTGGTGGCGCGAGCTGGGCGGCTTCCCCGTCGAGTACTTCGCCTACCTGGAGGACCTCGAGCTCGGCTGGCGCACCTGGCAGCACGGCCGCCGCGTGGTCGTGGTCGGCGAGGCGGTCGCCGCGCACCACTACGAGTTCGGGCGGTCGCCGCTCAAGATGTACCTCGTCGAGCGGAACCGGCTGCTGCTCCTCCTCACGACGATGCAGCGCAGGACGCTGCTCCTGCTCGCGCCGCCGCTGCTCGCGTTCGAGGCGGCGATCGCCCTCGTCGCGGTCCTGCAGGGGTGGGGCCGGGCCAAGGTGCGCGGCTGGGGCTGGGTGCTGCGGCACGGCGGCTGGATCCGCGCGCGGCGGCGCGTCGTGCAGGGCTCGCGCACCGTGCGCGACCGGGACCTCGCGCACCTCATGACCGACCGGTTCGAGCCGGCCCAGATGCCGCTGCCCGCGTCGGCTGCGCCCCTCGAGCGCGTCCTGCAGCTGTACTGGCGAGCGGTCCGCCGCGCCCTCTGACCCGGGCGCCGGTCACGGGTCCCTGCCGGCAGGCCGGCGGGGACCCGCGCCGCGTCAACCGACCGTGACCGTGCGGCAGCCGAGCATCGTGTTCGAGCCCGCCGTCGTGTTGATGGCCCACACGCACACGTTCCGGCTGCCCGGTGCCGCGGGCATCGTCGTCGTGAAGCCGTGCTTGTCGCCCTTGCCGAAGGCCGCCCCGACGTCGGTGCGCACCGTGTCCGCGAGGAACGCGGACGACGCCGTGTCGACGTACATGTGCACCGGGATCGGGTCGGTGGTGTCGGGGTCGAGCGCCCAGCCCGACGCCGTGACCGTCCCGTCGGGGTTCACCGTGACCGAGTCGAGGAAGCCCGTGGGGGCCTGGTTCACGGCGGGCTGCGGCACGGTCACCGTCCGGCAGCCCAGGTGGGTGTTGGCACCGCCGCCGGTGTTGATCGCCCACAGGCACACCGAGCGGGTGCCCGGAGAGGCCGTCATCGACGTCGTGAAGCCGTGCTTGTCGCCCATCCCGAAGGCCGCCCCGACGTCGGTGCGCACCGCGTCCGCGAGGAACGCGGTCGACGCGGAGTCGACGTACATGTGCACGGGGATCGGGTCGGTCGTGTCGGGGTCGAGCGCCCAGCCCGACGCCGTGACCGTGCCGGATGCGCCGACCGTCACGGAGTCGAGGAACCCCGTCGGTGCCCGGTCGGGCAGCGGCGAGACGACGGTGACGGTGCGGCACCCCAGGAGCGTGGTGTCGGCGGTCGTCGCGTCCTTGGCGCGCACGCACACCGACCGCGAGCCGGGCAGCGCCGGGAACGTCAGGACGAAGCCGTGGTTGTCGCCCTTGCCGAACGCGGCGCCGACGTCCTTGCGCACGCCGTTGGCGAGGTAGGTGCGCGTCGTGCCGTCCACCGCGACCTCGACCGTGAGCGGCGCGGTGGTGTCGGGGTCCAGGGTCCAGCCGGCGGCGGTGATCGTGCCGTCCGCGTTGGCCGTGACCGAGTCGAGGAAGCCCGTCGGGACGGCGTTGGGGGCGGCCGACGGCACCGTGACCTGACGGCACCCGAGCATCGTGTTGGGTCCCGCGGTCGCGTTGATCGCCCACAGGCACACCTGGTGCGTGCCCGGCGGTGCCTGCGCGGTCGCGGTGAAGCCGTGCTTGTCTCCCTTGCCGAACGCGGCGGCGATGTCGGCGCGCGGCGCGTCGGCGAGGAACGCCTTCGAGGCCGTGCCGACGTACATGTGCACGGGGATCGACGCGGTCGTGTCGGGGTCGAGCGCCCAGCCGGAGGCCGTGATCGTGCCCGACGCGCTCGTCGTGACGGAGTCGAGGAAGCCGGTGGGGGAGGCGTTCGCCACCGTGACGCTGCGGCAGGCGATGAGGGCGTTGCCGCCGCCGCCCCAGTCGTTGATCGCGTAGACGCACACCTGCCACGTGCCCGGCGTCGCCGGCACCGTCGCGGTGAACCCGTGCCTCGACCCGCGCTGGAAGGGTGCGACGAGGTCGGGCCGCTCGCCGTCGGCGACGAAGGCGTACGACGCGGGACCGACCCAGACGTGCACCGGGATCGACGCGGAGGTGTCGAGGTCGAGCGCCCAGCCCGAGACCGTGATGCTCTCGGACGTCGTCGTCACCGAGTCGAGGAACCCGGTGGGGAGACGGTCGACCGTCGGCCCGAACCAGTCCGTGAAGTAGTTCCAGAAGTTGCGGTTGCCGTAGGACGAGCAGCCGTCGCCCGTGCCGTACCCGGCCGCGAGAGCGGCACCGTTCGGCTGGTACGGCGTGTAGTTGTAGAGGCTCGCCGTCGCCTGGTTCTGGATGAACACCGGGGACGTGCCGCACGCGCTGTTCGGGTGGTAGCGCACGTTGTTCAGCTGGCCGGCCCGGTGGCTGTACCGCGTGGGGTTGTTCGCGTAGTTCCGGAGCTGCGACGCCGCGGAGTACACCTGGTTGAAGAAGCCGTAGTAGAGGCTGTTGCACGCCGCCGTGTCGGGACAGCCGAAACCCATCGCCGAGCGGTACCGGGTGGGCGTCAGGCTCGAGCCCGACGCCGTCACGAGCCCCTGCTCCTTCTGCAGCGTCGCAAGGATGACCTGCGGGTTGATCCCGCACGCCTCGGCGACCTTCGTGATGATCTGCGCCGCACTCTCGTTCGCGGCCCCCTGGTACGGCTTCGTGCACCGCGCGTCGGCGGCCCGCGACGACGTCGACTCGGTGTACTGGCGCAGGCACGGCGTGCCGTCGGCCGCGGGCACGCAGCGCGCTCCCTTGGTGTCGAGGAACGACTGCACCGCGCCCGCCGACATCGTCCGGGAGTCGTAGAACAGCGCGTCGCTGATGATGAGGCCCGGGTCGAACCGGCTCAGGTCGGCGGCGGCCGCCGGCCGGGCGGGCAGCGCCACGAGCGCGAGCGACGCGAGCAGTCCGAGCACCGCCAGGAGGGCGGCACGGTGCGGGGCGAGGCGTGTGCTCACGGGACGTCGATCTCCACCTGCTTGCTGGTCCCCGAGCTCGTGGGGCTGTCGTAACTCAACTCGGCATCCCAGCGGCCGTTCGTGAGCCTTTCGCGCGGCACGTCGACGGTGCCGCACGAGGTCGTCGTCGCGTCCGGCCACGCCTCCTGCGCGACCTCGACGACCTCGGTGCCGCGCGTGAGCCGCGCCGTGCACGTCCCGCCGGGCTCGACGAGCTGCACGTACCCGACGAGCTGGACCGTGCGGGTCGACTCCGACCAGCCCGCGGACGTGAGCACGACCTCGAGGCCCGGGCCCGGCTCCACCGGCGCGGGCTCGGCGGGCGGAGGTGCGTCCGGGACCGCGGGGTCCGTGACGGTCGGGGACGGCGTCGGGGTCACCGCGTCGACCGGGGTGGCCGACGCCGTGACGGTGGGCGTGCCCGTCGCGGTCGACGGCGCGCTCGCACCGGGGGAGGCGCTGCACGCGGCGAGGGTCGCGGCGGTCAGCACGGCCAGGGCCAGCGCGCGGCGGCGGACGGACGAAGGCACGGCGAGGCTCCCGGGTTCGGCGGACGGTCTCCTCACGGTACGGCGGGTGCACGGTCGCGCCCGTCCGCCGCGCCCCGTGTCGCCGGGGACGATCCGGACATCGCCTCAGCGCGCGGCTGCGGCGCCCGTCATCCAGCGGCGCAGCACGTCCTGGTGGACGCGGTGCACACCCACGGGGAGGGGCGTGCGGGGCAGGGCCGCGAGCCGGGGGTCCGACGACTGCACGGCCTGGTGGCGCTGGTGCACGGTCGTCGGCGTCGAGGCCTGCACGATGTGGGTGCGGCGGTGCACGACGCTCTGCACGAGGCGCGCGACCTCGCCGACCGTCGTCGTGCGGTGGCTCGCGAGCACGCGCGTCACGGGTGCGCCGGCCGGCTCGGTGCGTGCGACGTCGAGCAGGGTGTGCACGAGCGCGCCGGCGTCGTCGGCGTAGAGGTAGTCCCGCGTCGTGTCGAGCGGCACGTGCAGCGTGATCACGCCGCCGCGCACGGCCTCGAGGCACATCGAGCTCACGAGGCCCTGACGCTTGGCCAGGTTCTGGCCGGGCCCGAACAGCGTGGAGAGGCGGGCGACGGCGAGCCGCGGACCGTCCGGGGCGACGAACACGTCCCGCAGCGCGTCCTCCTGCCGGAGCTTCGCGACCGCGTAGGGGCTCACGGGACGGGCGGCGTCGCTCTCGTCGTACAGGCGGGGCTGTGCGCCGAAGACCGCGGCCGACGACGCGAACAGGAACGTGCCGTCGGGGTCCGGCTCCTGCGCGACGAGCCCGGCCAGGCGCAGCAGCGTCGACTCCTGCGCGAGGAGCTCGCCGGGGTCCGAGGAGACGACCCCCGTGCCCGCGGCCCACACGACCCCCCACGGCCGCCCCGGCTCGCGCTGCCGCCGGAACTCGGCGAACGCGTCGGCGAGCGCCGCGTCGACGAGGCCCGCGGTGTGCCAGGGCACGGGCGCCGCGCGGTGCACGCGCGTGCCGGGCGGGCGGCGCCGCACGACGGCCGAGCCGAGCAGCCCGCCGGCCCCGACCACCCACAGATCCACGGGTGTGCTCAGCGCGCGCGCGGGCCGTCGCGCCGGACGCGCACGAACGAGTCGGACATCGCGACGTACAGGGGTTTGCCCATGGACATCCCGGCCGCCATCCCGACGTACTCCGCGATGACGCCGAGGGACAGCAGCGTGACCCCGCCCACGAGCAGCACGACCACGACGATCGTCGTCCAGCCCGCGACGTCGGTGGTCCCCACGATGCGCTGCACGACGAGGACGACGGCGTACACGAGGCCGAGCGCGGCGGTGAGCACGCCGAGCCCGGACACCAGGCGCAGCGGGCGGTTCCCCGTGGACAGCACGAGGCGCCAGAAGTGCGACAGGAGCCGGCGCAGGCTGTAGCCGGCGGCCTCGCGCCCCTCGGTGCGCAGCGCGGTCGGGCAGGTCGCCGTCGCGCCGATCACCCACGCCAGCGCGATGTCGAGGTACACGCCGGGGCCGCAGTACGCGGCGACCGCACGCGCGTGCTCGCCGTGGATCGCGCGGAAGCTGTGGAACGGCACCGCGGACGGGCCGGTGAGCGCGCGCAGCACGACACCCTTGGTCAGGCGCGACGCGAGGTTGCGGAACGCGGAGTGCGGCGCGGCGTTCGTCGGCTGCGCGTAGACGAGCGCGGCCCGCTGGTCGTACGCCGTGTCGACGAGCCGGGCGACGTCCGCCGGGTCGTGCTGACCGTCCTCGTCCATGGTGACGACCCAGTCGCCGCGGGTCACGGCGATCCCGGCGACGGTCGCGGGGTGCTGGCCGAAGTTGCGCGAGAGCCAGACGGGCCGGACCCACGGATGGGCGGCCGCGAGGTCGCGGATGACCGCGTCGCTGTCGTCGGGGCCGTTGTCCCACACGAGCACGACCTCCGCGACGACCAGGGGGCGACCCCCGGGCGACACGAAGGGGGTCGCGAGCGGCGCGAGCTCCTCGACGACCCGCGCGAGCGTGTCCGCACCGCGGTAGACGGGGATGACGACGCTGATCTGCGCGGGGTCCGCGGTGGGCGTCTCGACGGCGCTGGGCGCCTCGGCGGGGCCGGTCATGCGGGGGTCTCCTCGGCCCGGTGGGCGTGACGGCTCCGGAACACGAAGCGACTGTACAGGAGGTAGTTCCAGACGGCGGCGACCCCGATGGCCAGGGTCTTCGCCACCGCTCCGACGACTCCGACGTGGGCGACGCCGAGCCCGTCGAGCGCCGCCGTCACCCCGAGGATCACGGCAGGCTGGATGACCCAGATCCCGATCCCGGCGACGAGGACGAAGCGCGCGACCTGCCCGCGCCGACCGCCCGTCGAGCGGAACACGAAGCGGCTGTTGCCGAGGAAGCTGACGATCAGCCCGGCCGTCGTGGAGATGAGGTTCGCCAGCACCGGCGCGGTGCCGAGCGCGAACAGCAGCACGTACACGCCGAAGTCGACGAGCGTGTTGATGACGCCGACCGAGGCGAACCGGGCCAGCACGGAGCCCTGCACGAACGTCCGCACGCGGTCGACGTGCCGGGAGGTGGGCGACGTCATGCGGGGCGTCCCGCACGGTCGGGTGCACGCCCGGTGCCGGGTGCGTCGCCGGTGGGTGCGTCGGTGCCGGTCGCGTCGGTGCGGGGCGCGTCGGTGCCGGTCGCGTCGGTGCCGGGTGCGTCGGCGGCGGTCGCGCGGCGACGCCGGGCGGCGAGCACCGTGAGCGCCGTCCAGCCGACGACCCCCGCGAGGCCCGCCGCGAACATCAGCCACGCGGCCCGCATGCCGGGCAGCGCGTACGTCGCCGTGAGCTGCCACCGGCCGGCCGGGAGGTCGGTGACCAGCTGGCCGCCGTCGCCCGCGCGCACCGGCAGCGTCCGGCACGCGCCCTCGTCCGCGGGGCACGCCTCGACCCGCCAGCCGTCGTAGTACGCCTCGTTGAACGCGACCGTCGTCGCGCTGCCCGCGTCGACGTCGTAGACGAGCTCCGGCGACGGCGAGTAGGACACGGGCCGCACGTCGAGCGACCCGCACGTCCCCTCCTGCACGCACGTCTCGGTCACGGCGGCGTCGGGCAGCGCGTCGCCGTCCGTCGCCACGACGAGCCCGGGCGCGAGCCAGAACGCCCACGCGTCCGGCCGGGTCCGGTCGTCCTGCAGCGAGGCGAGGATCTGCTCGAACGTCGGGGTGCCCTTCAGGTTGGCGTACCCGTCGACCGACAGGCCGCCGGAGTAGAAGACGCGGCCGCTGCCGTTGCTGAAGACGTCGAAGACCGTGGGGGCGATGTCCGTCGGCACCGCGTGCGTGCGCGCGGGGCGCTGCTCGGCGGACAGGTCGGCGGGGCGGGACGCGATCACGTCGGCGACGGGTGCGCCGAAGACGACCTGCTCGATGTCGGCGCGCGACACCGACCACGGCGTGGGAGTGCCGTACGCCCACAGCAGCCCGGACACCGCCGCGACGACGGGCACGGCACCGACCACCACGCGCAGGCGACCGGCGAGCAGCGGGCGGCACGCGAGGACGAGCAGCACCGCGGACGCCGCGAGCAGGGCGGTCTGCGCGCCCCAGTCGGTGAGTCGGAAGGGTCCCGCGGCGCCGATCACGGCCGCCGTCACGACGAGCACGCCGAGGGCGACGAGGCGGCCGCGGCCGAGGGGTGCGTCCGTCACGGCGGTACCCGCCGTGCCGGCCTCCCGCGCGCGTCGCCGCGTGAGGATCTCGTCGATCCCGACCGCGGCGAGCACGACCACGACGAACAGCACGAAGGGCTTGAAGTCGGAGAACCGGAACCGGCTCACGTCGAGCCCGGGGAGCTGCGCCACGAGCCCCGACCAGGGCGTGCCCGGGGCGCCGAGGACGACGGCCACGGCCCCCGTCGCGGCGGCGACCCGCGCCAGGGGGCGGCGCCAGGCGACGAACGCCGCCGCGGCCAGCGCGGGAGCGGGCAGGAACAGCGACCGCATCGTCACGTCGTTCGGGATCGTGTTGTCGGCGTACGAGAACCACAGCGTGCCGAGCATGGTCCACGACCACGCCGAGACGTCGCCGTCGCCCGGCACGCCCGCGCCGCGCGCGAGGAACGCGGGCACGAACCGCAGCGCCGTCATGAGCACCGCCAGCCCGCCCGCGACCGCGAGGGGCAGGAGGTGGTCGCGGAGCGCGGGCCTGCTCGTGACCTGGTGCAGCACGACCCACGTGAGCCCGACGTACAGCGTCGCGATGAGGATCCCGGGGTACGTGCCGAGCAGCGCCTGCCACAGGAGCAGGACCGCGACCGCGGGCGCCCAGGGCCGGCGCCAGGGCCAGCGCGGCGACGTCACGAGCAGCACCCAGGGGAGCCACGCGTACGCGCGCATGATGTCGAGGTGCGAGGCGTTGGAGTAGAAGCCCGCGGCGAAGTGCCACAGCACGAGCGCGGTGAGCGCCGCCGCGGGACGCAGCCGCCAGGCGCGCGCGAAGACGTACGCCCCGACCGCGCCGAACGCGACGTGCAGCGCCGACAGGACCGCGGCGGCGTGCTGGTCGAACAGGCCGAGGAGGTTCATCGCGCCGACCGGCAGGTAGAACGAGCTGTTCTGCAGGTTGACGACGCCGGGGTAGCCGCCCCAGAGGTACGGCAGCCACGCGACGGGGCGGAAGAACCCGCCGTCGTGCCACCACGCGAACGCCTCGGTCGTGTAGTGGCTCTGGAAGTCCCACGGCGGCAGCGTCGCGCCCGTGTAGTACCGGGCGAACGTCAGGACCTGCAGCGCGACGACGACCGCAGCGACCACGGCCGCCTCGCGCACGCCAACGGGCGCGCGCAGGACGGCGCCGCGCACGGTACGCCAGGCGCCGCGCGCGCGGCCCGCGCCGGCGGCGGCGCCGACCGGCCCGCCACCGTCCACGCCGGTGGCGGGGTGCGTCATCGGCTGGCGGGGTCGGCCAGCAGGCCGAGCAGGTAGGAGCCGTAGCCCGACTTCACGAGCTTCTCGGCGCGGTCGCGCAGCTCGTCGTCGGACAGGAAGCCGCGGCGCCACGCGACCTCCTCCGGCGCGCCCACCTTGAGCCCCTGCCGGTGCTCGATCGTCCGGACGTAGTCGGACGCCTCGAGCAGCGAGTCGAAGGTGCCCGTGTCGAGCCAGGCGGTGCCGCGGGGGAGGACCTCGACCTGCAGGCGGCCCTGCTCGAGGTAGGTGCGGTTGACGTCCGTGATCTCGTACTCGCCGCGCGCGGACGGCTCGAGGTCCCGGGCGATCGCCACGACGTCGTTGTCGTAGAAGTACAGGCCGGGGACGGCGTAGGAGGACTTGGGCTGCGCGGGCTTCTCCTCCAGCGAGAGCGCCCGGCCCTCGTCGTCGAACTCGACGACGCCGTACGCCGTCGGGTCCGCGACGCGGTAGGCGAACACCGCACCGCCGTCGATGTCGGAGAACCGCTGCAGCTTCGACCCGAGCCCGGGCCCGTAGAAGATGTTGTCGCCGAGGACCAGCGCGGCTCCCTCGTTCCCGACGAAGTCGGCGCCCAGCACGAACGCCTGCGCCAGCCCGTTGGGCTCCGCCTGCACCGTGTAGCTGATCGAGATGCCGAACTGCGAGCCGTCGCCGAGCAGACGCTGGAACTGCTCCGCGTCGTGCGGCGTGGTGATGACCAGCACGTCCCGGATGCCCGCGAGGATCAGCGTGGACAACGGGTAGTAGATCATCGGCTTGTCGTAGACCGGGACGAGCTGCTTGCTGACGCCGAGGGTGATCGGGTGCAGCCGGGTGCCGGACCCGCCCGCCAGGATGATTCCGCGCATGGCGAGATAGTGTGTCCTATCTGCGCCGCATCTCCTACTCCGCGCGTCCCGCCCGGAGCGTGACCGCCGGTCAGGCGGTCGGCAGGCCGGGTTCCAGCCGGTCGAGGTCGACCCGCTCCGTCCCCACCAGCCGCTCGCGTGCGTCCGCGTCCTGCCGCAGCCGTCCGGCCGCACCGGACGAGGTGAGCACCACGGAGCCGTCGCACGCGAGCACGCCGAGGGTCGTCACCACGGTCTGCGCAGCGCCGGCCGCGGCGGTCAGCACCCGCGACCGCTCGGGCACGTCGGCCGAGCCGACCGCGTGCGCGAGGAGGTCGCCGTGCGTCACCGGCGCGCCGTCGGCGAGGAGCGCCGCCCGCTGCGGCTCGACCGCGGGCACCCAGCCGAGCGCGTCCCCGTACGTCATGACGGAGGCGGCACCGTCGAGCGCGCCCGCGGGCAGGTCGTCGACGCGGCGCGCGAGGGCCGGCAGCGCGAGGGCGACGACGGCGGCGCGGCGGGCGTCGTGACGGCCCGGGCGGTCCGTGACGACGACGTCTGCCGCAGGGGCCTCGCCGGTGCCGACGGTCGCGCCGCAGCGCCAGGCCGCGAGCGCCCACAGGACGGTCCGCCAGTGCCCCGGCAGGTCGAGCAGGACGACCGTGCCGGGTCCCGCGTCCAGCTCCTCGACGAGGAGGTTCGTCGTCTTGCTCACCCAGTTGTCGAGGACCGCCCCGGAGAGCTCGACGCGCTCCCCGTCGTCGCCGTACCAGGTGATCCGGGGGCGTCCCGGCTCGCGGGTGAGGAGGGCCGTCAGGTCGGCGATGGTCGTCGCTGGCACGGGCTCAGAGTAGGCGCGACACGCCGTCTTCACCCGTGTGCCACAAGATCACCCCGACATATCCGGGCAACTACCACGGCTCCGCTTGACGCCCTCGAACGACACGCGTGTAATTCCTTAGAAGAGATTCATGGAGCGAGCACCACGACGCGGCCCGGGGCCGGAGCCGCACGCCGAGCCTTGATCGAGACGCACGAAACACCCCGCACGGAGGCACGCCATGTGGCACCTGCTCGACGACGACGACGAGTCCTTCCCCTCCGACGCGCACAAGCCTGCCGCTCCGGCGTCCAACGTGCTGTCCCTCTTCGGCGCGCCCGAGGACGACGGTCCCATGGGGTGGCAGGAGCGCGCGCTGTGCGCGCAGACGGACCCCGAGGCGTTCTTCCCCGAGAAGGGCGGCTCGACCCGCGAGGCCAAGCGCGTCTGCACCGGGTGCGAGGTCCGCGCCGAGTGCCTCGAGTACGCGCTGGCGAACGACGAGCGGTTCGGCATCTGGGGCGGCCTGTCCGAGCGTGAGCGCCGCAAGCTGAAGCGCCGCGTCGTCTGACGAGTGTCGCTCCCGGGCTCCTCGGGGGCCGGACGGCAGGATGACCGGAGCATGACCGAGACCCTCCCGCCCGTGGACCTGCCCACGACGACCGCCTCGATCCCGGTGACGACACCGGTGACCGCGGTCGTGGTGACGCGCGGGCGCACGCGCTACCTCGAGCCGACGCTCGCCGCGCTCGCCGCCCAGACGCGGCGACCCGCGCGCGTCGTGCTCGTCGACGCCTCGGACGGCGAGCCTCTGGACGGTGTGCTCGAGGCGATCTTCGCCCGCCACCCGGGCAGCCCGCGGCCCGTGCTGACCGCGGTCCGTGCACCGGGCGCCCGCACCTTCGGGCACGCCGTGCGCGCCGCGCTCGCGGACGACGCGAGCCGCCCCGGCGGCGGACCGACGCCGTGGCTGTGGCTCCTGCACGACGACAGCGCCCCCGCGCCCGACGCCCTCGCCGAGCTCGTGCGGGCGGTCGGGCACGCGCGGTCGGTCGCGGTCGCGGGCGCCAAGCAGCGCACGTGGACCGACCCCGAGCGCCTGCTGGAGGTGGGGCTGCGCACGTCGCCCGCGGGCCACCGGCTGACGGACGTCGCCCCCGGCGAGCTCGACCAGGGACAGCTGGACGCGCGCGAGGACGTCCTGGGCGTCGGGCTCGCCGGTGCGCTCGTGCGCCGCGACGTCTGGGACGAGCTCGGCGGCACCGACCCGGCGCTCGGACCGTTCGGCGACGGCGCCGACCTGTCGCGGCGGGCGCGGCTCGCCGGTCACCGCGTGGTCGTGGTGCCGTCCGCGGTGGTCCGGCACGCGCAGGCGGGCTACCTCGGGCTGCGGGGTGCGAGTGCTCCCGACCCGCGCGACCTCGACGGGGACGGGCTCGACGACGCGGGCGACCCGCGCCGGTCCTACGCGGCGCGGCGACGGGCCGCCGTGCACCAGCGGCTCACGGGCGTGGCCCTCCCGGTCGTCCCGGTCGTCGCGCTCGTGGTGCTCCTGACCGGGCTCGTGCGGGCGCTCGTGCGGCTCGGCGCGAAGCAGCCGGGGCTCGCGGTGGCGGAGCTGCGCGCACCCCTGGGGGCCCTGCTGCGGCCGGCGGCCGTCGTCCGTGCCCGCGCGACCGCCCGACGCACACGTCGGCTGCCGCGGCGCACGCTGCGGCCGCTCCAGGCGCGCTGGCGGGACGTCTGGGCGCTCGACCGGGACCGGCGCCTGACGCGCGCCGAGGCCCGGCGGGTGGTGCGGGCGCCGTCGGAGCTCGAGCTGCGCGAGCTCGCGGCGCTCGCGACGCGCCGGCGGGCGACGCTCGGGGTGCTCGTCGCCGTGCTGGCCGTCGTGACCGCGGTCGCGCTCGGGCCGCTCGTCGGTGCGAGCGCCGGCGGCGCGAGCCTCGTCGGCGGGGCGCTGCTCGGCACGGGCGCGGACCTGGGCGGGCTGTGGCGTTCCGCGACGTCCGGGTGGGTCCCGGGCGGGCTCGGTGCCGCCGGGCCCGCGGACCCCCTCCTCACGGTGCTCCTGCTGCCCACCGCCGCGACGGGGTCGGCGGCCGTGGCCGTCGCCGTGCTGCTGCTCGGCGGCGTGCTGCTGTCCGGCCTCGGGGCGTGGGCCGCGGCGGGTGCGGCGACGCGGTCCGTGGGCGTGCGCGCCTGGGCCGCCGTCGTGTGGGCGGGTGCGCCCGCTCTGCTGCTCGCGCTCGGCCAGGGGCGGCTCGGCCCCGTCGTCGCGCACGCCGTGCTCCCGTGGGTCGTCCTCGGAGTGGCGCGCGCGGCCGGTGTGCAGCGCGTCGACCAGGTGCTGTCCGGGCTCGTGACGGCTCGTGCCGCGGACGACGACGGGGACGACGACGTGGACGACGTCGACCAGTCGGGGGTCGACACCCCGGTCCGTGGCGTGCCGACCGTCCCGACGCAGCGCGTCGCGCCCGGCGTGGGCGCCGTGCCGGAGGACGCGCGGCTCGTCGGGGCGTCCGACCCGACCGGCTCGATCACGGCTGCCGCTGCGGCGGCGCTCGCGTTCGCCGTCGTCGTGGCCGGTGCGCCGGCGCTGCTCGTGCCCGGTGTGCTCGCGCTGCTCGTGGTCGCGCTCGGCGCCCCGCGTCGTCGCGGCCGGCTGCTGCTGGTGCCGGTGCCCGCGCTCGTGCTCGCCGGGCCGCTGCTCGCGGAGGCCGCCGCCCGGGGCCTCGGCGGCTGGCGCGTGCTCCTCGCCGACCCGGGGCTGCCGCTCGCGGTCGACCCGGCCGACCCGGTCGCGCGCCTCCTGGGGCTGCCGAGCCCGGCGGACGCGCTCGTCCCGGCGCCGCTCGACGGCGGCCTCGCGGTCGCGTGGCCCCTGCTCCCGGGGGCGGTGCTGCTCCTGCTCGCCCTGCTGGCCCTGCTGCGCGGCCGCCCGGTCGCCCGTGCGGTCCGCGTCGCGTGGGTCGTCGCGGCACTCGGGCTGGCGTCCGCGACGGTCGGCGCGACCCTGGTCGTGGCGCTCGACGGCGGCCGGCCGGCGCACGGCTGGGCCGGTCCGGGGCTGTCGCTGGCATGGGCGGGCCTCCTCGCCGCCGCGGTCATCGGCGTCGACCGCTTCCGTGCGCGCCTCGGTGCCGCGTCGTTCGGCTGGCGCCAGCCGGTCGCGGCCGTCCTGACGCTCGTCGCGGTGCTCGCCCCCACGGTGTGGCTCGCCGGCTGGGCGTGGCAGGCGCGCGCGGGCGACGCCGTCACGGTCCGTGCGCTCGAGCGCGCGGTGGTGCCCGCGGTCGGCCAGCAGGCGCAGCTCTCGCCGCTCGCGTCCCGCGTGCTCGCGCTCGAGGTGGCCGCCGGCGGTGACCCGGTCGTCGGCTGGCAGCTGCTGCGGGACGACGGTCCGCGGCTCGACGACGTCGGCGCGACCCCGGCCACGCGGTCCGTCGACGGCGACCTCGAGACGCCGCTCGCCGCGGGTCGGGACGAGGCGACCGCCGAGGTCGACGCCCTGGCCGCCCGCCTCGCGTCGGGATCCGGCGGGGACGTGGCCGGCGAGCTCGCCGGCCTCGCGGTCGCCGCGGTGCTCGTCCCGTCGCTGCCCGAGGCGGACGACGCCGGGACCGCGCGCGCCGCACGGGCGCAGCGCGACGACCTCGTCGGGCGGCTCGACTCGACCCCGGGTCTCGAGCGCGTGACGCAGACCCCCGCCGGCACCCTGTGGCGCGTGCGGGCGACGGCACCGGCCGGAGCGGTCCCCCCGGTCGTCGTGCCGTCCTGGGCGCGGCTCGTCCCGGTCGGCGCGGACGTCACCGACCCGGCCGTCCCGGCGGTCGCCGTGGAGTCCACGGACCGGGCCGTCGACACGACCGTCGCCGCAGCCGACGGCCCCCGCACGCTCGTGCTGGCCGAGCGTGCCGACGCACGGTGGCGGGCCTGGCTCGACGGTGCGCCGCTGCGGTCCGTCGACGTGGGGTGGCGGCAGGCGTTCGAGGTGCCGGCCGACGGTGGCGAGCTCGTGGTACGCGTCGACGCGCCCGACCGCACCGCCTGGCTCGTGGCGCAGGGGCTCGTGCTGCTCGTCACCGGCCTGCTCGCCCTGCCCGTGCGCCGCCGCAGGGGGCGGTCATGACCGACGGCGCGACGACGAGCGGGGGATCGGTGCAGGAGCGCACCTGGCGTGGACGGCTGGCACGCAGCGGGACGGCGGTCGCCGTCGTGGGGCTCGTCGCCGCGGTCGTCGTCGCCGGGGGCCGGGCGCCGGCGGACGGCGGCGTCGACGGTGCGACCGGTCCGGGCACCGTGACCGTCCCGCCGTCGGCGACGACGCTCGTGTGCGCGGGCCCGCTGATCCTGCCCGACGACGCGGGCCGAGGTGACTCCGCGTTCGACCCGACCCCCGTCGACCCGGAGACGGGTGCCGCCGTCGTCGCGTCGACGCACGGCGGTGGCACCGTCACGAGCCTCGACGGCTCGCAGGAGGTCGGCGACCTGTCGACCTCGACCGAGGCGCTCGTGGTCGACGACGTGACCGCGCCGCTCGTCGTGCGCGCCCTCCCCGAGGGCGACGCGGCGGCCCGGGTGGGCGCCGTGAGCAGCGGGCTGGTCACCGCGGGCGACCTGCGCGGGCTGTCCGCGGCGTCGTGCAGCCAGGCGGTCGCGGACGCGTGGCTCGTGGGCGGCGCGACGGACCTCACGAGCACCGCGCAGCTCGTGCTCGCCAACGCGGGCAGCACGCCGGCCGAGGTGACGCTGGAGATCTGGGGGCCCGCGGGGCCCGTCGACCTGACGGGCGAGCACTACCTCGTCGCCCCGGGCACGCAGCGTGTCGTGCCGCTCGGGGGGATCGCGGCCGAGCAGCGCCGGCTCGCGGTGCACGTCGCGACGACGGGCGGCCGCGTGGCGGCGCACGTGCAGGACTCGGCCCTCGACGGGTTCACGCCCGCCGGCACGGACCTCGTGGTCCCGGGGGCGGCCCCGTCGAGGCGTCAGGTGGTGCCCGGCGTGTCGACGCTCGCGAGCGAGGTGGGCGACGAGGACGCCGGGGCGCTGCGCCTGCTCGTCCCGGGGGACGTCGCGACGTCCGCGAGCGTGAGCGTGCTCGGGCCCGACGGCGCCGTGGCCCTGCCGGGTGCCCAGGACCTGGAGCTCGTCCCCGGCGAGGTCACCGACGTCCCGCTCGGGGGCCTGCCTGCGGGCGCGTGGACCGTGGTCGTCGACGCCGCGGAGCCGGTCGTCGCGGCGGCCGTGGTGTCCCGGCCCGGCGAGCCGGGCGAGCTCGACGACGTGCCCGCCGTGGAGCGCGCCTGGGCGCCCTCGGCGACGCCCAGCGACGGCGGGGTCGTCGTCGTGCCCGACGGCACGTCCGGCACGCTCGTGCTGACCGGCCTGCCGGAGGCGGGTGGCGACGCCGACTCCGTCGAGGGTGGGGCGTCCACGTCCGCCACGCTGCGGCTGCTCGGCGACGGCGGCACGGTCCTCGCCGAGCGTCGGGTGACCCTCGCCGCGGGCACGACGGGCGCCTGGCGGCTCGACGCACTGCTCGAGGGCGAGGACGTGCTCACCGCCACGTCCCAGCTCGCGCAGGAGACACGGGCCGGGACGGTGCGGGCGGTGGACGTCGAGGTCGGTGGCGGCTCGCTCGCGTGGGCCGTCGTCGCGGAGGTGACCCGCACCGACGGCGTGCTGCTCTCGGTGCTCGCCCCGGTGCCCGCCGCGAGCGGCGTCGCGGAGGTCGCGGTCCAGCAGGACGAGCGGCTCGGCACGCGCTGACTCCGGGGACCTGCACGCGTGACGGTGCGTCGCGCGCGCGTCAGCGGGCGGCGCGCAGCTCCGAGCGCTCGCGGAGGCGCAGCCCCAGCGTGACGGCCGTGCGGACCGGCCACTGGTAGGGGTGCGGGTACCGGCGGCCCACGTACCGGGCGGCGCTCGCGTGGTGCGCCGAGATCATCCGCGCGGGCCGCTCCCGCCACGAGGTCCCGCCGACGTGGGTCACGCGCGCGGCGGGCACGTACACGTTGCGCCACCCGGCGCGGCCCAGCCGGTCGCCCAGGTCGACGTCCTCGAAGAACATGAAGTACCCGTCGTCGAACCCGCCGACGGCCTCGAACGCCTCCCGGCGCAGGAGCAGGCACGCACCCGACAGCCACCCCGCGTCGCGCCCGTCGCCCGTCGTCTCGTTCTCGGCGCGGTACGCGCGCGTCCAGGGGTTCCCCGGCCAGACCTTGCCGAGCAGCGCGTGGCCGGCGCCCTGCGTGAGCGAGGGCAGGGCGCGCGCCGACGGGTAGACCGTGCCGTCGGTGTTGAGCAGCGCCGGGCCGAGCGCACCGGCGTCCGGCTGGGCCGCGCCGGCGGCGAGGAGCGCGTCGAGGGAGCCGGGCGCCCACTCCAGGTCGGAGTTGGCGACGACGAGCCACGGCGCCGTCGTCCCCGTGGCGCCCAGGTTCGCCCCGCCCCCGTAGCCGAGGTTCGCCCCGCTCTCCATGAGCCGGGCGCCGTGCCGGGCGGCGACGTCCCGGGCGACCGCGTGGTCGTCGCCGTTGTCGACGACGACGAGCTCGAGGGGGGAGGTCGTCGCACCGGCGAGCGTGCGGGCGAACCGCTCGAGCTCCTCACCGGGGTGGTAGACGACGCAGACGACTCGGACGAGGGGCGTGGTGGTGCTCATCGTCGGACAGGCTAGTGGTCCTCGCCGTACCCCGGGTCCACGTCCTCCGGGTCCCGGTCGAGCATGTGGGCGACCTGCTCGACGACGACGTCGCGCACCAGGTCGGCGAGGTCGCCGGGGTCGGCGGCGCGCGACTCGACGGGCCGCCGGTAGACGACGATCCGGGCGGGCAGGCCGGCGTCGGCGGGGAAGTACCGGCCGAGCGGGACGCCGCCGCTCTCCCACGGTGCGGGGTCGGACGGCGGGACGTCCTCGACCGCGAACTCGGTGCCGTCGAGCTGCCGGCGCCAGCGCCGCTCAAGCCGCTCGACGGCGTCGAGGACGAGGTCGTCGAAGCGCTCGGCGCGCGTCCGGTACGCGGGCATCGTGGACGGCATGAGCGGACCGCGCGGGCCGCGGCCGCGCCGGTCACGACGCCGCACGGGCTGGACTGCGCCCTCGACGCCCGCGGGGTGCCCGCCGCCACGCCGTCCGGGGACGCCGCGGTGGCCCGGGGGCGACGGGTGGGCCGAGGAGTGCGAGGGGCCCTGTGACGTCACGGGAGCACTGTAGTCCGGCCCGCTCGGGTCGATCGGCCCGCACGCCGCGCCGTCGCGGCGACCGCGTCGCACGGGGGACGGGGGCGGCGAGCACCGTCCGCCGGGTGGTGCGGGGGCGCGGCGCGGCGTGGGGGACGCCGGGTGTCGCCGTCGGGCGGTACGGTCAGCCCGTGAGATCCGTCCGGCAGTGCTCGCGCACGGCGTGCGGCCGTGCCGCCGTGGCCACGCTGACCTACGTGTACGCCGACCAGACCGCCGTGCTGGGTCCGCTGGCGCACCACGCCGAGCCGCACTCGTACGACCTGTGCGTGGAGCACGCCGAGCGTCTCACGGCCCCGCGCGGCTGGGAGGTCGTGCGTCTGACGCCGGACTTCACCCCTGCGGCACCGAGCCGCGACGACCTTCTCGCGCTGGCCGACGCCGTCCGGGAGGCGGGCCGTGGTCGCCAGACGGCGCCCGCGCCGGCGCCCGAGCCCGTGGCGGACGCGCTGGCCGACGCGCCGCGCCGGGGCCACCTGCGGGTGCTGCGGGGCGAGGGCTGAGGTGCCGCGACGTCGGGGGGAGTCGGGCCGCCGGGACGCGCGGCCCGCGGAGCCGCTGGGGTCGCTGAGCCAGGCCGGAGGCCCGGTAGCGCCCGGGACGGAGGCGTGCCAGCAGTGCGGCGAGACGAACCTGACCCGGATCCGGATGACGCTCGCGTCGGGACGGCCGGCGGTGTTCGTCTCGTGCCCGTCGTGCGAGCGGACCGGCTGGTTCGCCCTGGACGGGGACGGCACGCCGCTGCCGCGCGACGAGGTCGTGCCGGGCGACGACCGCTGAGCCGTCCGCGCGTGGCCTGCCTCACGTCCGCCGGTGGTCGTCGGCCGTCCCGCTGCACGTGCGCGCCGATACGATGCGGGGCGTGACCACCCCTTCGCCCGAGCGCGTCGACCTGTCCGCCCTGATCAAGGCCTACGACGTGCGTGGTGTCGTGCCCGAGCAGCTCGACGCCCGTGTCGCGCGCGCGATCGGCGCCGCGTTCGCGGACGTCGTGGTGCTGCCCGAGGCGGACGGTCGCGCACGCGTCGTCGTCGGCAACGACATGCGCCCGTCGGGGCCGGAGCTGGTCGCCGCCTTCGCGGACGGGCTCACGGCGCGCGGGGTCGACGTCGAGACGATCGGCCTGGCGTCCACGGACGGCCTGTACTTCGCGTCGGGGTCCCTCGGCGTCCCCGGGGCGATGTTCACCGCGAGCCACAACCCGGCCGAGTACAACGGCATCAAGCTGTGCCGTGCGGGCGCGCGTCCGGTCGGTCAGGACTCGGGCCTCGCGCGGATCCGCGAGCTCGCGGGCGACTACCTCGCGCAGGGCGTGCCGGAGGTCGCCGCCGGCGAGCGCGGCACCGTGGGCACGCGCGAGATGCTCGCGCCGTACGCGCAGTTCCTGCGCAGCCTCGTCGACCTCGGCGGCATCCGGCCCCTCAAGGTCGTCGTCGACGCCGGCAACGGGATGGGCGGCTACACCGCGCCCGCCGTGCTCGGCACGGAGGCCGGGCTGCCCGCGCTGCCGCTCGAGGTCGTGCCGCTGTACTTCGAACTCGACGGCACGTTCCCCAACCACGAGGCGAACCCGCTCGAGCCCGAGAACCTGCGGGACCTGCAGCGCGCGGTCGTCGAGCACGGGGCCGACCTCGGCCTGGCGTTCGACGGCGACGCCGACCGGTGCTTCGTCGTCGACGAGCGCGGCGAGCCCGTGAGCCCCTCGGCGATCACGGCCCTCGTCGGCCTGCGCGAGGCCGGTCGCGAGCTGGCGGCGGGCCGCACGCCGACGGTCATCCACAACCTCATCACCTCGCAGGTCGTGCCGGACCTTCTCCGGGCCGCGGGCGCGACGACGGTCCGCACACGCGTCGGGCACTCGTTCATCAAGGCCGAGATGGCCGAGCACGGGGCCGTCTTCGGCGGTGAGCACAGCGCGCACTACTACTTCCGGGAGTTCTTCTTCGCGGACACGGGCATGCTCGCCGCGCTGCACGTCCTCGCGGCCCTCGGCGGCCAGCCGCACCCGCTGTCCGCGCTCGCCGACCAGTACCAGCCGTACGTGGCCAGCGGGGAGATCAACTCACGCGTCGAGGACGTCGCGGCGGCGCGCGCCCGCGTCGTCGACGCCTACGTGACGCGGCAGGGCGCCGGGCCGGTCGAGGTGGACGAGCTCGACGGCCTCACGGTCTCGCACTGGGACGGCCACCCGCAGTGGTGGTTCAACCTGCGCGCCTCGAACACCGAGCCGCTGCTGCGTCTCAACGTCGAGGCCGCGGACGAGGACATCATGGAGAAGGTGCGGGACGACGTGCTGGCGCTCGTCCGCCAGGGGGAGGGGTCCTGATGACCGGTACCGCACATCCGCTCGAGCCGTGGGTCCGCGACCTGCTGCGCTGCCCGGTCTCGGGGGCGACGCTCGTCGACGCGGTCGGTCCGGACGGGGAGCCGCTCCTCGTCTCGACGGCGGACGAGCCGCTCGCGTACCCCGTGCGCGACGGGATCCCCGTGCTTCTCGCCGACGAGGCGCGGCCGGCTCCCCGCGCCTGACGACCGGGCGCGGTCCGCGCTCGCCGGCACCGACCGCGCCGGGCACCCGCTACGCCTGAGGGGGCGCATGCCGTGCGCCGCCTGACGCGGCCCTCCGTCGCGCGCGACGTCCGACACGTCGGCGGAGCGTGGGGCACGATGGGAGCGGGCAGGGTGGCCCGTCGACGCTGCGAGGTGCGCATGGCGAGCTTCAGCGAGGTTCCCGACCGGTACCGCGTGCGCGACCTCGGGCTCGCGGCGGCCGGTCGCCATCAGGTGCGGCTCGCCGAGCACGAGATGCCCGGGCTGATGGCCCTGCGCGCGGAGCTGGGTGGTGCGCAGCCCCTCGCGGGCGCGCGGATCACGGGCTCGCTGCACATGACCGTGCAGACCGCGGTGCTCGTCGAGACCCTCGTGGCGCTCGGTGCCCAGGTCCGCTGGGCGTCGTGCAACATCTTCTCGACGCAGGACGAGGCGGCCGCCGCCGTCGTCGTCGGCCCGGACGGCACGCACGCGCGCCCCGCCGGGCCCGCGGTGTTCGCGTGGAAGGGCGAGACGCTCGAGGAGTACTGGGAGTGCACGCGGCAGGCCCTGCTGTGGCCGGACGGCGGCGGCCCGGACCTGCTGCTCGACGACGGCGGGGACGCGACGATGCTCGTGCACGAGGGCGCGCGCGCCGAGGCCGCGGGTGCCGTGCCCGAGGACCCGCCGCCGGGTGACCCCACCCGGTCCGAGGAGCTGCTCGTCGTCCGACGCCTGCTGCGTCGCTCGCTCGGGCAGGACCCGCAGCGCTGGAGCCGGGTCGCCGCGGGGGTCGTCGGGGTGTCCGAGGAGACGACGACGGGCGTGCACCGGCTCTACCGGCTCGCCGCCGCGGGCGAGCTGCTGTTCCCCGCGATCAACGTCAACGACGCGGTCACGAAGTCGAAGTTCGACAACCGCTACGGCATCCGCCACTCCCTGCCCGACGGCCTGGACCGGGCCACCGACGTGCTCATCGGCGGCAAGGTCGCCTTCGTCGCCGGGTACGGCGACGTCGGCAAGGGTGCGGCCGAGGCGTTGCGGGGCCAGGGGGCACGCGTGCTCGTCTCCGAGGTGGACCCGATCTGCGCGCTCCAGGCGGCCATGGACGGGTTCCAGGTGGTGCGCCTCGACGACGTCGTGGGCGAGGTCGACTTCGTCGTCACGGCGACCGGCGACCGCGGGGTCGTGACCGTGGAGCACCTCGCGGCGATGAAGGACAAGGCCGTCGTCGGCAACATCGGGCACTTCGACGACGAGATCGACATGGCGGGCCTGGCCGCGCACCCGGGCGTGCGCCGGACGGAGATCAAGCCGCAGGTGCACGAGTGGACCTTCCCCGCCGACCCCGCGACCGGCCGTCCGGAACGGTCCGTCGTCGTGCTGTCGGAGGGGCGCCTCCTCAACCTGGGGAACGCGACCGGGCACCCGTCGTTCGTCATGAGCACGTCGTTCACCAACCAGGTGATCGCCCAGGTCGAGCTGTTCACCCGGCCGGACGCGTACGACCGGTCCGTCCACCGACTGCCGAAGGTCCTCGACGAGAAGGTCGCCCGCCTGCACCTCGACGCGCTGGGGGTCCGCCTCACGCGCCTGACCCCGCAGCAGGCGGACTACCTCGGCGTCGACGTCGACGGACCCTACAAGCCGGAGCACTACCGGTACTGACCGCCGCGGCGCCGTCCGGCGGTCGCGCGCGCGTCGGCACCCGGACCCGCGTGCGGCGCGGTCAGTCCGGGTCGGGGACGCCGTGGGGCAGGCGGTGCAGCTGACGCGCGTCCGCGGCGTCCCGTGCGTCCTGCCGGAGCTGTGCGGCGAGCTCGCGCGTGCGGCGCTCCGCGAGCACCGCGGCGAGGAACGCCTCGGGGTGCGTGCCGGGCGGGGGCGCCGGGTGGACGTGCTGGGCGACCTCCGCCGACAGCCGCGAGCCCAGCTCGACCCGGGACGCGGGGTGCAGGCGGGGGGCGCGCGTGAGGAACTGCCGGACCGACAGCGCGAGGCCGTCGGGCAGGCGGGCGACGTCGGCGGACTGCGCCCAGCCGGCGAGCCAGGGCGGCATCTCGACCGGTCGGCGCTGCTGCGCCCCGCCCCGGACGCGGACCGCGTACGTGCCCGCCAGGATGTCGCCGACGCGCTTGCCGCGCGGGTGGACCATCGAGCAGATGAGCGCGACCGACCCCGCCGTGAGCCACAGCTCGACGACGCCCACGAGCGCGCGGACCAGGGCCTGCCGCAGCACGATCGGCCCGCCGTCGTCACGCACCACCCGGATGCCGACCGCGAGCTTGCCGAGGGACCGGCCGCGCGTCAGCGTGTCGAGCACCGTCGGGTAGATGACCGTGATCGTCGCCAAGGTGACGACCCAGCCGATGCGGAACGCCTCCTCCGACGTCGGCGTGCCCGCCGCCGGTCCCACCACCGCGAGCAGGATGCCCAGCCCGGTGAGGACGGCGCCGAGCACGAGCAGGTCGAGCAGCGCCGCGAGCAGGCGGGACGCCGCCGACGCCGCGCGGCTGTCCAGCAGCACGCCCTCGCCGATGACGATCTCGTCCGTGGCCATCCCCACCTCCTCCGACCTGGGGAACCCTAGCCGCTGCCGGGGCCACGAGATGGCAGGCTGTGCACCGTGGACCTCGACGCCTACCAGGCCGCACGCACCGAGTCGTGGCAGCGCCTCGACCGCCTCGTCCGCCTGCGTCGGCGCACGGGGGCGGAGGCCGACGAGCTGGTCCGCCTCTACCAGTCCGCGGCCACCGACCTGTCGGTCATCCGGTCCGCCGCCCCCGACCCCGAGGCGGTGAGCCGGCTCTCGCAGCTCGTCGCACGGGCGCGCGCGGCGATCGTCGGCGGTCACGACCCCAGCTGGCGCATCGTCGCCGCGTTCGTCGGGCAGCACCTGCCGGCGGCGCTGTACCGGATCCGCTGGTGGACGGTCGCGGTGATGCTCGCGTTCGTCGTGCTCGCCGTCGTGTCGGGCGTGTGGGTGGCGACGCAGCCCGAGGCGCTCGCCGCGATGGGCACGCCGGCCTACCAGCAGGAGTACGTGGACACGGCGTTCGCCGAGTACTACGACCCGGGTGCCGGGTTCGCCGCCATGGTGTGGACGAACAACGCGTGGATCGCGGCGCAGAGCGTCGCGTCCGGCATCACGGGCATCGGACCCGTGTACGTGCAGGTGGCGAACGCGATCAGCGTGGGTGCGACCGGCGGGATGATGGCCGAGCACGGCGAGCTCGCGCTGTTCCTGCAGCTCATCGCCCCGCACGGGCTGCTCGAGCTCACGGCCATCTTCGTCTCCGGAGCCGCAGGGCTGCGCCTGTTCTGGACGTGGGTCGACCCCGGGCCGCGCACACGGGGCCGCGCGCTCGCCGAGGAGGGGCGCGCCTTCTTCACGGTCGCACTCGGGCTGGTGGGCGTGCTCGCCGTGTCGGGTGTCGTCGAGGGGTTCGTCACGGGCTCCGACCTGCCGTGGGGCGTCAAGGTCGCGATCGGTGCGCTCGTGCTCGCCGCGTTCTGGGCGTACACGCTCGTGCTCGGGCGGCGCGCGGTGCGGGCCGGGGCGACGGGCGACCTCGAGGCCGACCGCGCGGGCTACGTCGTACCGCAGGCGGGCTGACCGGACCGGTCCCGCCGCGGCGCTCCGCCCCCGCCACGACGGCCGCGTGGCGCGGGGCGGACGCTCAGGTCACGACGACCGAGCGCTCCGCCGCGTCGTCGGCGAAGAACGTCACGAAGGCCTCCGCCTCGAGCGCGACCTCGCGCCGGTGGTGCGCCGCGAGCGGCGCGAACGGCGTGACCACGAGCGTCGCGCGCTCGCGGCGTCGCCTGCCCGGTCCCGGCTCGAGGCGGTCGCGCTGCACGCGCCACGTCGCCGCGACCTCGCCGTCCACCAGCACCGTGCCGGGTACCACGCCGTTGCGGCTCTGCATCGCGCGCCGCTGCTCGTCCGACACGATCCGGGTGCGGTCGGCGTGCCCGAGCAGCACGTTGTCGAGGTCCGGCAGGAACCGGACCGGCGCGGGCGTCTGCGCGGGTGGCCGCGGGCCGTCCGGCACGTCGAGGACCTCGCGCGGGCGGGAGCGCCCCGGTGCCGGCTCGGCGGCGAACCGCACGACGCGGTCGCCGAGCCGCTCGACGACGGCCGCGAGCCCGGTCAGCCCCGACCAGGCCTGGACGTCCGCGACGGATGCCGGGCCGAACGCCGCGAGGTAGCGCAGCACCAGCCGCTCGAGCTCCGCGGCGAGCACGTCGGGGTCGCGGACGTCCGGCACCGTGCCGTCGGGCGCACCGAGCCAGGCGTCCGTCGTCGTCCACGTCGTCGCACCGGACCGCCCCCACACCCCACGCGGCGGGACCTGGACGAGAGGGAGCGTCCCGCGGGCCGCGTACGCGAGCGTCGTCGGCGCGACGTCCGGCCAGTCCTGCGCGAGCAGACGGCCCAGCACGGTGCTCGGGCGCGGCTCCTCCTCGACCAGGGTGCGGGCGCGCGCCGTGACCGCGGCGACGTCGAGCGTGCGCAGCGCCGGGCCGTGCTGCGTGTTCGTCAGCAGGTCGCGCTCGTACAGCGGTGCCGTCAGCGTGGGCAGGACGCGCGCGTCGCGTGCGGACAGCAGGTGGATCGTGCCGCGCATGACCGCGGTCCGCACGAGGCGCCGGTCCAGCAGGGCGTCACCGAGGTCGTCGTGCGTGAACCCCGCGACCCGGCTCCACAGGCCGACGTAGGGAGACCACGCGTTCTGCGCCTGCAGGCCGACGAGGTGCTCGACGGCGTCGACGGTGCCGGTCGTGGCCCGCTCCAGCAGGTGCTGGCGGGCGAGCAGCGCGCGGTTGAGCTCGACCCGGGTCAACGGGGGAAGGAGGGCCATGCGGGCACGCTACCGACCGCCACCCACGGCGTCTGCGCGGACGCCGTGCAGGTCCCACGTGAGGCCGCGCCGGTGCTCCGCCGGGCTCGCGGGTGCACACCGCCGGGGGTGCCGGCCTCCTCGCGCGGTGGCGCTCGTGCGGACCGCGCCGACGTCGAGCCCGGTCAGAGCCGGCCTGCCGCCTTGAGCGCGAGGTAGGTGTCCGCGAGCCGCGGCGCGAGGTCGTCCGGCAGCGCGTCGAGAACCTCCACGCCGCGTTGACGCAGCCGCACGGCCACGGCCTCGCGCTCGAGCTCGGCGCGCTCGGCGGCCGCGGCGTCGTAGACCGTGTGCGCGTCGCCCCCGTCGGCGCGCAGCGCCGCCGTCTCCGGGTCCGCGACGGACGCGAGCACGACCTGGTGCCGCGACGTCAGCTGTCCCACGACGCCGAGCAGGCCGCGCTCCACGGCGGCGGCGTCGAGCGAGGTCAGCAGCACCACGAGCGCACGTTGGCTGAGCCGCGACCGCACCTGCGTCACCACGCCCGGCCAGTCGCTCTCGACCAGCTCGGGCGCGGTCGTCGCGAGCGCGTCGGCGAGCGCCGGCATGAGCCGCGGCCCGGCCGTGCCCGCCACCCGGGCCCGCGCGCGCCGGTCGTACGCCAGCAGCTCGACCCGGTCGCCCGCGCGCGTCGCGAGCGCCGACAGCAGGAGAGCCGCCTCGATCGACGCGTCGAGCCGTGGTGCGTCGAGCACGCGCACGGCCGACGTGCGGCCCGTGTCGAGCACGATGAGGACACGCCGGTCGCGCTCGGGCCGCCAGGTCCGCACGACCACGTCGCCCCGGCGTGCCGTCGCCCGCCAGTCGATCGCCCGGACGTCGTCGCCGATCACGTACTCGCGCAGCGAGTCGAACTCGGTGCCCGGTCCGCGGACCTGCACGGCTGCCCGGCCGTCCATCTCCCGCAGCCGTGCGAGGCGGCTCGGCAGGTGGCGGCGCGACGCGAACTCCGGGAGCACCCGGAGCCGCCCGGGGACGGTGAGCGACGCCTGCCGCCCGGCGAGGCCGAGGGGGCCCGAGGCGCGCACGGTGACGCGGTCGGCGTGCGCGTCACCACGGCGCGTGGGCCGCAGCACCGTCCGCACGCGCACGCCGTCGCCTGCCGGGACGTCGACCCGGTGCCGGTCCTGCACGGCGGACGCCGACGGCGGCCACGCGTCGCGGACCAGCCCCCGCAGCCGCCGCGAGCCGACGTTCGTCAGGGTCAGCGTCGAGGTCGCCTGCTCGGTCAGGCGCACCGACTGCGGCACGTCCCGCCGGACGGCGACCTGTCGGGGGGAGGCCGCGAGGAGCGCGTCGAGGACGCACAGCGCGAGGCACACGAGCCCCCACACCAGGACGGTGCCGGTCGACGGCAGCAGCAGCAGCACGGGCACGCCCGCCGCGACGAGCGCCACCGCGCGCCAGGTGAGGGTCACGACGTCAGCGGGGGACGGGGACGGACGCGAGCACCGTGTCGAGCACGCTCTCGGTGGTCACGCCCTCCAGCTCGGCCTCCGCGCGCAGCTGGACGCGGTGCCGCAGCGTCGGGTGCGCGAGCGCCTTGACGTCGTCCGGGGTGACGTAGCCGCGGCCCGACAGCCACGCCCACGCGCGCGACGTCGCGAGCAGGGCCGTCGCGCCACGGGGCGAGACGCCCAGCGACAGCGAGGGGGAGCGGCGCGTCGCCCGGCACACGTCGACGACGTAGCCGAGCACCTCGTGCGACACCTGGACGCGGGCGACCTCCGCGCGTGCCGCGGCCAGGAGCTGCGCGTCGGCGACGGGGCGGACGCCGGCGGCGGCGAGGTCGCGCGGGTCGAACCCGCCCGCGTGCCGTGCGAGCACCTCGACCTCCTCGTCGCGCTCCGGCAGCGGGAGCGTGAGCTTGAGCAGGAACCGGTCGAGCTGCGCCTCGGGCAGCGGGTACGTGCCCTCGTACTCGACGGGGTTCTGCGTCGCGATGACGAGGAACGGGTCCGGCAGCGGGCGCGGCGTCCCGTCCACCGACACCTGCCGCTCCTCCATGGCCTCCAGGAGCGACGCCTGCGTCTTCGGGGGCGTCCGGTTGATCTCGTCCGCCAGCAGCAGGTTGGTGAAGACGGGACCCTCGCGGAAGGAGAACTCCGCGGTGCGCGCGTCGTAGACGAGCGAACCCGTCACGTCACCCGGCATGAGGTCGGGCGTGAACTGCACGCGCTTCGTCGACAGGTGCAGCGCCGCGGACAGCGTGCGCACGAGCAGCGTCTTGGCGACGCCCGGCACGCCCTCGAGCAGCACGTGCCCGCGGCACAGCAGAGCGATGACGAGGCCGCTGACGGCCGCGTCCTGCCCGACGACGGCCTTGCCGACCTCGAGCCGGACGTCCGCGAGGGCGGAGCGCAGCGCAGCGCTCGGCGCGGGCGGCGTGCCGGGAGCGCCGACGGGCGCGGGTACCGCCGCAGGGGCCTTGTCCAGCACCGGGGCTCCCGGAGCGGCCGCGGGGCCGACCGGGGCGGCGGGAGCCGGAGCCTGCGCGGCCGGGGCTGCGGCGGCCGCAGGCGCCGGTGGCGCGGCAGCCGGGGCGGCAGGCGCACCCTCCGCCGCAGCCGGCGCAGGGGCCGGGGGGACGGGCGTCGGCGTACGGTCGCCGGTGGTCTCGTCGGTCACGATCGGTGAACCTCGCTCTCCAGGTGGTCCAGGGCCTGCGCGAGCCGCGCCAGGCCGAGGTCGTCGTGGGGTGGGGGGCCGTACAGGAGCGCCTCGACGTCCCGCCCGGGGCGTCCGGTGGCGCGCTCGACGGCCTCGATGAGCACCGGGGCGTCGGCCGAGCGTGCGAGCCCCAGGCGCCGGGCGCAGCGCGCCGCCGTCCCGGCGCGCAGAGCCGCGGCGGCGTGCGCCCGCGACCGGGAACGGCGGTACAGCCGCCCGCGGCCACGCGTCGTCTCCGCCGCGGGGACGACGACGGGCAGCGGCTCGTCGACGACCCGGCCGAGGCGCCGTCCGCGCCACACGGCAGCGGCGAGCGTCACGAGAAGCAGGTGCAGCCCGATGAGCGGCACGACCGGGGGCACCAGGGCGCCGAGGCCCGGGCCGGCCTCGTCGTCGGCCATGCCCAGGTCGTCGTACGACGGGATGTACCAGACGAGGTGGTCGTGCCGGCCCAGCGCGCGCAGCACGAGCGCGGCGTTCCCCTCGGAGGCGAGGTGCTCGTTGGTCAGCATCGCGCCGTCCGCGAAGCCCACGACCCGCTGCTCGCGGTCGACGACGCCGTACGCGCCGGCCCCCGCCGCGTCGCCCTCGGCGGGGAAGCAGACGACGGCGTCGGACGACGTCGCCCTGAGGCCACCGGTCGCGGTGACGGTGCCCGCGGCGACCGCGTCCGGGTCGTCGCAGGCCGCGGCCCGGGCGGTCGGGGTCTCCCAGCCGACGCCGTCGCCCTGCAGCGCGCCGTCGGTCAGCGTCTCCAGCGTGAAGGGCGCGTCGACGACCACGAGGTCGGCGTCGGTGTCCGCGAGCCGTTCGACGGCGTCGCCGTCGAGGACCAGGTCACCGCCGACGACGAGCAGCGTCGAGCCGTCGCGGGCGTCGCGGACCGCCTCCGCGAGCCGTCGCGTGTAGTCGATCTCGACGCCCTGCGCGCGCAGGATCTCCGCGGCGGCGCGCGCGCCCGTGGGGTCGGGGTTGTCGGGCGCGTACGGGTCCGTGGACGTGCGCGGCGCGGGCAGCACCGCCAGCAGGCCGGCCAGGGCGAGCAGCCCGACGATCGCGAGGGGCAGCCGCAGGCGCCGCCAGCGCTGCGCGGCACGCGAGCGGGCGGTCGTCCCGTCGCCGACGACGGGCGCGACGGTCGTGGTCACGACGGCACCACCAGCTGCTCACGGTCCGCGTCGGCAGGCGCCACGGGGCGCGCCCGTCGGACGCGCTCGTCGAGGTCGCGCAGCCGACGGTCGTCGTCGGCGTCCGCCCGGCCGTCGCCGTAGGCGACGTCGTCGAACACGTCGCCCGCGGCACGCAGGTCGTCAGCCAGGGTGGGCAGCCGACGCCCGGCGTCGGCGACCGCCTCGTGCGCGGTGCGTCCAGGGCGCTCGTCGAGCACGGTGCGCTCCTCGAGCGCACGGACCACGGCCCGGAACCGGTCGAGGACCGCGCGGTGCCAGTCGCCCGCAGCCGCGGCCGCGTCCGCGGAGGCCCGCAGCTCGGCGGCCGTGCGCGTGTCGTCGTCGGCGAGGACCGCACGCGAGCCCGCGGCACGACGGGACCGGCGCACCGGCCCGAGGAACCACAGGATGCCGAGCGTCACGACGACGGCGAGCGCGACGACGACCCCGACGGAGACGCCCGACGGCAGCCCGAGCGTCGGCACGGAGTCGAGCTGCTCGCGCAGCCACGTCAGCAGGCGCGACAGGAGCGACGGCCCGCGGTGGTACTCGGGCTGCTGCAGCTCCTCCTCCGCCCAGCGTCGGGCCGTCGGCGCGTCCGGCTGGACGGGGACGTCCAGGCGCAGCGCGGCGACGAGACCCGCCGGCACGGGTGTCACCCGGCCTGCGCCGCGCGGCCGAGCTCGATGTCGAGGCCCTCGCGCCGCATCCGGACGTCGATGTAGAGCAGTGCGACGACCGCGGCCGTGAACGTCGTCGCCAGCGTGAGCCCGACCGTCGTGCCGATGCCGTTGATGACGACCGAGCCGAACGACGTCGCGGTCGGGTCCTGCGTCACGAGCATGGCGATGACGCTCACCGGCACGAGAATGATCTGCAGCACGATCCCCACCAGGATGTTCACCAGCAGGTAGATGCCGAACAGCCGCCAGAAGCTGCCGCGGGTCAGCCGCCACGCCCGGGCGACGGTGCTCCAGAACCCCTTGCCCTCGAGCATGAGCGCGGGCGTCACGAGCAGCGTGCGGGTCGTGAACCAGACGAGTCCGACGACGAGCAGGAGCACCCCGACGAGGCCGACGACGACGGCCGCGGGGACCAGGTCGGCTGCCACGAGTCCCACGACCGCGCCCGCCACGGCGGCGTACGCGAGCAGCGGCACGAGCCCGGCCAGCAGCGTGAACCCGACGACCCACCACACGCGCGGCGAGCGCAGGACCTCGCCGATCGAGATCGTGCGGCCGAGCACGGAGCGGCTGACCGAGACGATGAGCAGGCCCGTGAGGATCGTCGTCGCGAGGGAGGTCAGGGGAGCGGTGAGCGCCTGGCCGACGAGCATGCTCATCTGGTCCGCCAGCCCGGTGGCGCCGGACGGGTCGAGGTCCGCCATGAGGTCGGCCACGTCGCCCGCGACCAGGCCCTGGACGTACCAGGTGAGCAGGCTCGAGACGAGCACCGCGACCGTGATCACGACGGCCGAGAGCCCGAACATGACGCGGGGGTTGGCGCGGATGGCCTTGAACGCGCCGTCGAGGATCTCGCCGAGGCCGAGCGGCCGCAGCGGCACGATGCCGGGCTGCAGCGCGGGCGGGCGCCACGCGGCGCCCGGAGCCGGGGGCGGCGGGAGCGGGCTGCCCCAGCCGCCGGTCGTCGAGCCCCAGCCCTGCTGCGCCGGGGGTGCGCCGGGCGCGGCCGGCGCGGGCAGAGGCGGAGCGGGCGCGGGCGGAGCAGGCGCGGGCGGCGCGGCCGGTGCCGGCGGGGGCGTCCCGCCGCCCGGAGCGGCCCACGCCGGCGGGCGGGGCGCGTCGTCCTTCGGGCTCGTCATGCGAGCACTGCCTCCTCGGGCTCGTCGTGCGGGGCGCGGGGGAGACGGTGCCCCCGGGCGACGCCTCATCGTGCCACGTCAGCCTGCGTCGACGGGTGAGCCGCGGGTGATCTGTGGACCGTCCGGGGGGTCGGCACGCCGAACGCGCCGGGCAGGCGCGACCACGGTGCGACAATGTCGCGCATGAAGGGACGCGTGCTGGTGGTCGACGACGACACGGCGCTCGCCGAGATGATCGGCATCGTGCTGCGGTCGGAGGGTTTCGAACCGGTCTTCTGCGAGGACGGGGACGAGGCGCTCGCGACGTTCCGGGCGACCCAGCCCGACCTCGTGCTGCTCGACCTCATGCTGCCGGGCCGCGACGGCAACGAGGTGTGCCGGCAGATCCGGGCGGAGTCGGGCGTGCCGATCGTCATGCTCACCGCCAAGAGCGACACGGTCGACGTGGTGCTCGGGCTCGAGTCCGGGGCGGACGACTACATCTCGAAGCCCTTCAAGCCCAAGGAGCTCGTGGCGCGCGTGCGCGCCCGGCTGCGGCGCAGCGACGAGCCGGCGCCGGAGCACCTGTCGATCGGTGACGTGTCGATCGACGTCCCCGGCCACCGCGTCGCGCGCGCCGGCCGGCCGATCTCGCTCACGCCGCTCGAGTTCGACCTGCTCGTGGCGCTCGCGCGCAAGCCGTGGCAGGTCTTCACCCGCGAGGTGCTCCTGGAGAAGGTGTGGGGCTACCGTCACGCGGCGGACACGCGCCTGGTCAACGTGCACGTCCAGCGGCTGCGCTCGAAGATCGAGAACGACCCGGAGCAGCCGGAGATCGTCGTGACCGTCCGGGGCGTCGGCTACAAGGCGGGCGTGACGCCCACGTGACGTCGGGGTCGGCGCCGTGCCGCGCGTGAACAGCGTCTGGCGGCTCCTGCGGGCCCGCACGCTGCGCCGCGCGCGGTCGTGGCCGCGAGCCTGGCGACGCTCGCTGCAGTTCCGCGTGATCGCCTCGACGCTCGCGATCGGGCTGCTCGCGCTCGCGGGCGTCGGCGGGTACGTGGGGGAGCGGATGCGCGAGGGGCTGTTCAACGCGCGCCGCGACCAGGTGCTCGGCGAGAGCGCCCGCAGCACGCGGCAGGCGCAGGACACGTTCGACTCGGCCACCGCGACCACGGGCACGGAGGTGCGGCGCCTGCTGCGCGACGTCGTCGCGGCGCAGCGCACGGGCACGTCGGGCGAGCGCGAGGTCTTCCTGCTGCGCGCACCGGGTCAGACGTCGCCGGTCGCGGGCGGCGCGGCGGCGTCCGACGGCTCGCTGCTCGACCTGGTGAGCGACGACCTGCGCGTCGCGACCGCCACGGGCGGGCAGCACTGGCAGTCCGTCGGGGTGCGCGCCGACGGCGGCCGGCTCGAGCCCGCGATCCTCGTCGGGCAGGACGTCCAGGTGCCCGCGGTCGGCACGTACCAGCTGTTCTTCCTGTACAGCCTGCAGGCCGAGCAGGACCGCCTGGACTTCCTGCAGCGCACCCTCGCGCTGGCGGGCGTGGTCCTCGTCGCGCTGCTGGGGTCGATGACGTGGCTGGTCACGCGGCAGACCGTGCACCCCGTGCGGCGTGCCGCGCAGGTCGCGGAGCGGCTCGCCGACGGCCACCTCTCGGAGCGCCTGCCGGAGCGCGGCGAGGACGAGATGGCGACGCTCGCACACTCCTTCAACGAGATGGCGGCGAGCCTGCAGGACCAGATCCACCGCATGGAGGAGCTCTCGGCGCTGCAGCGCCGCTTCGTGTCCGACGTCTCGCACGAGCTGCGCACGCCGCTCACCACCATCCGCATGGCGGGGGAGATCCTCTACTCCGCGCGCGAGGACTTCGACCCCGCGACGAAGCGGTCCGCAGAGCTGCTGCAGACGCAGCTCGACCGGTTCGAGGACCTGCTGGCCGACCTGCTCGAGATCAGCCGGTTCGACGCGGGCGCGGCCGTGCTCGACGTCGAGGGGCGCGACGTGCGGGACGTGGTCGTGCGCGCCGTCGACCTCGCCGCGCCGCTGGCCGAGCGCAAGGGGTCGTGGCTGCGCGTCGTCGTGCCCGAGGACCGCTGCGTCGCGGACATCGACCCGCGCCGCGTGGAACGGGTGCTGCGCAACCTGCTGGTGAACGCCGTCGAGCACGCGGAGGGGACGCCGGTCGAGGTCACGGTCGCGGCCGACGCGCACGCGGTCGCGGTGACGGTGCGCGACCACGGCGTCGGCATGACGCCCGTCGAGGCCGAGCACGTCTTCGACCGGTTCTGGCGCGCCGATCCCGCGCGGGCGCGCACCACGGGCGGGACGGGCCTGGGTCTGGCCATCTCGCTCGAGGACGCCCACCTGCACGGCGGGTGGCTCGAGGCGTGGGGCCGCCCGGCGCGTGGCGCGTGCTTCCGGCTCACGCTGCCGCGCCGCGCCGGCATCCACCTCGCGTCGTCCCCGCTGCCCCTGGAGCCGGTCGACGCGGTCCCGCCCGACCCGGTGCGTCACCCGGTCGAGCGGCCGCGCACGGACCCCGCGGCGCTCCCCGACCTCGGGGACCCGGGCGGGGACGTCGAGCGTGACGCGCCGCACGAGGCGTCGCGCTCGGTGGGCGTCGACGTGCACCCGGTGGTCGGGCAGGCCGGTCCGCAGGGAGCGGTCCGGTGACCGCCCTGCGCGCCCCGCGCGCCCCTCGCCTGGTCGGTGCCCTCCTGGCCGCGTGCGTGCTGCTGCTCGCCGCGTGCACGGCGATGCCCACGTCGGGTCCCGTGCAGCAGGGCGACGGGCGCGTCGACGAGCCGTCGGGCATCGACGTCCTCGCGGAGGGGCCCCGGCCCGACGCGGCACCGGTCGAGATCGTCGAGCGCTTCCTCGTCGCGGGCTCGGCCGGGTTCCGGGACAACTTCGTCGTCGCCCGGCAGTACCTCGCGGGCGAGGCCCGCTCCGAGTGGGAGCCGCTGGCCGGCGTGGTCGTCTCGGGCGCGCTCGAGCTCACGGAGATCTCCGCCGCGCAGGTGCAGGTCGACGTGCCGGTCGTCGCGCGGGTCGACCGCGACGGCCGCTACTCCGAGGCCCCCGCGGGGGCCGAGACCGCCCTGACGTACGTGCTCGTGCAGGACGACGACGGGCAGTGGCGCATCGTGGACGCGCCGGACGGGCTCGTCGTCCCCGTCGACGACTTCGAGGTCTTCTTCCGGCAGACCGCGCTCTACTTCCTCTCGCCGGACGAGACGTTCCTCGTCCCGGAGCTGCGCTGGCTGCCGGCCCGCAACCTGCCGACGTACGTCGCGAGCGCGCTGCTCGCCGGCCCGTCGCCGTGGCTGCGCGACGCGGTGCACACCGCGGTCCCCGAGGGGGTCCAGCTCAAGCCCGAGGCCGTCGACGTGGACGACGACGGTGTGGCGCACGTGGGCCTGTACTCGGCGCGCGCGGCGGACGTGCTCGACGCCGACCGGCCGCTGCTGCTCGCCCAGCTCGAGCGCTCGCTGCTCGAGCTGTCGGGCGTCGGGGGCGTGGAGGTGAGCGTGGGTAGCGTCTCGCTCGAGGGCGCCGCGACCCTGAGCCAGGGCACCCCCGCGGGCACCGCGCTCGAGCTGCTGCAGGACGGCGCGCTCGTGCAGCTCGGCCAGGACGGCGTGGTGCCCGTCGAGGGCGTGAGCCTGGAGGGCGTCGCCGACCCGCGCCACCCTGCGCGGGACGAGAGCGGCGACGTGCGCGTGGTGCTGTCGGGCACGAGCCGGCTGGTCACCGTGCCGACCGAGACCGAGCCGAGCACGCTGCTGTACGCGGGGACGGCGCTCTCCCCGCCGTCGGTCGACCGGTTCGGGTTCGCCTGGACGGCCGACGCGGACGCGGGCGTGGTCGCGGCCCGGGCCGGCTCGGAGCCGGTGCACGTGGGCGCCGACTGGCTCGAGGGCCGGACGGTCCGCGCCCTGCGCGTGGCGCGGGACGGGGTGCGGGTCGCGGTGGTCTCGCAGGGCGAGGACGGCGTCGCGGTCGAGCTCGCGGCGGTCGTGCGCGACCGGCGCGGCGTGCCGCAGGGGTTCGGGGAGCCGGTGCGGGTGGGGACGCCGCTGGCGGACGCGACCGCGGTCGTGTGGGTCGACGAGGCGACGCTCGGCGTCCTGGGGGGCGAGGCGGGCGAGAACCGGGTGCACCTGGTGCCGCTCGCGGGCGAGACCACGGCGCTGCCCGACGTGCCGGGTCTGGTCTCGCTGTCGGGCGGTCGCACGCCGTACGTCGCGACGAGCGACGGCTCGTTGCTCAAGCTCGTCGGGTCGTCGTGGGTGCGGGTGCCGGACGTGACAGGGGCGTCCGACCCGGCGTTCGCGGGCTGAGCCGGACGACCGCCGCGCCGGGCGTCGTGGCGGCGCGCCGAGCCGTCCCCAGCCCCGCAGGCCGTGCACTCGTCCCCGGACGGCCGGTGTCGGCGGTCGTCGCCCCGCGGGCAGGGTGTGATCGACGCGTGCCGCCGTCCACGCTCTCCGTCCTCGCCCGCGACCTGCTGGGGCTCGTGCTGCCCGTCGCGTGCGGCGGGTGCGGGCTGCCCGACGTGCCGTGGTGCGACGGGTGCGACGCGCTGCTCGCGGGCCCGCCGTGGCGGTGCGAGGAGCGCGCCGGACGTCTCGACACGCTCGGGGGCGCGGCCCCGTTCCCCGTGTGGACGCTCACGGACAACCTCGGGCCGGCCCGCGCGGCCGTCGTGGCGTGGAAGGACGGCGGCCGGCTCTACCTCACGTCGCACCTGGCCCGGGCCCTCACCGCCGCTGCGTGGGAGGTGCGCCCGGTCCTCGGTCCCGGACCGGTGCTGCTCGTCGCCGTGCCGTCGGCCGCGGCGGCGCGGCGCCGCCGCGGCGCGTGGGTGGTCGACGACCTCGCCCGCGGCGTCGCCCGTGCGCTGGCCCCGACGCGCCGGGACGTGCTGCGCGTGCCCGCGCTGCGCCGGCGGGGACGGGCCCGTGACCAGGTCGGCCTCGGCGTGCGCGACCGCGGACGCAACCTCGAGGGCCGCGTCGTGGCGACGCGCCGGGGCCGCCGGACGCTGCCGGGTGCCACGGTGCTGCTCCTCGACGACGTCCTCACGACGGGGGCGAGCCTCGCCGCGTCCGCGGCGGCCGTGCGAGCCGCAGGAGGACGGGTGGCCGGCGCCCTGACGCTCGCGTCGACCCCCGCGCCCGGCACCTCGAGCGTCGCAGGGGCCGATTCGTCCGGGTCGTCCGGTGCGCGTGTCCGCCGGTCGGGCGTGGATTGGGTCGCCGGCGCGTCGCGGGGTTAGCGTGGGTTCCTGAGCCGACGGCGCAGCGGGATGCCGGTCCTCGTCGAGGACGGACCCCCGTGGCGCGGGAGGAGGTGACGCCGCCCGACTGTCCCCCCGGGACAGCAGAACAGCATGTCGCCGGGCGGCCGCGAGCCGCCCCAGACCTCCCAGGAGGCTCACATGGAGATCGTGGTTGCAGGCCGGCACACCGAGGTGCTCCCGAAGTACCGGGCACACCTCGAGCAGAAGCTCGCGAAGGTCGAGCAGCTGGCCCCCCGCGCGCAGCGGATCGACGTCCTCGTCTCGCACGAGGCCAACCCTCGTCAGTCCGGCAGCTGTGAGCGTGTCGAGCTCACCGTCGTCGACAAGGGTCCCGTCATCCGCGCCGAGGCGTGCGCCGACGACCGGTACGCCGCGCTCGACCTGGCGCTCGGCAAGCTGCTCGAGCGCCTGCGCCGATCACGCGACCGTCGCAAGGACCACCGCAACCACACTCCGCTCGCCCCGGTCGACGTCCGCCCCCACGAGGAGGCCGAGGAACCGGTCGCGGCGCCCGTCACGCAGGTCGACGGTGCCGTCGAGACGACGCTGGGCGACTCGCCCGTCGTCATCCGCGAGAAGGTGCACGCGGCCCTGCCGATGACGGTCGACGACGCGCTGTACGAGATGGAGCTCGTGGGCCACGACTTCTACCTGTTCATCGACGCCGAGACCGCCCAGCCGGCCGTCGCGTACCGCCGCCGCGGCTGGAGCTACGGCGTCATCAAGCTCGACACGGCCGTCCGCACGGCCGCCCCCGAGACGGCCGCCGTCGGCGGCTGACCCGACTCACGACGCCCGGCGGCCCGCCCCGGTCGCCGGGCGTCGTCGCGTCCGGGGCGCGGCCGGCGGGGGTGTCGGTGCCGGGCGCCATGATGGGCGGGTGCGCGCCGCCGACCTCCCCGCCGCGACCGAGTCGCTGTCGCTGTCCCAGGCCCGACGCGTCGCGCTGCGTGCGCAGGGTCTCGACGTGCCCCGTGCGGCACGGACCGGGCCGGCGACGATGCGGCACCTGCAGCAGGTCGTCGACCGCCTCGGGCTGCTCCAGATCGACTCCGTGAACGTGCTCGCGCGTGCGCACCTCATGCCGACGTTCTCCCGCGTCGGACCGTACGACCCGGCGCTGCTGGACCGGGCGGCGGGTCGCGCGCCCCGCCGGCTCGTGGAGGCCTGGGCGCACCAGGCGTCGTACGTGCCGCCGGAGACGTTCCGGCTGCTGGGGTGGCGGCAGCGCGCGTACCGCACGGAGGCGTGGGGCTCGATCGCGCAGGTCCCGCTGCAGCACGCGCCGGCGCTCGCGGAGGTCCGCGCCCTCATCGCCGACCGCGGCCCGCTCACCGCGAGCGAGGTGCAGACGCGGTTCGAGGCGGAGCACCCGACCACGCGCGACGAGTGGGGCTGGAACTGGTCCGTCGCCAAGCGCGTCCTGGAGTTCCTGTTCTTCACAGGTGAGGTCACCTCGGCGGGCCGCAACCCCGCGTTCGAGCGCCGCTACGACCTCGCGGAACGGGTGCTGCCCGCGGACGTCCTGGCTGCGCCCGAGCCGGACGACGCGACCGCCGTGCGCCGGCTCGTCGAGATCTCCGCACGCGCGCACGGGATCGGGACGCTCGGCTGCCTCGCGGACTACTTCCGCCTGTCGCAGCGCAGCGCCGCGACGGCGGCCGCCGAGCTCGTCGAGGAGGGCGTGCTCGTGCCCGTCCGGGTCGCGGGCTGGGAGGCCCGCCCGGTGTTCCGGCACCGGGACGCCACGCTGCCCCGCTCGGCGCGCGGCGCGGCGCTGCTGAGCCCTTTCGACCCGCTCGTCTTCGAGCGCCGCCGCCTCGAGGAGCTGTTCGGGCTGCGCTACCGCATCGAGATCTACGTGCCCGAGCCGAAGCGCGTGTGGGGCTACTACGTGCTGCCGTTCCTCCTCGGCGAGGAGCTGCCGGCGCTCGTCGACCTCAAGGCCGACCGGGCCGCGAGCGCCCTGCGGGTCGTCGCCGCGCACGGCAGCCCGGGCGCGGACCGGCTCCCCGACGGCACGCTCGACGCGCTCGCCGCCGAGCTGCGCCTCGTCGCGACGTGGCTCGGGCTCGACGACGTCGTCGTCGGCGCGCCCGACGGGACGCTGCGCGGCGCGCTCGCCGTACCCCTGCGGCACGCCTCGGCCGCCGCGTGACGCGGCGCGTCGACTTCGCGCTCGTCGCCGCGGCGGGGGTGCTGTGGGGGACGGGTGGGCTCGCCGGAGCGGCGGCGGGCGACGAGGGCGCGCTGCCGGCGGTCGCGGTGGCCGCGTACCGCCTGCTCGGCGGGGGAGTCGTGCTGCTGGTCGGCGCGCTGCTCCTGGACCGGTCAGGGCCCGCACGCGGATCCGGGCTGCTCGGCCGCGTGCGCGCGCTGCGGCCGACTCGCGCGCTCGTCGTGCGCGTGACAGGCACCGCGGTGCTCGCCGCGGCGTACCAGGCGGCCTACTTCGCGGCCGTCGAGAGGGCGGGCGTCGCCACCTCGACCCTGGTGGCGCTCGGTGGAGCACCCGTGCTGGTCGCGGCGGGGACGGCCGTCGCCACGCGCCGCGCGCCGTCGCGCCGCACGGTCGCAGCGATCGTGCTCGCGCTGGTCGGGCTCCTGGCGCTGGTCGGCACCTCGGGCGGGTCGGGCCCCGCGCCGCTCGCGGGAGCGGCGCTCGCGCTCGTGTCGGCCGCGTCGTTCGCCGCGATGACCGGGCTCGGGCGCCGGGAGGTGCCGGGGGCGAGCCCCGCGGCGGTCACCGGGCTGGCGTTCACGCTCGGCGGAATCCTGCTCGCCGCGGTCGCGCCGGTCCTCGGCGGGGGTCTCGCCGCCCCCGCCGACCCGGACGGGTGGTGGCTCCTCGGGTTCCTCGCGGTCGTGCCGACCGCGGCCGCGTACGGCGCCTACTTCACGGGCCTGCGCAGCGTCCCGGCGACCACCGCGAGCCTGCTCGCGCTGCTCGAGCCGCTCACCGCGAGCGTGGGCGCCGTGCTCCTGCGGGACGAGCCGTTCGGGGTGGGTGGAGTCGTCGGCGCGGTGCTCCTGGGCGCGGCCGTCCTCACCCTGCGCCCACGGAGTGGGGGGACGCCGACTACCATGGTCGGGCCCGGCCACGCGGCCGGTCAGCCAGCCGCTCCGACGCCGCGCGTGCCCGGGGCGTCCACACGTCGGGAGTAGTGCGTGCCCACGATCGTCGACAAGGTCCTGCGTCTCGGTGAGGGCCGGATCCTCAAGAAGCTGAACGGCCTCGCGCAGCAGGTCAACGCGCTGGAGGACAGCTTCACCTCCCTGTCCGACGCTGAGCTGCGCGAGGAGACGGACCGCTTCCGCGCCCGCCTGGGCGAGGGTGAGACGCTCGACGACCTGCTGCCCGAGGCGTTCGCCGCGGTCCGGGAGGCGGCGCGCCGCACGCTCGGCCAGCGGCACTTCGACGTCCAGCTCATGGGCGGAGCGGCGCTGCACCTCGGCAACATCGCCGAGATGAAGACCGGTGAGGGCAAGACGCTCGTCGCGACGGCCCCCGCCTACCTCAACGCGCTCTCCGGCAAGGGCGTGCACGTCGTCACGGTCAACGACTACCTCGCCGAGTACCAGTCCGAGCTCATGGGCCGCGTCTACCGCTTCCTGGGCCTGACGACGGGCGTGATCCTGTCGTCGCAGAACCCGACGCAGCGCCGTGAGCAGTACGCCGCCGACATCACCTACGGCACGAACAACGAGTTCGGCTTCGACTACCTGCGCGACAACATGGCGTGGAGCGTCGAGGAGCTCGTGCAGCGCGGCCACAACTTCGCGATCGTCGACGAGGTCGACTCGATCCTCATCGATGAGGCGCGCACGCCGCTCATCATCTCGGGCCCGGCGTCCGGCGACACGAACCGCTGGTACGCGGAGTTCGCGAAGGTCGTGCGGCGCCTGCAGCCCGAGCGCGACTACGAGGTCGACGAGAAGAAGCGCACGATCGGCGTGCTCGAGCCCGGCATCGAGCGGGTCGAGGACTACCTCGGCATCGACAACCTCTACGAGTCGCTCAACACGCCGCTCATCGGCTTCCTCAACAACGCCATCAAGGCGAAGGAGCTGTTCAAGCGCGACAAGGACTACGTCGTCATGAACGGCGAGGTGCTCATCGTCGACGAGCACACGGGCCGCATCCTGCCCGGCCGTCGCTACAACGAGGGCATGCACCAGGCCATCGAGGCCAAGGAGGGCGTGAACATCAAGGCGGAGAACCAGACTCTCGCCACGATCACGCTGCAGAACTACTTCCGCCTGTACTCCAAGCTCGCAGGCATGACCGGTACGGCCGAGACCGAGGCCGCGGAGTTCCAGGGCACCTACAAGCTCGGCGTCGTGCCCATCCCGACGAACCGCCCGATGCAGCGCATCGACCAGAGGGACTTCGTCTACAAGAGCGAGGACGGCAAGTTCGACGCCGTCGTCGCCGACATCGTCGAGCGCCACGCCAAGGGCCAGCCGGTCCTCGTCGGCACGACGAGCGTCGAGAAGAGCGAGCTGCTGTCGTCCAAGCTCAAGAAGCAGGGCGTCCCGCACGAGGTCCTCAACGCCAAGCAGCACGCGCGCGAGGCGGCGATCGTCGCCCAGGCGGGCCGCAAGGGCGCCGTCACGGTCGCGACGAACATGGCCGGCCGCGGCACCGACATCATGCTCGGCGGCAACGCCGAGTTCATGGCCGTCGCCGACCTCGCCGCTCGCGGGCTCGACCCGGCGGAGAATGCGGAGGAGTACGAGGCTGCCTGGCCGGGCGCGCTCGAGAAGGCCAAGAGCGCGGTCGCCGCGGAGCACGACGAGGTCGTCGAGCTGGGCGGCCTGTACGTCCTCGGCACGGAGCGCCACGAGTCGCGCCGCATCGACAACCAGCTGCGCGGCCGCTCGGGCCGTCAGGGCGACCCGGGCGAGTCCCGGTTCTACCTGTCGATGCAGGACGACCTCATGCGCCTGTTCAACTCGGGCCTCGCCGAGTCGATGATGACGCGCGCCGGCTTCCCCGAGGACATGCCGCTCGAGTCGAAGATGGTCACGCGCGGCATCCAGTCCGCGCAGGCCCAGGTCGAGTCGCGCAACTTCGAGATCCGCAAGAACGTGCTCAAGTACGACGACGTGATGTCGCGCCAGCGCGAGGTGATCTACGAGCAGCGCCGCCGCGTCCTGGAGGGCGAGGACCTGCACGAGCAGGTCAAGCACTTCCGTCGCGACGTGCTCTCGGCGTACATCGCCGGTGCGACCGTCGAGGGCCGCCCGGAGGAGTGGGACCTCGAGGCGCTGTGGACCGCGATCCGCGCCGTCTACCCGGTGTCGATCACGCCCGAGGAGGTCGTCGAGGCGGCCGGTGGCGTGACCCGCCTGACGCGCGAGCTCGTCGAGCGCGAGGTGCTGTCCGACGCCGAGCACGCGTACGCGGACCGCGAGGCGGCCGTCGGCTCCGACAACATGCGCCAGCTCGAGCGTCGCGTCACGCTCTCGGTCCTCGACCGCAAGTGGCGCGAGCACCTCTACGAGATGGACTACCTGAAGGAGGGCATCGGCCTGCGGGCGATGGCCCAGCGCGACCCTCTGGTCGAGTACCAGCGCGAGGGCTTCCACCTCTTCAACGCGATGACGGACGCCATCAAGGAGGAGACGGTCGGCTACCTGTTCAACCTGGAGGTCCAGGTCGCTCCCGCCGCCGACGAGGCGCCTGCGGCACCGGTCGTGACGGCCGACTCCGCCGCGCAGACCGCGGCGGCCGAGGGTGCGACCGCGCCTCGCAGCGTCGCCGACGGCCCCACCCCGGGTCGCCTCGTCGCCAAGGGGCTGGACGGCCCCGAGCGCCGCGTCCCGCTGCAGTACTCGGCGCCGTCGGTCGACGGCGACGCCGCACCCGTGACGCGCTCGGAGGGCGGTGCGCCCGCCGCGGGCCAGGGCGGCCAGGCCGGCTCGGGCGCGAACCGTGAGGCGCGGCGCCGCCAGCAGCGACAGCAGCGCAAGGGCTGAGCGCACCGGGCCGCGGTGCCCGGGACCGGTCAGCCGATCTCGAGCACCGTCGCCCGCCACGTCCCGCGGTGCGTCTCGAGGCGGACCGCGACGGCCCGCACGACGGGACCGTCGTCGACCACCGCGCACGCCTCGAGCGTGTGGGGGTCGACGGCGCACGCCCGGACGCGGCGCAGCTGCGGTGACCGTGCCGTCGGGCGTGCGCCGTGCACGCGCTGCGTGATCGCGGCGCGCACCTGCAGCGCGTCGAGCACGCCCGGGGTGAGCCACCGCGCGAGCTGCCCGGCGGGTCGGTGCCCTCCCAGCACCTCCACGGTGGCCAGGGCGAGCCGCCCCGCGAACGCAGCCGGGTCGGCGTCGGGCACCGCTCCGCGGTCCTCGTCGGCTGCGTCGAGCACCGGCGAGCGGTCCTGGACGCGCAGGACGTCGAGTCGCTCCGCGAGCGTCGGGACGCGCAGGTGGTGCGGGCCGGCAGCCCGCAGGACGCGGGCCGGGGCGGCCGGCCGCACGAGGCGTGCCCGCGGACCCGCGGGACGCGCGACCACCGCAGCGCGGCCCGTCGTGCCGGGCGAGGACGCCCGGTCCGGATGCGGGCGCTCGTCCGACCTCGTGGGTCTGGCGGCCTGCTCGGGCGCGGCGGTGGACGGGCCGCGTGCCGGGACACGGCGGGTCGCCCTGTCCGTCGCGTCGTCCGACGTCGCGGCGGCCGGGCCGGTCTCGGGGTGGGCGGCACCGTCCGAGGTGACAGTCGTGGACGGCTCCTCCGCGGCGGGGGCCGGCGCAGGCACGGGGCGGGTCCGGGCGGCGGCCGCGAGGGCGTGCTCCGCGGCGGAACCGAGGTCGTCGACGAGCAGCGCGGTCATCGCGCACCTCCTGCGGTCGTGGGGATGGTGAGCACCTGCCCGGGGAGCAGGACGTCGGGATCGGCACCGATGGTGGCGACGTTGGCGACGTGCCACAGCGGCCAGGTGCGGGCGATGGTGGCGTCGTCCGCACCTGCGGGCAGGTGCCGGGCCGCGAGGGACCAGAGCGTGTCGCCGGGCTGCACCACGACGGTCGCGGCCTCCGAGGTGGTCGGTGCGCCGCCGGTGGACGGTGCCGGGGCGACGTCGGCGGCCGCCGGGGCCGCCGTGGCGCTCCCGGTCCCCTGAGAGGCTCCCGCAGGGGCGCTCGGGGCGGCCGGCCCGGTGTCGGGTGCCGCGTCGGCGCGCGGCGTGTCGGACGCCTGCGACGGCGCGGTCGCCCGCGACGCGTCCTGGTCCGACGGAGCCGGTGTCGTCCCGGCGGCATCCCGGGTGCCGGGCGTCGCACCGGGCTGCCCGGTCCCGGTCGCCGCGGGGGACGCGGCCGAGCCGGCTGCGGCCGCCGTGCCGTCGGCGGGTGCGCCGACCGCACCGGTCTGCGCGGGGGACGTGCCCGTGCGCCCGGTCGGTGCCCAGCCGAGGTCGGCGGTCGGGGTCGCCGCGACCTGTGTCACGGCGACCGGCGTCGGGGTGGGAGTCACCGCGCCCGCCGCCGTCGCACCCGTCAGGCCGAGGCCCGCACCCACGGCGACGACCAGGGCGCGACGCACCAGCGCGGGAGCGGCCCGGTGCACGAGGCGCTCGCCGGCGCGCCACGACGAGCCGGCGAGCCGCGCGAGCACGCACAGGAGCGCGAGTGTCGCCGACGCCGCGAGCCAGCCGGCGACGACGGTGCCGCCGGCCGTCACGGCGGCCTCGACGACGGACTCGATCCGCCACGGGCCGGTCGCCAGGAGCTCCGCGGTGCGTCGTGCGAGGACCGTGGCGAGCACTCCCGAGGCGGCGGCGCCGCCCACGAGCCCGAGGAGCGCAGGCCCGGGCCTCCGACGACTCGCGCGGGGCGGGTCCTGACGTCCGATGCCCATCGTTGTCCTCCGTGGATCGCATTTGATGCAGTTTGGTGCATCTCGGTGAACGTAGGTGTAGTGCACCGGCGGGGCCGCCGTCCAGCGGCGTCCGCGATCCGGGTCCCGGCAGGTGCCTGCCCTACGGTGTCGACGTGCGGTGGGAAGCCCTCTTCGAGGACATGGAGGCGCAGCTCGCGGCGGCACGCGGCGCGGAGCTCCGGGCGGACGTCGCGGAGCTGACGCGTGCGGAACGCGCGACCGTCCACCTCGTCGACCGCGTCCGGTCGGCGGTCGGCGGGCCGGTGACGCTGCGGCTCGCGGCCGGTGAGCCCGTGCGCGGGGTCGTGCTCGACGCGGCGCCCCAGTGGGTCCTGCTCGACGCCGGCGGCGTGCGGCGCGCGCTCGTGCCGACCGGGGCGGTCGTGGCGGTGGGCGGGCTGCCGGCGCACGCGGCGCCGCCGGCGGGCACGGTCGAGCGCCGCCTCGGGCTGGGCCACGCGCTGCGAGCGCTCGCGCGGGACCGCGTCGTCGTGCGGGTGCGGCTCGCGTCCGGCGACGTGGCCGGCCGGGTCGAGCGGGTCGGCGCCGACCACGTCGACCTGGTCGAGGACGGCGCCCGGGCCGCCGTGCGGACGTGCTGGTCGGTCCCGTTCGCCGCGGTCCTGGTGGTCGCGAGCGGCTGACCGGACCCCTGCGCCGGGCGGTCGGGGAGGGGTTTCCCGGACGCGCGGCGCGCACGACGGGCCCGCGCGTGCGCCGGGAGCGCGGCGTGCGCCGGGAGCGCCGCGTGCGCCGGGAGCGCGGCGTGCACCGCGACGCGCGCGTGAGCTCCGCCATCGGGACGCCGCGGGTCACCCTCTCGGGTGCCGGCTGGGCCGATCGGGTGCCGTCGAGGATGCGCCGTCCGGGGGACGTGCCGGTGGCGTCTGCGGGCGGGCGTGCCGCGCGCGGGTCGGGCTCAGGCCGAGGCGTCCCCCGCGTCCGACGTCGCCCGGGCGCGTGTCTGCTCGTACATGCGCTGGATGTAGGACTCGAGCTCGGTCGCCTCGACGCGCCAGATCCCGCGCCCGCCGATCTGGATGGCCGGCAGCTCGCCCGAGCGGACCAGCGCGTACGCCTGCGGCGCCGAGATGTTGAGGATCTCGGTGACGTCGGCGAGCGTGAGGAACCTCGAGGCCATGACCGCAGTCTGGCACGCGCTGGCGCGGCGACCGGTTTGTCCACAATCCTTCCTCCGCGACCCCGTCGGACTCGGCAGGATGGGCGCCCGCGACGAGCTCGAGGACAGGGGACACATGGACACGACGACGCTGGAGCTGCCCGCGCCGGTGGCGCCACGGCTGCGCCGGCCCGGCTGGCGCGACCCTCGCCTGCTGGCCGGGATCGCGATGGTGGCGGGCTCGGTCGCGCTCGGCTCGTGGGCCGTGCGCGCCGCCCAGGCGACGGTGCCCGTCTACGTCGCCCGCGAGGCGCTCGTGCCGGGGGACAGCGTCTCGGTCGGGCGGCTCGCCGTCGTCGACGTGCGGCTCGGGACGGTCGACCTGGACCGGTACGTGCGTGCCGACGCGTCGCCGCCCGCGGACGCCGTGGTGCTCCGCACGGTCGGCGCGGGCGAGCTCGTGCCACGGCAGGCGCTCGGGGACGCCGCCGACGTCGACGTCCGCCCGGTGAGCGTCCCGCTCGACCACGCACCCTCGCGCGGCCTGGTGGTCGGTGCCTCGGTGGACCTGTGGTTCGTCCCCGAGCCGGCCGAGGAGGGGGAGGGCGACGACCCTGCCGCCGCACCGGGCGACGAGCCCCGCGAGCTCGTGGCCGGCCTCACCGTGGCGGAGGTCGAGACGCCCGACGGCGCGTTCGGCGTCGGGGGTGCGACGACCGTCCAGGTGCTCGTCCCTGCCGACCAGCTGCCCGTGGTCCTGCGCGCGCTCGCGGGCCCCGGGCGCGTCGACGTGGTGCCCGTGCCCGGCTCGGGGGCGTGAGGTGTCGGTCGGTGTGCTGTGCGCGGTCGAGGGGGCCGCGGAGTCGATCATCGTGCAGGCCGTCGAGGGGACCGGCGGTCGGCTCAGCGTGACGCGCCGCTGCGCGGACCTGTCGGAGCTCCTCGCGGCCGCGGAGGCCGGTCTGGGCCGCATCGCGGTGGTCTCCGCGGGCCTCGAGCTGCTGGACCGCGACTCGGTCGACGTCCTGCAACGGGCGGGCGTGACGGTCGTCGGGGTCGGTGACCCGTCGAGGCCCTGGCTGGCCGAGCGCCTGCGCTCGTACGGCGTCGAGGTGCCGACGGACTCGCCGCACGACGAGGCAGGAGCGGGTGCGCTGGTGCAGCGCGCGCTCGCGGCCCTCGACGCGCTCACCGGCCGGGGTCCGGCGCCGACCGTCGCCGCGCCCACGGGCCCCGAACCCGTCGGGCCGCCCGAGGACGGGCTGGTCGTGGCCGTGTGGGGCCCGACGGGCGCGCCCGGCCGCACGACGGTCGCCGTGAACCTGGCGGCCGAGCTCGCGGCGTCGGCGGGTTCCGCGCTGCTCGTGGACGCCGACACGTACGGCGGGAGCGTGGCCCAGGTCGTCGGTCTGCTCGACGAGGCGCCGGGTCTCGCGGCGGCCACCCGGGCGGCGGGACAGGGGACGCTCGACCTGCACACGCTGGCCCGGCTGGCGCCCCTGCTCGGTCCTGGCCTGCGCGTCCTGTCGGGCGTGTCCCGCCCGGACCGGTGGCCGGAGCTGCCGGCGTCGTCGCTCGACGCGGTGTGGGGCGTCGCCCGCGGGCTGGCGCGCTGGACGGTCGTCGACTGCGGCTTCTGCCTGGAGCAGGACGAGGCGCTGACGTTCGACACGCGGGCCCCGCAACGCAACGGGGCGACGCTCAGCGCGCTCGAGGCGGCGGACGTCGTGGTGGTCGTGGGCGCCGCCGACCCGGTCGGCATCCAGCGGCTCGTGCGCGGGCTCGGGGAGCTCACCGACCAGGGCCTCGGCGCCACGCGGCTCGTCGTGGTGAACCGCGTGCGCGCGTCGGTCGCGGGCCCGCGTCCCGGCGAGGCGGTCGCCCGTGCCCTGGCGCGCTACGCCGGGGTCACCGACGCGCACCTGGTCCCGGACGACCGCGCCGCGCTCGACGCGGCCCTGCTGGAGGCGAGGACCCTGCGGGAGGCCGTTCCGGGGTCGCCCGCCCGCCGCGCGCTCGCGGCGGTCGCCGCCCGGCTCCCGTCGGTCGTCGCCGCGCCCGTCCCGGCCGTGCCTGCCGCTCGCTGACCCGTCGCGCGCGGCGCACGCCGACCCGTCGCCCACAGGCGCGGTGCACACTGTCGCCATGCGCGTCTACCTGCCCGCCGTCCTCGACGACCTCGACGGGCAGGTGCTGCCCGGCGACGTGGCGCACGCCGTCACCCCGGAGCTGCGTGCGGCGTTGCCCGACGAGGACGAGGAGGGTCTGGAGTTCCTCGCGCAGCTCGCGGCCGCGGACGCCTCGCTCGCGCTGCTCGCCGCCCGCACGGACGCGCCCCGCCTCCGTCTCGTCGTCTCGGTGGACGTCGCCGAGTCCGCCGTCGCGGAGCTCGACGACCCGGGTCTCGTCCCGAGCGCGGTCGCGCTGCGCACCCCGGTCCGGCTCGCCGACGTCGTGTGCGTGCACGTGGACGAGCCCGACGCCCGGGCGGACGTCGCCGCGGTGCTCGCGGGCGACGAGGGCGCCCAGGACCGGCTCGACGAGCGTGACCTGCTCTGGTACGACGCGACGGAGCTCGTCAGGATCCCGCGCTGACGCGTCGCAGGACGCGGTGGCGGAGGTGTCGTTCGTCACGAAAGCCGCCCGCGGCGGACGCTGGTTGGACCCACCCCGGGCGACCAGGTAATGTTCTCCGCCGGTACGACGTCCGGTGGACGACGGGTCCGCCGCCTGCGGCGACCCTGGTCAGACCGGGGGTCATACCCCCATGGGGTATGGTGTAATTGGCAGCACGACTGATTCTGGTTCAGTTAGTCTAGGTTCGAGTCCTGGTACCCCAGCGCGAGCACCGCTGACCCGGTGGTCCGAGTCCCTCGGAAGATCGGGTAGAGTGTTCACTCGGTAAGCGCGGCCCACGGGTCGCGCGCGCTGATAGGCCCCCGTTGTGTAGCGGCCTAGCACGCCGCCCTCTCACGGCGGTAGCGCCGGTTCGAATCCGGTCGGGGGTACGTCAAGGCCCGGTCACCTCGGTGACCGGGCCTTCGTCGTTCCCGCGGTCCCGCACGCGTTCCCGTGGTCCCGCACACCTCGACGGCGAGCCTCGTGCGCCGGGCCCGGCCGTGCCGGACGGCTGCGGTGCCCGGTCCGGCGGGCGCCCGCGAGCGACTGCCGGCGGCGACGCGTGGACCCCCTCGCGGCCGGCTCGCGAGGGGGTCCAGGACGACTCGGGACGGGTCACTCGGCGGTGCGGCGCAGCACCTCGGTGAGACGGTTGGCGGCGGACACGACGGCCGCCGCGTGCAGGCGACCGGGCTGGCGGGACAGGCGCTCCAGCGGCCCGGAGACGGACACGGCGGCCACGACGCGACCCGAGGGTCCACGGACGGGGGCCGACACGGACGCCACGCCGACCTCGCGCTCCGACACCGACTGCGCCCAGCCGCGGCGGCGGACGCCGGACAGGATCGTGGCGGTGAACTTGGCGCCCTGCAGCCCGCGGTGCAGGCGGTCGGGCTCCTCCCACGCGAGCAGGATCTGCGCGGCGGAGCCGGCCTGCATCGTCAGCGTCGCGCCGACGGGGATCGAGCAGCGCAGCCCGATGGGACGTTCGGCGGCGGCCTCGCAGATGCGCATGTCGCCCTGGCGGCGGTACAGCTGCGCCGACTTGCCCGTGTGGTCGCGCAGCGCGGCCAGCACGGGGCTGGCGGCGGCGAGCAGGCGGTCCTCTCCGGCGGCCGTCGCGAGCTCGGACAGTCGCGGGCCGAGCACGAACCGGCCCTGCATGTCGCGGGCGACGAGCCGGTGGTGCTCGAGGGCGACGGCAAGGCGGTGGGCGGTGGGGCGGGCAAGATGGGTGGCGGTCACGAGCTGTGCGAGCGTCGCCGGTCCGGCCTCGAGGGCGCTGAGGACCGACGCGGCCTTGTCCAGGACGCCGACTCCGCTAGAGTTGTCCATAGGTCGATATTGGCGTCTCGAAGGCTGAGATGCAAGCAGATCGGCTCCCGAACCGGGAACACCCCCCACCCGGACGACAAGAAGAGGACCGAAGACATGGCCGGCACGTTGGCGGAGAAGGTCTGGGACGCGCACGTCGTGCGACGTGGCACGGACGGTGCGCCCGACCTCCTCTACATCGACCTCCACCTCGTGCACGAGGTCACGAGCCCGCAGGCGTTCGAGGGGCTGCGCCTCGCCGGCCGCCCCGTGCGCCGCCCGGACCTCACGCTCGCCACCGAGGACCACAACACGCCGACGCTCGACATCGACCAGCCGATCGCGGACACCACGAGCCGCACGCAGATCGAGACGCTGCGCCGCAACGCCGCCGAGTTCGGCGTGCGCATCCACTCGCTCGGCGACGCCGACCAGGGCATCGTGCACCAGGTCGGCCCGCAGCTCGGGCTCACGCAGCCCGGCCTGACGGTCGTCTGCGGCGACTCCCACACGTCGACGCACGGTGCGTTCGGCGCGCTCGCGTTCGGCATCGGCACGAGCGAGGTCGAGCACGTCCTCGCGACCCAGACGCTGCCGCTCGCCCCGTTCAAGACCATGGCGATCACGGTCGACGGCCAGCTCCCGCCCGGGGCGACGAGCAAGGACATCATCCTCGCGATCATCGCCAAGATCGGGACCGGCGGCGGTCAGGGCTACGTCCTGGAGTACCGCGGCGAGGCGATCCGCTCGCTGTCGATGGAAGCCCGCATGACGATCTGCAACATGTCGATCGAGGCGGGCGCGCGCGCCGGGATGATCGCGCCCGACGAGACGACCTTCGAGTACCTCAAGGGCCGCCCGCACGCGCCCGAGGGTGCCGACTGGGACGCCGCCGTCGCGTACTGGCGCACGCTGCGCTCCGACGACGACGCGCAGTTCGACGCCGAGGTCGTCCTCCAGGCGTCCGACCTCGAGCCGTTCGTCACGTGGGGCACGAACCCCGGCCAGGGCCTGCCCCTGTCGGGTGCGGTCCCGGTCCCCGAGGAGATCGCGGACGCCAACGAGCGGGTCGCCGCCGAGCGGGCGATCGAGTACATGGGCCTGACCCCCGGCCAGCCGCTGCGCGAGATCAAGGTCGACACGGTCTTCATCGGCTCGTGCACCAACGGCCGCATCGAGGACCTGCGCTCGGTCGCCAAGGTCGTGCGGGGCAAGAAGAAGGCCGACGACGTGCGCGTCCTCGTCGTCCCGGCCTCGGCGCGCGTGCGGCTGCAGGCTGAGGCCGAGGGCCTGGACAAGGTCTTCCTCGACTTCGGCGCCGAGTGGCGCAACGCCGGGTGCTCGATGTGCCTCGGCATGAACCCCGACCAGCTCGCACCGGGGGAGCGCTCGGCGTCGACGTCGAACCGCAACTTCGAGGGTCGCCAGGGCAAGGGCGGGCGCACCCACCTCGTCTCGCCGCTCGTCGCCGCGGCGACCGCGATCCGCGGCACGCTCTCCTCGGTCGCCGACCTCGGCGAGGACGCGTCGACGATCGACGGCAGCCCGCTCACGGACCTCCAGACGGTCTGACCCCGACCCCGCGAACCCGAGAAGGACACGTCATGGAGAAGTTCACCCAGCACACCGGCGTCGGCGTCCCGCTGCGGCGCAGCAACGTCGACACCGACCAGATCATCCCGGCCGTCTACCTCAAGCGCGTGACCCGCACGGGCTTCGAGGACGCGCTGTTCGCCGCCTGGCGCGGGGACCCGGAGTTCGTCCTCAACCAGGACGCGTACCGCAGCGGCTCGGTGCTCGTCGCCGGCCCGGACTTCGGCACGGGCTCGTCGCGCGAGCACGCCGTCTGGGCGCTCAAGGACTACGGCTTCAAGGTCGTCGTCTCGGCCCGGTTCGCGGACATCTTCCGCGGCAACTCCGGCAAGCAGGGGCTGCTCGCCGCGCAGGCCGCGCAGGAGGACATCGAGCTCATCTGGAAGATCCTCGAGACGCGGCCGGGCACCGAGGTCACGGTCGACCTGGAGTCGAAGACCCTCACGTGCGACGACGTCGTGGTGCCGTTCCACGTCGACGACTACACGCGCTGGCGGCTGCTCGAGGGCCTCGACGACATCGGCCTGACGCTGCAGCACGCCGACGAGATCACGGCCTTCGAGGAGACCCGCGAGCCGTGGCGCCCGCGGACGCTGCCGGCGAAGCACCTGCCCCCGGTCGAGATCCAGGCGGCGCGGCCCGTGCCGGTCACGATCGGCCGCCGCGACTGACCCACGCCGTCGCGGCACGCCGCGACGGCGCCCGGCGAGAGCCGGTGGTCCACCCGAGCAGGGGTGGGTCACCGGCTCTCGCCGTCCCGTCGCCCGGGCGGAGGACGTCGACGTGGCGCGGTCGGGCGACATCGTCGCCCGAAAGGGACGAACGTCACGCATCCCCGCGATCCGGTGGCTACCGTGAGCCCGAAGGGCACGCTCGTCGCGGGGGAGACGGGCGTGCGGCGCGTCGACGACGACCGGGGTCCCGGCCGGCACGTCCCGGGTGAGGGGAAGAAGGCAGGACCCGCGGCGGTTGACCAGGCGGGACGCGCCGGGCGGGTCAGCCCGGGACCGGCGCGCGACCGACGGCAGCACGCACGGACCGACGCGTGCGGCGGCCGGCGGGGGATGTGAAGGTTTGGGGCCGGGCGGTGCGACGCGCCGCCGGACGGTCAGGAGCACGCCCGTGCGTGGGAGACGATGAGGACCATGAGCGATCTGCTGTACGTCAACGGTGGCACCCCGCTGTCCGGCGAGATCACCGTGCGCGGTGCGAAGAACTTCGTCTCGAAGGCGATGGTCGCGGCCCTGCTCGGCGAGACGCCGAGCGTGCTGCGCAACGTGCCGCAGATCCGCGACGTGGGCGTCGTGACCGGCCTGCTCGAGCTGCACGGCGTCAAGGTCGACGCCGACGCCGACGCCGGCACGCTGCGCCTGGACCCGACCGACGTCGAGAGCGCGCACGTCGCGGACATCGACGCGCACGCCGGCTCGAGCCGCATCCCGATCCTGTTCTGCGGCCCGCTGCTGCACCGGCTCGGCGAGGCGTTCATCCCCGACCTGGGCGGCTGCCGCATCGGCGACCGGCCCATCAACTACCACCTCGACATCCTGCGGCAGTTCGGCGCGGTCGTGGACAAGCAGGACAACGGCATCCACATCCGCGCGCCGCGCCGCCTGCAGGGCACCAAGATCGCTCTGCCGTACCCCAGCGTCGGCGCGACCGAGCAGCTGCTGCTCACGGCCGTCCGCGCGGAGGGCATCACGGAGCTGTCGGGCGCCGCGATCGAGCCCGAGATCATGGACCTCATCAACGTCCTGCAGAAGATGGGCGCGATCATCTCGGTCGACACGGACCGCGTGATCCGCATCGAGGGCGTCGAGCGGCTCGTCGGGTTCCAGCACACCGCGCTCGCGGACCGCATCGAGGCGGCCTCCTGGGCGTCGGCGGCGCTGGCGACGGGCGGCGACGTGTACGTGCGCGGCGCGACGCAGCCCGAGATGACGACGTTCCTCAACACGTTCCGCAAGGTCGGCGGCGAGTTCCACGTGGACGACGACGGCATCCGGTTCTTCCACCCCGGCGGCGACCTGCGCTCGATCACGCTCGAGACGGACGTGCACCCCGGCTTCATGACGGACTGGCAGCAGCCGCTCGTCGTCGCCCTCACGCAGGCCAAGGGCCTGTCGATCGTCCACGAGACGGTGTACGAGAACCGGTTCGGCTTCGTCGACGCGCTCGTCGGCATGGGCGCGACGATCCAGGTCTACAAGGAGTGCCTCGGCGGCCGCCCGTGCCGGTTCGGCCAGCGGAACTTCTTCCACTCGGCCGTCATCAGCGGCCCGACGCCGCTCGCCGCTGCGGACATCGTGGTGCCCGACCTGCGTGGCGGGTTCTCGCACCTCATCGCCGCGCTGACCGCGAAGGGCACGTCGGCGGTCCGGGGCATCAGCCTCATCGACCGCGGCTACGAGCGCTTCACGCAGAAGCTCGAGGCCCTGGGCGCGGAGTTCAGCCGGGACTGAGGTCCCGGTAGCATCCCCTCCCGTGCCGTCGCCCACCCGATCCAACCGCGCCTACCGCGTCGTCGCCCGGATCCTGCGCCCGCCGCTGCTCGCGGTGACGCGCCGGGACTGGCACGGGGTGGAGCACCTGCCGACCGACCGCGGCTTCATCGTCGCGTCGAACCACATGACGAACATCGACCCGCTGACGTTCGCGCACTTCCTGTGGGACAACGGCTTCGTGCCGAAGATCCTCGCCAAGGCGTCGCTGTTCCGCGTCCCCGTGGTCGGCAAGGTGCTGCTCGCGACCGGCCAGATCCCGGTGCACCGCAACACCGCCGCCGCCGGTGAGTCGCTGCAGGCCGCGGTCCGGGCCGTCGCCGACGGCGACTGCGTCGCGGTCTTCCCCGAGGGCACGCTCACGCGCGACCCCGACCTGTGGCCCATGGTCGGCAAGACGGGTGTCGCGCGGCTCGCGCTGACGACCCAGGCGCCGGTGATCCCCGTCGCGCAGTGGGGACCCCAGAACCTGCTCGGGCGGTACAAGAAGCTCCTCAAGCCGATCCCGCGCAAGAAGATCACGATCGTCGCCGGCCCGCCCGTCGTCCTCGACGACCTGTACGGGCGACCGCAGGACAACGCGACGCTGCGCGAGGCGACCGAGCGGGTCATGGCCGCGATCACGGCGCTGCTCGAGGACGCGCGTGGCGAGCAGGCCCCCGCCGTGCGGTACGACATGCGGCGGCCCGACGCGGACCGCTCGACCCCGCCCGAGGCGCCGTGACGGCCGACCTGCTGCCCCCGGACGAGCCGGAGGCGCCGCGCCTGCGTGCCGCCGTCCTGGGCGCGGGCAGCTGGGGCACGACGTTCGCCGCGGTCATGGCCGACGCGGGCTGCGACGTCACCGTCTGGGGGCGCGACGACACGACGGTCCGGCAGATCGCCGACGACCACCGCAACGAGGCGTACCTGCCGGGCATCGAGCTGCCCGCACGCGTGACGGCGACGACCGACGCGCGCGCCGCCGTGCGGGGGGCCGACGTCGTCGCCGTCGCCGTCCCGTCGCAGCGGGCCCGCGCGGTCCTGGAGCCGCTGCGCGACGCGCTCGGGCCGCGCACCGTCGTCGTCTCGCTCATGAAGGGCGTCGAGCTGTCCACCGACCGGCGCATGAGCGAGGTGGTCGCCGAGGCGCTCGCGATCGACCCCGCGCGCGTCGCGGTCGTGTCCGGCCCGAACCTCGCCCGGGAGATCGCCCAGCGGCAGCCGACGGCGACCGTCATCGCGTCGACCAGCGACGAGACCGCCCGGCTCGTGGCGCGCGCGTGCGCGTCGTCCTACTTCCGCCCGTACACCAACCCCGACGTCGTCGGCGTCGAGCTGTGCGGCGCGGTCAAGAACGTCATCGCGCTCGCGGTCGGCATCTCGCAGGGCCGCGGGCTCGGCTACAACACGATGGCGACCGTCATCACCCGCGGGCTCGTCGAGATCACCCGGCTCGGCCTCGCGCTCGGCGCCGACGCCGACACGTTCCCCGGGCTCGCGGGCATGGGCGACCTCATGGCGACGTGCGCGTCGCCGGACTCGCGCAACCACACGCTCGGCGGCCACATCGGCCGGGGCATGACGCTCGACGAGGCCGTCGCCGCGACCGGCGGCACCGCCGAGGGCGTGAAGTCGTGCCGCTCCGTGCTCGAGCTCGCGCAGTCGCTCGGCGTCGACATGCCGATCACCCACGCCGTCGTGCGCGTGCTGCACGAGGGGCTGCCGGTCGAGCAGCTCGCGCCGCTGCTGCTCGCGCGCCCGCACAAGGCCGAGGGCGCCTGACGCGAGGCGGCACGGCCCGTCGCGACCGTGCCGCCTCGACCGCCCGCAGTGCGTCCGGTCCCGGACGTCGGCGCGGTCCGTGCCGTCGCGTCAGAGGCTCGCCGCGCGCAACGCCTGGTCCAGGTCCCGCCACAGGTCCTCGACGTCCTCGACGCCGACCGACAGCCGCAGCAGGTCCTCCGGCACCGTCACCGTCTCGAGCGGGAAGCGGCGCCGCCGCTCCAGGCTCGACTCGACGCCGCCGAGGCTCGTCGCCGGCACCCACAGCCGGACCGCCGCGACCAGCGCGTCGGCCGCCGCGACACCGCCCCGCGGGCGCAGCCCGACGATCGAGCCGAATCCCCGCATCTGCGCCGCCGCGCGCGCGTGGCCCGGGTCGTCCGGGAGGCTCGGGTGCCGGACCTCGGCCACGGCCGGGTGGTCGGCGAGGCGGCGCGCGATCTCCGCGGCGTTGGCCTGCGCGCGCTCGACCCGCAGCGCGAGCGTGCGCACACCGCGCAGCGCGAGCCACGCCTCCGTCGGACCCGCGATCGCGCCGTGCACGGTGCGGTAGCGGCGCAGGTCCGCGTGCAGCGCGGGGTCGTCGGCGAGCGCGGCGCCGAGCACGACGTCCGAGTGGCCCGCGAGGTACTTGGTGACCGAGTGCACGACGACGTCGGCCCCGAGCGCGAGCGGCTGCTGCCCGAGCGGGGTCGCGAACGTGTTGTCGACCGCGACCAGGGTCCCCGCCTCGTGCGCGGCCGCGACGAGCGCCGGCACGTCCGCGACCTCCAGCATCGGGTTCGTCGGCGACTCGACCCACAGCATGGCCGCCGGCACCCCGTCGCCCCGCACGGCCGCGACCACCGCGTCGGTGTCGGCGATGTCGACCTGCACCACCTCGATCCCCGAGCGGCCCGCGACGTCCTGCGCGTGCACGACCGTCACGTTGTACGCGTGCCGCGGCACCACGAGGCGGCCACCCGGGGGCACGAGCGAGATCGCGGCCGCGATCGCCGCCATGCCGGAACCGAACAGCACCGCGGGGTGCGCGGAGCCCTCGAGCGCCCCCAGCGTCTCCTCGAACGGGTGCCACGTCTCGGTGTCCGCGCGCGCGTAGAACAGCTCGCCCGCGGGCACCTCGCCCTGCGAGACGTACGTCGACGACAGGACGATCGGCGGGTTCACGGGGGCGGCCTGCGTGCGGGCCGGGCGTCCCGAGGCGACGGCGAGCGTGGCGGGGGACAGGGGCAGGGCGTCAGGCATGCCAGCACGGTACGCGCGCGCCGTCGCCGACCGTCCCGGGCGTCCGGAAAGGGCGGCCGCGCCCGGTAGGGTCGGGCGCGATGAACGCCACGGCCCCCGCCCCGTCCGACGCGACCGCGCCCGCGGCAGCGACCCCCGCGCACCCCGGGCGCCCGCGCGTCATGGTGCTGTTCGGCGGACGCTCGGGCGAGCACGCCATCAGCTGCGCGACCGCGGGCGGCGTCCTGCGCGCGCTGGACCGGGACCGGTACGACGTCGTCGCCGTGGGCATCACCCCGACCGGTCGGTGGGTCCTCGCGGAGGACGACCCCGACCGCTGGGCGATCCGCGACGGGCGGCTGCCGCAGGTCGAGGACACCGCCGCCCACGTGCTCCTGCCGCAGGCGACCGACGACCGCGACGTGCAGGTGCTCGAGCCCGGCACCCTGCCGCGCACGCTCGGCGCGGTGGACGTCGTCTTCCCGCTGCTGCACGGGCCGTTCGGCGAGGACGGGACGCTGCAGGGCATGCTCGAGCTCGCGGACGTCCGCTACGTCGGTGCCGGCGTGCTGGCGTCGGCGGTCGGCATGGACAAGCACATGATGAAGCTCGTCCTGGCCGGGCACGGGCTGCCCGTCGGCCCCTTCACGGTGATCCTGCCGGGCGAGCTCGAGCGTGACCCGGACGAGGTCGCGCGGCGCGTCGAGAAGCTCGGCCTGCCGTTGTTCGTCAAGCCCGCCCGCGCCGGGTCCAGCCTCGGGATCACCCGCGTCGACGACCTGGCCGACCTCCCGGCCGCGCTCGACGCCGCCCGCGCGCACGACCCCAAGGTCGTCGTCGAGGCCGCGGTCGTCGGACGCGAGATCGAGTGCGGCGTGCTCGGCGGTCGCGACGGGCAGCGGGCGCGCGCGTCCCTGCCGGGGGAGATCGTCGTGACCGACCCGCGGCACACGTTCTACGACTTCGAGGCGAAGTACCTCGACGAGGCCGGCGTCACGCTCGCGTGCCCGGCGGACCTGCCCGCCGACGTCGTGGCGCAGGTGCGGGACGTGGCCGTGCGGACGTTCGAGGCGATCGGGTGCGAGGGCATCGCGCGCGTCGACGTGTTCGTCACGCCCGACGGCGAGGTCGTCGTCAACGAGATCAACACCATGCCCGGCTTCACGCCGTACTCGATGTACCCGCGCATGTGGGAGGCGACGGGCCTGCCCTACCCGCAGCTCGTCGACGAGCTCGTGCAGCTCGCGCTCGCCCGGCCCACCGGGCTCCGCTGAGGCACACCCCGGGATGCCACGGGCAGGCGCGCAGCCCGCGGCTCTAGAAAGCGTCCAGGCCGACGCACGAGCGCTCGGCGGGCGCGCGGGACACGGCTGCGCCGAGGGCGTCGACGAACGACGTGCTGCGCGCCGACGCCACGTCGGCGGGCACGCGCACCTCGACCGCGGGCACCCGGCCGTACGTCGTGAACGTCCAGTCGGACCCCTGCTCGTCCGCCGGGTCGTCCGCGACGACGACCCAGTCCACGGAGGTGCCGTCGGGCGCCTCCACGGTCACGCAGCGCTCGGTCGTCGGCCCGAGCGGCTCGACCCCGCACCGCAGCACGACCGCCGCCGACGGCTCGCCCCAGGCCGTCGTCGCCTGGCTGGTCGTGTCGACGCGGTCGAGGCCCTCGCCGAGCGAGTCGGGGGTCGTCAGCACGACGTCCGCGCACAGCGGGTCGGTCGCGTACGGCGCGGCGTCGACCGGCACCGCGGGCGCGCAGCCGGACAGCAGGGCCGCGGTGCCCGCACCGAGCGTGAGCGCCGCCGTGCGGCGGACGGTCCGGGTCGTGGGCACACGTCACGGTATCCCGCCGGTGGGGGCGCCCTCGCCCGCGTGCGCGTGAGACGCACCACCGCCGCGTGCGGGCAGACGCACCACCCCCGCGTGCGGGCAGACGACCACCGCCGCGTGCAGGGCAGACGCACCACCGCCGCGGGCGCGCGAGGCGCGCCATCGTCCGCAGGACGTCTAGCGTTGCCGCGTGACCGACTCCGTCCGCGCGCGGCACCCCGTCGCGCCGTCCGCCCCGCTCGTCGCCGACCTGTCCGAGGAGCAGCTGCTCGCGCGGATCTTCCCGCACCTGCCGCGCGGTCCGCGCACCCTGGTCGGACCGGGCGACGACGCCGCGGTCGTGACGGCGCCCGACGGCCGCGTCGTCGTCACGACCGACGTGCTCGTCGAGGACCGGCACTTCCGGCGGGCGTGGTCGAGCGGCCGGGACGTCGGACGACGGGCCGCCGTGCAGAACCTCGCGGACGTCGCGTCGATGGGTGCCGTGCCGACGAGCCTCGTCGTCGCGCTCGTGCTTCCGGGCGACCTGCCGGCGGAGTGGGTCGAGGGGCTCGCGCAGGGCTTCGGGGAGGCGTGCGCGCCGCACGGGGTGGACGTCGTCGGCGGTGACCTGTCGGGCGGTCCGCTCGTGGTCGTCGCGGTGACCGCGCACGGCGACCTCGAGGGTCGCGACCCGGTGCTGCGGTCCGGCGCCCGGCCGGGGGACGTCGTCGCGCACGCAGGCGCGTGCGGGACGTCGGCGGCTGGGCTCGCGCTGCTCGAGGCGGGCCTCGCCGACGTCGACCCCGCCGCCGTGGCGTCGTTCCGGGCGCCGACCTCGCCGCTCGCCGCAGGCCCGCTCGCCGCCGCGGCCGGCGCGTCCGCGATGCTCGACGTCTCGGACGGGCTGCTGCGCGACGCCGGGCGCCTCGCGCGCGCCAGCGGCGTCGTCGTCGACCTCGACGACCCGCGCGTCGCGCTCGCCCCGGACCTCGCGCGCGTCCGCACCGCGGCGCAGCGGCTGGGGGTCGACCCGCAGGCGTGGCTGCTCGGCGGGGGCGAGGACCACGGGCTGCTCGCGACGTTCCCGCCGGACGCCGCTCTGCCGGCACCGTTCCGGCGGATCGGCCGGGTGCGTGCGCGGTCGCCGCTGGCAGACGCCGAGCCGGACGTGCTGGTCGCCGGTGAGGTGCCCGCCGTGCGGCCCGGCTGGGACCACTTCGCGGGGTGAGCCGCGGGCCCGGGGGCGGAGCGCTGCGGAGCCGGACGGGTGTCAGTTGCGGCGGTAGCGGACCTCGAGGAGCTCCGCGCCCCCGATCTCCTCGAGACGTTCCACGCCGTCCGGGTGGAAGCCGTGCCGGCGGTAGAAGTGCCGGGCGCGCTCGTTCGCCGCGAGGACCCACAGCGACAGGCGCGTGCGGTCGCCGAGCTCGGTGAGCACCGTGCGCATGAGGTCGCGAGCGACGCCGTGGCCCCACATGCCGGGGTCGAGGTAGATCGAGTAGATCTCGCGGTCGCCGCGCGAGGCGTCCTCGTCGCGGCTCGGCCCCACGGACACGAACCCGATGACGCGCTCGCCCGCCTGCGCGACCCACGTGCGGATGCCGTCCTCGGGCCCGTGCCGGAGGTGGTCGGTCCACGAGCCGGTGCGCGCCGACACGTCGAGGCTCTCGAGGTAGTCGGCGGGCACGATGCCCGCGTACGCCTCCTGCCACGACCGGACGTGCACCGCGGCGATCCCGGCGGCGTCGGTGGCGCCCGCGACCCGGATGGTCACCTCGTCGATCTGCTCGATCATGACGTCACCCTGCCACACGGTCCGGGCATGGCGAAGGCCCGCGAGGCGATTGCCTCACGGGCCTTGCGACCGGGTGTGCGGCGGCGTCAGACGGCGCGCTGCACCTTGCCGGCCTTGAGGCACGAGGTGCACACGTTGATGCGCTTCGGGGTGCCCGCCACGACGGCGCGCACGCGCTGGATGTTGGGGTTCCAGCGGCGCTTCGTGCGCACGTGCGAGTGCGAGATGCTGTGCCCGAAGCTCGGGCCCTTGGCGCAGACGTCGCAGTTGGCAGCCACGATCTTCTCCTGTGTTCTTGCGGATGCGGGCACGTCGCGGGGTCCGCGACGAAGTCGGTTGTCGGGACGCGACCGTCACCGGAACCAGGCCGGATCAGGGTCGGGGACCGGGGTCGGTCCGCGCGTCACCAGTGCCCGAGTCCGTCGGGCAACCGGTCAAGACTAGCCCATGGCCCGCAGGCGTCCCAAATGTGGGCACGATGCGGCAGGGTGTGGGGACCGCGCGGGGCGGTCCCCGGCGGTCCGTGCCACGCTCCGTGCGTGACGGCGCGCGGGACGACGCGCACCACCCGCGGCGAGGCCGCGCACGAGCAGGGCTGGAGGGAGCGACGTGCTGGACGCCGACGTGCTGCGTGCGTGGGCGCACGGCGCCCGAACGGCTCTCGCGCTCGCGCGGCCGGCCGTCGACGCGGTCAACGTGTTCCCCGTCGCCGACGCCGACACGGGGACGAACGTGCTGCTCACGGTCGTCGGAGGGGCGGAGGCGGTGGACGCGCTCGAGCACGGCGGCGCCGCCGAGGTCGCCCGGGCGTTCGCACGCGGCGCGCTGCTGGCCGCGCGCGGCAACTCCGGGATCATCGTGAGCCAGTACCTCGCCGGGTTCGCCGACGGGCTGGCGGGTGCCGGCCCGTCCGACGACCTCCTCGTCCGGTCGCTCGGCGGCGCCGCACGCGCGGCACGGGGCGCCGTCGCGGAACCGGTCGAGGGCACCGTCCTCACGCTCGCCGACGTGGTCGCGAGCGAGGCCGCGGGGCTCACGCCGGGGATGCCCACCGCGACGCGGCTCGCGGCCGTGCTGGAGAGCGCGCACGCCGCGCTCGGCCGGATCAGCGAGGCGCACCCGGTGCTGCGGCGCGAGCACGTCGTCGACGCCGGTGCCTGCGCGCTGCTGGTCCTGCTCGAGTCGCTGCACCGGGCCGTGACGGGCGCCCCCGAGCCGGACGAGCCCGCGGCGTGGCTGCCGGGACCCGCGAGCCACGGCCGGGCCGTGCACGGCGAGGGCGGTGCGTACGAGGTCATGCTCGTCGTGCGCGCGCCGGACGGCAGCGGCACGGGCGCGGGCGCCGGGCGGGGAGGGGCGCTCGATGGCGCCGTCGACACCGGCGCGCTGCTGCGCGAGCGGCTCGTGGCGGTCGGGGACTCCGTCGCGGTGGTCGGCCGGGACGACGTCTGGCACGTGCACGTGCACACCGACCGGCCCGACGCCGCGGTCGCGGCCGCGGGCGACGCGGGCGCGCGCGAGCAGGTCGTCGTCCGGCTCGTCGACGCGCCGCACGGCCAGTCGGGCTGCACCGAGGACGGACCCGTGGCCGCCGCGCGCCGCGGCCTGGTCGTGTGCACGGCGTCGCCGCCGCTCGCGGCCTGGTACGCCGCGGCGGGGGCCGTGGTGCTCGTCGCCGTGCCGGACACGCCGGTGCGCGCCGACCACGTGGCCCGGGCGGTCGCGGACACGGGCGCGGCGGACGTCGCCGTCGTCCCCGGCGGCCTGCTCGACGGCGACGCGCTCGCACCGCGGCCGGGCCCCGCGGTCGAGGTCCTGCCCGCCGACGACGAGCTGCGGTCCGTCGTCGCCGTGCTGGCGTTCGCCTCGTCGGGAACCGGCCAGCACGACGTGGCCGGGGCGCTCGGGCGGCTGCGGGCGGGCCGCGCCGACGACGTCGCCGCCCTGCCGGACGCCCTCGCCGGGCTGCTGACCGGCCGGACCGCGGAGAGCCTGACGGTGCTGCACCGGGACCCGCTCGACGCGGGGACGGCGGCGCGCGTGGCGGAGGCGGCCGCGCAGCACGGCGACGTCGAGCCGGTGCTGGTGGGGCCGACGGGGACCGGGACGGCGTTCTGGCTGGGGGTCGACTGATGGCGCGGGGCGAGAGCGCGGGCGTGCGGTACGAGGACGGCGTGGAGCCGCGGGCGCGGTTCCTCGACACGCCGGTGACGTCGGTCGCTCCCCGCGCCGGCAAGCCGTTCGCCGCGCTCGGGCTGCGGACGGTCGGCGACCTGCTGCGGCACTACCCGTTCCGCTACGCCGACCCGGGCACGCTCACCGACATCGCGAGCCTGCGGGTCGGGGACACGGTCACGGTCGTGGCGGACGTGCGCCAGGCGGTCGTGCGGCGTGCGCGGTCCACCAACGCGGCCCGGCTCGAGGTGCAGATCACCGACGGGCGCAGCGCGCTGCAGCTCATCTTCTTCGGCGGCGCACGGCACCACGAGCGCCTGCTCGTGCCGGGCCGGCGCGGCCTGTTCACGGGCCAGATCTCGGCGTTCGGAGGGCACCTGCAGCTCGCGCACCCCACGTACGAGATGTTCGACGGCGACGACGAGGGGGAGCGCGTCGCCGTCGAGCGGGCGACCTGGCCGCGACCCGTCTACCGCGCGGGCGCGGGCCTGGACACGACGAAGATCGCGGCAGCCGTGCGGACCGCGCTCGGCACGCTGCGCGACGAGGACGTCGTCGACCCGGTCCCACCCGCCCTGCGCGAGCAGCACGCGCTCGCCGACCTGCACCGCACCCTGCGCGACGTGCACGAGCCGCACACCGACGACGACTGGCGTCGCGCGCGCGACCGCCTGCGGTACGAGGAGGCGTTCGTCCTGCAGGCCGAGCTCGCGCGGCGCCGGGCACGGGCCGCCGCGGAACCCGCGACCGCCCGCCCGCCCGTCGCCGACGGCGTGCTCGCGGCCTTCGACGCCCGGCTGCCGTTCACGCTGACCGCGGGCCAGCGGGAGGTCGGCGAGACGATCGCCGCAGAGCTGGCTCGGCCGGTGCCCATGCAGCGGCTGCTCCAGGGGGAGGTCGGCTCGGGCAAGACGCTCGTCGCGCTGCGCGCGATGCTGCAGGTCGTCGACGCGGGCGGCCAGGCGGCCCTGCTCGCGCCGACCGAGGTGCTCGCCGCGCAGCACGCGCGGTCGCTGCGGGCGCTCCTGGGCGACCTCGCGGAGGGCGGGATGCTCGGCGGTGCGCCGGACGCGACCCGCGTCGCGCTGCTCACGGGCTCGCAGCCGGCCGCCGCGCGCAAGGCGGCGCTGCTCGACGCCGCGAGCGGCGCCGCGGGCATCGTCGTCGGCACGCACGCCCTGCTGTCCGCGACCGTGCAGTTCGCGGACCTCGGGCTCGTGGTCGTCGACGAGCAGCACAAGTTCGGCGTCGAGCAGCGCGACACGCTGCGGGCCAAGGCCGCGACCAGCCCGCACCTGCTCGTCATGACCGCGACGCCGATCCCGCGGACCGTCGCGATGACGGTGTTCGGCGACCTCGAGACGTCCGTGCTGCGCGAGGTGCCCGCGGGGCGCAGCGGCGTGACGACCCACGTGGTCCCCGCCGACAACCCCGTCTGGATGTCGCGCACCTGGGCACGCGTGCGCGAGGAGGTCGCACAGGGCGGCCGCGCGTACGTCGTGTGCCCCCGCATCGACGGCGACGACGAGCGCGGCGCGGACGACGTCGACCTCGTCGCCGACGACGTCGAGGTCGCGGACGCCCCCGCCCGCCGCCCGCTGCGCGCAGTCCTGGACGTGGCTGCCGAGCTCGCCGCCGAGCCCGCGCTCGAGGGCGTCGCGGTGGGCGTGCTGCACGGCCGCATGACGCCCGAGGACAAGGACCGTGCGCTCGCGGACTTCGCGTCGGGCGCGGTCCCGGTGCTCGTGTCCACGACCGTCGTCGAGGTCGGGGTGGACGTGCCGGAGGCGACCGCGATGGTGGTCCTCGACGCCGACCGCTTCGGCGTGTCCCAGCTGCACCAGCTGCGCGGACGCATCGGCCGGGGGAGCGCACCGGGCGTGTGCCTGCTCGTGTCGACCGCGGAGCCGGGCACGCCCGCGGCCGAGCGCGTCGACACGCTCGCGCGCACGTCGGACGGGTTCGCGCTCGCGAGCTTCGACCTCGAGCAGCGCGGTGAGGGCGACGTGCTCGGGGCCTCCCAGTGGGGCGGGTCCTCGTCGCTGCGGCTGCTGCGGGTGACGCGCGACGGCGACCTCATCGAGCGGGCGCGCGACGACGCCCGGGCCTTCGTCGAGCAGGACCCGGAGCTGACGTCGTGGCCGCCGCTCGGCGACGCGATCCGCGCGCTGCTGACGGGCGACCGCGAGGAGTTCCTCGACCGGGCCTGACCGGCGCCGTGCCTCGCCCGACCCCGCGCCGGCGCGGGGTCCTGCTCCCCGCGGACTACCCTGGCCAGCGTGTCGAAGCCCGTCGTGCGCGCCCAGGACCTGCTCGTCGGCTACGGCGGGACCCCCGTGTGCGCCCCCGTGACGTTCACGCTCGGCGCCGGCAGGGCCGTCGCGCTGGTCGGCGCGAACGGGTCCGGGAAGTCCACGGTCCTCAAGACGGTGCTCGGGCTCCTCACGCCGTCGCAGGGAACGCTGCGGGTGCTCGGCGCGCCGGTCGACGAGCGCGACGTGACGTTCCGCACGCAGGTCGCCTCGGTGCTCGACGACGACGCGTACTTCCCGGCCCTGACCGTGGCCGAGCACCTGTACCTGACGGCACGCGGCCACGGGGTGCTCGGCGCGGACGGCGTCGTCGACGGCCTGCTCGACGAGTTCGGGCTCGACGACCACCGTCGCGCGCTGCCCGTCGCACTGTCCTCCGGGCAGCGGCGACGCCTCCTGCTCGCCGCGGGGTTCGCCCGGCCGCGCTCGCTGCTCGTGCTCGACGAGCCCGAGCAGCGCCTGGACCGCGCGATGCGTGACCGGCTCGCGCAGCGGCTCGTCGCCGAGAAGGAGGGGGGCGGCGCGGTGCTCCTCGCGACGCACGACCCCGACCTCGTGCAGGCGGTCGCGGACCGCGCCGTGGTCGTCGCGGACGACGTCAGCCGCGTCGTGGACCCGGCCGAGGCGGCGCGCGTCATCAGCCGGGAGAACCCGTGACCGACGAGGTGGCGGTCGCCCCCGCCGACGTCGGTGAGGTGCCGGGCGCGCGCGCGATCCGCCGCTACACCGCGCAGGCGGGCAACGCGCGCGGCGGCGCGAGCCTCGGGACCGTCCTGTCGGACGTGTACTACGCGGTCATCTCGGTGGCGCTGAGCGTGCTGTTCGCGCTCGGGGCCGTGCGCAGCCTGCGGCTGGACGTGCACCCGTCGGCCGCGGTCGAGACGACGTGGACGCTGGAGCTGTCGACCGTCGTGGCGGTCGTCCTGGGCGCCGGCGCAGGCGCGCTGCTGTCGGTCGCCGGCCGGCTCGGTCCCGTCGCGTCCGGTGGTGCCGAGGCGGCGTGGTGGCTCGGGCTGCCCGTCGACCGGCGCGGCCTGCTGCGCCCCGCCTCGCTGCGGCCGCCGCTGCTCGCGGCGGCGGTCGGCGGCGTCGTCCTGGCGGTGCTCGACGCCGGTCTGCTCGGCGCGCCGGGCGGGACGGTGCTGCGGGTCGCGCTCGCGGGCGCCCTGCTCGCGGCCGCCGTCGTGCTGGCCGCCGCGCTCGCGCAGTCCGCGGGGGCCGCGCGCAGGTCGCTCGCGCTCGCGGGCGACCTCGTCGCGCTCGCGGCCGCCGCGACCGCGCTCGTGCTGCTGGTGCTCGACGTCGAGGTCCCGGCCCCGTCGCCGCCGTGGGTCCTCGTCGTCGCCCTCGCCGTGGGCGTCGCGGCGCTCGGTGCGCTCGTCGACCGCCGCCTCGGCGACGTCCCCGCACGGTCGCTGCGCGAGAGCGGCTCGGTCGCGGCGCAGGCGGTCGGGGCGGTCGTGTCGTTCGACTCCCGCGAGCTCGGCCGTGCCCTCACCGACGGCGCGCTGCCCGCAGCCCGGCGGCGCGCCTCGCGGCTGCGCACGGTCCGCGGCCCGGCGACGGCGCTCGTCACGGCCGACCTCGTGGTGCTGCGGCGCTCCACCCGGCACCTCGTGCAGCTCGTCGTGGCCGCGCTCGTGCCCGCAGCCGTCGTCCTCGTGCCCCAGCTCGCCGGCCCGCCGGGGGTGCTCCTCGCGCTCCTGCTCGCCGGGTACGCCGCCGCGAGCGCGACCGGGGAGGGCGCGCGGCGGGCCGAGATGGCGCCCGTGCTGGACCGTCTCCTGCCGCTCGACGCCCGCACGGTGCGCCGCCTGCGGATGGTCGTGCCGGGTGCGGTCATGCTCCTGTGGTCGCTCGCCGCGTTCGCGGCGGTCGGCGTGTGGGCCGGTCGTCCGGTGGGCTGGCTGGCGCTCGCGGTCGCGTCGGCACCGGTGTGGGCCGCCGCGGCGGTGCGTGCCGCGTACCGGTCGGCACCCGACTGGTCGGGACCGCTCGTGTCGACGCCCGCGGGCGCTCTGCCGGGCGGCGTCGCGGCCGTGCTCGCGCGCGGGCCCGACGTGGTCGTCCTGGGACTGCTGCCCGTGTGGATCGCGGTGCTCGTCGGGCGCACGGGACCCGTGCTGCTGGGCGCGCAGCTGCTGTTCTCGGTGGTGGCCGTGCTCGTGGCGTCCTCGACGGAGACCCGCCCGCTCATGGAGCGCGTCCTCGACGCGCAGGAGACCCCGGAGCCGCGCCGATGACCCGCATCGTGGCCGGCACCGCGGGCGGGCGGACGTTGCAGGTCCCGCGTCGTGGGACCCGGCCCACGAGCGAGCGCGTCCGGGAGGCCCTGTTCTCCCGCCTCGAGCACCTGGGCGTCGTCGACGACGCGCGCGTGCTCGACCTGTACGCCGGCTCGGGGGCGCTCGGGCTCGAGGCGGCGAGCCGCGGTGCGCGCGCCGTGACCCTCGTGGAGTCGGCGCGGGAGGCTGCGGACGTGTGCCGGCGCAACGTCGCGACCCTCGGCCTGCGCGACGTCACCGTGGTCGCCGAGCGCGCGGAGCGGTTCGTGCAGCGCAGGCCCGTGGCGCCGTGGGACCTCGTGCTCGTGGACCCGCCCTACGACGTCGCCGAGCCCGACCTGGCCGCGGTCCTGGCCGACGTGGCGGGCGACGTCGCGGACGACGGCCTGCTGGCCGTGGAGCGGTCCTCCCGCTCGCCCGAGCCCGTCTGGCCGGCCGGCTGGGCGGGGGTCGAGCGGCGCGTGTACGGCGAGACCGTCGTCTGGTTCGGCGAGCGGGCACCGGGGGAGTGACGCCCCGACGGGCGGTCCCGCGCTGCTGGCCTACCCTGGCCGGGTGACCACAGCCGTCTGCCCGGGGTCGTTCGACCCGATCACCCTCGGCCACGTGGACGTGGTCCGGCGCGCGCGCTCGATGTTCGACGAGGTCGTCGTCGGCGTCGCGCGGAACTCCGCGAAGACCCCGCTGCTCGCCGCGGACGAGCGCGTCGCCCTGGCACGGGCGGCGCTCGCCGGCGTCGACGGGGTGCGCGTCGAGGCGGTCGACGGGCTGCTCGCCGACTTCGTCGCGGCCCAGGGGGCCTCGGCGGTGGTCAAGGGCCTGCGCAGCGGGGCCGACTTCGACGCCGAGCTGCCGATGGCGCTCATGAACCGGCACCTGTCGGGTGTCGAGACGGTGTTCGTGATCGGCGACCCGGCGCTCGCGCACGTCGCGTCGTCGCTGGTGAAGGACGTGGCGCGGTACGGCGGGCGGATCGACGACCTGGTGCCGGACGAGGTGGCGGAGGCGGTGCGCGACGCGCTCGCACGGACGGGAGGGAGTGCACGATGAGCGAGGACGCGACGACGAGGCCCGAGGGCCTCACCGGGGTGCTCGACGCGATCGCCGCTGCGGTGACGCAGGCCCGCGCGATGCCGATGTCGTCGTCGGTGCTGGTGAACCGCGCGGAGCTGCTGGACCTGCTCGACCAGGCGCGCGACGTCCTGCCGACCCAGCTGACCCGCGCGGACGAGGTGCTCGCGGACGCCGACGCGGCACGCGCCGAGGCGCGCGCGCAGGCGGACCGCATCCTCGCGGACGCGCGGCAGCAGGCGGCGGCGCTCGTGGACCAGGAGGCGGTCGTCGTGGCGGCCCGGGAGCGTGCGCAGCAGATCGTGCAGGAGGCCGAGGAGGCCGCGGTCGTGCTGCGGCGCGACGCGGACGACTACTGCGACCGTCGGCTGGCCGACTTCGAGATCGACCTCGGCAAGGTGCTGAGCCAGGTCCAGGCGGGCCGGGCCAAGCTCGCGGACCGCCTCGAGGACGACGCGCCCCCGGTCGTCTGACGAGCGAGAGCGGGGCGGCGCCGTGCACGTCACGCCCGCCTCGACGGCCTCGCGCGCGGGCTCCGCACGGAGCGGTGCTGATTTGGGCGCCGGGGGCACGTGTCGTAGAGTTGGCGGTTGGTCCTGCCGGTCGTGGCGTGGACCGAGATCCAGACGAGGGGACCTTCGGCCGTGCAGCGCCCTGTTCACCTCGATCCCCGCTCGCCGTTCGTGCTCGACACCCACGAGCTCGGCCGACGTCCGGGATCGACGCGGACCGTGCAGAGGACGGTCGGTGCCCCCGAGGACCTCGGTACCGACGTGATCGGCATCCCTCCCGGCACCGATCTCGAGCTGGACCTGCGGCTCGAGGCGGTCATGGAGGGGGTCCTGGTCTCCGGATACGTCCGTGGCCGGGCGGTCGGGGAGTGCGTGCGCTGCCTGGAGGAGGTCGTCGAGGACGTCGACGTCACCCTCACGGAGCTGTACGTCTACCCCGAGCGCGCCGCTGCTGCGGTCGAGGAGGGCGACGAGGACGAGGACGTGCGTGAGCTGGAGGGCGATCTGATCGACCTCGAGCCCGCGCTGCGGGACGTGGTGGTGCCGGCTCTGCCGTTCCAGCCGCTGTGCCGCCCCGACTGCCCGGGTCTGTGCTCCGAGTGCGGAGCTCGCCTGGCGGACGACCCTGACCATTCGCATGAGACGCTTGACCCTCGCTGGTCCGCCCTGAGCGGCCTGTCGAGCAAGGTCGACGAGACGAAAGAGAGCTAGCCGTGGCGGTTCCGAAGCGCAAGATGTCGCGCAGCAACACCCGTGCGCGTCGGTCGCAGTGGAAGACCACTGCCACGACGCTGACCTCGTGCCCCGTCTGCAAGGCCGACAAGCAGCCCCACACGGCCTGCCCGGCCTGCGGCGCCTACAACGGCCGCCGCTACGCCGAGGCCGTGCGCAGCGAGCACGAGGCCCGCTGACACCCTCGCTCGTCGCCGTGACGCACCTGACCACGCTGTGACCGGGATGAGTGCCGCGGCCGACCGGCTCGTCGAGAAGCTCGGGGTCCACCTGGATCCCGAGCTTCTCGTGCTGGCGCTGACCCACCGGTCGTTCGCGCACGAGGCCGGCGGCATCCCGACGAACGAGCGGCTCGAGTTCCTCGGCGACACCGTCCTCGGTCTCGTCGTCACCGAGTCGCTCTACCGCCGCCACCCCGAGCAGCCCGAGGGGGCGCTCGCCAAGATGCGGGCCGCGACCGTCTCGCAGCGCGCCCTCGCGGGTGTCGCGCGCGAGCTCGACCTAGGTGCGTACGTGCTGCTCGGCAAGGGTGAGCTCGCGACCGGCGGCGCCGACAAGGACTCGATCCTGTCCGACACGCTCGAGGCGCTGTTCGGCGCGGTGTACCTGGCGCACGGCCTCGAGACGGCCCGCGTGGTCGTCGACCGCTTCGTCGGCCCGACGCTCGACGCGGCCGCGGCCCTCGGTGCCGGGCTGGACTGGAAGACGTCGCTGCAGGAGCTGTCGGCCGCGCTCGGGCTCGGGGCCCCGTCGTACGACGTCGTGGGGGAGGGGCCGGACCACGCCCGCACCTTCACGGCGCGCGCGGTGATCGCGGGCGAGCCGCGCGGTGCCGGCTCCGGGCCCGCCAAGAAGCTCGCCGAGCAGCACGCCGCCGAGGACGCGTACCGCGCGCTCGAGGCGATCGCCGCCGTGCGGGCCGCGGGTGACGGGTCCGCGTCCGCCGCGACGTCCGTCGGCGCGTCCGCGCCCGCCCCGGTGGACGCCGCCGAGCAGGACTGACCGCGTGCCGGAGCTGCCCGAGGTCGAGACCGTCCGCGACGGGCTCGCGCGGCACGTGCTCGGCCGGACGGTCACGGACGTCGCGGTGCACCGCGACTACAGCGTCCGCCGTCACGTCGAGGGGCCGCTCGACTTCGCCGGCAGGCTCGCGGGGCGCCGGCTCGACGCGGCCGTCCGGCGCGGCAAGTTCCTGTGGCTGCTGCTCGACGACGAGGACGCGGCGCTCATGGCGCACCTCGGGATGAGCGGCCAGCTCCTCGTCCGCTCGGCGCAGGACCTGCGCGACGAGGTGCGGCACCCGCACCTGCGGGTCCGGCTGGCCCTCGACGACGGCTCGGCGCTCGACTTCGTCGACCAGCGCACGTTCGGCCACCTCAGCGTGCCCGACCTCGTGCCGACCCCCGACGGCGCCCCGGGCGGCCTCGGGTCCGGGCGTGCGGTCGTCCCCGCGCCGGTCACGCACATCGCGCGCGACCTGCTCGACCCGTCGCTCGACCGGCCCGCGCTGGTCGAGGCCGTGCGGGCCCGGCGCACCGGGATCAAGCGCGCGCTGCTCGACCAGGCGCTCGTCTCCGGGATCGGCAACATCTACGCCGACGAGGGCCTGTGGCGCGCGCGGCTGCACTACGCGCGGCCCACGGACACGCTGCGACGCGCCGAGGTCGAGCGCGCGCTCGACGGCGCGCAGGAGGTCATGACGGCCGCGCTCGCGCAGGGCGGCACGAGCTTCGACGCGCTGTACGTCAACGTCAACGGCGCGTCGGGGTACTTCGACCGGTCGCTCGCCGTCTACGGGCAGGCCGGGCGGCCGTGCCCGCGCTGCGGCGCAGCCGTGCGCCGCGACGAGTTCATGAACCGTTCGTCGTACACGTGCCCGGTCTGCCAGCCGCGCCCGCGCCGCGCACGCTGGTGACGCGCGTCAGCGCTCCACGAGGTTGACCAGCGGCCGGCCCGCCACGTACGCGTCGAGGTTCCGCTCGACCAGCGCGGCGGCGCCGACCGGCCGGCCGCCTGCCGCGTGCGGGCTGACGAGCACGCGCGGCTCGTCCCACAGCGGGGACTGCGGCGGCAGCGGCTCGCGGTCGAACACGTCGAGCGCCGCCCCGGCGAGCCGTCCCGCACGCACGGCGTCGAGCAGCGCGGCCTCGTCGAGCGTCGCGCCGCGTCCGACGTTGACGACCCAGGCATGCGGAGGCAGCAGCCGCAGCACCCGGTCGTCGACGGCGTGGCGGGTCGCCGGGGTCGCGGGCAGCAGGCTGACCAGCAGGTCGGTGCGGGGGAGCAGGTCGGGCAGCGCCTCCGTCGTCACCACCGGGTAGCCGTGCCGCTCGCCCGCGGTCGTCGCGACGCCCGTGACGTGCGCGCCGAGTGCGGTCAGGAGCGGGGCGAGGCGGGCCGCGATCGAGCCGAAGCCCCACACGACGACGCGAGCGCCGTCGAGCGTGCGCAGGTCGCCGGCGGGCCGCACGGGCTGCACGCCCCCGAGCTCGCCCGCCCACCGGTGCGCGTCCTGCGCGCGCACGAGGTCGGGCACCCGGCGCACGACGGCCAGCACGAGCGCGAGCGTGTGCTCGGCCACGGGCCCGTCGTGCAGCCCGCGGCCCGACGTGACCACCACGTCGGGCGCGAACCCGGCCTCCAGGACGACGTCCGGCCCCGCGGCGAGCGTCTGCACCCACCGCAGCCGCGTGAGCCGTGCCGCGGCGTCCCGGAGCTGGCGACGGCCGTTGCCCCAGACGACCAGGACCTGCGCATCGACGGCGTCCTGCGGGACCGGTTCCGCCGGGTCGTAGCGCACCAGCCGCACGTCCGCGGAGACACGCGGCGACTCCTCCAGCGTGGTGGGCAGCAGAACGGTGATCACACCCGGATACGATGCCACCGTGCCGTCCATCAGCATGCCGTCGAAGCCCGGGCCCGTGACCGTGATGATCGTCGACGACCACGAGGTGGTCCGTCGCGGGATCGCGGAGGTCGTCGAGAGGACCGACGGCATGACCGTCGTCGCCGAGGCAGGCTCGGTCGCGGACGGCGTGCGCCGTGCCGGGCTGGTCCGCCCGCAGGTCATGCTGGTCGACCTCCAGCTCCCGGACGGGACGGGGATCGACCTCATGCGTGCCGTGCGCGAGACGCAGCCCGACGCGCGCGCGATCGTGCTGACGTCGTTCGACGACGACGACGCGCTGGCCGCCGCGCTCGAGGCGGGCGCCGCCGCGTACCTGCTCAAGTCCGTGCGCGGCGCCGAGATCACCGACGTGATCCGCGCGGTCGCCGCCGGTCGGACGCTGCTCGACGAGCGCACCGTGACGCGCCGCAAGGCCGGGCACGAGGACCCGACGGAGAACCTCACGCCCAGCGAGCTGCGCGTGCTCGACCTCATCGGCGAGGGCCTGTCGAACCGCGAGATCGCCGAGCGTCTCGGCGTCGCGGAGAAGACCGTCAAGAACCACATCACGTCGCTGCTCGCCAAGATGGGCCTGCAGCGCCGCACGCAGGTCGCGGCGTGGGTCGCGTCCCGCAAGCACGTCGGCTGGCGCGCCGAGCCGGGGCACTGACGGCCCACGGGCGACCACCGGCGCCCTGACGCCGGTGCGCGGGGCCCGTGGACGGCCGCCGCCGGTCAGCCGAGCGGCACCTGCCAGGTCAGGAGCGTGCCGCGCCCGTCGGGGGACGCTCCCAGCGTGAACGAGCCGCCGTGCTGGCGCGCCCGCGACGCCAGGTTGCCCGTGCCCGAGCGCCGGTCGCGCCGCGCCGGCAGGCCCGCGCCGTCGTCCTGCACCTCGACGAGCACGCGGCCGAGCGGGCTCGTGCCGTTGACGGACACCCGTACCGTCACGGAGGAGGCGTGCGCGTGCCGGGCGGCGTTCGCCAGCCCCTCGCGCACGACGGCGACGACGTCGTCGGTGAGCTGCTGGCCGACGCGGTCGTCGAAGCGGTCCTCCTCGAACGGGTCGTCGGTCAGCGCGCCGCCGTCGAGGGACAGCAGCACCGACGGCGCGAAGCCCAGGCCGGTGCGGGCCAGCGACGCCTCCCGGCGCAGCCGCTCGACGAGCCCCGTCGCGGCGTCGGGGTCGCGCAGCGCGTAGACGATCTCCCGGATCTGCCGCACGGAGGAGTCGACGTTGTCGAGCGCCTCGTCGACGATGCTCAGCAGCTCGCTCGGGTCGACGCCGCGCGCGGCACGGCGCCTGACGGTCTCGAGCTGCATGCCGGTCGCGAAGAGCTGCTGGATCGCGAGGTCGTGCAGGTCGCGCGCGATGCGCTCGCGCTCGTCGAGCAGGGCCGCGACGTCCTGCGCGTGCCGGGCCTCGGCGAGCACGAACGCGAGCGCGGCCTGGGACGCGAAGGACTCGGCGGTGACGAGGTCGCCGTCCTCGAACGACGCCTCGCCGATGCGGCGCAGCAGGATGAGCACGCCGACGCCGCGGCCCGACGTCTGCATGGGCGCGTACATCGCGGAGCCGAACGCCCGCATCGCGGGCACCTTGACGCTGCGCGACTCCGACAGCGACGGCGTGAGCAGCCCCTTGCCCTCGGTCATCACGGTCCAGGCGCGTCCGCCCTCGGGCATCACCGTGCCGATGAGGTTCTCGGCGTTGTAGCCGTCGACGAGCTCGATGAGCAGGCGCCCGTTGAGGCCCGGCAGGGCGAGGGCCGCGGTGTCGGCGTGCGCGACCTCGCGTGCCGTCTTCGCGATGTGCTCGAGCGCCTCCTCCTCGTCGATGCCCTCGAGCAGCATCGTCGTGATGTCCTGGCCGGCGCGCAGCCAGTGCTCACGGCGTGAGGCCTCGGCGTAGAGCTGGGCGTTCGCGACCGCGACGCCCGCGGCGGCGGCCAGGGAGATGACCATGCTCTCGTCGGCCTCGGTGAACCCGCCCTCCTTCTCGGAGAGGTAGAGCTGGCCGTAGACGCGGTGGCCGGTGCGGACGGAGGCGCCGAGGAACGAGCCCATCGGCGGGTGGTTGGCCGGGAAGCCGCGGAACGCCGGGTGCTGGGTGAGGTCGCCGAGCCGCAGCGCCCCCTCGGGCGGGATCTGGCCCAGGACGCCGAGGGCGTGCGGTGCGGTGCGCAGCATGCGCGCGACGGCCGTGGGGACCCCGGCGTACACGAACGTCGTCGACGTCCCGGTGCCGTCGAGCACGTTGATCGCGGCGTACCGGGCACCCGTGAGCTCGGCGCTGACCTGCACGAACCGGTTGAGGACCGAGGGCAGGTCCAGCTCCGCGGCGACCGAGAGGATCGCGTCGAGGAGGTCGGCGACGCCGTCGCCGGTGAGGTGGACGACGGGCTCGCTGTCCACCTCCGCCAGCACGCCGCGCGCGAACGGCGTGCCCACGACGGGCCGCTCCACGGGCGGATGCTCACTCATGCGTCGCTCCGCCCACGTGCTCCGGGTCTCGCGCACCGTCGCCCTCCCCGGCATCGACCTGCTCGCTGTCCAGGGCCACACGGTAGCCCGGGACGCGCGCGAGCAGGTCGTCGTGGGTGCCCCGCGCGGTGACCCGCCCGTCCTCCAGCCACAGCACCTCGTCGGCGCCGGCGAGCGCCGAGACGCGGTGCGTCACGAGCAGGACGCCGCGCGAGCCCGTGCGGGCCTGCGCGAGGAGCGTGCCGACGAGCCGGTCGGCCGTGGCCGCGTCGAGATGCTCCGCGGGCTCGTCGACGAGCAGGAGCGGGGCGGGCGCGAGCAGCGCGCGGGCGAGCAGGAGGCGGCGGCGCTCGCCGCCCGAGACGGTGCGGGCGTCGGAGCCGACCAGCGTGTCGAGGCCGTCCGGCAGGCCCGCGAGCCACGGGCCGAGGCCCACGCGTCCCAGGGCGTCGCGCGCCTCGTCCGGCGTCACGTCGCCGCGGGCGACGCGCAGGTTCTCCAGGACGGTCGTGCCGAACACGTGCGCGTCCTCGGTGACCGCGACGACCGCGGCGGCGACGACGGGTCGCGGCAACCCGGCGAGATCGGCACCGTCGAGGTGCACCGCACCGTGCGTCGCGGGCAGGAGGCCCGCGAGCGTGAGCAGGGTGGTCGTCTTGCCCGTGCCGCTGGGCCCGACGACGGCGACGGACCGCCCCGGGCGCAGCTCGAGGGCGAGGCCCCGGACGACGTCGGGGCGGTCCGGCCAGCCGCATGCGAGGTCGTCCGCGCGTAGGACGGGTCCGTCGGTGGTCACGGAGGCCTCGGCCGGCGTCCCGGTGGTGGGGGCGGTGCCGCGCGGCGCCGTCCCGGGCGTCGTGGCTGCGTCGTCCAGCAGCGCAAGGATCCGCGCCGCGGCGGCACGCGAGCGCTGCACCTGGATCGCGGCCGCGGGCAGCAGCGACGTCGCCTCGAACGCGGCGAGCGGCGTGAGCACCACCACGGCCAGCTCGACGGGCGCCAGGAGCCCGGCGCGGACGGCGGGGACGCCGGTGGCGAGGGCCGCGAGCACCGCGACGCCGACCGCGAGCTGCCCGAGCGCGGCGGCGACGGCGGCCGGGCGGGCGCCCGCGTCGGCGGCGGCGGTGATCCGGCCGTGCGCGGCCCTCAGCGCGGCGCGCTCGGCGTCGACGCGCCCGGCGACCGCGAGCGGTCCGGCGTCGTCCAGGATCCCGAGGGCGCTGGCCGCCAGGTCCGCGCGCGCGTCGGCGGCCCGGCGCTCGGTGGTGCGGGACGCGCGCGCGGCGAGCAGCGGTGCGACGACCCCCGCGAGCACGAGGCAGCCCGCGAGCGCGAGCCCGGCGGGGATCCAGAACGCGCACATCGCGACGACGGTGCCGACGCCCAGCGTGACGGCGACCGCGGCCGGCAGCAGGCCGCGCACGACCACGTCGCCGACCGCGTCGACGTCGGCGCCGACGCGGGCCAGCAGGTCGCCCCGCCGGACGCCGGCGAGCGCGGCCGTGCGGCCGTCGGCGAGGCGCGCGAACAGGGTCGTGCGGATGTTCGTCATGCCCCGCAGCGCGACGTCGTGCGAGACGAGGCGCTCGAGGTACCGCAGCACGCCGCGGCCGATGCCGAACGCGCGCACCGCGACGGTCGCGACCGACAGCTGCAGCACGGGCGGCATCTGGGACGCGCGCGCGATGAGCCACGCCGACACCGCGGCGAGCGCGACCGCGCACCCGAGGGCGAGCGTGCCGAGCAGCGTGGCCCACAGGACGCGCCGCACGTCGACGTCGAGCAGGCGCACCGCGCGGCGCAGGGTTCCGCGCGGCGGTGCGGCCGGAGCGGGCGACGGCGCGACGCCGGGAGCACCGACGACGGGACCGCCGGCGACGGGACCGCCGACGACGGGACCGCGGACGACGGGAGTACCGACGACGGGACCGGAGGCGGCAGGACCGGCCGAGGCAGGACCTGTGACCTCGAGGCCGGTGACGTCGGGGCCCGGCCCGGCGGGGCCGCCCGTCCCGGCCTGCGGGTGCGCGGCGCTCACGCGGCCACCTCCGCCGGCCGGGCCGCGACCGTCAGGACGACGTCGGCGCAGGCGGTGAGGGACGCGCGGTGCGCGACGAGCACGACGGTCCGGCCCTCGTCGCGCAGCGCGCGCACGGTGTCGAGCACGACGCGCTCGCCCGTGGCGTCGAGGTGGGCGGTGGGCTCGTCGAGCACGACGAGCGGTGCGGGCGACAGCAGCGCGCGCGTGAGGGCGACGCGCTGGCGCTGGCCGACGCTCAGCCCGGCGCCGCCCCGGCCCAGGGTCGTGTCCCAGCCCGCGGGCAGCGCGCCGAGGACCGCGTCGAGGCCCGTCAGCGCCGCGGCGCGCTCCCGTGCGGCACGGTCCCCGCCGACGACCTCGGCCAGCGTGCCGGGCTCGAGCACCGGCCGCTGCGGCAGCCACGCGACCTGCGACCAGTACGCGTCGAGGTCGACCTCCGCCAGCGCCACGACGCCGTCGGGGCCGTCGAGCAGCACCTCGCCCTCGTCGGGTCGCAGGAGCCCGAGCAGCACCTCGACCGCGGTGGTCTTCCCCGCGCCGCTCGGCCCGGTGAGCGCGACGACGGTGCCGGGGCGCACGGTGGCGTCCAGGCCCGCGGGCGCGGTGCCGTCCGTCGCGCGCACGCCGACGCCGACGAGCCGCACGGTCGTGCGGGCGAGGTCGGGGGCGGGCGCGGACCCGCGGGCGGGTGCCGGCTCGTCGAGCACGGCGAACGCCTGCTCGGCCGCGGCGACGCCGTCCGCAGCGGCGTGGAACTGCGCGCCGACCTGGCGCAGGGGCAGGAAGACCTCGGGTGCGAGCACGAGCACCGCGAGGCCGGTCACGAGGTCGAGGTGCCCCTCGACGAGGCGCAGGCCGATGCCGACCGCGACCAGGGCGACGGACAGGGTCGTGAGCAGCTCGAGCACCATGCCCGAGAGGAACGCGATGCGCAGCGTGCCCATCGCGGCGCGGCGGTGCGCGTCCCCGAGGGCCCGCACGCGAGCGGCGGGCCCGTGCTCGCGCCCGAGGGCCTGGAGCGTGGGCAGTCCCGCGACCAGGTCGAGCACCTGCGCGCCGAGCCGTTGCATGGTCGCGAGCCCGCGCTCCGAGCGACCCTGCGTCAGGCGCCCGACGAGCACCATGAAGACGGGGACCAGCGGGATCGTGCCGAGCAGGATGAGCGCCGAGACCCAGTCGAGCCCGAGCACGACGAGCACCGTCCCGGGCGTGACGGTCGCGGCGAGCACGAGCTGGGGCAGGTAGCGCACGAAGTAGGGCTCGAGCGCGTCCAGCCCGCGCGTGACGAGCGTGACGATCCCGGGCCCGTGGCCGGCGGCCAGGTACCGCGGGCCGAGCTCCACGGCGCGGCCCACGACGGCGTCGCGCAGCTCGCCCACGGCACGCGACGCGGCGCGGTGCGCGAACCGCTCCTGCAGGCCCGTGACGAGCACGCGGGCCGCCACGACCCCCGCGAGGCCCGCGAGGTACGGGCTGACCGCCGCGAGGTCGGCGCCGTCGTGGACCGCGCGACCCAGCGCGTGCGCCAGCAGGAGCGCCTGGCCGACCACGAGCGCGGCGGTGACCACGCCGAGGCCGGCCGTCAGCGCGACGTAGCCGCGTGTGCTGTGCGCGTACCGCAGGAGCCGGGGGTCGAGCGGGCGCACGTCAGCGCGGCTCCGCGCCGGCTCGCGCGAACGTCAGGCCCGTGTGGGCGGGGATGTGGTGCCCGCTGATGCGCTTGCGGAACACCCAGTACGTCCAGCCCTGGTAGAGCAGCACGAGGGGCGTGAGGAACGCGGCGACCCACGTCATGACGGTGAGCGTGTAGTCGGTGGAGGACGCGTTGTCGACCGTGAGGGAGTTGGCCGGGTCGAGCGCGGGCATGACGTCCGGGAACATCGAGCCGAAGATCAGCACGACGACGGCGACGATCGCGGCGGCCGAGGCGACGAACGCCTGCCCCTCGCGGCGCGCGCGGGTGGCGAGCACGAGGGCGACGAGCGCGAGCGCGGCGACGACGACCGCGACCCAGGTCCAGGCGACGGAGTAGGCGATCTGCGCCCACACGGCCCAGATGCCGCCGACGAGCAGCGTGGCGACCGACGAGCGGGCCGCGAACGCCCCGGCGCGGGCCCGCACGTCGCCGTCGGACTTCAGCGCGAGGAACACGGCGCCGTGCGTGAGGAAGACGAGGGCCGTGAGCGCGCCGCCGAGCAGCGCGAACGGGGAGAGCAGCGCGAAGAACCCGCCCACGTACTGGTGCTCCGCGTCGAGCTCGACACCCCGCACGAGGTTGGCGAACGCGACGCCCCACAGCACCGCAGGGACCCACGAGCCGACGACGAGCGCCCGGTCGGCCCAGCCGCGCCAGCGGTCGTCGTCGATCTTGCCGCGCCACTCGAACGCGACCACGCGCACGATGAGCGCGAGCAGGATGAGCAGCAGCGGCAGGTAGAAGCCGGAGAACAGCGTGGCGTACCACTCGGGGAAGGCGGCGAACGTCGCGCCGCCCGCGGTGAGCAGCCACACCTCGTTGCCGTCCCAGACGGGGCCGATCGTGTTGATCATGACGCGGCGGTCGCGGTCCTTGGCGGCGCGGTCGCCGCGTCCGAGGATGCCGAGCAGCATCCCGACGCCGAAGTCGAAGCCCTCGAGGACGAGGTAGCCGGTCCAGAGCACGGCGATGAGCAGGAACCAGACGGTCGACAGCTCCATGGTCGTGGGCTCCCGTTCTCAGTACGCGAAGGACAGCGGACGGTCGGTCGACTCGTCGTCCGGGTCCGGTCGGTTGGCGGGGTTGTCGGGGCTCGGGTCCTTCTCGCTGGCGGCGACGCCCTCGACCGCGTAGCGGTGCATGAGCTTGTACCAGAGGACCGCGAGGACGCCGTAGAGCAGCGTGAACGCGACGAGCGAGGTGAGGATCGTGCCGGGGCCGGTCACCGTGGAGACGCCGCGCGCCGTCAGCAGCCAGACGCCGTCCACGCCCGAGGGGTTCGGGTTGGGCGCGACGACCCACGGCTGACGGCCCATCTCGGTGAAGATCCAGCCGAACGCCGACGCGAGGAACGGCGTCGCGAGCGCCGCGACGGCGAGCCGGGACACCCACACGTTCCCGGTGACGCGGCCCTTGCGGGTGACCCACAGAGCGACGAGCGCGAGCGCGGCCGAGCCGACGCCGAACCCGATCATGAGGCGGAACGACCAGTAGGTGACGGCCAGGTTCGGCTGGTAGGAGATGGGGTCGCCGGCCTCGTCCGTGAAGCCGTAGGTCTCCTCGTACTGCGCCTGCAGGTCCTCGACGCCCGGCAGCGGGGTCGTGAGGTCGCCGTGGGCCAGGAACGAGGTCAGGCCGGGGATCTCGATGAGGTGCGCGACGCCCTCGCACGAGTCGGACAGGTCGCCGATCGCGAGGATCGAGAACGGCGCGCCGCCGTCGGTCGTCTGGCAGATCGCCTCCGCGGCCGACATCTTCATCGGCTGCTGCTCGTACATGAGCTTGGCCTGCGCGTCACCGCTGATCGCGACGCCCGCGCCGGAGACGAGCATCGTCACGACGCCGAGGATCACCGCCGGCCGGTAGACGCTGCGCGCGTCGTCCTCGCGGCCGGCGCGGACGAGCTTGACCATCCACCAGGCGGCGATCGCGGCGACGAGCGTGCCCGCCGTGAGGAACGCGGCGCTGATGGTGTGCGGGAAGGCGGCGAGCAGCGTGTTGTTGCTCAGCACGGCGCCGATGTCCGTCATCTCCGCGCGGCCCGTCTCCGGGTTGTACGTCGCGCCGACGGGGTGCTGCATCCAGGAGTTCGCGGCGAGGATGAAGTACGCGGACAGGTTGGTCGCGATCGCGACGGCCCAGATGCACGCGAGGTGGATCTTGCGCGGCAGCTTGTCCCACCCGAAGATCCACAGGCCCAGGAACGTCGACTCGACGAAGAACGCGGCGAGCGCCTCCATGGCCAGCGGCGCCCCGAACACGTCGCCGACGAAGCGCGAGTACTCCGACCACGCCATGCCGAACTGGAACTCCTGCACGATGCCGGTGGCGACACCGATCGCGAAGTTGATGAGCAGGAGCTTGCCGAAGAACTTGGTCAGCCGCAGCCAGCGCTCGTCGCCGGTCCGGACCCAGAAGGTCTGCATGATCGCGACGAGGGGGGCGAGCCCGATCGTCAGCGGCACGAAGATGAAGTGGTAGACGGTCGTGATGCCGAACTGCCAGCGGGCGAGGTCGAGGGCGTCCACGTGGTTCTCCGTGCTCTCGGGCCGGACGTCGGGGGCGGGCCGCAGGGGGGCGGTCGACCGGGTGGACGACCGACTGCGGACCTGGGGGAACGCTAGGGAACGGCACCCTTCCGGCCCGTGGGACGAAGGTCCCGGGTGCTGACGCACCGTCGTGAAAACCCTCGTCGCGAACGGGCCCGCACCGCACGGCTGTCGTGCACGTCACGGCCGGCGCGCCACGCCTGCGGGCGGCACCGCGCCCGCGGGAGCCCCCTGTGCGATACTGACCACGGTTCGTCGGCGCCCACACCGCGGACGGACCCTTGAGCTCGCAGCACCAGCGCGTCTTGCGCGCCAGTCCGCCGCTCGGCCGTGACGCTCCCACCGGAGCGCGACGCCAGCAGGCGACGGCGCCGGCCCAGGTGCAGCAGCCACGACCGACGACTTCCGTCGCCGCGCCGAGGGCGTGCGTGACGACCGACCGACCGAGGACCGCCGAGTGTGGGCGGGGACCCCCGGTACCCAGGAGCACGTCGCGTGACCCCCGAGAACATCTCCGAGACCGCAGCAGCCACCAGCACGCCGGCCGGAGGTGAGGTCGCGCCGGCACCGGCGCGCCGCCGCCGGGCGACGCGGACGACGTCCGCACCCGTCGCCGACGCCGTGCCGGCCGAGACCGAGGCAGCCCCGGCAGCGGCGCCCGCCGAGGACGCCGCGCCCGTCAAGGCCAGGCGGACCCGCGCCCGCCGCGCCACCACCGCCCCCGCGGCGGAGCCGGCGGCGACGGACGCACCGGACGCACCCACCCCGGACACCGCCGTGGTGGAGCGCCGTGCCGCGTCCGCGTCGGTCGAGGCTCCGGCCGAGCCGGTGGCGGGCGCCGAGCCCGAGCCCGCGACCAAGCCCGCGCGCCGCTCGCGGCGCGTCACGCGCACGGTCGGCGTCCCGGCCGAGGCCGCGCCGCCCGCCGACGCGCCCGAGCCCGCCGCCGACGTGCCCGCCGCTGCACCGGCCGCGCAGAGCCCTGCCGCGGCGACCGAGACGCCTGCCGAGGCTCCGACCACGCCCGCGCGCCGCCGCCGGGCGGCCGGTCGCCCTGCCGCGGCCCCGGAGGCCGTCGTGGCCCCGCCCGAGCCGGCCGTCGTGCCGGAGCCGGACGAGGAGGAGGACGTTGACGAGACGGCGCCGGCCGAGGCCGGCCAGGCGCTCGACGTCCTCGCCGCCCTCGCCGACGTGCGCCCCGCCGAGAGCGCGGCGCCGCCCGCGCCGTCGGGACCGCGCCTAGCGACCACCGCGCTGCTGTTCCAGGCCCCCGACCCGTCGGCCGCGCGCCCGCGCCGCCGCCGGGCGCAGGCCAGCGCCGGGTCGCCCGAGGAGATCTCCGAGGCAGCGCGCCGTGCCGAGCGCGAGCAGGCCGAGCGCGAGCAGGCCGAGCGCGAGCAGGCCGACCGTGCGCGGGCCGGGGGTGAGCAGGCCGGTGACGCGCAGGGCGCCACGGCCGAGCAGGCCGAGTCCACGGGAACCGAGTCGGGCCGTGGGTCGCGCCGTCGTGGCCGGCGCGCAGGCCGGTCCGCCGCCAGCGCCGCTCCGGAGCAGGACGAGACCGCGACCGACGTGTCCGGCACCGAGGTCGTGCCCGAGGAGGATGCAGATCTCGAAGGGCTGCTCGTCGCGGCCGGCGAGCAGGACGACCAGGCCGACGAGCAGTCGGACGAGCTGGACGCCGAGCAGGTCGACGAGGCGGGCGAGGGCGCTGGTCAGCGCCGTCGTCGTCGCCGGGGCGGCCGTGGGCGCCGCAACAAGACCGAGACGTCGGAGACGGACGCCGAGGCGGGCGACGCCGACGAGGACGACACCGACGCGCAGGACGCCGAGGCCGACACCGAGGACGCCGACGCCGAGGACGGCGGCGGCTCGAGCCGTCGTCGTCGCCGCCGTCGCCGGGGCAGCCGCGGCGAGTCCGGCGAGGCCGAGCGGCCCCGCCGCGCGAGCGACGAGGTCACCGCGCTGCGCGGCTCGACGCGGCTCGAGGCCAAGCGCCAGCGTCGCCGCGAGGGCCGCGACGCCGGGCGTCGCCGCCAGATCATCAGCGAGGCGGAGTTCCTCGCCCGGCGCGAGTCGGTCGAGCGGACGATGGTCGTGCGCGAGCGCGCGGGCCGCACGCAGATCGCCGTCCTGGAGGACGGCGTGCTCGTCGAGCACTACGTCTCGAACCAGGCGCAGACCTCGATGGTCGGCAACGTCTACCTCGGCCGCGTGCAGAACGTGCTGCCGAGCATGGAGGCGGCCTTCGTCGACGTCGGCAAGGGCCGCAACGCCGTGCTGTACGCAGGCGAGGTCAACTGGGACGCCGCCGGCCTCGAGGGCCAGCCGCGGCGCATCGAGCAGGCGCTGAAGTCCGGCGACTCGGTGCTCGTCCAGGTCACCAAGGACCCCATCGGGCACAAGGGTGCGCGTCTGACCTCGCAGGTCACGCTCGCGGGCCGCTACCTCGTGTTCGTCCCGGGCGGCGGCATGACGGGCATCAGCCGCAAGCTCCCGGACACCGAGCGCAACCGTCTGAAGAAGATCCTGCGCGAGGTCGTGCCGGACTCGGCGGGCGTCATCGTGCGCACCGCCGCGGAGGGTGCCTCGGAGGAGGAGCTGCGGGCCGACGTCGCACGGCTGCAGGGCCAGTGGGAGGCCATCGAGAAGAAGGCCAGGACCGCGTCGGCGCCCGCGCTGCTGCAGGGCGAGCCCGACATGGCGATCCGCGTCGTGCGCGACATCTTCAACGACGACTTCTCCGCGCTCGTGGTCCAGGGCGACGAGGCGTGGTCGACCATCTCGTCGTACATCGACGAGCTCGCGCCGGACCTCGCGCAGAAGGTCTCGAAGTGGACCGGGACGCAGGACGTGTTCACGGTGCACCGGGTCGACGAGCAGCTCGCCAAGGGCATGGACCGCAAGGTCTGGCTGCCGTCGGGCGGCTCGCTCGTCATCGACCGCACCGAGGCCATGACGGTCGTCGACGTCAACACCGGCAAGTTCACGGGCTCGGGCGGCACGCTCGAGGAGACCGTGACGCGCAACAACCTGGAGGCCGCGGAGGAGATCGTCCGCCAGCTCCGGCTGCGCGACATCGGCGGCATCATCGTCATCGACTTCATCGACATGGTCCTGGAGTCGAACCGCGACCTCGTCCTGCGCCGGCTGGTCGAGTGCCTCGGCCGGGACCGGACCAAGCACCAGGTCGCCGAGGTGACGTCGCTCGGTCTCGTGCAGATGACCCGCAAGCGCGTGGGCCAGGGTCTGGTCGAGGCGTTCTCCGAGACGTGCGAGCACTGCCACGGCCGCGGGTTCATCGTGCACGCGGACCCCGTCGAGAAGAACGGCCGCCCCGAGGCCGGCGCCCCGCAGGCGCCCGTCGCGGAGGGCGAGTCGAAGCGGTCGCGGCGCAAGCGCGGGACGGCGAAGGAGGCGGCGCCGGCGGCGCAGCACCCGGGCGTCCCGGTGCTGCCCGAGGCCCGCGAGGCGGTCAAGGCCACGCTCGCGACGATCGCGGCGGCGGCGGCGCACGCGCACGAGCACGACCACGAGCACCACGAGGCGGCGGAGGCCGTCGCGTCCGCCCCCGTCACGTCGGAGCCCGTCGAGGTCACGGCTGGCGACGGTGACGCCGGCCGGTCGCCCGAGGTCGACCACGCGCACGCCGAGCCCGTGCTCGACGTCCTGGCCGCGCTCGCGGCGAGCGGCGTGGCGCGCGAGGAGACGACCGAACCCGCTCAGGACGAGACGCCCGGCGCCCTCCCGCAGGACGTGGACGAGGTCGCGGACGAGCCGCTCGCGCTCACCCCGGTGTCGCCCGACCTGTTCGCGGACACGGCGGACGACGACGCGGACGGTGCGCCGGCCGACGAGGACGGCGACGCCCGGTCCTGACGGACGGACGACGACGCCCGCGCGCCCTGGAGGCGCGCGGGCGTCGTCGCGTCAGGACGGTCCCGTGCCGCCGTGCGGCACCGTCGTGCCTCGACCGCCCGGCCGGTCTGCTGCTCGGTCGTCCCGCGCCGCGGGCGGTGTCAGCGCTTCTCGGAGGTGTCGTCCTGGTGCCCGGCGCTGCGCCGCAGCGCACGTCCACGCGCCACGTCCTGCGCCTTCTTGGCCTGCTTCTTCTCGCTCGCCTTGGTGTCCCGCGGCGGGAGCTGGAGCGTCTCCTCGGCCTCGATCCCGCCCTGCAGCTGGCGACCGCGCTCGAGCTCGGCGTCCAGCTCGGCGCCGAACAGCAGCGCGAGGTTGCTGATCCACAGCCACAGCAGGAACACGACGACGCCCGCCAGCGACCCGTACGTCGCGTCGTACGACGCGAACGTCGTGACGTAGAAGCCGAAGGCCACCGAGGCCAGCGCCCAGACGAGCAGCGCGACGGCCGCCCCCACGCTGATCCAGCGGAACTTCGGCTGCCGGACGTTGGGCGTCGCGTGGTAGAGGACCGCGATCGCGACGACCACCAGCACGACGACGACGGGCCACTTGAACACGTTCCACACCGTGACGGCCGTGCCGCTGAGCCCGACGGCGTCGCCGATCGTGCGGGCGACCGGGCCGGACAGCACCATCGCGACGACGACCAGGACGGCGATGAGGACGAGCGCGAGCGTGACGAGCAGGATCACGGGCCGCAGCTTCCAGATCGGCCGTCCCTCGTCGACCTCGTAGATGCGGTTCATGCCGCGCCCGAACGCGGCGACGTACCCGGACGCGGACCACAGCGCGAGCAGCACGCCGAGGACGAGCGCGACGCCGGCCTTGGAGTTCGACGTCACGGCCTGCACGATCGGCTCGACGGTCTGCGCGGCGTCCTCGGGGGCACCCAGGTCGGCGACGAGGTCCATGACGCGGTTGAGCGTCTGCTCGGGGTCGCCGACGAGGCCCAGCACGGACACGACGGCGAGGAGCGCGGGGGCGATCGCCAGGACCGCGTAGTAGGTGAGCGCGGCGGCCTGGTCGGTGCACTCGTCGGCGAGGAACTCCCGCACGGTGCGCCGGCCGACGTACTTCCAGGACGGCGGGTGCAGGTCGCCGGGGGAGTCGGGCTTGCGCGGGTCGTCGGGCGACGGTGCGGAGTCCTTGGCGGTGCTGGTGCTGCGGGTCGTGTCGTCGTCCACGGCGCCTCCTCGCGTGCTGGCGGCGGGTGCGGGACGCCTCTTGCCCGCCACGGTCCGTGCGGCCGACGCTAGGCCGCGCGGGCGTCCGCGGCATCTCGGGCGGGCCGGTCCTCGGGGAGGCCGCGCCTCGTGCACGGTCGTGCCGAGCACCCGGGGGCACGCGGGGCCGGGGGTCGTCGCCCGGGGCCCGACGAGGACGCGGACGTGCGCTTCGCGTCCGGGGTGGACGTCGTCGGGCGCGGTCTGGAGCAGCACCTCGCGGGAGCAGGCGGACGCGGCCCGGCGGCGGGCGCCCGCACGGCAGGCTGACGTGCCGGCGTGCGCTCCGTCACACCGGGGCGGTTCGCGGCCCGGCGCCGCACCCCAGGTTTGACCCTGCGTCGGTCGGTCCGTACCCTAGAACGTCGGCGCGTCTGTGCGCGCTGGTCATGTGTGCCGCCGCAAACGGCGTCGACGCGACTCCCCTCGGACCCGGTCCCTCCGGTCGGTGCGGGACGTGCGCGGACGCGGGCAGGCACCCACAGGCTTTTGACCGAGCAGTTCGACGAGCAGAGATGAGCAGCAACGTGGTGTACGCGATCGTGAAGGCTGGCGGCCGCCAGGAGAAGGTCGCGGTGGGCGACGTCGTCGTCGTCGACCGCCTCGCCGCGCAGGCCGGTTCGACCGTCGAGCTCCCGGCTCTGCTGCTCGTGGACGGCGAGAAGGTCACCACCGACGCCGCGGCGCTGGCCAAGGTGACGGTGACGGCGGAGGTCGTGCGGGACGAGAAGGGCCCGAAGATCGACATCCTCAAGTACAAGAACAAGACCGGCTACCGCAAGCGCCAGGGTCACCGTCAGGCGCTGACCCGCCTCAAGGTCACCGGCATCAAGTGAGCCTTCCCGCGGCGCGCTGACGCCGCGGCCCCCGCCTTCCGCAGCAGCAAGAGAGCAGGTTCGTCATGGCACACAAGAAGGGCGCGAGCTCCTCGCGCAACGGTCGCGACTCCAACGCGCAGCGCCTCGGCGTCAAGCGCTTCGGCGGTCAGGTCGTCAAGGCCGGCGAGATCATCGTCCGCCAGCGCGGCACGCACTTCCACCCCGGCAACAACGTGGGCCGTGGCGGCGACGACACGCTGTTCGCGCTGACCGCCGGTGCGGTGGCGTTCGCCACGCGTCGCGGCCGCAAGGTCGTCGACATCGTCTCGGTCGAGGCCTGAGACCACACACACGTAGTCGACGAAGGGGCGCACCGGTGCGGTGCGCCCCTTCGTCGTGTGACGATCACGAGAGCCGTCGGTGAGCGACGGAGGACAGGAGGCCTGCCGTGGCGACGTTCGTCGACCGGGTCGTGCTGCACGCGACCGGCGGTGACGGTGGGCACGGGTGCGCGTCCATCCACCGGGAGAAGTTCAAGCCGTTGGCCGGCCCCGACGGGGGCAACGGGGGCAACGGCGGGTCGGTGATCCTCGAGGTGGATCCGCAGGTCACCACCCTGCTGGAGTTCCACCACCTGCCGCACCGGCGCGCCGCGTCCGGCACGCAGGGGATGGGCGACCACCGGCAGGGCGCGACGGGCCCGGACCTGGTGCTCGGCGTCCCCGACGGCACCGTCGTGAAGGGCCCCGACGGCGAGGTGCTCGCGGACCTCGTCGGCGTCGGCGCGCGGTACGTCGCCGCCGCGGGCGGGCGCGGGGGCCTCGGCAACGCCGCGCTGTCCTCGCCGCGCCGCAAGGCCCCCGGCTTCGCGCTGCTCGGCGAGCCGGGCGAGACGCAGGACGTCGTGCTCGAGCTCAAGACGATCGCGGACGTCGCGCTCGTCGGGTACCCGAGCGCCGGCAAGTCGAGCCTCGTCGCCGCGATCTCGGCCGCCCGCCCCAAGATCGCGGACTACCCGTTCACCACGCTCGTGCCGAACCTCGGCGTCGTGCAGGCCGGCTCCTCGCGGTACACCGTCGCCGACGTGCCCGGGCTCATCCCCGGCGCCTCGCAGGGGCGCGGCCTGGGCCTGGAGTTCCTGCGGCACATCGAGCGGTGCGCGGTCATCGTGCACGTGCTCGACTGCGCGACGCTCGAGCCCGATCGTGACCCGGTCTCCGACCTCGACGTCATCGAGGCCGAGCTCGCGTCCTACGCCGGGGACCTCGGCATCGAGGGCGGCCGCGTGCCGCTCACCGAGCGCCCGCGGGTCGTCGTGCTCAACAAGATCGACGTGCCCGAGGCGCGCGACCTCGCCGACCTCGTGCGCCCCGAGCTCGAGGCGCGCGGCCTGCCGGTGTTCGAGGTGTCGACCGCGAGCCACGAGGGCCTGCGTCCGCTGACGTTCGCGCTCGCCGAGCGCGTCGAGCGTGCGCGGCGGGAGTCGCCACCGCCCGAGGCGACGCGCGTCGTCCTGCGGCCGAAGGCCGTCGACGACTCCGGGTTCACCGTCACGCGGCGCACGGGTGGCGGCGCCGTGTGGTTCGCGGTGCGCGGGGAGAAGCCCGAGCGCTGGGTGCGGCAGACCGACTTCGCGAACGACGAGGCCGTCGGGTACCTCGCGGACCGGCTCGCGCGACTCGGGGTCGAGGAGAAGCTGTTCGCGGCGGGTGCCGTCGCGGGCGACGAGGTGCGCATCGGCCCCGACACGAACGCGGTCGTCTTCGACTGGGAGCCGACGCTCAGCACCGGGGCCGAGCTGCTCGGCGGGCCGCGCGGCACCGACGTGCGGCTCGAGGACCGCTCGCGCCCGACGCGCGGCGAGAAGCGCCATGAGTACAAGGAGCGCATGGACGCCAAGGCGGCCGCGCGCGACGAGCTGTGGACCGAGCGGCAGCACGGCGTCTGGACGGACCCCGAGCGCGACGACTGACCACGGGTGCGCGTCGTCCGGCGAGCGGATGCTGCGCAGGTGAGGCGGTCACGCGGGGCAGAATGCACCGCGTGACCGCCGCCCCCCTGCTCGCCCGAGGCCAGCTGCCCGACGCGGCGCGCGTGGTCGTCAAGGTCGGCTCGTCGTCGCTCACCAGCCCGGACGGCCGGCTGGACCCCGACCGGCTGCGCGCGCTCGTCGACGTGCTCGCCGCCCGCCGCCTCGCCGGCGGCCAGGTGGTTCTCGTGTCGTCGGGTGCGATCGCGGCCGCGATCGGACCGCTGGGGCTCGCCGCGCGGCCGCGGGACCTCGCGACGCAGCAGGCCGCCGCGTCGGTGGGGCAGGGGCTGCTCGTCGCGCACTACACGAAGGCCTTCGCCGACCACGGGCTGCGCGTCGGGCAGGTGCTGCTCACCGCCGAGGACACCGTGCGTCGCGGCCACTACCGCAACGCGCACCGTGCGCTCACGCGTCTGCTCGACCTCGGGGTCGTACCCGTCATCAACGAGAACGACGCGGTCGCGACGGACGAGATCCGGTTCGGCGACAACGACCGGCTCGCGGCGCTCGTGTCGCACCTCGTGCACGCCGACGCGCTCGTGCTGCTCACCGACGTCGACGCGCTCTACACCGGCCCGCCGTCGCGGCCCGGGTCGCGGCGGATCACCCACGTGGCCGGTCCGCGTGACCTGGACGGCATCGACGTGGCGTCGCGGGGGAGCGCGGTCGGCACGGGCGGCATGGTGACGAAGCTCGAGTCGGTGGCCATCGCGACCCACTCGGGCATCCCCGTCGTGCTGACGTCCGCGGCGCAGGCCGGCGCCGCGCTCGACGGGCAGGACGTCGGCACGTGGTTCGCCGCGACCGGGCGCCGGTCCTCGATCCGCCTGCTGTGGCTCGCGCACGCCGCGCGCACGCACGGCAAGCTCGTGCTCGACGAGGGTGCCGTGCGGGCGGTCGTCGAGCGGCGCACCTCGCTGCTGCCCGCGGGCGTCACGGGCGTCGAGGGGACGTTCGAGGCGCGCGACCCCGTGGAGCTCGTCGGGCCGGACGGCGTCGTCGTGGCGCGAGGGCTCGTCGCGTACGCGTCCGACGAGGTGCCGGGCCTGCTGGGGCGCTCGACGTCGGACCTGCGCGCCGCGCTCGGCCCGGGGTACGACCGCGCGCTCGTCCACCGCGACGACCTGGTGCTGCTGCGCCGCCGCAAGGCCCCCACGGCCGGGGCCTGATCGGGGCGCGACGCACGACGGCCCGCCGGGTGCTCCGGCGGGCCGTCGGTGTGCAGCGGGCGTGGCGTCAGCCGGCCAGCCAGGCCGTCGTCAGCTGGTCGAGGCGCGAGTCCGCGCCGAGCTCGACGCCGTGCAGGTCGGGCGACAGGCCGAGGTACGTCGTGAGCTCGTGCACAGGCAGGACCCAGTGCTCGGACACGAGACGCTCCTGAGCCTGCGCGAGGACGGCGTCACGCTCGGCCGGGTCGGAGACCGCGAGCTGCTCCTGGAGGAGGCCCTCGAGCGTCGGGTCGTCGATCCGGTAGAAGTTCGTCGCTGCCGTCGAGTACTGCGTGCGCAGGACGTCGCCGTCGGCGCGGGACAGGTTCCCCCACACGAGGTCGAAGTCGCCGGACCTGAGCTTCGCCTGGAAGTCCGGCACGGCGCCCGACCAGAGGGTCACCTCGATGCCGACGGCCTTGAGCTCGGCCTGGATCAGCTCGACGGCCGTCTGGTTGGGCGAGAAGTTGGTGATCCAGACGAGGGTCGGCGTGAGCCGCACGCCGTCCTTCGCGTAGATGCCGTCGGCTCCCTTGTCCCACCCGGCGTCCTCGAGGACCTCGGCCGCCCCCTCGGGGTCGGTGACGAGGTGCTCGCTGACGTCGGCGACGCCCGGCGTCGTGCTCGCGAGCACGCTCGTCGCGACCGCGAAGCCGTCGACGAGGGCCGTGTCGCGGATCTCGGTCGGGTCGACGGCCAGGGCGATCGCCTCGCGTACCGCGGGGTCGCTGCCGATCGGCGACGCGCCGTTGAAGGTCAGGCCGAACGTGATGCCCGGGTTCGCACGGTGCACGAGCGGATAGCCGGACTGCTCGAGCGTCGCGATGTCGGTCGGCTGGACGCCGCCGATGACGTCGACCTGCCCGGACGTGAGCGAGCCGGTGCGGACGCCCGCCTCGGGCGCGACCTGGAACGTCACGGAGTCGAGGTGCGGCGCACCGGCGCCCCTGCGTGCGTCGGGGCCCCACGCGTAGTCCGTGCGCGCCGTCAGGACCGTCTCGGTGTCCTTCGTGTAGTGGTCGAGGACGAACGGGCCCGAGCCGACGACGCCGGTGCCGCTCGCGCGGTCGTCGAACGGCACCGCGAGCGTGGCCGCCCCGACGACCCCGAGCGCGACCGTGCTCGTCGCCTGCGGGAACGCGGCGTTGGGCGCCGAGAACGCGACCGTGACGGTGTGCTCGTCGACGACCGTCGTGCCGACGTAGCCGACGAAGGACGGCGCGGCACCGCTCTTGGCGCCCGCGGCGACGATGTCGTCGAACGTCGCCTTGACCGACTCGGCGGTCAGCGGGGTGCCGTCCGAGAACGTGACGTCGTCGCGCAGGGTGAACGTGTGCTCGGTCGCGTCCGCGCTCGAGGACCACTCGGTCGCGAGCCACGGCTCGAGCGAGCCGTCCGCCGGGTCCTGCCAGAGCAGCGAGTCGACGAGCTGGCGCGTGACGTAGAGCGTGTCGTTGCCGGAGCCGATGCCGGACGGGTTGAGGGAGATCGGGTCGTTGCCGATCGCGAGGACGAGGTCGCCGCCGTCGACGGGTGCGTCGGACGCGGAGCCGGACGGTGCGGCGGCGGGCTCGGCGGACGTGCCGCAGGCGGCGAGCGCGAGGCCGAGGGCGAGGGCGGACGCGGCGGCGCGCAGCGCGCGGGCCGGGGTGGGGGACAGGGGCATGACTCTCTCCAGGTGGTGCGGGTCGGGACGAGGGCGGCGCTCAGCGCCGGGGGAGACGGCGGCCGGGACGACAGGCGGTCATCGCTCACCCCCTCGGGCACGACCGCGGACCGCGGAGCCGGGGATCGCCGCCAGCAGCTCCGCGGTGTACGGGTGCTCGGGCTGCACGAAGACGTGCTCGACCGCGCCGTGCTCGACGACGCGCCCGTGGCGAAGCACGACGACGTCGTGCGCGACCTGCCGGACCACGGCCAGGTCGTGGGAGATGAACAGGTACGACACGTCGAGGTCGCGCTGGAGCTCGGCGAGCAGGTCGAGGATCTGCGCCTGCACGGACACGTCGAGCGCCGAGACCGGCTCGTCGAGCACGACGATGTCGGGCCGGACGGACAGCGCCCGGGCGATCGCGACGCGCTGCCGCTGACCGCCCGAGAGCTCGGCCGGGCGCCGGTGCAGCGCCGACGGCGGCAGCGCGACCAGGTCGAGGAGCTCGGCGGCGCGCGTCGCGCGCGAGCGCCGGTCGCCCACGCCGAACGCGCGCAGCGGCTCGGTGACGATCCGCCCGACCGACCAGCGCGGGTCGAGCGACGCGTACGGGTTCTGCTGCACGACCTGCAGGCGCCGACGCAGGGCGCGCAGCGCCGCGCCCCGGGCGCGGGTCACGTCGGCGCCGTCCACGTGGACCGTGCCTGCGGTCGGCTCGGCGAGCCGCAGCACGAGGCGGGCGGTCGTCGACTTGCCCGAGCCGGACTCGCCGACGAGCGCGAGCGTGCGGCCCCGCGGCACGGCGAACGACACGTCGTCCACCGCGCGCAGCACCCCGCCGCGGCCAGGCAGCGGGAAGTCCTTGGCGAGGCCGCGTGCCTCGAGGGCCGGCGGGGCGGGAGCGCCGGGGCGCGCGGCGAGGTCCGTCGGCGTCGCGCTGGCGGCGTCACCCGCGCGGTGCCCGCGGCGCTGCGCCGGTGCGTCGGCGGTTCCGTCGACCTCCGCCACCTCGCGGGGCGGGGTGCCCCGGCGGTCCGGTGGCGTCCTCCGGGCGCTGCGCAGCGACGGCGCCGCGGCGAGCAGCGCGCGCGTGTACGCCTCGCGCGGCGCGCCGAGCACCTCGTCGGGCGTGCCCGCCTCGACGACGCGGCCCTGTGCCATGACGACGATCCGGTCGGCACGGTCGGCCGCGACGCCCAGGTCGTGCGTGATGAGCAGCACGCCCGTGCCGGTCGCGGCGGTGAGGTCGTCGAGGTGGTCGAGGATGCGGCGCTGGACGGTGACGTCGAGCGCGGACGTGGGCTCGTCGGCCACGAGCAGGCGCGGCTTCGCGACGAGCGCGATCGCGATCAGGACGCGCTGCCGCATGCCGCCCGACAGCTCGTGCGGGTACTGGCGGGCCCGGACCTCGGGCTCGGGCAGTCCCGTGCGCCGCAGCGCCTCGACGGCCTCGAGCGCGGCGGCGCGCCGGTCGGCCAGGCCGTGGACGACGAGCACCTCGGCGACCTGCTCGCCGACGCGCTTGACCGGGTTGAGCGACACGGTCGGGTCCTGCGGCACGAGCCCGACTAGCTGTACTCGGCCGGGACGTTGGTGACGTCGGGGGCCGTTGACGACAGGAGAACCTCCGGTTGGGCTGTGGCTTGTCGAAGGCCCACACCCACCCGGAGGTTCTCGTGCCTCACGCTAACGCCCGACTGAATCTGCGTGGCCGCCAGCTGCTGATCGACCGCGTCGTGCATCAGGGTCGACCGGTCGCTCACGTCGCCCACGAGCTCGGGATCGCCCGCCAGACCGGTTACCGATGGGTCTGGCGCTGGCGCGCCGAGGGGGCCGACGGTCTCGTGGACAGGTCGTCACGGCCGCGGACGAGCCCGAGCAGGACACCGGCCGCCCTGGAGGACGCGATCTGCGCGGCGCGAGCACGTGACCGGTCAGGGCCGGACGTGCTGGGCGCGGCCCTGGGTGTCCCGGCGCGCACGATCACCAGGGTGCTGCGCCGGCGCGGGATGCCGTTGCTGCGCGACCTGGACCCGCTGACCGGCCAGGTCGTCCGGGCCAGCAAGGCCACCGCGGTCCGCTACGAACGCGACCGGCCCGGCGAGCTGGTCCACGTCGACGTCAAGAAGCTCGGGCGCATCCCCGACGGCGGCGGCTGGCGCGCCCTGGGCCGCGACGTCGCCGACCGGCACCGGGACGACCCCATCGGCTTCGACTACGTCCATTCCATGGTCGACGACCATTCCCGGCTCGCCTACTCCGAGATCCTCGCGGACGAGAAAGGCGCCACCTGCGCGGGGTTCGTGACGCGCGCCGCGGCCTACTTCGCCGCTCACGGCATCACCCGGATCGAGCGGATCATGACCGACAACGCCTGGGCCCACCGCTGGTCACTGCGCGACGTCGCCGCCGACCTCGGCGCGAAGCAGGTCTTCATCCGCCCGCACTGCCCCTGGCAGAACGGCAAGGTCGAGCGACTGAACCGCACTCTGCAGACTGAGTGGGCCTACCGGCAGGTCTTCACCACCAACGACGAACGAGCCGCCGCCCTTGCCCCCTGGCTCGAGCACTACAACACTCGACGACGCCACAACGCCCTGGGCGGACTCCCACCCGTCAGCCGACTGTCACCAACCTGACGGCCGAGTACAACTAGCGCGCCCCGGACCGTGCGCAGCGTGCGGGGCGACGCCGTGGCCAGGTCGTGGCCCAGCAGGTCGACGGTGCCGCGCTCGATGAGCGCGCCGGGTGCGAGCAGCCGCGTGACGGCGGCGGCGGTCGTCGACTTCCCGGAGCCGGACTCGCCGACCACGGCGACGGTGCGGCCGGCGTCGACCTCGAGCGAGACGTCGCGCACCGCGTGCACGTCGCCGCGCCGGGTCCGGTAGGTGACGGCCAGGTCGCGCACGGTGAGCAGCCGCTCGGGCGCGGGGGTGCCGGTGCCGTGCGGGGCGGGGACGGTGACGGTCATCGGTTCCTCCCGGGGTCGCCGTCGAGCGCGCGCGAGACGCGGCCGGCGGCGAGCACGGTCGCGACGATGACGAGGCCGGGCAGCGTCGTGAGCCACCACGAGGTACGCAGGTGGTCGCGCCCGCCGGCTACGAGCGCGCCCCACTCGGGTGCGGGCGGTGGCTCGCCGTAGCCGAGGAACGACAGCGACGACACGGCCAGCACGGCGGCGCCGAGCTCGAGCGCCGCGAGCACGACGACCGGGCCGACGGAGTTGGGCAGCACGTGGCCGAGCAGGACCGTCCACCAGGGGCTGCCGCCGGCCTGCGCCGCCTCGACGTACCCGGACGTGCGCACGCGCAGCACCTCGGAGCGCATGATCCGCGACACCGACGCGACGTTCGCGAGGCCGACGGCGATCGCGACGTTCACGGACCCGAACCCGAGGACGGTGATGAGCGCGAGCGACAGCAGCAGCGCCGGGATCGACAGCAGCACGTCGACGACGCGCATCGCGACGTCGTCCACGAGCCCGCCGACGAAGCCGGCGACGAGCCCGATCAGCGCGCCGACGACGAGGCCGACGAGCACCGCGACGAGCGCCGCCTGCAGCGTGAGCTGCGTGCCGTGGACGACGCGCGTGTAGAGGTCGCGGCCCAGCTGGTCGGTGCCGAACCAGTGTGCCCCGGACGGCGGCTGGAGCTTGTCGGCCGGCACGCCGGACAGCGGGTCGCCGGGTGCGAGCAGGGTCGGCACGAACGCGGCGACGAGCACCGCGAGCGACCAGAGCAGCGCGAGCACGAGGCCGGGACGTCGCCCGAGGTCCTCGAGGCGCGTGCGCCACGGGCCGCGGTGCGTGAGCTCGTCGTCGTGCGCGCGCACCGCGTCGGCGAACCGCTCGGCCGCGGTGGTGGTGAAGTCGTCGGCGCGCGCGTCGGGGTCGAGCGCGGTGGGGACGAACCCGTCGGGGCGGCGGGTCTGCGCGCCGGTGAGGCTGTCGAGCGAGCTCATCGCGGTCCTCCGGCGGCGTGCGGCGCGACACCGACGAGCGCGTCGGCATCCGGGCCGTGGGCGTCGTGGGCGGGGTCGGTGCCGCGGCCCGGGCCGGCCGACGCGCCGGCCGCGGTGTCGTCGCGCGCGTCGTCGCGCCCCGCGTCGTCCGTCGTGGGGACCGCACGGCCGGCGGCGACGATGCGCGGGTCGAGCAGCGGGTAGACGACGTCGACCGCGAGGTTCGCGAGCACGTACACCGTCGCGGCGACGAGCACGACGCCCTGCACCACGGGGATGTCCTGTGCGGCGACGGCCGTGGCGGTGAGACGCCCGATCCCGGCGCGCGAGAAGACGGTCTCCGTGACGACGGCGCCGGACAGCAGCCCGCCGACGACGAGGCCCGTCGCGGTGAGGGCGGGCAGCGCCGCGTTGCGCAGCGCGTGCCGCAGGTGCACGCGGGCCCGCCCCGCGCCCTTGGCGACCGCGGTGTCGACGTACGGTTCGTGCAGCGTGTGCAGCAGGCTGCGGGACAGCAGCTGGGCGACGACCGCCGACGTCGGCAGCGCCAGCGTGACGGCGGGCAGGACGACCGAGGCGAGCCCCTGGTTGCCGAGCGCCGGGAACAGCGGCAGCTGGAACGAGAACCACTGCACGAGCGTCAGGCCGAACCAGAACGACGGGATCGCGACCCCGAGCGGCGGAAGCGACTGCAAGAGACCGGCGAGCGCGCGGCTGCGGGTCGCGGTCGCGAGGATCGCGAGCGAGCCGCCTCCGACGACCGCGAGCAGCAGGGCTGCGCCCGCGATCGCGGCGGTCGGCGGCAGCGCCTGTGCGAGCAGCGTCGTCACGGGCTGCTTGCTCACGACCGACGTGCCGAGGTCACCGCGCAGCGCGTCGAGCAGCCGGCTCACGTACTGCGCGGCGAGCGGCTGGTCGAACCCGTACTCCGCGCGCAGCGCGTCGAGCTGCTCGGGTGTGACGTCGTTCGACTCGCCGCCGAACATGACCGACACGGGGTCGCCGGGCAGCGCGTACAGGACGAGGAACGACACCGTGTACGCGGCCCACAGGACGAGCAGGGCGAGGCCGAGCCGACGGACCAGGTAGCGCGTCACGGCGTGGCCGCCGGACGGTGCGGGGCGGTGGTCATGCGGACTCCTTCGGTGCGCCGAGGTGGCGCGCGAGGGCGGGCGGCGTGCTTGCACGGCCGAAGCCGTGCCGGGTCATCACCTGGAGCACCCCGCCACGTGCGGAGGGTTGCCGCCCGACCAGCCAGGGCTTGACGTCGGGTCTCGTGACCGGCGGTGAAGGTAGGAACGGCCGTCGGGGCGGTCAATGGGTGGTCGTCGCTGTCTCACGATGCGGAAAGGGCCGCTCGCGGACACGGTGCACGCGCTGGGTCTTGACCTGCGAGACGACTCCGGCCGCCCCTTGACGCGGGCGGAGTGCCGTCGGAGCGTGCGTCCCGCCCAGACCGCCGTTCGACCGCCCGCCCGCACGGCATCCGCCGCACCGCTGCACGAGGAGCCCGGCATGACTCGATCCACCGCCCCCGCCCAGGACCTCAGCCTCGACGAGGCCGGTGCCCTCGCCCCCCTCGTGAGCCCCGGCGAGGCGGCCGAGCGCGTCGCGGCGGGAGCGGTTCTCGTCGACGTCCGCAGCGACGCCGGCCGCGCCACCACGGGCAGCCTGCCGGGGGCGACGGTCGTCGACCGGTACGCGGTCGACACGGCCTTCGACCTCGACTCGGCGGCGCGGGTCGTGCCGGCCCTGTCGCTCGACACGCCCGTCGTCGTGGTCTGCGGCTCGGTCCGGGGTTCCGGTCCGGTCGCGGCCGCGCTGCGGGACAAGGGCTTCACGGACGTCGTGCACGTCGAGGGTGGGGCACCGGCGTGGCGCGACGCCGGGCTGCCCGTCGAGCAGGCCGACGACGGCGCCGCGACGAGCATCCGGTGACCGCACCGACGGGCGCCCGTGCGCCTGCGTCGCCGACCGTCGGCGCGCCTGCGCTCGAGATCCGCACCGCCCGGGCCGACGAGCTCGAGGCGGTCGGGATGCTGACGCGGCGCGCGTTCGACGCCGGACCGTACGGCGCCGCGACCGACCCCGCACGGGTCCGCCTCATGCTCGACGCGGGCGCCCGGGCGAGCGCGGGGGACCTGCTCGTCGCGACGGCCGACGGCCGGCTGGTCGGCACGGTCAGCCTGCTGCGGCCCGGTCACGGGCTGACGCGGCAGGCGCGGGGGGGGACGAGGCCGAGATCCGTCTGCTCGCGGTCGAGCCGGGCGCACAGGGGCACGGTGCGGGCGCGGCGCTCGTCGTCGCGGCGGTGGACCGGGCCCGCGGGTGGGGCGTGCGGGCCGTCGTGCTCGACACGGGCGCACGCAACGTCGGCGCGCAGCGTCTCTACGAGCGCCTCGGGTTCGAGCGCACGCCGACGCGGGAGAGTGCCGTGGTGCCCGGGGTCGGCAGGCTCGTCGTCCTCGTGCACTCCCTCGTGCGGCCGGGCGTGCCGGTGCGCCGGATCGCCCCGCACGAGCACGACGCCGTCGCACGCCTGTCGGTCGAGGCCTACGCACACGACCACGAGCTCACCGACTCGTACCGGGCGTCGGTCGCCGACGTCGCGACGCGCGCCCGTGAGCACGAGGTCTGGGTCGCGCAGGACCGGGTCACGGGCGACCTGCTCGGTACCGTCGCGACGCCGCGGCCCGGCGCGCACATCTCGCCGCTCGGCCGCGACGGCGAGCTGGACTTCCGGCTGCTCGCCGTGGCCCCGCAGGCGCGGCGACGGGGCGTGGGCGCGCTGCTCACGCGGTTCGCCGTCGAGCTGGCGCGCGAGCGTGGGCTGCGCCGCGTGGTGATGAGCTCCGGGCCGGCCATGACGGGCGCGCACCGCCTGTACGAGAGCCTCGGCTTCACGCGCCTGCCCGAGCGGGAGACGCGCGTCGTCGACGGGGCCACGCTGCTCGCGTTCGGGCTCGACCTCGACCGTGCCGCCGCACCGTGGAAGGCCCGGACCTCGGACGACGACCCGGGGCTACCCTGACGGGATGACCGCATCGCTCGACGTCCCCCTGCACGACGAGGCCGCCGACGGCCGGGACGTCCCGGCGCAGGTCCGTGCGGTCGCGCAGCGCGCCAAGGTCGCGTCCCGGGCCCTCGCGACCGCCACGCGCGCGACCAAGGACGCGGCCCTGCACGCGCTCGCCGACGCCCTGGTCGCCGCCACGGAGGAGGTCGTCGCCGCCAACGCGCGCGACCTCGAGCGCGGCCGCGCCGACGGGCTGTCCGCCGGGCTGCTCGACCGCCTCGCGCTCACGCCCGAGCGTGTCGTCGCGATCGCCGACGCCCTGCGGGAGCTGGCTGCACTGCCCGACCCGGTCGGCGAGGTGGTCCGCGGCTCGACGCTCCCGAACGGCCTGCGGCTGCGCCAGCTCCGGGTCCCGATGGGCGTCGTCGGGATGATCTACGAGGCCAGGCCCAACGTGACGGTCGACGCCGCGGGGCTCGCGCTCAAGAGCGGCAACGCCGTCGTCCTGCGCGGCGGCTCCGCGGCCGCGGCCAGCAACGAGGTGATCGTCGGCGTGCTGGCACGGGCGCTCGAGACGCGGGGGCTGCCCGGCGACCTCGTGCAGTCCATCGACGCCTGGGGCCGCGAGGGCGCCGTCGCGCTCATGCACGCGCGCGGGCTCGTCGACGTGCTCGTGCCGCGCGGGGGAGCGGACCTCATCGCGACCGTCGTGCGCGAGTCGACCGTGCCCGTCATCGAGACGGGTGTCGGCAACGTGCACGTCTACGTCGACGAGAGCGCCGACCTGGCCGTCGCCCTGCCGATCCTGCTCAACGCCAAGACGCAGCGCGTGGGCGTCTGCAACGCCGCCGAGACGCTGCTCGTGCACCGGGGGGTCGCGGACGAGTTCCTGCCCGTCGCGCTCGCGTGCCTCGCGGACGCGGGCGTGACGATCCACGGCGACGAGACGACGCTCGCGCTCGCGCCGGAGGAGGTCGCCGCCGTGCCGGCGACGGACGAGGACTGGGCGACGGAGTACCTGTCGCTCGACCTGGCCGTCCGCGTGGTCGACGACCTCGACGAGGCGCTCGACCACATCCGCACGTGGAGCTCGGGCCACACCGAGGCGATCGTCACGCGCGACCTCGCCGCCTCCGAGCGGTTCGTCGCCGAGGTCGACTCCGCGGCCGTCATGGTGAACGCCTCGACCCGCTTCACCGACGGCGGCCAGCTGGGCCTCGGGGCGGAGATCGGCATCTCCACCCAGAAGCTGCACGCGCGCGGGCCCATGGGCCTCGCCGAGCTCACCACGACCAAGTGGGTCGTCCAGGGCGAGGGGCACGTCCGGCCCTGACGGCACAGCCCGCCGTGCGACACTTGTCGCTCCCGCTCACCCCTCCAGGAGGAACATCGTGCACAGCGTCCTGATCGCCGCTGCCGAGGAGACCGCCGCCCACGGCAGCGAGCTGCCGTTCCCGCCCGTGGTGTTCGGCGTCGGCGCGTTCGTCGGGCTCGTCGCCATGCTCCTGTTCACCTTCGCCTTCCGGAGCGTCGGGACGCGTCACTGAGCGCGCCGTAGGTCCCGGTCCGATGACGCAGCGGCGGCCCCGCCTGGGTGTGATGGGTGGCACGTTCGACCCCGTGCACCACGGGCACCTCGTGGCCGCCAGCGAGGTCGCCGCACGGTTCGAGCTCGACGAGGTCGTGTTCGTGCCGACCGGGCAGCCCACGTTCAAGCAGGACCAGACCGTCACCGTGGCGGAGCACCGCTACCTGATGACGGTGATCGCCACCGCGTCGAACCCGCGCTTCACCGTGAGTCGCGTGGACGTCGACCGCCCGGGCCTGACCTACACGGTCGACACGCTGCGCGACCTCAAGGAGCAGCGTCCGGACGCCGACCTCTACTTCATCACGGGTGCGGACGCGATCGAGCAGATCCTCACGTGGAAGGATGCCGAGGAGCTGTTCGCCATGGCGCACTTCGTGGCGGTCACCCGGCCCGGGCACGCGTTGTCCGTCGAAGGCCTGCCCACCGACCGGGTGAGCATCCTGGAGGTCCCTGCCCTGGCGATCTCCTCGACCGACGTCCGCGCACGGGCAGGTGCGGGTCAGCCGGTCTGGTACCTCGTCCCCGACGGGGTCGTCCAGTACATCGCGAAGCACAGGTTGTATCGAGGTCAGTCATGAGTGAACCGGGAGAGCGGCGGCGGCGACGCGAGCTCGAGCGTGCCGCCGAGCAGGACGCGTCGATGTCGAGCCCGTCCCGTCGCGCGATGCGCGAGCAGGTCGACGGCCCGCCCGGCGTCCCGTCGTGGTCCGCGGCCGCGACGGAGGCGGAGAGCGCGCGGTCCCGCCGTTCGGTCCGTGACACGTCGCTGGACCCGACGAGCGCCCCGCGCCCCGGTGGGCAGGCACAGCCCGCCGCACCCGCGTGGCCGACCGCGACCTCGCGTCCCGCCGCGCCCACCGCACCGCCGTCGCGGCCCGCGCAGCAGCCGCCGTCCGCGCCGCCGTCGGCCCGCCCGCCCGCGGGCGGCCCCGGCTACGCGCCGCAGCCGCAGCGTCCGGCCCCGGCCGGCCCGGGCTACGGGGCGCCCGCCCAGCGGCCCGCCGCGTCGTACCAGGCCCCGGCCGCACCGACGGCCCCGCCCGAGCGACCCGCCTACCCGTCGGCCCCGGCCGCTCCCGCGTGGGGTCAGCAGGGTCAGCAGCAGCCGCCGTCCTCGTGGTCGGCCACGTCGCGGCCCGCCGCGCCGGCCAGCCCTCCCGTCCCGCTCGCGCCCGAGCCGCCCGCGCGACGGCCCGCGCAGTCCGCTCCCGCGGACCCGCCGCGCACCGCGAACCCGTCGTGGTCGGCGTCGTCCGCCGCCGGCGCGCCGGCGACGTGGAGCCCGACGCCGTCGACGAGCGCGTCGTGGAACCCCGCGGCCCCGCGGACCGACGCCCGCCCCGACGGCGCGCCCGCCCCGGCGTGGCCCGGACCGGCCGCCGCGGCTCCCGTGGCGCCGGCGCCGGCCGCCGTCCCCGCCGGTGACGTGCCTGGCGCGGCGGCGACGCCGTGGGGCGCGAAGCCCGACGCGACCGACGTCCCGTCGCCGTTCGGCGCCCGGTCCGAGACCCCGCGCCCGGACCCGCTGCGCCCCGACCCGGCGCGGCCCGACCCGGCGCGGCCCGACCCGCTGCGGTCGACCGGCCGTGACCTCGACGACGAGGACGACGACGAGGACGACGACGACGAGCGCCCGCGCCACCCGTACACGTGGCTGCACCTCATCGTGCTCGCGCTCGTCGCGTTCGTGCTCGGCTTCCTCATCGTCCTGCTGCTCAACAACGCGCGCCCGGCCGAGCCGGGGACGGCGGGTGCGTCCGCGACGGTGACCGTCGTCGACGGCCCGCCGGGCGCCGTGTCCTGACCCACCCCGAACCGAGGAGTCCCGTGCCCGCGACCGAACGTGCCGTCGAGCTCGCCGTGGCGGCGGCCCGCGCCGCCTCCGACCTGAAGGCGCAGGAGATCATCGCGCTCGACGTGTCCGAGCAGCTCGTCCTGACCGACGTGTTCCTCATCGCGTCGGGCACCAACGAGCGGCAGGTCGGCGCGATCGTCGACGCCGTCGAGGAGGCGCTGTTCCACCTCGGCTCCAAGCCCGTGCGCCGCGAGGGCAAGAGCCAGGGGCGCTGGGTGCTCATCGACTTCGGCGACGTCGTCGTGCACGTGCAGCACGCCGAGGACCGCGTCTACTACGCCCTCGAGCGGCTCTGGAAGGACTGCCCGCTCATCGAGCTCCCTGCGGACGTGCACGGCACGGGCGACGAGGCGTGACCGCCGGACGCCTCCTGCTCTGGCGGCACGGGCGGACCGCGCACAACGCGTCCGCGCGCCTGCAGGGCCAGGTCGACATCCCGCTCGACGACGTCGGTCGCTGGCAGGCCCGCACGGCCGCCGCACGCCTCCTCGCACGCCACGAGCCCACGCAGGTCGTCACCTCCGACCTCAGCCGCGCGCACGCCACGGCCGAGTTCCTCGCGCGCGGCGCGGGTCTCGACCTCGCCGTCGACCCGCGGCTGCGGGAGCGCGGGTTCGGGATCTGGGAGGGCCTGACGGGCGACGAGATCGTCGCGCGCTGGCCAGACGAGTTCGCCGTCTGGCGCTCGGGCGGCGAGCCCGCCGGCGTCGGTGCGGAGAGCCGGGCCGAGGTCGCCGAGCGCGTGGGCGTCGCCGTCGAGGAGCACGCCACCGCGCTCGACCGCTCCGACACGCTCGTCGTCGTCTCGCACGGCTCCGCGATCTCCTCGACCGTCGGGCGCCTGCTCGGCCTGGGGGACCGGCTGCACGTGTTCACCGGCATGCTCAACGCTCACTGGGCGGAGCTGTCCTCCACGACCCACGAGGGCGGGACCGCCTGGCGTCTGACGGGCTACAACCTCGGCCCCACGGACGCGTCGTCCGACTGGAACGCCGGTCCGGACACGCGCGAGTCCGACGCGGACGCCGAGACGCGCGACCCCGATTAGGAGATCGACCGGGGTTCGTCCTAGACTCTCCGAGCGCCCGCAAGGGTGTGGGACCCGCTCCGGTGGGTTCGGAACGGGGCTGTGGCGCAGCTGGTAGCGCACCTGCATGGCATGCAGGGGGTCAGGGGTTCGAGTCCCCTCAGCTCCACCGAAGTAGCAGGTCAGAGGCCACGTCGGGATCCTGGACACAGGAGCCGGACGTGGCCTCGAACGTGTGGGGACATGTCTCGGTCCGGCCGTCGAGCGGCGTCCGCCGCCCCCGCCCCGACCACCTGCCCGGACAGCTCGTCGTCGTGACGACGGACGTCGCGGGCGGCACCGGGCCCGGGTCGTCACTGCCGTCCGGGCAGACCGCGGGGTCTCGGGTCAGGACGGCACGGGCAGCGCCTCGGGTTGCCGGTGGAGGGTGTGCAACCGGTCCACGACCAGGACGCCTCCGAGGACCGTGATCGCGAGGGCGATGGCGGCGACGACGTCCGTGAGGAAGTGGTAGCCGAGGTACAGGCGGCTCAGCGCCACCACCGCGGTGCCGACGACCGTCAGCACGCTCCACGCCACGAGCCGCGGGACCGTCGGGGTTCGGCTGCACACGAGGTAGCCGGCGACCAGGAGGAACGTCGCCGTCCCGATGGTGTGCCCGGACGGGAACGACCCGGTCGTCTCCGCCCCCGGCACGAACATCGTCTCCTCGGGCGGGCGTTCCCGCGCGACCAGGCCCTTGATCGCGAGGCTGATGAGCGTGGAGGCGACCATCGCCCCGGCGAGCAGCGCGGGCCGCCACCACTCGTGGCGCACCAGGCCCCACACCACGCAGGCGACCAGCACGATGATCGGCAGGACGGTCGGCCCGGTGACGAACGTGATGGCTGCCAGGACGGACGTCCACCCGGCGCTGCGGTGGTCGACCAACCAGTCCAGGACGGGCTCGTCAAGGTCCCACAGGTCGTCCTTCTCCTGCACCCCGTCGAGCACGGCGAGGAACACCCAGAGCCCTGCGACCACGAGCAGGACGCCCGGCAGGACCGCCCACAGCACGGGTCGGGAGCGCAGGGCCGCGATGCCCGAGGTTCTCGGTGGTGCGAGGGGAGGTTCGTCCGTCATGGAGCGACGCTAGCCGCGAAGGAATGCCCCGTCTCTCCGTGCGAGAGGCGGTCGCGTCGTGCGTCCGGCACGCGCGCGGCCGGCACCGGCGGTGAGCAGGCGCTCGACGCGGGTCGCGGACGTGACGAGGGCGGCGAGGACGAGGGCGGCGGCGGTCAGGTGCAGCGGGCGGGACAGCCACCAGGCGGCGGTCCACGGCTCGGGCAGGCCGCCGTCCGCCGCGAGCAGGACGACGCCGGCGACGGCGAACATCGCCGGCAGGTGCCACAGGTAGAGGCCCATCGCGCGGGGCCCGACCCACCGGCACGCCCGTGAGCGTGACGCCCAGCGGGCGATCGCGTCCCGGAGCAGGAGCGCCGCGGCGACCTGGGCGACGGCGAACCCGACGACGGGGGCCGTGGGAGGTCCGAGGTTGGAGATCGCGTCGCCGGGCATGCCGATGAGCGACGCGGGGTAGGGGCCGGTGGCGAGCAGCAGGACGGTCGCGGCGAGCCCGGCGGCGACGAGGAGGGCGAGGACGGTCCGCTCCGCGGAGAGCCTGGCGCGGCCGGCGGTGGTGGCGCCACGGACGTGTCGCTGTGCGTGGACGAGCCCGCCGACGTACGGCACCGCCCAGACGAGGAGCACGTTCACCAGGCCCGCGGTCGGCACGACGTCGGAGAACCGCAGGACGTCCGCCGCGAGCGGGAGGGCGACGAGCACCGTCAGGACCCGGACCGGGCCCCACCGTGCGAGCACGCGCAGCGCGAGCGGCGTCACGGCGAGCAGGCCGAGCTGGACCGCGAGGAACCACAGCGGCTGGGGTGCGATGCGTGCGACCCGCTCGACCGCGGCGCCGGGGACCCCCAGCCGCGGCAGCAGCACGAGCATCCCGGCCCACGCGACGGCGAAGACCGCGACCGGTCGCGCCATGCGCAGCAGCCGGGCACCGGCGAACCGCCAGCCCGGCCGGCCGGGGTGGCGGAGCAGGTCGTAGCGGGCGGCGGCGCCGGCGGCGAAGAAGAGGAGGGGGAGCGGCTGGAGCCACGTGAGCACCCAGGCGTCGCCGTGGGCGAGGGCGTTGCCGACGCGCAGCACGTGGCCGTCCCACGTCGCCTCGACCATGAGCCAGTGCAGCGCGACGACGAGCAGCGTGCCGGCGACGCGGATGCCGTCGACGAACGGGTCGCGCTGCGGGCGCACGCCGGTGCGGGCGGGGACGGGTGCGCGGGGTGCGGGGGCGCTCGCGGGCGGCCGGGCGGTCGTCGCGGGGGCAGTCAGGACGGAGGACGGCAGGGCTGTCGGCAACGCGAGCTCCGGACGGTGGCGCGCGTGTCCCGCGCGGGCACCCGTCGGTCGGGTGCCCGTCCAGCCTGTCGAGGATCGTCGCAGGTCAGAACCGGATCCACCCCCGAACACAGGGGGTGGTCACCCCGAGGCGCCGCACGGCGGACAACCCCCGGACAGCCCCTCCGGAGGGCGGAGCGGGCCCGCTCAGACGGGCATCGGCAGGCCCGTGAGGTCCTCCGAGACGCGCCACAGCGTCCGGACGCCCGCGTCGACGTCGCGGCGCAGCACCGGGCGACGGACCGCGGGACCGACGTTGACCCAGCGCGGCGCGTAGAGCTCGCCACCCCGCGCGTGCGGGTCGGTCGCGGCCCGCAGCTGGGGCACCGCACCGCCCTCGGCCGACATGCCGAAGCGGTGCACCATCGCGAGCCAGAACCCGGCCGACCGTCCGCCGCCGCCGTTCGCGACGGTCGTCTCCTGCAGGCCGGTGCGGGCGAGGCCGGGGTGGGCGAGGAGGCTCGCGGCGGGCGCGCCCGCGGCGGCGAACGCGCGCTGGAGCCCGAGGGCGAAGTGGAAGTTGGCGAGCTTGGACCGGTAGTAGGCGCGCCACGGGTCGTAGTGGTCGGCCCAGAGCAGGTCGTCGGGGTCGAGCACCGCGCCGCCGTGGTGCGCCGTGCTCGTCACGCTCACCACGCGCGCGGCCGGGGCGCGCAGCAGCGCGGGCACGAGGAGCGCGGTGAGGGCCCAGTGGCCGAGGTGGTTGACGCCGAGCTGCAGCTCGAACCCGTCCTCGGTGGTCCGGAACGGGGTCGCCATGACGCCCGCGTTGTTGACGAGCAGGTCGACGCGCGGGTGGTCGGCGAGGATGCCGGCCGCCGCGTCCCGGACCGACGCGAGCGACGCGAGGTCGAGGCGGACGGTCGCCAGCGACGCGCCCGGGTGCTCGGCGAGGATCGCGTCGCGCGCCGCGTCCGCCCGGGAGACGTCCCGGGCCGCGAGCACGACGTGCGCGCCGTGCGCCCCCAGCACGCGGGCGGTCGCGCGACCGAGGCCGCCGTTGGCGCCCGTGACCACGGCGACGCGTCCGGACAGGTCGGGGACGAGCCGGTCGACGTGGCGGGTGCTCCAGGCGGCGGACATCGGGCCTCCTCGTCGGTCCGCACGCGCGGTGGCGCAGGCCGCCCCGGCGCGTCGTGCGCGTGCGACGTCACGGTAGCCGTCCGTCCCCGGGCGCGCGGGCCAGGCGTAGGCCCCGTAGCGTCGAGAGCCACGGCCGCCCCGGCCCTGGCAGGAGGAGGACCTCGATGGCCCTGTTCGCCCGACGCCCGCGCGACGTCGCCCCACGGCGCGACGTGAGGCCACCTGTCGCCCCGCAGCCGCCGCGGGGGGCCCCCGGGCTGTGGTCCGACGGGCTCGGTCGTGCGGGCACACGGTCGGTGCAGGTGCTGGCCGTCCTGGCGCTCGTCGCGGTCGCGGTGCTGGCCGTCACGCAGCTCACGCTCGTCGTCATCCCGGTGCTCATCGCGCTCGTGCTCGCGGCGGCGATCTCGCCCCTGGTCGGGGCCCTGCGACGCCGCGGCGTGCCGCCGTTGCTCGCGACGTGGATCGCGCTCGTCGCGCTCGTCGCCGTGCTGGCGGGCGTGCTGTGGCTCGTCGTCCGCGCGGTCGTCGGGCAGTGGGGGACGCTGCGCGACCAGGCGCTCGAGGGGTTCGACGAGCTCCAGCGGTACGTGCAGGGCCTGCCGTTCGAGGTGGGCGAGGAGCAGCTCCAGTCCGTCCGGGAGTCCGTGACCGGGTTGCTGCAGTCCGACGCCGTCGGGTCGGGGGCGATCGCGGGCGTCTCGCAGACCGTCGACTTCGTCGCCGGGTTCTTCATCATGGTCGTGGTGCTGTTCTTCTTCCTCAAGGACGGGCCGGTGATCTGGGAGTTCCTCCTGCGGCCGTTCGAGGGACACCGGTACGAGCGCGGCAAGCGTGTCGGCGTCGTCACCATCAGCACGCTCGGCGGGTACGTGCGCGGCACGGCGATCATCGCGGCCGTCGACGCGGTCGCGATCGGCATCGGGCTCGCGATCGTGGGCGTCCCGCTCGTCGTCCCGCTGTCCGTGCTGGTGTTCCTCCTCGCGTTCGTGCCGCTCGTCGGCGCCACCATCGCGGGGATCCTGGCCGCCCTGGTCGCGCTCGTCGCCCTCGGGCCCGTCGAGGCGCTCGTCGTCGTGGCGATCGTCGTCGTCGTGAACCAGGTGGAGGGCGACTTCCTGCAGCCCGTCGTCATGGGCCGCACCCTGCGCCTGCATCCGCTCGTGATCCTCGTCGCCCTGACCGCCGGCACGGTGCTCGCCGGGCTGACCGGCGCGGTGCTCGCGGTGCCCATCGCCGCGTCGATCTGGCGTGCGGTGCAGGTGTGGGACGGGCCCGAGCTGCCGGCACGGTTCGCCCGGCAGAAGCGCCCGGAGACGGTGGACCGCCGTGGCGCCGCCGGGAAGCCGGGCGCCGGGGCAGCCACGCCGACGCGCTGACCCGCACGACGCCGGACGGGGTGGTGGGCCCGTGCACCGGACCCACCACCCCGTCGGGTCAGCGGCTCAGCCGCGCGTCCACTGCTGCGTCGTCGCACCGGCGACGCACGCGGCGAGCGTGACGCCCCACGAGTCGGCCGGTGTCGTCAGGCACAGCGTCGGGTCGGCCGCGCTCGCGATCGTCCCGTCCGCGCCGACCGTCCAGCGCTGCTCGGCACTGCCCGTGCAGTCGACGATCGCCACGCCCGCACCGCCCGCCGCCGTCCCGCCCGCGGGCGCGACGCACATGTCGCCGTAGATCCGCAGCTCGCCGGCCGCGGTCGCGTCGAACGACTGGTTGCCGCCGCCGTTGCACCACCACAGACCGAGGACCGTGCCGGCCGCGGTCGACGCGCCCGGGACGTCCAGGCAGACGTCGCCGCCGGTGCTGTGGTGCACGCTGACGAGCGGCTCGCCCGGGGGAGCGGGCGGCAGGTCGTTGAGCGCCTCGTGCCTGCGCAGGCCCCAGCCCCACTGGATCTGGGCCAGCCCGGAGGCGTTGGTGACCTCGAGGTCGCCGGGCGCGACCTCCTCCGTGAGCGTGTAGGAGTCGCCCGTGCGCAGGCCGGGCCAGTAGACGAGCCCGATGCCCTGGTCGCGCGCGACCTCGGTCAGGGCGCCCAGGTAGGCGGTCGAGACGTCGCCCGTGTGGTTGCCGTAGTTGAGGCCCGTCGTCATGGGCGAGCCGGCCTCGGTGACCACCGTGCGCCAGCCGACGTCGCCGAGGCGGGGCAGCAGGTTGGCCTTCCACTCCTCCTCGGTCGTGTGGTTCGCCCAGAAGCCGTAGAAGTGCAGGGACAGCAGCGTGCCGTCGAGCTCGGGGGCCGCGCCGACGCCGGTGACGTCGTCGTTGTACCCCGTGCCGGAGACGATCACGCGGGAGCGTGGCACGTCGTCGTGGTCGGCGAGCCAGTCCGCGCTCAGGCCGACCCACTCGTCGAGGGAGTAGCCGAACGGCTCGTTCATGAGCTCGAAGTAGACCTTCGGGTTGTTCTCGTACGTGTCGACGACGGTGTCCCACATCGCGTCGAAGGCGGCCGGGTCGTCGGCGCGCCCGTCCTTGGCGTCGTCGGCCTCCCAGTAGCTGAGGACGACCTTGAAGCCGTGCCGGGTCGCCGCGTCGATCGCACCTCGGTACGAGTCCCACCAGTCGGTGCCGACGCTCGACGGGTTGATCGGCAGGCGCACGGTGTTCGCGCGCAGCTCGTGGCGGAACTCGAGGACCGTCGCCGACGCCTTCGCGTAGGTGGCGCGGTAGTCGTCGGCCGTGCTCAGGCCGGAGGGGACGACCTCGTCGTCGGCGTAGTTGTCGCGCGGGTCCGCCCAGTTGACGCCGCGGAACTCCGCGGTGCCGGCGGGACCGACCGCGGGGGAGGCGACGGCGGCGGGGACTGCCGCGCCCAGGGCTGCCAGGGAGGCGGCCGCGAGGGCCGCCGTACGGGTCGCTGCTCTCAAGGGGGACTCCGATCTGCGGTCGCCTCGTCGCGCCGCCGTCCGTCCACGGGCCGCCGGGCATCGTCGCCGCGCGGTTCTGGGTCGCGTCACCCTGACACGATCCGGACCTCATGTGCAACCCTTAGTCTTATGGTCAGAACAATACGCGGACGACCGGGCTGCACCCCCGGGCGGCGAAGCGGAGCTAGATCCGCCCGCGGACGGGCGTGCGGTCGGCCGGGTCGCCGTCGCGGGGCATGAGCATCTCGGCGCGCACGCCGAGCAGCCGGACCTCGCGGTCCTCGACCCGCTCGGCCAGCGCCGCCGCGGCCTCGAGCACGGCGGCCGCGTCCGTCGTCGGCGCCGGGAGCCTGCGGCTCATGCCGGTCGTGACGAACGGCGCGTACCGCACCTTGAGCGCGACCCGCACCACCGGGCGTCCGTCCTGCGCGACGTCCTCGACGACCTCGCGGGCCAGCGCCGAGACGGCCTCGCGGACCTGCTCGGGCGTCGTGAGGTTCTGCTGGAACGTCGTCTCCCGACTGTGCCCGCGCGGCACCCACGGAGCGTCGTCGACCGCCGCCGGACCGATGCCGTGCCCCAGCTCGTGGTACCAGACGCCCATCCGCGGCCCGAACTCCGCGACCAGCGCGTCCACGGGGGACCCCGCCAGCTCGCGCACGGTCGTCACGCCGAGGGCCGAGAGCCGGCGCGACACCTTCGACCCGACGCCCCACAGGGCGATGGTCGGGCGCTCGCCCATGACGTCGAACCAGTTCTCGGACGTGAGCCGGAACACGCCGGCGGGCTTGCCGAGGTCGGTCGCGATCTTCGCGCGGACCTTGTTGTCCCCGATGCCGACCGAGCAGTGCAGGTCCGTCGCCCGCAGGACCGCCTCCTGCGCCCGACGGGCGAGCAGCTCCGGGTCGTCGGTCCGCGCGCCCAGGAACGCCTCGTCCCAGCCGAGCACCTCCACGACGACGCCCAGCGAGCGCAGCGTCGCCATGACCCGCTCGGAGGCCGCCTCGTACGCCGCCGCGTCGACCGGGAGGAACACGCCGTCGGGCAGCTTGCGCGCCGCGACCCGCAGCGGCATGCCGGAGTGCACCCCGCGCTCGCGGGCCTCGTACGACGCGGTCGAGACGACGCCGCGCTCGGTCGGGTCGCCGTGCCCGCCGACCACGACCTGCTTGCCGGCGAGCTCGGGACGGCGCAGGACCTCCACGGCCGCGACGAACTGGTCGAGGTCGACGTGCAGCACCCACGCGGCGTCCGTGCCCATGCCCCCTGAGTGTGCCCGCATCCCGGCCGGGGCGCCGGGCAGCGACCGCCCCGCGCGCACGGGCGCGCTGCGCCGTCCCGCGTGGCGGGACCCGCCCGGGCCGTGCGACGGCCAGACTGGCGCCGTGCTGCAGCTGCGCGTGAGCGTCCCCACGGCCCTCGCCGGCGCCGTCGTCGACGTCCTGCGGGACGACCCGGCCGTCTCGGCGCTCGCCGTCGGGCAGGGCACGTCGCTGCGCCCCGACGGCGACGTCGTCACGGCCGACGTGGCGCGCGAGGCCGCGGACGACGTCGTCGAGCGGCTGCTGGCGCTCGACGTCCAGCAGGTCGGCACGATCGAGCTCGTCCCCGTCGAGACGTGGGTCTCGCGCGCCGGGTGGGAGGCCGAGCAGCTCGCGCCCGGGGCGAGCGCCGACTCGGTGGTCTGGCCGCAGGTGGTGCTGCGCGCCTACGACGACACCGAGCTCACGTGGACGTTCTTCAGCTTCATGACCCTGGCGACCATGCTCGCGAGCATCGCGATCATCGTCGACTCGCAGGTCGTCGTCATCGGCGCGATGGTCCTCGGGCCGGAGTTCGGCGCCGTGGCCGCGCTCGGGGTCGCGCTCGTCCGGCGTCGGTGGCGGCTGCTGCGCCGTGCCGCGCTCGCCCTGCTCGTCGGCTTCGTCGTCGCGATCGCCCTCGCGGCGGCCGCTGCGCTCCTGCTCCGCGTCGCAGGGTGGGTCACGCTCGACGACGTGTCCGGCCCGCGGCCGGGCACCGACTTCATCTACCGCCCCGACCGGTGGTCGATCGTCGTCGCGCTCATCGCCGGTGCGGCCGGCGTCCTGTCGCTCACGTCGTCGCGGCTCGGCGGCCTGACGGGCGTGTTCATCTCCGTCACGACGATCCCCGCCGCCGGCAACGTCGCGCTGGGGCTCGCGTTCGGGCTGCCCGAGGAGATCGGCGGCAGCGTCCTGCAGCTCGTCGTCAACATCACCGGCATGGCCGTGGCGGGGTGGCTCACGCTCGTCGTGCAGCAGACCGTATGGCGGCACGCCTCGGTGCGCCGGGCCCGGTTCACGGCCCGGTTCGGCCGGAACGCGGGGCATGGACCGCACGCCGGGCCGCCCCGCCCACGCGGCCGCGCCTGACAGGTGCCTCCGGCGGCCCCGCCGGACGAGCGCGACCGACCGCCCCGCGGTCCGTGTCCCGCGCGCGGCGCACGGACCGCGTCACCCGCCGGGGAGCTCCCGCGGCCCGGGCACGCCCGGTGGGACGCGACGGGGTCCCGCCTCGACAGGGCGCGGACGGTCCTGGGGGTGCAGCCGGACCGCGACGAGCGCGATGTCGTCCTCGCCCGGACCGCCGGGCAGCTCGGCCAGGAGCGCGTCGCACAACCCGTCCAGGTCCAGGGCCGCGTGCCGGACGAGCGCGTCCCGCAGCTCGTCGAGACCGAGCCGCAGAGAGCGGGTGCGGCGCTCGACGAGACCGTCGGTGTACAGCAGCACCGTCGAGCCCCACGTGAGGACGGTCTCGTGCTCGCGGCGTTCGCGGTCCGGGTCGAGGCCCAGGAGAGGACCCGTGAGTGCGTCGAGCCGGCGGACCGACCCGTCCGGCTCGAGCACCATCGGCGGCGGGTGCCCCGCACTCGACCAGCGCAGCCGGGTCAGCCCGACGCCCTGCTCGGCGGACGTCTGCTCCACGCGCGCGACCAGCACCGTCGCCATGGCGGGCAGCTGGAGCGTCCGGATCGCGGCGTCCAGGTGCCGCAGCACCGCGGCCGGTCCGTCACGGGTGACCACGGCGACGGCCCGCAGCATCGACCGCAGCTGCGCCATGAGGGCCGCCGCCTCGATGTCGTGACCGACGACGTCCCCGATGACGAGGACCGTCGCCCCGTCGGGCTGCAGGAACGCGTCGTACCAGTCGCCGCCCACCCGAGCGGCCTCCGCGGCCGGCTGGTAGCGGACGACGACCTGCAGGTGGTCCGGCTCCACCGGCTCGGTGAGCAGCGACCGCTGGAACGTCGACGCCACGTCGCGCTGCTGCCGGTAGAGCCGCGCGTTGTCGAGCGCGAGCGCCGCGGACGCCGCGACCTCGGACACCAGGGCGACCTCGGCGGCCGAGAGGGCGGGGCGCCCGTCGTCGTTGAACAGGCTGAGCGCCCCGAGCGTGCGCCCACGCACCTGGAGCGGGGCCACCGTGAGCGACGACGGGGCCAGCTGCCCGACGATGTCGCGGGCACGGCCCGGCAGCAGCACGCGGTCCAGGGCCGCGACCGCGTCGGAGTGCACGTGCACGACCTCGCCCTCGTCGACGGCCCGCATGAGCATGGACGTGCTCGCGAGCGACGCGATCCTGGTCGCGGCGTACTCCGCGACCAGGGCGTGCCGCGCGGGGTCGTGGTGCCACCAGCCGACGTCGCGCAGCCGTCGGCGCGGAGCGCGGGACTCGTCGTCGTCGACCAGCGTGACCAGGCACCAGTCGGCGAGCGTCGGGACGAGCAGGCGCGCGAGCCGGCTGACGGCGACCTCCGCGTCGAGCGTCTGCGCGAGCTGGGCGAGCACGTCGGACAGCAGCGAGCGGTCAGCCGTCCCGTCGTGCACGAGCGTCCTCCACCGGGTCGCGGGCACCGGGGGTGCGCCCGGTCCTGGCCCGACAGTACGTCAGGGCGACGCCCCGGCCCACGAGGGCCCGCCGTCCGCCGCGCGTCCGCGCGTCACCAGCGGATCGTGAACCACACGACCTTCCCGCCGCCGCGCTCGGGCCGCCAGCCCCACGCGGACGTCACCGCGTCGAGGATGTGCAGGCCGTGCCCGCCGGGCAGCCCCGCGCGCCCCGACTGCCGCTGCGGTGCGGTCGCGGCGCCGTCGTGCACCTCGAACGTCACCTCGCGGTCGCGGTGGACCGCACGGACGTCGATCGTCGGCGCGCCGGGGGCGTGCCGGACCGCGTTGGTGAACGCCTCGCTCATCGCGAGCTGCACCGTGTCGACGACACGCTTGGGCGCGCCCGCGTCGCGGGCCCGCTCCATCGACCACGCCCGCGCGCGTGCCAGGGAGGTCACGGCGGACGCGAACGAGCGCTGGTTGGCGTCGCCCGTCACGTGCACCCCGCGACGGTACCGGTCCGGACGGCTCGGTGCCGGACGGGCGCGGGTGGTGTCGCCCGTGCGGTGGCGCCGCGGCCACCGCCGCCCGGCGTGTCCCCGGGTGCGGCGCGGGCCCACCTATGCTGGCCGCAGTGACGTCCTGCCGCGGCGCACGCCGAGCGCTGTGGGAGGTCCGTGTGACGGCCGGTGATCTGACGATCGAGCCCGACCCGGCCACGGAGGCCGAGCGGGTCCGCTGGATGCTCGCGGTCGAGGCTGCCGGGGTCGGCTCGTTCGACTGGGACCTGCGCACGGGCCGGCTGGAGTGGGACGACCAGCTCCTCGAGATCTTCGGGATCGCCCGCGCGGAGTTCGGCGAGTCGCTCGACGACTTCAACGCGGCGCTGCACCCCGACGACGTCGCGCGCGTCGGGGCGGCGGTCGGGTCCGCGATCGCACGCTGCGGCGAGTACACGGCGGAGTACCGGGTGGTCCGGCCGGACGGGTGCGTGCGCTGGGTGCAGGCCCGCGGCAAGGCCCTCGCGGGCGACGACGGCACCGCGGTGCGCATGCTCGGCGCGGCCTACGACACGACGGACCGGCACGACGGCGACGCGCGGATCTCGCGGGTCCTGGAGACCATGTCGGCCGCGTTCTTCCTGCTCGACGACGAGTGGCGCTTCCGGTACGTCAACGCGGAGGCGGAGAAGCTGCTCGGCAGGCCGCGGACCGACCTGCTGGGCGGGGTGATCTGGGAGCTGTTCCCCGCTGCCGTCGGCTCGCCGTTCGAGGAGCACTACCGCGGCGCCGCCGAGAGCGGTGCGACGCGGGCGTTCGAGGCGTACTACCCGGCGCCGCTCGACCGCTGGTACGAGGTGCGCGCGTGGCCCGGGGCCGACGGCCTGTCGGTGTACTTCTCGGACTGCACGCAGCGCCGGCGCTCGCAGGACCGGCTGCAGCTGCTCGGGGAGGTGAGCGACGACCTCGCGTCGACGCTCGACACCGAGGACGCCGTCGCGCGGCTGGCCCGGCACCTCGTGCCCACGCTCGCGTCGTGGTGCCTCGTCACGCTGTCGACCGACCAGCGCCACCTGCGGGACATCGGGAGCTGGCACGCGGACCCCGCGGGCCGGGACACCGTCGCCCGGTACGCGCGGCTGCGCCTGCACGCGCTGTCGCCCACGTCGTACCTGCACCGCGCGCTGCGCACCGGGGAGGTCGTCGAGGTGCCGGACGCGACGCGGGAGATCACGGGGGTGCTGACCGGCGAGGCCGTCGACGTCCTGCGCGAGCTCGCGCCGCAGACCGCGTACGCGGTGCCGCTGCGCGCCCGCGGGCGGACGGTCGGCGCCATGACGCTGTTCCACGACGCGGAGCGGGAGCGGCTGTCGCCCGAGGACCTCACGACCGTCGTCCAGCTCGCGGACCGGGCCGGGCTCGCGCTCGACAACGCGCGGCTGTACGAGGAGCAGCGGCACATCGCCGAGTCGCTGCAGCGGGCCCTGCTCACCGAGCCGGTCGAGCCCGAGCACCTGGACGTCGCGGTCCGCTACCTGCCCGCGTCCCGGGCCGCCCAGGTCGGCGGCGACTGGTACGACGCGTTCCTGCAGCGCGACGGCGCGACCGTGCTCGTCGTGGGCGACGTCGTCGGGCACGACACGCAGGCGGCCGCGGCGATGAGCCAGGTCCGGACCCTGCTGCGCGGCATCGGGTACGCGTCCGCGAGCGCGCCGGGCGCGCTGCTCGAGGAGCTCGACACCGCGATGCGCGGGTTGCGCGTCGACACCATGGCGACGGCGCTCGTGGCGCGGCTCGAGCGGCCCGTCCCGGACGACGGGTCCGGGCGCACGCGGCTGCGCTGGTCGAGCGCGGGGCACCCGCCTCCGCTGCTCGCCTCGGCCGACGGGCACGTCGAGGTCCTCGACGGCGGCGGGAACGGGCCGCTGCTCGGGCTGCTCGCCGGGCGGGAGCGGCCCGAGCGGCAGGTCGAGCCCGAGCCGGGCAGCGTCCTGCTGCTGTACTCCGACGGCCTCGTCGAGCGCCGCGGCGAGCACCTGCGGGTGGGCATCGAGCGCCTGCGCCAGGCGCTGCAGGACGCCGTCGCGCGCCACCCCCTGAGCGACGACCGCGGCGACCTGGAGCGGGTCGTCGACGAGGTCGTCGCGACGATGCTCGACGGCGACGCCGACGACGACGTGGCGGTCGTCGCGGCGCACCTGCGTGCGGCGCGACCGGCGGCCTGAGCCGGGCCCCCGTCAGAGCAGGCCGGTCAGGACGAGGCCGAGCGCGGCGCACACCGCGAGCGTGCGCAGCACGGACCAGCGCAGTGCGAACACGAGCACGCCGCCGACCAGGGCGATCGCGAGCGCCGCGGGCTGCAGCGTCGTGGGGTCGGGCACGTCGAGGTGCAGCGGCCCCCACGTCGTCGGCGTCGTCCCCGCGAACAGCGTGTGCGTCGTGAAGTAGAGCGCGAGGTTCGCGATGACCCCGACGACGGCGGCCGTCACGGCCGTCAGCGCCGCGCTGAGCCCGCGGTTGCTGCGCAGCCGCTCGACGTAGGGCGCGCCCAGGAAGATGAACAGGAACGACGGGACGAACGTGACCCACGTGGTCAGCAGCGCACCGACGACCGCCGCGACCCACGGGTCGATGCCGCCCGGGTCCCGGTACGCCCCGAGGAACGCGACGAACTGCACGACCATGATGAGCGGCCCGGGCGTCGTCTCGGCCAGCGCGAGGCCGCGCGTCATCTCGCCGGGCGTGACCCAGCCGTAGTCCTCGACCGCGCGCTGCGCGACGTACGCCAGCACGGCGTAGGCGCCGCCGAACGTCACGACGGCCGTGCCCGAGAAGAACAGACCCTGCTGCGTGAGCGTGCTGCCCGCACCGGTGAGCAGCACCACCGCGAGCAGCGGCAGGCCCCAGACGAGCAGCCCCAGCACGAGCACGCGCAGCGTGCGGCGGCCCGAGGGGCGCTCGCTGTGCAGCGCGTCGTCGGGGATGAGGGGGGTGCGGCCCTCCGGGCCCGAGGCGTGCGCGGGCGGTGCCGCGATCAGGTGCGGTGCCACGCGGTGCAGCAGCCAGCCCAGCAGCCCGGCGGCGAGCACCACGACCGGGAAGGGCACCGCGAAGAACGACAGGGCGACGAACGACGCGACGGCGAGCAGCACGAGCGCGACGCCGTGCAGCGCGCGGCGGCCCACGCGGACGACCGCCTGCAGCACGATCGCGAGGACGGCGGGCGCGAGGCCGGCGAACACCGACCCGACCACGGTCGTCTCGCCGAAGGCGACGTAGAGCGCCGACAGCAGGAGCAGCGCGAGCATCCCCGGCAGCACGAACAGGCCGCCCGCGACGATCCCGCCGCGCGTGCCGTTGAGCAGCCAGCCCGTGTAGACGGCGAGCTGCTGCGCCTCGGGGCCGGGCAGCAGCATGCAGTAGTTGAGGGCGTGCAGGAACCGGCGCTGCCCGATCCACCCCTTCTCGTCGACGAGCGTGCGCTGCATGACGGCGATCTGGCCCGCAGGGCCGCCGAACGTCTGCCAGGAGATCGCGAACCACGCCCGGACCGCGGTGCGGAACGGGACGAGGTCGCCCCCGCCGGCGGTGGCCGGGGGAGTGCTGGTCTCGGACGAGGTCATGAGGGTGCGGTCTCCGGGTCGTCGGGAGGGGTGGGGCGGGTCAGGCGGGCTCGCGGCCGAGCAGGTAGGAGCGCCGGACGTACTCGGCGAGGCCGTCGAGCAGCGGGCCCGACACGGCCAGCGTCCGCTCGTCGTCGCCCGTCATCGACAGGCCGCGCAGCAGCACGTCGAGCCCCGGTGCCTCGGGTGCGTCGAACCGGTCGTCGTCGAGGTCGGCGGCGTGCACGATCTCGCCGATCCGGCTCAGGACGGGGTCGGTGTCGAGCCCGTACCGCAGCAGGACGGACTCGAAGCTGCACCGGCCGTCGCGGTGCCCGAGCTCGACGCCCCGCAGGTCGAACGGGGTCGCGTCGTGGGGCACGTCGGCCGGGTCGTCGACGAACACGAACTCGGCATCCGGGTCCACGTGCCGCCGGATCAGCCACGCGCACGCCGCCCGGTCGACGTGCACGCCACGGCGCGTCGCCCACCTCATCGCGCCGCCGCCGTGGTCCCGGGCCGCGCGAGCGCGGTAGCCGTCGCCCCGGACGTGGCCGGCCGGCCGGCCACGTGGGCCTCGAGCGCGCGGAGCGAGGCAGCGGCCTCGTCGCGCGCCGCCGGCGGGAAGAAGTCCCGGCGCGCGACCTCCCGGTGGCGTCGGCGCAGCCGCAGGAGCGCGCGTCGCGCGTCGGCAGGGTCGTCGTGGAGCGCGGTGCGTGCCTCGCCGGCGACCTCCCGGTACTCCTGCGCGCGCTGGGAGGACATCTGCTCGGCGAGCGCACGCTCCTGGCCGTCGGTCGCGGGCCGGGCGGTCCACAGGCTCGCCTCGCCGCCGTGGTCGACGACGTGGTCGGCGGCCCACTCGAGCTGTTCCCGGGTGCGCGCGTCGGACGGCAGGGCGACGAGCCCGTCGGAGACCTGCGCGACGCCGAGCCGGCGCAGGCGGCGCCACAGCGCGATGCGCGGCGTCGACGGCTCGCGGGGCAGCCGGTAGCTCAGCAGGATCCACTCGGAGGGCACGGGGTGACGTAACCACGGTTGCATCGACGTCGCCACCGTCGTCTCGCAGGACGAGCGACGCACGCGAGCCAAACCGGCCCCGCTCGGGGCGCCGACCTGCCACGCTGCGCTCATGACACTCGCGCAGGTCCTGGACGCCGTCCCGCAGGCCCCGGACGGCGCGCCCGACCGGCCGTGGGCCGCCTGGTGGCGGCGCGCGCTCGCGGCCGTCCTCGACGGGGCGCTCGTCGCCGCCGTCGCGTGGCTCGCCACCGGCTCGGCGATCCCCGTGCCCGCGCGGCTCGTCCCCCCGGTGCTGTCGCCCGTCGACGGGCTCGAGCCCGCGGGGCTGTTCTCGTGGTGGACGTGCGGCGCCGTCGTCGCGATCCTCCTGCTGCAGGCCCTGACCGGGTCGACGCCGGGCAAGGCCGTCGCGGGCGTACGGGTCGAGCGTGACGACGACGCCCGGCCCGCAGGACTCGTCCGCACCGTGCTGCGCGAGGCCGCGCACGTGCTGGACTGGGTGCTGCTCGTCGGCTGGCTGCGTCCGCTGTGGCACCCGCGCCGGCAGACCTTCGCCGACTCCCTGACCCGGACGGTCGTCGTGCGGGACCGGCTGTTCCTCCCCGTGCGGGCGATCAGCGGCGCGGCCTGCGCGTTCGCGCTCGTGCTCGCGGGCGCGCCGAGCGTCGCCGAGGAAGGCGCGGTCACCGTCACGTGCTCGTTCCCGGCGCCCGACCCGTCCGGCCTCCTCGCGGTGTCGCTGCGGGTGCCGGGCGAGGTCACCGTCTCCCGGCTCGGCCTGCGACGGCCCGCCGCGGCCCAGCCGTCCAGCACCGTCGCGTGGGAGGTCGATGCCGACCGGCCGCCCGCCGACGGCACGGTGCTGCGCGCCACCCTCACGGCACCCGGCGCGGACCCGCTGTGGACGGGGGCCGTGACGTTCCGCGACGGTTCTGCGTTCAGCGACGCGCGCACCGAGGTGCCCGAGCTCCGCATCCCCGCCGGTGCGATGCGCGCCGCCGGCCCCGACGGGCGCGTCGACTTCGCCTCGGAGGTGGACGGCACCGTGGCCGACCTCTGCTCGGCGTCCGGCCCGGACCCCGCCGGCGACGCCGGCTGAGCCCGTCGCGGCTGCCCAGCGCCTGGACCGTGGGCCCGGATGCGGCCGACGTGGCCTATTTTGGCCCGGTGACTGCACCGCTGCCCCCGCGCGACGTCCGTCGCGGCCTGGCCCGCCACGAGGTCCCCGAGCCCCTGCGGAACGACGTCCGCGTGCTCGGCGAGTTCCTCGGCCGGGTCCTGCGCGAGTCCGTCGGCCAGGACCTCCTCGACGACGTCGAGCAGCTGCGCGAGCTCGCGATCCGCGCGCACGACGAGCAGGACGGCGACGCCCTCGAGCAGGCCGAGGCGCTCGTCGCCGGGTTCTCGCTCGAGCGCGCCGAGCAGGTCGCGCGCGCGTTCACCTGCTACTTCCACCTCGCCAACACCGCGGAGGAGTACCACCGCATCCGCGTGCTGCGCGAGCGCGAGGCGAGCCTCCAGCCGCACGACCTCGCCCCGGACGACTCGCTGCCCGCCGCGGTCGAGCGGGCGCGCGAGGAGCTCGGCACCGACGTGGCGCTGCAGCGCGTGCAGGAGCTCGAGTTCCGCCCCGTCTTCACGGCGCACCCCACCGAGGCCCGGCGGCGCGCGGTCTCCAACGCCATCCGCCGCATCGCGGAGCTCGTCGGCGAGCGGGACATCCGCAGCCGCGGCGGCATGTCGATCGCCGAGAACGACCGCCGTCTGCTGGCCGAGATCGACACCCTGTGGCGCACCGCGCCGTTGCGCCAGGAGAAGCCGACCGTCCTCGACGAGGTGCGCACGGTCCTCAACGTCTTCGACTCGACGCTGAGCGATGTCCTGCCCGCGGTGTACCGCCGCCTCGACGACTGGCTGCTCGGCGACGACGCGGGGACGCGCGCCCCCGCGGTGCGCCCGTTCGCGCGGCTCGGCACGTGGATCGGCGGCGACCGGGACGGCAACCCCAACGTCACCGCCGAGGTCACGAGGGCGGCGGCGCTGCTCGCGTCGGAGCACGCGCTGAAGGCCCTCGAGACGACCGCGCGGCGCACCGCCAACGGCCTGACCCTCGGGAGCGACACCACGCCGCCGTCGCAGGAGCTCAGCGCGCTGTGGCAGCGCCAGCGCGGCATCGCGGAGCAGCTGGCCGCGCAGGCCGCGAGCGACGCCCCGAACGAGCCGCACCGCCGCGTGCTGCAGGTCGTCACCGAGCGCATCGCCGCCACACGGCGGCGCGACGCGGACCTCGCGTACGCGACGCCCGACGAGCTCGAGGCCGACCTGCTCGTGGTGCAGCGCTCGCTCGTCGAGGCCGGCGCGACGCGGTCGGCGTACGGCGACCTGCAGCGCCTGCTCTGGCAGGTCCGGACGTTCGGCTTCCACCTCGCGGAGCTCGAGGTCCGGCAGCACTCGCAGGTGCACGAGGCCGCGCTCGCGGACATCGCCGAGCACGGCGTCGACGGCGAGCTCCAGCCCCGGACGCTCGAGGTGCTCGACACGTTCCGCGCGCTCGGGGCCGTGCAGCGGCGGTTCGGGCAGGACGCGGCGCGCCGCTACATCGTGTCGTTCACGCAGTCCGCGCAGCACCTCGCGGCGGTCTACCAGCTCGCGGAGCTCGCGTACGGCGGTCCGGACGAGGTGCCCGTCATCGACGCGGTGCCGCTGTTCGAGACGTTCGCGGACCTCGAGGCGAGCGTCGACATCCTCGAGGAGGCGCTGACGCTCCCGCAGGTGCAGCGTCGCCTGGCGGACAACGGCCGCCGCGTCGAGGTCATGCTCGGGTACTCGGACTCCTCGAAGGACGTCGGCCCGGTCTCCGCGACGCTCGCGCTCGACGCCGCGCAGCGCCGCATCACCGAGTGGGCGCGCGAGCACGACATCCAGCTCACGCTGTTCCACGGGCGCGGCGGAGCGCTCGGCCGCGGCGGCGGCCCGGCCAACCGCGCGGTCCTCGCGCAGCCGCCGGGCTCGGTCGACGGGCGGTTCAAGCTCACCGAGCAGGGCGAGGTCATCTTCGCCCGCTACGGCGACCCCGTCATCGCGGCGCGGCACATCGAGCAGGTCGTCGCGGCGACGCTGCTCGCGGGCACGCCGTCGGTCGAGCGGCGCAACGCGGCGGCCACCGAGCGGTTCGCGGGCCTGGCCCGCCAGCTCGACGAGGCGTCGCGCACGCGGTTCCACGAGCTCGTGCGCGCCGACGGCTTCCCGCAGTGGTTCGCGCAGGTGACCCCGCTCGAGGAGGTCGGGCTGCTGCCGATCGGCTCGCGGCCCGCGCGGCGCGGCCTGTCCGTGTCGTCGCTCGACGACCTGCGGGCGATCCCCTGGGTCTTCTCCTGGTCGCAGGCCCGCATCAACCTCGCCGGCTGGTACGGCCTGGGGTCGGCGCTCGACGCCGTGGGCGACCTCGACGAGCTGCGGGACGCCTACGCGCAGTGGCCGCTGTTCACGACGATGATCGACAACGTCGAGATGTCGCTCGCCAAGACGGACGAGCGGATCGCGGCCCGCTACCTCGCGCTCGGCGACCGTCCGGACCTGGCCGAGCGGGTGCTCACGGAGATGTCGCTGACCCGCCGGTCCGTGCTCGCGATCACCGACAGCGACGCGGTCCTGTCGCGCCGCCGGATCCTCGGGCGCGCCGTGCAGCTGCGCAGCCCGTACGTCGACGCGCTGTCCCTGCTCCAGCTGCGTGCGCTGCGCGGACTGCGCACGGGCGACGCCCCCGAGCGGGCCGACGACCTGCGCCGGCTCCTGCTGCTCACCGTGAACGGTGTCGCCGCGGGCGTGCAGAACACCGGCTGACGCCGACGTCCGTCGGGCCGGTCCGCTCCGTGGAGCGGACCGGTCAGGACGGCAGCGACAGCACCGCGGGCAGGTGCTCGCCGCGCGCGAGGGCGTCGAGCACGATCCGCTCGTGCGGGACGACGGGTTCCGGGAGGCCGGCGAGCGGGAACCAGCCCATGCGCTCGGCCCGGTCCGCCTCGCGGTGCTCGGGCGCGCCGGTCCACACGTCGACCTCGAAGAACACGTCGACGCGCTGCTCGACGGCCGGGCCGCCCCGCTCGAACCGGTGCAGCGTCGTCAGCGGACGCAGGTCCTCGACGCGCACGCCGACGCCCGCCTCCTCGGCCGCCTCCCGGACGGCGGCCTCGTGCACCGACTCGCCGGGGTCGACGTGGCCCGCGAGGACGGCCCAGTGCCCGTCGCGGTAGCCCGTGCCGCGGCGCAGCTGCAGCAGCACCTCGTCGCCGCGCCGCAGCACGACGTACGCGGCGGCGACCAGCAGCGTCCGGTGGCCGAGGTGGTCGTCGGGGGAGTAGCGGCCGGGCGGCGTGTGCGGCATGCGGGGCAGTCTCGCAGGAGGGGGTCGCCCGTGTCGGCGGTGCTCGCTACCGTCGAGACGTGACCGCCACCACCACCGAGCAGGACTTCACGACGCTCGTCGAGCCGCTGCGCCGCGAGCTGCTCGCCCACTGCTACCGCATGACGGGGTCGCTGCACGACGCCGAGGACGCGTTGCAGGAGACGTACCTGCGGGCCTGGCGGGCGATCGACCGGTTCGAGGCGCGCTCGTCGGTCCGGACGTGGATGTACCGCATCGCCACCAACACGTGCCTCACGCACCTCGAGGGCCGCTCCCGCCGCCCGCTGCCCACGGGGCTCGGCGCGCCCGCCGCCGACCCGGCGCACGAGCCGCTGCCCGAGCGCAGCGTCGCGTGGCTCGAGCCGCTGCCCGACGCCGTCGTGTGGTCCGGTCCGCCGAGCGACCCGGCGGCGGAGGCGGTGACCCGGGACAGCGTGCGGCTCGCCTTCGTCGCCGCGCTGCAGCACCTGACCGCGCAGCAGCGGGCGGTGCTGCTGCTGCGGGACGTGCTGGAGTGGAGCGCGGCGGAGACGGCGCAGGCGCTGGGCCTGACCGTCGCCGGCGTGAACTCGACCCTCCAGCGGGCGCGCGCGCACGTCGGCCGCCGGGACCCCGACCGGCAGGACAGCCTGGACGACGAGCGGCGCCGGCGGCTGCTCGACGCGTACGTCGACGCCTTCGAGTCCTACGACATCGACGGGATCGTCGCCCTCATGACGCAGGACGTCGTGTGGGAGATGCCGCCCTACCCGCAGTGGTACCGCGGACGGGCCGACGTGGCCGCGCTCATCGGCACGTGGTGCCCGGCGAAGGGGCCGGGAGCGATGCGCCTGCTGCCGACGGCCGCCAACGGTCAGCCCGCCTTCGGCGTGTACCTGCGCGGCGACGACGGCGTGCACCGGGCGTTCCAGCTCGCGGTGCTCGACCTGGGGGCCGAGGCGATCACGCACGCGACCGTGTGGTTCGGCGTCGAGCACCTGACGGCGTGCGGCCTGCCCGCCGAGCTGGCGGCCGCTGCGGAGCCCGCCGCAGGCTGACGCGTCGTCGCCCGCGACCCGCCGGGTGGCGGCCCCGCGGCGACCGTCACGGACCGGTCGGGCCGAAGCGCTCCGTGCGGACCCGCTCGGGGTCGTGGCCCAGGTCGACGAGCAGGTCGGCGACCGTCTCCACGAACGGCGTCGGCCCGCACACGTACACGTGCGGCCGCTGGTCCGGCGGCACGCACGCCGCCGCGAGGGTCGTCGCGTCGACCCTGCCGACCCTTCCCGTCCACCCCGCGGGCGCCCGGCGCGTCCACACGCGCGTCACGTCCACCCCGGGGTCGGCGGCGAGGTCGTCGAGCTCGGCGGAGTAGATCGCGTCGAGCGGCGTGCGTGCCGAGACGAGCAGCCGGAACGGCGCGACCGACCGCGCGCGGCGACGCGTGCGCAGCATCGACATGAGCGGCACGAGCCCGGACCCGCCCGCGACGAGCTGGACCGGGTGCGGGTCGGTCGCGTGCCACACGAACCAGGCGCCGACCGGGCCGCGCAGCTCGATCTGGTCGCCGACCTCCAGGTCCTGCGTGAGGTAGGGGGACACCTCGCCGTCGGCCACGACCTGCACGGTCAGCGCGATGCGCGCGCCGTCGTCGCCAGCCGCCGTCCCGCCTGGGAGGCCGAGCGTGCCCGCCGACGCGAGCGAGTACGAGCGCTGCGTCGAGTAGCCGTCCTCGGCCGTGAGCCGAACGTCGACGTGCTGGCCCGCCATCGCGCCGCGCCACCCGGGCACGTCGAGCTCGAGCGTCACGGCCGTCGGGGTCTCCTCGCGCCGGGCGACGAGCGTCGCGACGCGCCAGGGCAGGTGGTACGGGACGTCGTCCGGGGAGGTCGGAGCGACCTCGTCGAGCGCGTCCCCGTCGGGGGCCGGCTCCTGCGTCAGTCGCCCCAATACCGCTGCTCCTTCCACGGGTCCCCGTGCTCGTGGTAGCCGAGCCGCTCCCAGAAGCCCCACTCGTCGGACGTGAGCAGCTCGATGCGCCGGACCCACTTCGCGGACTTCCAGAAGTACAGGTGCGGCACCAGCAGCCGCGCGGGGCCGCCGTGCTCGGGCGCGAGCGGTGCGCCGTCGTACTGGTAGGCGATCCACGCCTTGCCGTCGCGCAGGTCGGCCAGCGGCACGTTCGTCGTGTAGCCGCCGTCGCAGTGCGCGAGCGCGTACTGCTCGGCCGGGTCGACCTCGACGGCGTCGAGCAGCCGGTCGAGCGAGACGCCGCGCCAGGACGTGTCGAGCTTCGTCCACTTGGTGACGCAGTGGATGTCGCGCACGACGTCCTCGGCGGGCAGCGCCGTGAGCTCGTCCCACGTCCACGTCGCGCGCGGGCCCTGCGGGCCGTCGATCGAGAACGTCCAGGTCGCGAGGTCGGTGCGCGGCGTCGGCCCGGCGGACAGGACGGGGAAGCCGTGCTCGAGGTACTGCCCCGGGGGCAGCCGGGGGTCGGCGGTCCGGCGGCCGCGGAAGCCGCGCGAGACGATCGCCATCAGCGGGTCGGCGCGGACGGTGCCGCGGGGGTCGGGACGTGCACGGGTGCGGGTGCCATCGTCGCTCCGGGGTGCCGGGGGTGGTCGTGGCCCATCATGGGCCGCTCGCACGCCCCGGCGCCAGGCCCGGGTCCGCGTCGCCGCTGGTCGACGGGTCAGTCGGTGGTCGGTGCCCCGGCGTCCCGACGGGCGCGGCCGCGGCCTCCGCGGCGCCGGCCGCGCGTGCCCTCGGCGGCGGGGGCCGGCGTCGAGGTCGTCCAGACGGCGGGACGCGCTGCGCCCGTGCCGCCCGCGCCCGACGTGCGGCCCGTGGCGGCGGAGCCGCCCTGCGCGGTGCGCCCGGTGGCACCGCGACGGGCCGACCCCTGCGCGGCGGTGCGCGATCCGGCGGTGGCGCGGCCTCCCGCGCGACCGGCCTGCGACGCCGTGGGGCCGGCCTGCGCCTGGCCGCCGGCTGCGCGGCCGCCGCGGGCGGCGCCGTTGCTGCGGGCCGTGCCGGCGGTGCGCGACGCGGCGCCCGTGCGTGCGGGACGGCTCTGCGCGGGGCGGCCCGCAGGCGCGGGCGGGGCGGGCGTGACGTGGTCCGCGACCTCGCCGACGAGGCGCGCGAGGTGCGCGTCGCCGGGGGTGACGGGACGCGGCTGCGCGGTGATCTTGGCCGCCCGGGTCAGCGCCCGGACGTCACCGCGCTGCTCGGGCAGCACGAGCGTGACGACGTCGCCGCCGGCGCCGGCACGCGCGGTGCGGCCCGAGCGGTGCAGGTACGCCTTGTGCTCGGCCGGCGGGTCGACGTGCACCACGAGGCCGACGTCGTCGACGTGGATGCCGCGCGCCGCGATGTCGGTCGCGACCAGGACGCGCACGGCGCCCGACGAGAACGCCTCGAGGTTGCGCTCGCGCGCGCCCTGCCCGAGGTTGCCGTGCAGGTCGACGGACGGGATGCCGTCGGCCGTGAGCTGCTTGGCGAGCTTCTTCGCCTGGTGCTTGGTGCGCGTGAACAGCACCCGGCGGCCGGTGCCGGACGCGAGCGCGCGCACCACGGCCTTCTTCACCTCGACGTCGGACACCTCGAGCAGGTGGTGCGTCATGGCGGTGACGGGCGAGGCGGCGCTGTCCACCGAGTGCTCGACCGGCGTCGTGAGGTACCGCTTGACGAGGACGTCGACGCCGTTGTCCAGCGTCGCGGAGAACAGCAGGCGCTGGCCGTCGCGCGGCGTGCGGTCGAGCAGCCGCCGCACCACCGGCAGGAAGCCGAGGTCGGCCATGTGGTCGGCCTCGTCGAGCACGGTGATGGCGACGTCGTCGAGGCTCACGAGGCGCTGCTGCAGCAGGTCCTCCAGCCGACCGGGGCAGGCGACGACGATGTCCGCGCCGGCCCGCAGCGCGGTGACCTGGCGGGACTGCGCGACGCCGCCGAAGACGGTGGTGCTGCGCAGGCCGACGGCCGCGGCGAGCGGCGCGATCGTGGCGTCGATCTGGCTCGCGAGCTCGCGCGTGGGGGCCAGGACGAGCGCGCGGGGACGTGCCGGGGCGGTGCTCGCCCGGGCGGCTGCGGTGCGGGCGACGAGCGGGATCGCGAACGCCAGCGTCTTGCCGGAGCCGGTCCGGCCGCGGCCGAGGACGTCGGTGCCGGCCAGCGCGTCGGGCAGCGTGGCGGTCTGGATGGGGAACGGGGCCGTGATGCCGTCGGCCGCGAGGGCGCGGACGAGCACGGCGGGCACGCCGAGATCGGCGAAGGTGGTCACAGGGAAAGCCTCTCGGGGGAGGGTCGTGGGGCCGCCGCAGGATGGACCGGGGGCCTCCACGACGCGGGGCGTGCGGGTGTCGCACTGCCCAGGGATGACTCCAGGGTCTCACACAGGCCGCTCTACGTGCGGTGGGCGTCCGCCGCGGGCCCGGCGTGGCTGGCTACGCTCGGGGCATGCACACCAACGGGCCGCGCGGTGCGGGGCGGTCGGGCCGATGAGCGACACCGGGTACGGCGACTTCGAGTTCGAGCGGCGGTTCTTCGTCGAGCACGTGCCGACGGAGCTGCTGGAGGCGTCGCCGACGCTCATCGTGCAGAGCTACCTGCTCGCGCAGGACGGGTTCGCGGTGCGGGTGCGGGCGCAAGCGACGGGCGTGGCGGGCGTGGACCCGGCGCTCGACGAGCTCGCGCTCCTGGAGGCGCACGTCGGCGCGGTGGACTTCTGCGCGATCACCGTGAAGGGCCCCATGGTCGAGGGCACGCGGTACGAGGCGGAGAGGGAGCTGGACCCGCTCGTCGCGGTCGAGCTGGTCCGCCGGGCGCCGGCTCGGGTCGCGAAGCTGCGGCACTCGGCGTGGCTCGGCACGGACGGCTGGGTGATCGACGTGTTCGCCGGCGGCAACGCGCCGCTCGTGGTCGCCGAGGTCGAGCGTGGCGGACCCGTGACGGACCTGGTCGTGCCGGCGTTCTGCACGACCGAGGTGACGGTCGACGCGCGGTTCGCGAACGACGGGCTCGCGGTGCGCCCGTTCGGCGGGTGGGCGGCGCGGTGGGCGCAGGAGCTCGCGACGGCGGGGCCGCGGTTCCTCACGGGGCTCGGGCACAACCACCTGGCGGGGCAGGACGGTCCGGGCTGACGCGACGCGCCGGGGTGCCGGGCCGGGCGCAGACGCCGGGATCGGGAACAAAGTTGAACCGTCAACTATTCTAGGAGGCATCCCGTCCAGGAGGTCCGCCATGCCCACCGCTCCCGTCCCCGGCCACGGGGCACCCGCCCGCCCGCTCGACCGCTCGCCGCACGACGCCATCGCGGCCGGGACGGGGATGGACGCCGTCACGCTCCTCGTCGGCGACCTCGACCGCCAGCTGCGCTTCTACCGCGACACGCTCGCGCTCGATGTGCTCACCGACCCCGGCGAGCGGTTCGGCGCCCCCCGGGCCGACGTCGTCACGCTCGGCCGTGGCGGCACGCCGCTCGTCGTGCTGCGCCACACGCCCGACCTGCCGCCCGCCCGGCGCGGCTCCGCGGGCCTGTTCCACACCGCGATCCTGTTCGACGACCGGACCGGCCTCGCGGCGACCCTCGCGTCCGTCGCCCGGCACGCGCCCGAGTCCTACGTCGGCTCGGCCGACCACCTCGTCTCGCTCGCGTTCTACCTCACCGACCCCGAGGGCAACGGCGTCGAGCTCTACTGGGACCGCAGCCGTGACCAGTGGCAGCGCACCGCCGAGGGCGGCGTCGTCATGGACTCGCTGCGCCTCGACCCGAACGGCTTCCTCGCCGAGCACCTCTCCGAGCAGGCGGCCGAGCAGCCGGGCGCAGGCGACGCGGTGGTCGGGCACGTGCACCTGTCCGTGGGCGACGTCCCGTCCGCGCGCGCGTTCTACGTCGACGCCCTGGGCTTCGACGTCATGGCGGAGTGGCACGGCGCCCTGTTCGTCTCCGCGGGCGGCTACCACCACCACCTCGCGATGAACACGTGGAACAGCGCCGGTGCCGGTCCCCGCGCCTCCGCGCTCGGGCTCGGCGAGGTGCGGATCACGGTGCCCACCACGGACGACCTCGGCGCGCTCGTCGAGCGCGTCCGGCACGCCGGGGTGCGGCCCGCGGACGACGGGTCGACGCTGCTGTTCGAGGACCCGTGGCGCAACGTCGTGCGGGTCAGCGCCGCGGCCTGACCCCGCGGCACCCCGGCACCGGTGCGCCGCTCAGGACGCCCAGCGCCGGTGCCCGCGCGCGACAGCCCGCTGCAGCACGGTCGCGGCGCGTGCGTCCGCCCGCTCGGCGGCGCACTGCTCGAGCGCGTGCAGCCGCCCGTAGGTGAACGCGTTCTCGCCGTCCAGGTGCGCCTCGACGCCGAGCCGGCGCAGCGTCGCACGCCGGACCACGGTGTCGTTGCGGTCGCCCAGGACGTCCTGCAGGTCGCGTGCGCGGCGCGCGCTGCGGCGGGCCGGCGAGCCGACCACGGGCTGGGCGACCTCGCTCGCGTACCGGGCCCGGCGGGCCGCCTTGCGGACCTCGTGCCACGCGTCGTCACGGCCCTCGCCCCGGGGCACCGACGCGGCGAGGCGTTCGAGCCGGCGCCACGCGCGCCGCGCACGCCGCGGGACCACGACCTGCGCGGGCTCCCCGGCGCGCGGGCCGCGGGGCAGGTCGACCGACCACGACTCGAGCAGGGCCAGCAGCGCCAGGTGCTCGGGGTCGTCGAGGAGCGCCGCGACCTCCTGCAGCGCCTCGGCGTGCGCCGCGGACCGGTCGCCGGCCACCCGTGCGGCGACGGGTCCGAGGACCAGCTCGACCGGCTCGGCGTCCAGGCGCTCGGCCAGGACCGCCCGCTCGACGTGCGCGTCGCGCGCCGCGCCCAGCACGTGCCCCACGTGGCGCAGCCGGTCGCGCACCGGGTCGGTGACCGCGCGGTCGACGACCGGCCGGTAGACGGCGAGCGCCGCGCGCAGCCGGCGCACGGCGACGCGGGCGTCGTGCACCGCCTCGTCGTCGCCGAGCCGCAGGCCCACGTCCGCCGCGAGCAGGCGTGCGACGTGCCGGGCGAGCGCGGCACGGACCGCCTCGCCCGCGGACCCGTCGCGCGGCTCGGTGGAGGGCGGGTCCGGGACCGCGTCGCCGAGCGCCCGCCGGACCTTGGACGCAGCCCGGACCGTGCCGCCCGCCGACGCGAGCACCGCCCCCACCGCCTCGACGAGCACCTCGTCGCCGGCGACCGCCTCGACCTCCCACTCCCGCCACGTGCGGACGGCGGTGTCGTCACCGCCGACCGGGTGCACGGTGACGACGTCGTCCGCGACCTCGGCGAGCACGGTGCCGTCGTCGGCGACCAGGCGGGTCGTCGAGCGGTCGGTGACGAGCTCGACGACGGGAGCGAGCGGCTGCTCACGGACGCGGCCCCGCACGAGCGCGACGAGGTCGGCGGGCGGCGACGAGGCGTCCCCGGGCCGTCGGTGCTCGGTGCGCAGCCGTGCCGGGCCCCGCGCGGGCGCCGGGACCTTGAGGTGCCATCCGGCGTCGTCGCCGCCGGTGCGCCGCCGCAACGACACCCCCGCCCGCGTGAGGTCGCGGCCCGGCGTGTCCCAGTACGTCGCGACGAGCCGCGCGGACGCCGGCCCCTGCGTCCGGGCGACCCCGGCGACCCCGGAGAGGTCGGGCAGCGGCACGTCCGGCCCGACCTCGAACGCCGTCTCGACCTCCCGGTGCGCCATGTCCCGAGCGTGGCACCTGCCGCGGGCGGCCGCGCGCCGAAGTCCGCGCGCCGCGCGCGGCCCCGCGTCGCCCTCAGCCGCCTCCCACGGTCGACCACGTCTCGAGCACGCCGAGCCGCTGCGCGCCCGCGAGCGTGCCCGCGACGACGGCGAGCACGACGGCCGCGAGCGCACCGTCTCGACGGTCGAGCGGCACCGGTCGTGCGACCGTCCGCGGGCCGGTGCCGAGGCCGCGCGTCTCCAGGGCGATCGCGAGGCGCTCGCCCTGCCGGATCGAGACGACGAGGACGGCGAACGCCGCGCGCGCGAGCGACCCCGGGTCGCGGGGGAGCGGCGCACCGGGGCGGCGGGCGGGGGAGCGGACCGCCTGCGCCTGCCGCACGGTCGTCCAGCGGTCCGGGAGCTGCTCGAGCACGCGGTACCCGGCGAGGACCGCGAACGTCGCCCGCGGTCCGAGCCGCGCGTGCTGGTGCAGGCTCGTCATGAGCCGGCCCGCGTCGGTGGTCAGGGTGAACGCGGCGGACAGCAGGCCCACCAGCACCGTGCGCAGGAACAGCGAGGCGCCGACGGACAGGCCCGTCGTCGTCACCTCCAGCCCCGCGACCCGGGCGAGCACCTCGCCGTCCCGCGTCACCGCGTTCACCGCGAGGACCGACACCGCGAAGGGCGTGAAGAGCGCGAGCGCGCGGGCGACGACCGCGACGGGCAACCGCCCCGCGACGACGACCGCGGGGACGGTCAGCGCCAGCAGGACGCCGGGTGTCCACGGGTCGACGGGGACCAGCATCGCGCCCGACACCGCGAACGTGACGGCGAGCTTCACCGTGGGGTTGCGGCGGTGCAGCAGCGAGTCGTGCGGGAGCGCCGTCCCGGACGTGGGACGGCTCACGCGCGGCCACCCCCGACGAGCGCCCGGCCGAGCAGCGCGCCCCCGTCGCCCGAGCGGTCTGCGACCGCGCGCCGCAGGGCCGCGAGGACCGCGCGCAGCGGTCGTCCGTCGGCGCACGCGGCCCGCACCACCGGCGGCAGGACCAGCCCCGCGGCGGCGAGCAGGGACCCGTCCCGCAGGACCTGCTCGGCCGGTCCGGCCCGCAGCACCCGCCCCTCGCGCAGCACGACGACGTCGTCCGCGACCTCGGCCACGAGGCGCAGGTCGTGCGTGACCACCACGACGCCCCGGCCCTCGTCCGCAAGCGCACGCAGCGCGTCCCCGCAGGCCACGGCGGTCCGCCTGTCCTGGCCGAACGTCGGCTCGTCGGCGAGCAGCACGTCGTGCCCGCACACCGCCGCCGCGGCGACCGACAGGCGCCGCTGCTCCCCGCCGGACAGCCGGAAGGGGTCCTGCCCGGCGAGGCCGGACAGGGCGAACCGGTCGAGCGCGGCGTCGACGACCGGACCCACGTCCGGCCGCCGCGCACGGCGGGGACCCCAGGCGATCTCGTCGCGCACCGTGCGGGCGAGGAGCTGGTGCTCGGGGTGCTGGAAGACGAGCCCGACCGAGCCCCCGTCGACGGCGCCGTCCACGTCACCGACCAGCAGCCCGGCGAGCGCGAGCAGGAGCGTGCTCTTGCCCGACCCGTTCGGCCCGACGACCGCCGTCACGTGACCGGCGCGCACGTCGAGGTCGACCCGGCGCAGCACGTCGCGCCCGCTGCGCCGCACGTGCATCCCCCGCGCCCGCAGGACGCGTGCCGCGCCGCCGCACGCGGACGTGCCCGGCAGGACCGCCAGGTCGGTCGTCGCACGGACGCCGGCGCCGCGCAGCTCGGCGTCCACGGGCAGGGCGAGGCCGCGCGCCGCGAGCCGGGGAGCGAGGTCGTGGAGGACCCTCGCGGTGGGACCGTCGGCCGCGACGCCGCCGTCGTCGAGCACGACGGTCCGCGCGGGCAGCCGGGGCAGCTCGTCGAGACGGTGCTCGACGAGGACCGACGCCCGCCCGCTGGACGCCGCCGTGAGCGCCGCCCAGGCGCCGCGGGCCGCCGCCGGGTCGAGGAGCGCGGTCGGCTCGTCGAGCAGCAGCACGTCCGGCTGCGTCACGAGGGTCGCCGCGAGAGCGACCCGCTGCCCCTCGCCGCCGGACAGCTCCGCGGTCCTGCGCCCGGCGAGGTGGGCCGCCCCGACGAGCGTGAGCGCCGCGTCGACGCGCGCCGTGATGCGGTCGGCGGGCACGCCCCGGTTCTCCAGGCCGAACGCGACCTCGTCGTGCACCGTGGGCAGGCACAGCTGGTCCGCGGGGCTCTGCGTGAGGTAGCCGACGCGCGCCGCCGGGGACGTCGCGAGCACGTCCTCGCCTGCGACGTGGGCGCTGCCGTCGACGTCGGCGTCGAGCACGCGCGGGACGACGCCCGCGAGGACGCGCAGGAGCGTGCTCTTGCCGCCGCCCGAGCCGCCGAGCAGCAGGACGTCCTCGCCGGCCGCCACGTCGAGGTCGAGCCCGTCGAGCACCGGTCCGGTCGCGTCCGGGTACCGGACGGTGAGCCCGCGGACCGTGATCACGAGGGACCCGGTCCGGCCGTCTCGTCGGCGCGGGCCGTCGTGCCGTCGGGCAGCGGCACCGGAACCGGCTCCCGCGCTCCGCCGACGACGCCCGGCGCCTCGGCGGTCGCCGCCGGTGCCCCGTCGACGCGGACCGGGGCCGGGGCGGCGGACGCGCGCCGCGCCCGCCCGAGCGCCGTGTTGTCCAGCACGCCCGTGCGCGCCAGCGCGTCGCCCAGCACACGTGCCAGGAGCCCGCACAGCACCAGGCCGCTGAGCACCTGCAGCCCGAGCCGCCACGCGAACCAGTCCTGCCCGAGCCAGCCAAACCGCACGGTGCCGAGCGCGGTGCTCGCCAGCCCGGCGAGCACCCCGGACAGCGCGAACACGCCCCAGCCGTACCGGCGGTAGCGGGTCAGCGCGAACGCCGCCTCCGCACCGACGCCCTGCACCAGCCCGACGACCAGCAGCATCGGGCCGACCGGCGAGGCGAGGAACGCGACCTCGACGAACGCCGCGACGAGCTCGACGACGACCCCGACGCCCGGCTTGCGCACGATGTACGTCGCGAGCGGCGCCGCGACCATCCACCCGCCGATGAGCACGTGCTGCGCGAGGTCCCCGAACGGCCCCATCGCGAGCTGCAGGGCCGCCCACGCCTGCACGAGCGCCCAGTACAGGAACCCGAAGACGACGGCGAGTACCGCGAGCAGCACGAGCTCGCTCGTCGTGAGGCGGGCCCGCGCGCTCACCGGGTCACCTCCGCGGCGGACCACGACGGCGAGTGCAGCGTGATCGTGGCGTGCGCGACGACGTGCCGGACGTGCCGCGCGGCGGCGAGCCAGCCGTCGACGACCGCCCCCAGCACGTCCGCGAGGTCGCCGTCGAGGCGCGTGACGAACGTCGACGGCGTGACGACGGCCCGGGTGCGCGCGACGGCGACCGCCTGCTCGATGGCCCGCATGTGGTCTCCAGGCCGGCCCGCGGTGCCGTCGTCGAGCGGGTACAGCGCCCAGTGCGCGGCCGCGCGCAGGCCGGTCGCCGGGAGGTCGGGCACGACCACGGGGGCCAGGACGACGTCGTCGGCGGTCGCGCACGCGACCTCCCCGGGGCAGCCGCGCGACAGGTGCACCTGTGCGACGACGTGCCGGCCGGGGCGGCCCGCGGCGGCGACGACGTCGTGCACGAAGCGGACCACGTCGGCCTCCGTCCCGCGGACGAGCGTGGAGACGTCGTCGGTGACGACGTCGACCGCCGAGCGGTCCGCGGCGGCGAGCGCGTCGAGCACCGCCGCGCCCGCGTCGTCGGCGGCGGGGTGCAGCGAGAAGCGCGCGCCGATGCCGAGGTCGGCGGCCGTCCGGCGGGCCGCCTCGGCGGCGGCGGGCAGCGGGGGCGGGCCTGCGGCAGTGCTGGTCATCGGAGGGTCCTCACGTCGGTCGTGGGGCCCCCGGCGAGCAGCACGAGGCCGCGCGACGGCGTCCGCCACCCGCCGTCGGGGCACGCCGAGGTGGCGTGCGAGGCCCGACGGACGACCAGCCACCGGCGCCGCCGGCGACGAGTGCCCTGCTCCCTACGCTGGTGCGAACCAGGTCAGGTTCCACGGGTCTGCGGGTGGGACGACGGGTCGTCCGGCCGCACTCTCAGCGCTCCTGCGCTCCCCGGGGGCTTCTGTCGCGGCCGACCGTAGCGGGCGCGGGCGCGGCGCGCGAGGGCCGTCCCGCTCCGTGGTCGTGACCGGACCGGGCGCCGGGCGGTCCTCGCGCGCGGTCCGGTTCGTCCCCCGTAGGGTGTCCGGGTCCTCGCGAAGGAGTGCCGTGCCGATCCGTCGCCCGTCCGTCGTCGTCCCCGTCGTCCTCGTCGCCGCCGCGCTCGCGGTCGCGGCGTGCACCGTCGACGACGACGCCGCACCGTCGCCGTCCGCGTCGAGCGGCAGCCCGAGCCCGTCCCCGACACCCCTCGCGGCGCGCCTGACCGTTCCCGAGGCGCCCGTCACGGTGCTGCCCGCGGCGACCCCCGAGTCGGCGGCCCTCGACGTCGTGCGTGCGCTCGTCGAGCACGCGCCGGTCGTCCTCGTCGCCGACGCGGCCGACGCCGCCGCCCAGGAGGCCGCCGTCGGGCAGAGCGCCCGACTCGGCGCCCCCGTGCTGCTGACGGGCCCGGGTGCACCGCCCGACGCGCTGGCCGCCGAGCTGGACCGGCTCGGGACGCGCTGGGTCGTCGTCGCCGGGGCGGCGAGCCCGCCGGACGTCGACGGTGCGACGGTCGTCGCCCTCGTGGACGCCGCCGACCTCCCACGCACGGCGCCGCCCGAGCCGCTGGACGGGACGGTCCTGCTCACGGGCGTGACCGCCCCGCTCGCCGTCGCGGCGGCGGACGCGGCGCTCGCGGGCGTCGCCGTCGTCGACGTCCCGGGCGGCGACCCGCGCGCGACCTCGGGGGCGGTCCGTGCGCTCGCGGAGCGGCGCCCCGCCCACGTGCTCGCCCTCGGCGAGGCGTTCGGCCCGCCGGAGCGCCTCGCGACGCGGGTCGCGACCGCGGCGACGGGCGTCGAGCTGCCGGGCGGCGGCCAGCTCGTGTTCCCGGCGGTCCCGGGCCTGCCGGGCAAGAGGTACGTCGCGCTGTACGGCACCCCGGGGACGGCCGCGCTCGGGGTGCTGGGCGAGCAGGACGTGCCCGCGACGATCGCGCGTGCGCAGGCCCACGCGGACGGCTACCGGGCGCTCACGGGCGACACCGTCGTGCCCACGGTCGAGATCATCGCGACGATCGCGTCCGCCGGCGCGGGGCCGGACGGCAACTACTCGCAGGAGCGGTCGGTCGAGGAGCTGCGCCCGCTCGTCGAGGCCGCCGGGGCGGCGGGCCAGACGGTCGTGCTCGACCTGCAGCCGGGCCGCACGGACTTCGTCACGCAGGCCCAGCTCTACGCGGACCTGCTCGCGCTGCCGCACGTCGGCCTGGCGCTCGACCCGGAGTGGCGGCTCGCGCCGGACCAGGTGCACCTGCGGCAGATCGGCTCGGTGGGCGTCGACGAGGTCAACGCGGTCGCCGCGTGGCTCGCGGACTTCACGGCGCGGCGCGCGCTGCCGCAGAAGATGCTGGTGCTGCACCAGTTCAGCCTCCGGATGATCCAGGGCCGCGAGCGCCTCGACACCTCGCGCGACGAGCTCGCGGTCCTCATCCACGCGGACGGGCAGGGCACGCAGCCGGCGAAGGCCGGCACGTGGCAGGCGCTGCGTGCGGGCGCGCCCGCGGTGCACTGGGGCTGGAAGAACTTCTACGACGAGGACGTGCCGATGCTCGACCCCGTGCAGACGTACGCCGTGCAGCCGGTGCCGGACCTCGTGACCTACCAGTGACGCCGGGAGGCGTCCGCGAGCTCAGGTGAGGCCGGCACCCGACGCAGCCCGCAGGTGCCGGTCGAGACCGCGCTCGCCCGCGCGCATGACCCGGGCGTGCGACGCGACGAACGCGCGGCCCAGCAGGGGAGCGGTGACGTTCATCCAGCGGGGCGTGGTGCGCACGTCCCAGTGGACGTCGATCCGGGTCCGGTCGGCCGCGGCCGCGGTCAGCCGGACGTCGCCCGTGCCGTCGAGGTCGCCCGTGGCGCGCACGAGCACCCGCCGCTGCGACTCCGCGGCGGTGACGACGAGCGCGACGCGCAGCGGGTAGCCCAGGGGCGTGCGGAACAGCAGCGTCGCGGAGCTGCCGACGAGCCCGTCGGCCGGGGCGACGTCGCGCGTGCGCAGGTGGGGCCACCAGTCGGGCCACGTCAGGGCCGGGTCGGCGAGCACGTCCCAGCAGCGCGCGAGCGGTGCGCCCACGCGCCACACGGACGTCAGCACGTAGCCGCGACGGCGCACGTCGCCGAGTCTAGGCTCGGTGCCGATGACGACCGCGCCCCAGGACACGCCCGCAGCGACCGGTGCGCCCGCGGGCGGCGGGCGGCGCGCGCGGGTCGCCCGTGCGGTGCGCCGGCGTGCGGGTGTGGTGCTCCTGGCGCTGCTCGCGGCCCTCGTGGTCGGCGTGACGACCGCGTCGGTCGAGGCGAGCCTCGGGCCGCACGAGGCCCGGTACGACGTCACGACGGACGACACCGTGACGATCGACCTCGGTCCCGTCGGCACCCTGCAGATCGACTCGCCGCTGCCGCTGACGCTCGGCCTGCGCGTCACGGTGCAGGAGATCCCGGCGGCGGTCACCGAGCTCGACGAGGCGACGACGCTGCAGGCGCTGAGCGGCGACCTGCGCAGCTACCTGGCGTTCTTCTCGGCGCCCCAGGCGGCGGTCGAGGACGTCGCCCGCGCCCTGGTGCTGGACGCGCTCGGGCGCTCGGCCGTGACGTTCGCGCTGCTGGTCGCCGGCTGGTGGGCGGGTCGGTGGGTCCTGGGTCGCAGCCGCCGTACCGAGCTCGCGTCCGCCGTGGCGCCGCACCGGCGGGCGATCGCGGGCGGTGCCGTCGCCGTGCTCGTCGGCGGGACGGTGCTGACCGCGAGCGTGGGCGAGCGCGACCAGCCCACGGCGTCCCGGCCCGCGTCGGCGGTGTTCGACGGCACGCCGCTGGAGGGTGCGCGTGTCACGGGCCGGCTCGGTGGGGTGATCGACACCTACGGCGGCTACGTGGTCGACGCGTACCGCGAGAACACCGCGTTCTACGCGCGCGCCGGGGCGTCGCTCGACGAGGCCTGGGACGCGACGCAGCCCGTGCTCGACGCGCAGGACGAGCGCGTGGCACCGAGCCCGTCGTCGACGGCGTCGCAGGAGCCCGCGCGTGACGCGCCCGAGCCCGTCGTGCTGCTCGTGGTCTCGGACCTGCACTGCAACGTCGGGATGGCGCCCCTGATCGCCGCGGCCGTGCGCCGCTCGGGCGCCGACGTGGTGCTCGACGCGGGCGACACCACCATGAACGGCACGGGTGTCGAGCAGTACTGCGTGACGACGTTCGCGCGGGCGGTGCCGGACGGTGTGCAGCTGGTGACGTCGCCGGGCAACCACGACTCGGCGGAGACGTCGGCGGTGTACGCGCGGGCCGGTGCGCGCGTGCTCGACGGCGAGGTGGTCGAGGTCGCGGGGCTGCGCGTGCTGGGCGACCACGACCCCGCGCAGACGCGGGTCGGCTCGGGGACGACGGCGGGCGCGGAGTCCCCCCAGGACGTCGCGGAGCGGCTCGTGGAGACGGCGTGCGACGACGAGGACGGCGTCGACCTGCTGCTCGTCCACACACCCCGGGTCGGGCGCGCGGCGCTGGACTCGGGGTGCGTGCCCGCGCAGGTGTCCGGCCACATGCACGTGCGGGGCGGGCCGGCGGTCGTGGGCCAGGGTGTCCAGTACGTGAGCTCGAGCACGGCGGGCGCGACCCTGGGGGAGCCGACGGTCGGACCGCTCAACGGCACCGCCGAGATGACGGTCCTGCGCTGGGACCCGGACGCCCGGCGGGTCGTGGACTACCAGCTGGTCCAGGTGCGCCCGGACGGCAGCGCGTCCGTCAGCCCGCGCCTGCAGTGGCCGGTCCCGCGTGAGCCGGACCGGCCGCGCGGGGGCGCGAATCACCCTTCACCGATGTGACCCGCGTCACCTAGGGTGGGGGGCGCGAGCGGGGCCGCCTCCCCTCGCACTCGGCCGCAGGTGCGGTGAGGGGGGACGGCGTGGAGCAGCGAGACGGGCGCGCGACGGGGCGCGTCGGGACCGGGCGTACCCGCAGGGTGCTCCTGGTCGCCCTCGTGACGGTGGGCGTGCTCGCGGGGGGCGTGACCGCCGCCGGGGCGGCACCGGGGGAGGACCACCTGCTGCCGGGCGAGGTGCTCGAGCCGGGCCAGGCGCTCGTGTCCGCCGACGGGTCGCAGACGCTCGTGGTGCAGCCCGACGGCGACCTCGGCCTGTACGGCGCCGACGGTGCCGCGCGCTGGACCGCGGGGACCACCGTCCCGGGCGTGCGGCTCGCGGTCGCGGACGACGGCGACGTGCGGCTGGTCGGCCCCGACGGCGAGCCGGTGTGGAGCACGGGGACCGTGGGGGCCGCCGGCGCGGCCCTCGTCGTGCAGGACGACGGGGACGTCGTGGTGCGCGCGCCGGACGGCGTCGTCGTGTGGCAGTCCGGCACGGCCGTCCGCCCGTCCCTGCTCGGCCCGGGCGGTGAGCTGCGGCCCGGCGAGGCGCTGTCGTCGCCCGACGGGCGGCACACGCTGCTCGTCCTCGACGACGGGGACGTCGTCCTGCTCGGCCCGGACGCCGCGACCCGCTGGTCGACCGGCACGCACGAGCCGGGCTCGACGCTGCGGCTGGGCGACGACGGCAACCTCGTGCTGGGCGCGCCGGACGGGTCGTGGGAGTGGCGCTCGCGCACGGCGGGCAACCCGGGCGCGACGCTCGTCGTGCAGGACGACGGCGACGTCGTGCTCTACGCCGTCGACGGCACGCCGCTGTGGTCCTCGGGCACGGCGCTCGGACCCGCCGAGCTCGCGCCGGGCGCCGCGCTGTCGGCGGGGCAGGAGCTCGCGTCCCTCGACGGCCACCTGCGGCTGCGGCTCGACGAGACGGCCCTCACGCTCACCTACGACGGCCGGGCGGTGTGGGCCGCTCCCGTCCCGGCGGCCCCCGGAGCGGGCGCACGGCTCGCCGTGCAGGACGACGGCAACCTCGTGCTGGCCGCCGCGGACGGCACCCCGCTGTGGGCCACCGGCACCGCGTCCGCGCCGGGCTCCCGGCTGCGCACGGAGGGCGGGTCGGTCCTGCTCGTCGCCGCCACGGGCCAGGAGCTGTGGCGCGTCGACGTGCCGCCCGAGCTGCTGGTGCGTCGCGCGGAGCTCGCGCTCGACTGCACGGCGGTCGACGCGCCGATCCCGCTGGAGGACACGGTCGTGACCGAGACGGGCGTGCGGGTGCACCCGTGCCTGGCCGCCGGGGTCGACGAGCTGCTGCTCGCGGCCCGCGCGGACGGCATCGACCTGCACGCGTGGGGCTGGCGCAGCGCCGAGCAGCAGATCGCGCTGCGCGCGCGCAACTGCCACGCGTCGGGGTCCGACCCGTCGGTCGTCACGTGCCACCCGCCGACCGCGGTGCCGGGGACGTCGCGGCACGAGCGCGGGCTCGCGCTCGACCTCACGGTGGACGGGCGGGTCGTGCAGCGCGGGTCGGCGGCCTTCGCGTGGCTCGTCGAGCACGCACCCGCGTACGGGCTGGAGAACCTGCCGAGCGAGGCGTGGCACTGGAGCGTCGACGGCTGGTGACCTCCGGGGGCCCGCCGCGCCGCGCCCTACGCTGGTCGCCGTGAGCACCCAGCCGACCCCGCCGCTGACCGCGGTGACGCAGGACTACCTCAAGGTGGTGTGGTCGGCGCAGGAGTGGTCGACGCAGCCGGTGACGACGAAGCTGCTCGCCGCGCGCCTGGGCGTCGGGGCGTCGACGGTCTCGGAGACGGTCCGACGTCTGGCGGACGCCGGGCTCGTGACCCACCAGCCGTACGGGGCGGTGGAGCTGACGGCCGAGGGGCGGCGGCACGCGCTCGCGATGGTGCGCCGGCACCGGCTGGTCGAGACGTTCCTCGTGGAGGTGCTCGGCTACGGCTGGGACGAGGTGCACGACGAGGCGGAGGTGCTCGAGCACGCGGTGTCCGACCTGTTCGTCGAGCGCATCGACGCGCAGCTGGGCCGGCCGCGGCGGGACCCGCACGGCGACCCGATCCCCGGGCCCGACGGCTCGTTCGACCCGCCGCCCGCGCACGAGCTGTGGGAGGCGGCGACGGGCCCGTGGTCGGTCGCGCGGATCTCGGACGCCGACCCGGAGCTGCTGCGGTACGTGGAGTCGGTGGGCCTGGTGCTCGACGCGCACGTCGACGTCGTGGAGCGCCGGGCGGTCGCGGGCGTGGTCTCGGTGCGCGTGGGGGAGGGACCGGGCGCGGCGACGGTGGACCTCGGCGAGGTGGCCGCGCGGGCCATCTGGCTCGTGCCGCGCGGCTGACGCGGGCGGCGGTGCCGTAGGCTCGGGGCGATCCCCGGAGCTGACGACGGCGTTCTCCGCACCCTGGTCGAATCGATTCGTTACGGAGGACCGCCGTGGTCGGCCTGACCCCCGCGCGCACGCGCGCCGCGCTCTTCGCCCTCGCGCTCGGCGGCTTCGGCATCGGCACCACCGAGTTCGCGACCATGGGCCTGCTGCCCGAGATCGCGACGGACCTCGGCGTCTCGATCCCCGCCGCCGGGCACGCGATCACCGCGTACGCGCTCGGCGTCGTCGTGGGTGCCCCCACGCTCGCCGCCCTGGGTGCGCGGCTCGACCGTCGCCGGCTGCTCCTGCTGCTCATGGTCGCGTTCACCGTCGGCAACCTGCTGTCCGCGTTCGCGCCCACCGCCGAGACGCTCGTCCTCGCGCGCTTCGTCGCGGGCCTCCCGCACGGTGCGTTCTTCGGCGTCGGCGCCGTGATGGGCACGGCCGTCGTCGGTCCCGAGCGCCGTGGGCAGGCCGTCGCGTCGATGATGGCCGGCCTGACCGTCGCGTGCGCGGTCGGCGTCCCGTCGAGCGCGATCGCCGGGCAGGCCGTCGGATGGCGCTGGGCGTTCGTCGGCGTCGGCGTCCTCGGCCTGGTGACGCTCGCCGCGCTGCGCGCCTGGACGCCCGGCCTCGCGCCGCTGCCCGGGGCGACCGTGCGCACCGAGCTCGCCGCGCTGCGCAACCGGCGGCTGTGGGTCGCGTTCGCCGCGGGGTCCGTCGGGTTCGGCGGCATGTTCGCCGTGTACTCCTACGTCAAGCCGCTCCTCACCGAGGTGACCGGGCTCGACGTCGGCGTCGTGCCCCTCGTCCTCGCGCTGTACGGCGTGGGCATGACGGCCGGCACGCTGCTCGGCGGCCGCCTCGCGGACCGCTCGGTCCTCGGCACCGTGATCGCGGGCATGGTCGCGACGATCGTCGTGCTCGTCGCGATCGCCCTCGTGGGCGCGGACCCGGTGCCCGCGGTCGTCGCGGTCGTGCTGCTCGGCGTCACGTCCCAGGTGCTCGGGCTCGCGCTGCAGACGCGCCTCATGGACGTCTCGCCCGCGGCCCCCTCGCTCGGGGCCGCCCTGTGCCACTCCGCGCTCAACCTCGGCAACGCCGCGGGCGCGTTCTTCGGCGGGCTCGTCATCGACGCGGGCCTCGGGTACCTCGCCCCCGCGTGGGTCGGTGCCGGGCTCACCGCCGCCGGCCTGCTCGTCGTGCTCACGGTCGGTCGCGGTGCACCGCCCGCCGCGCAGCCCTCCGTCGCACCGGCCGGGACGCCCGGCGCGGACTCAGCGCCGGCGACGGGTGCCGAAGAGGGTGCGCGTGATCTCGCGACCCAGCTGCGTGCCGGCTGACCGCAGGAACGCGTCGAGCGGGTCGGCCGAGCGGCTCGTGCGTCGCGACGACCCGCTCGTGCGGGCCTGCTCGCGCTCGCGCCGCGCGGCCTCGCGCTCCGCGGCCGCCCGCTCCTTGTCCTGCGCGGCTCGCTCCTCGGCGCGCTCCTGCGCCTCCCGGTCGGCCGCGCGCTCGGCCTCCGCACGCTCGATCCGCACCGTCAGCAGCTCCGCCGCCGACTCCCGGTCGACGCTCGCGCCGTAGCGCTGCGCCGCGGCCGAGCCGGCGACCAGCGCCGCCACGGCGTCCGCCGGCGCGGCGTCCATCGACGCGCGCGGTGCGAGCAGCCGCGTCCACGCGACCGGCGTCGGGGCGCCGCGCTCGCCCAGCACGGTCACGACCGCCTCGCCCGTCGCGAGGTCCTGCAGGACACGCTCCAGGTCGTACGACGACGTCGGGTACGTGCGCGCCGCCGCCCGCAGCGCCGCCGCGTCGTCCGGCGTGAACGCACGCAGCGCGTGCTGCACACGGCTGCCGAGCTGGCCGAGCACGTCCGGCGGCACGTCCTTCGGGCTCTGCGTGACGAAGACGACGCCCACGCCCTTGGACCGGATGAGCCGCACGGTCCGCACCACCTGCGCGAGGAAGTCGTCGGACGCGTCCGCGAACAGCAGGTGCGCCTCGTCGAAGAAGAACACGAGCCGCGGCTCGTCCGGGTCGCCGATCTCCGGCAGCACCTCGAACAGCTCGGCCAGCAGCCACATGAGGAACGTCGAGAACAGCGCGGGCCGGTCCTGCACACCGGGCAGCTCGAGCGCCGAGATCACGCCGCGGCCGTCGGGCGCCGTGCGCAGCAGGTCCTCGACCTCGAACGCCGGCTCGCCGAAGAACGCGTCCGCACCCTGCGCCTGCAGCGCGACGATCTCGCGCAGGATGACGCCGGCGGTCGACGAGGACAGCCCGCCGATGCCCGTGAGCTCGGCCTTGCCGTCGTCCGAGGTGAGCCACTGCAGCGTCGTGCGCAGGTCCGCGAGGTCGAGCAGCGCGAGCCCCTGCTGGTCGGCCCAGTGGAAGACGAGACCGAGGCTCGACTCCTGGGTCGCGTTGAGGCCCAGGACCTTCGCGAGGAGCAGCGGTCCGAAGTCGGTCACCGTGGTCCGGACCGGCACCCCGGTGCCGACGCCGCCGAGCGCGTAGAGCTCCACGGGGAACGCGCTCGCAGACCAGTCCTGCCCGAGGGCCCGGGTGCGCTCCGTGAGCCGGTCCGACGCGGTGCCCGGCACCGCCAGGCCCGTGAGGTCGCCCTTGACGTCGGCGACGAACGTCGGGACGCCCGCCGTCGAGAGCTGCTCGGCCATGAGCTGCAGGGTGCGGGTCTTGCCCGTGCCGGTCGCGCCCGCGACGAGCGCGTGCCGGTTGAGCAGGCCCAGGGGCAGCCCGACGCGCGCCGACGGCACCGGCGTGCCGTCCTCGACGAGCACCCCGAGGTCGAGCGTCGGCCCGGCGAACGTGTACCCCTCGCGCACCTGCCGGACCCGCTCCGGCTCGTCGGCGGGCGGCGTCGCCGGTCGCCCGGGGGGCGCGGCCGCGCGGGCGGCTGCGAGCTCCGCGGCGGCCGCCGCCGCTGCGGCCCGGGCGGCCTGCGCCTCGAGCCGGGCCGCCTCGGCGGCGGCCTGCGCGGCCTGGGCCTCGAGCCGGGCGAGCCGGACGCCGTCGTCCTCACCTGCCGGGGTGGCTGCCATGTCGCGATCGTAGGAGCGCACGCCCTGGCGGTGCAGGTCGACGCCCGAGCGCTGCGCCGCCCCAGCGCGGCGTGCGGACGGGTGGATGGTGCGTGCAGGCGTGCGGAGCCCGTCGGTAAACTCCTCGGGTGACGTCGCAGGACACCTCCGCCCCCGCCCCCTCCACCCCCTCCGCCGAGGTGCCGTTCCGCTACACCGCCGCCCTCGCGCAGGAGATCGAGCTGCGCTGGCAGGACGAGTGGCAGCGCCGCGGCACGTTCCACGCCGCGAACCCCGTCGGCGGGCTCACGGACGGCGACGGCAGGCTCGCGGACGCCACGCGCCCGTCGTTCTTCGTCATGGACATGTTCCCGTACCCCTCCGGCGCGGGCCTGCACGTCGGGCACCCGCTCGGGTACATCGCGACCGACGTCGTCGCGCGCTACCGCCGCATGCAGGGCGACAACGTCCTGCACGCGCTCGGCTTCGACGCGTTCGGGCTGCCTGCCGAGCAGTACGCGGTCGAGACGGGCCAGCACCCGCGCACCACGACCGAGGCGAACATCGAGATCATGCAGCGCCAGCTGCGCCGACTGGGTCTCGCGCACGACCCGCGCCGCTCGTTCGCCACGATCGACCCCGACTACGTCCGCTGGACGCAGTGGATCTTCCTGCAGATCTTCGAGTCCTGGTTCGACGAGGACGCCGTGCGTCCCGACGGCGGCCGCGGCGCCGCGCGCCCGGTGACCGAGCTCGTCGCCGCGTACGAGGCCGGCCGGCCGCTCCCGACGGACGTCGAGGGCGTCGTCGAGGGCGCGACGTGGGCCGACCTGGACGCCGTGACGCGACGCCGCGTGGTCGACGCCCAGCGCCTGGCGTACGTCTCCGAGACGCCCGTCAACTGGTGCCCCGGCCTCGGCACCGTGCTCGCCAACGAGGAGGTCACCGCCGACGGCCGGTCCGAGCGCGGCAACTTCCCGGTGTTCCAGCGCAGCCTGCGGCAGTGGAACATGCGGATCACGGCGTACGCCGACCGCCTCGTCGACGACCTCGAGCGCATCGACTGGCCCGACAAGGTCAAGGCGATGCAGCGCAACTGGATCGGCCGCTCCACGGGTGCGCGCGTGCGGTTCGCGGTCCAGGGCGGCAGCGAGGTCGAGGTCTTCACGACGCGCCCCGACACGCTGTTCGGCGCGACGTTCGTCGTCGTCGCCCCCGAGCACCCGCTGCTCGACGAGGTGCCGTCCGCGTGGCCCGACGGCACGCACGCCGCCTGGACGGGCGGCCACCGCACGCCCGCGGACGCCGTGGCCGCGTACCGCGTCGAGTCCGCCGCGAAGACCGCCGTCGAGCGCCAGGCCGACGCCGGCCGCAAGACGGGCGTCTTCACCGGTCACCTCGCCGCGAACCCCGTGAACGGCGAGCTGCTGCCGGTGTTCACGGCCGACTACGTGCTCATGGGCTACGGCACCGGCGCGATCATGGCCGTGCCCGGTGGCGACGAGCGCGACTTCGCGTTCGCGCAGGCCTTCGAGCTGCCCGTCGTGTACACGGTCGACGCCCCGGACGGCACGCCCGAGGGCGCGCGCACCGGCGACGGCGCCGTCATCAACTCCTCCAACGACGAGATCAGCCTCGACGGGCTGCCCGTGGCCGAGGCCAAGGCGGCGATCATCGCCTGGCTCGAGCGGCACGGCGTCGGCGAGGGCACCGTCACCTACCGCCTGCGCGACTGGCTGTTCAGCCGGCAGCGCTACTGGGGCGAGCCGTTCCCGATCGTCTACGACGAGAACGACCTGCCGGTCGCGCTGCCCGCGCACGCGCTGCCCGTCCCGCTGCCCGACGTGCCGGACTACGCGCCGCGGACGTTCGACCCCGACGACGCGCAGTCGTCGCCCGAGCCGCCGCTCGGCCGCAACGACGACTGGGTGCACGTCACGCTCGACCTCGGCGACGGTCCGAAGCGGTACCGCCGCGACACCAACACCATGCCCAACTGGGCCGGGTCGTGCTGGTACTACCTGCGCTACCTGGACCCGACGAACGACGAGGTCCTCGTCGACCCCGAGCTCGAGCGGTACTGGATGGGCCCGGGCCACTCCGGCGACGGCGACGACCGCGTCGGTGGTGTCGACCTGTACGTCGGTGGCGTCGAGCACGCGGTCCTGCACCTGCTGTACGCGCGCTTCTGGCACAAGGTGCTGTTCGACCTCGGCCACGTGACCAGCGCGGAGCCGTTCCACCGGCTGTTCAACCAGGGCTACATCCAGGCCGACGTGTTCCGCGACGAGCGGCTCGTCGCCGTGCCCGCGGTCGAGGTCGTGGAGGACGAGGGCTCCGCCACCGGCTTCTCCTGGCAGGGCCGCCCGGTCACGCGCGAGCACGGCAAGATGGGCAAGTCCCTGAAGAACGCCGTGACGCCCGACGAGATGTACGCCGACTACGGCGCCGACACGCTGCGCGTCTACGAGATGTCGATGGGCCCGCTCGACCAGTCGCGCCCGTGGGAGACGCGGGCCGTCGTCGGCTCGCAGCGCTACCTGCAGCGGCTGTGGCGCAACGTCGTCGACGAGACGACGGGTGAGGTCACGGTCACCGACGACGCACCGTCCGACGAGACGTCCCGGCTGCTGCACCGCACGATCGCCGACGTCACGGCCGACATGGCCGCGATGCGCCTCAACACCGCGATCGCCAAGCTCATCGTGCTCAACAACCACCTCACGACGCTGCCGGCCGCCCCGCGCGCCGCGGCGGAGGCGCTCGTCCTCATGACCGCGCCCGTGGCACCGCACATCGCGGAGGAGCTGTGGCTCCGGCTCGGCCACGAGCAGTCGCTCGCGCGCGAGCCGTTCCCGGTGGCCGACCCGGCGTTCCTCGTCGAGGAGACCGTGACGTGCGTCCTGCAGGTGCAGGGCAAGGTGCGTGGTCGTGTCGAGGTGCGTCCCGACGTCGCCGACGACGAGCTCACCGCGCTCGCGCTCGCCGACGCCGGCGTGCAGCGCGCCCTCGCCGGGCGGGACGTGCGCACCGTGATCGTCCGGGCGCCGCGCCTCGTCAACGTGGTGCCGGCCTGAGCGGCAGCCGGGGGCGGCGGGCGGGCGCGCGCCCGCACGTCGCGGTCGTCACCGACTCGACGGCCTCGCTGACCGCGGACCAGGTCGTCGCGCACGGCGTCGGGGTCGTCCCGCTGGACGTCGTGGTCGACGGCGAACGCCGCTCCGAGGGCGTCGACGTCGGTCCCGAGGAGCTCCTGGCGGCCCTCGCGCGGGGGGCACGCGTCACGACGTCGCAGCCCGCGCCTGCGGCCTTCGCCGCCGCGTACGAGCGCGCGGTCGCGGCCGGCGCCACGGAGATCGTGTCCGTGCACCTGGCGGGCGGGCTGTCGGGGACGGTGCAGGCGGCGCGCCTCGCCGCGGCCACCGTGGCCGTGCCGGTGCACGTCGTCGACTCGGGGACCGCCGCCATGGGGCTCGGCTTCGCGGTGCTCGCCGCCGCGCGTGCCGCCGCCCTCCCGGCGGCGCCCGAGGGGCTGCTCGCCCGGTGGCGCGACCGGCGGCAGCAGCCCGTCCCCGTGACGGGCTGTGAGGTCGCCGACGTCGCCCGGACGACGGCCGCCTCCGCGCACGTCTGGTTCCTCGTCGACTCGCTCGACCACCTGCGTCGTGGCGGCCGCCTCAGCGCGCCCGCGGCCGCGCTCGGCACCGTGCTCGGTCTGCGCCCGATCCTCACGCTGCGCGACGGGTCCGTGGTCGTCGCCGAGAAGGTGCGCACGCGCCGCGCGGCACGCGACCGGCTCGAGGCGATCGCCGTCGCGGACCTCGCCCGCCGCCCCGCGGCACGTGTCGCCGTGCACCACCTGCAGCAGCCCGAGCTCGCCGCCGCGGTCGCGGAGCAGATCCGCACGTGGGGCGCCCAGCGGGTGGTCGAGACCGTGACCGCGGACGCCGGCGCGGTCCTCGCCGCGCACGTCGGTCCGGGGCTGCTCGCGGTGGTCGTCGCCGACGCCTGACGCGCGGTCAGGCTGCCGGCGCGAGGCGTCCACAGACCCGTGCCGGGCGCGCCCGTCCACCGTCGGGCGAGGAGCCGGCCCCGCCGTGCCGGGCCGCACCTACGGTCGGCGGCGTGGTCAGCCCAGCCGAACCCCGCCGACGCCTCGCCGTCCTCGTCGGTGCGCCGCCGACGCCGGTCCGAGGGGTGCGCCTGCACCCGACGGACGAGCCCGACGCCGCGCGGGAGCGCCGCGGGCAGGGGTGGCGGCCGGTGCCCGCGGCAGCCGCGGCCGGTGAGGGGCGCGAAGCCCCCGCCGACCGGGACGTGCCCCAGGACGCCGAGGCGCGGCCGGCAGCCCTGAGTGTCCCCGACGCCCGGCTCGCGCTGGAGCGGGTGCGCGACGAGTACGCCGACGCGTACGGGCACCCTCTCGCGCGCACCGACCCGCGTCGCGCACGGCCGCGCTGGGCGCCGTCCTGGCGGGCCGCCGCGGCCGCGGGGACCGTCGTGCTCCTGCTCGCCGGTGCGGTCGCGCTGCGTGCCTCGACCCGGCCGAGCGGTGAGGCCGTCGTCCTGCCGGAGCCGACCGCTCCTGCGCTGGCCGCGCCCGGGCCGACCGGGTCCGGTGCACGGCCGCCCGATGCCGCTCCCGCGCCGACGCCCGCGCCCGTGCTGGTGCACGTCGTCGGTGCCGTCTCGGCGCCCGGCCTCGTCGAGCTCGACGCCGGTGCGCGCGTCGCCGACGCCCTCAGCGCCGCCGGTGGCACCTCCGCGGACGCGGACCTCGCGCTGCTCAACCTCGCGCGCGTGCTCGTCGACGGGGAGCAGGTCGTCGTGCCGCGTGTCGGTGAGGCCCCTGCACCGGCCGCGTCCGGCTCCGCTCCCGCCGCGCCCGGCCTCGTCGACCTCAACACGGCGGACGCGGCAGCCCTCGACGGGCTGCCCGGCATCGGGCCCGTGCTCGCGCAGCGCATCGTCGAGCACCGCTCCGACGCGCCGTTCACGAGCGTCGACGACCTCGCGGACGTCCGCGGCATCGGCCCGGCGCTGCTCGACCAGCTCCGCGACCTGGTCCGCGTGTGACACGCGACGGCTCCGGCGACCCCCACGCCGCACGCACCCACGCCGCCGGCCCCCACGCCGCGGGCCCCGCGCTCCCCGACGCGTCGCGGCGACGTGGCGCGCGCGCGACCCGCCCAGGCACTCCCCGCGCCCGTGCGGGCGCACCGCCCGGGGGCCGTCCACCGCCGTCGCCCGGGCTCGCGCTGGACCTGCGGCTCGCCGCACCGGCCGCAGCCGCGTGGGTGGCGGCGTGGGTCGTCGTCCTGCTCGAACCCCGCTCTGCGGCGGTCGCCGGAACGGGCTGCGTGGTGGCGGCCGTAGCCGTGAGCGTCGCCCGTGTCCGCGCGGAGCACCGGCGGGCCGCGGTGGGTCGTGTGCGCGACGACGCGCGGGGACCCGCGCCGGATCGAGCGGCGGCGGCGGTCGCCCTGGCGCTCGTCACGGCGGCCGCGGTGCTGCTGGCGGGTGCGGCGCAGGTGGCCGGGCGGGCAGGAGGCCCGCTGGGCCACCGGGCGGACCTGGCGGGGGTGTCGCGTCTCGAGGGGACGGTCCTGCACGGGACCGCGCGGCTCGCCCCGGCCTGGCCGGGGGCTCCGCAGCGCGCGCGGGCGACACTGCGCGTCGAGCGCGTGAGCACGGCGGAAGGCACGGTCGCGGTCGACGCGCCGGTGGTGGTCGTCGGACCGGCGTCGTGGCTCGAGGTTCCGGTCGGCACCCGGGTCGCCGTGCAGGGCGCGGTGTCGCGCGGCGACGCGGGGGAGCGCGCGGTCGCCGTCGTGTCGACGCAGGCCGCTCCCGAGCCGACCGCCCGGCCCGCCGCGTGGTGGGTGGTGCCCGACGCCGTCCGGTCGACCGTGGCCCGGCAGTCGGCGGCCCTGCCGGGAGACGCCGCCGCGCTGCTGCCCGGCGTGACCATCGGCGACACCCGCGGGGTGCCCGACGACCTGCGGGACGCGCTGCGCGTCGCGGGCCTGACGCACCTCACGGCCGTCTCGGGGGCGCACTTCGCGCTCGTCGGTGCGCTGGTCCTGGCGGGAGCGGGCGCTGTCGGCGTGCCGCGCCGCGGGCAGGCAGTCACCGTCCTCGCCGTCGGCGCATGCCTCGTCCTGCTCGTCGGCGCGTCCCCGAGCGTCGTCCGGGCCGCGGGCATGGGCCTCGTCGCGGTCGCCGGCCTGCTCGTGGGGCGGCCGAGCCGGTCGCCCGCCGCGCTCGCCGCCGCCGTCGTCGGGCTCCTGGTCGTGGACCCCTGGCAGGCACGCGAGCTCGGGTTCGTGCTGTCCGTGGTCGCGACCGCGGGCCTCGTCCTGCTCGGCGTCCCGCTGGCCGACCGGTGGCGCGACGTCCTCCCGCACCCGGTCGCGACGGCGCTCGCCGCCCCGCTCGCGGCCCAGCTCGTGTGCGCGCCCGTCCTGCTGCTCCTCGACCCCGACGTCGCGGTCCTCGCGGTCCCGGCGAACCTCCTCGCGGCGCCGGCGGTCGCGCCGGCGACCGTGGTCGGTCTCGCGGGCGCCCTCGTCGGGACGCTGTGCCCGCCGCTCGGGCACGTCGCCGCCGCCGTCGCGGGAGCGGCGTGCTGGTGGATCGGGGCGGTGGCCCGGACCGTCGCCGCCCTCCCGGGGGCGCAGGTCAGCTGGCTGCCGGGCGCCGTCGGGGCGCTGCTCCTCGCCGGGGCGGGTGCGGCCCTGGCGCGTCTGGCGTGGCCCGCGCACGCCGCCCGCGGTGGCCGACCGGACGGTACGTGAGCCGCGCCGAGCGGTACCCGGGTGCTCCCCGCGGCACGGGACGGCCGTCCGACGTGTCCGCGGGGCGTGGCAGGCTGGGGACGTGCCTCCCGCCCGACGCAGCCCGTCCCGCCCGTCCGCGCCCGGACTGTCGTGGGAGGACGTCGAACCTGCGCCGATCGTGCTGGTCAGCGGCCCGGAGGACCTGCTCGCCGAGCGTGCCGTGGACCGGCTGGTCGAACGGGCACGCGCGGCCGACCCGGGCGTCGAGGTGTCTCGCCTCGACGCCGCGGAGTACGCCGTCGGCACGCTGCGCGTCGTGACGAGCCCGTCGCTGTTCGCCGAGGACCGGGTCGTCGTCGTGACCGGGCTGGAGCGGGCGACGGACGATCTCGTCGCCGACGTCACCGCGTACCTCGAGGCCCCGGCCGACGGCGTGGTCGTCGTCCTGCGCCACGCGGGCGGGCAGCGCGGCAAGAAGCTCCTCGACGCGCTGCGCACGCGCCGCGTCCCGACGGTCACGTGCGACGTCGTGAAGTCGGACGCCGACAAGTCCTCGTTCGTGAGCGCCGAGCTGCGCCGCGCGGGCCGTCGCGCCGACGCCCAGGCCGTGCGCGCCCTGGTCGACGCCGTCGGCAGCGACCTGCGGGAGCTCGCGGCGGCGTGCAGCCAGCTCGTCGCGGACACCACGGGTCTCATCGGGCCGGACGTCGTGGAGCGGTACTACGGCGGCCGGATCGAGGCCACGGGCTTCCGGGTCGCCGACGCGGCGATCGCGGGGAGCTCCGGGCAGGCCGTGGCGCTGCTGCGGCACGCGCTCGCGACCGGCGTCGACCCGGTGCCGATCGTCGCCGCCCTCGCCGCCAAGCTCCGCGTCCTCGCGAAGGTCGCGGCGGTCCGCGGCCGGGGCACCGCCGCGGTCCGTGAGCTCGGTCTCGCGCCGTGGCAGACCGACCGCGCGCTCGCGGACCTGCGCCGGTGGACGCCCGAGGGCCTCGCGCTCGCGATCTCGTCGGTGGCGCAGGCGGACGCCGAGGTCAAGGGAGAGAGCCGCGACCCGCGGTTCGCGGTCGAGCGCGCCGTGCTCCGCGTCGCCGCCGCGTCGGGCACCACGAGCTGAGGGTCGTGGACGCATCACCCCACGAGGGGTGGTGGCGCTGTCGTGCCAGGCGACGGTGCGCAGCGACCGCCGTCGTCTCGGCGGCGGGCCGTGCGAGGTGCGCTGCCGCCGAGCGGGTGCCGTGCCCGCCCGGGCTCAGAGCTGCACGGTCACCGCGCGTCCCAGCGCGTCCCCCTGCAGGAGGTCGAACCCGAGGTCGGCGCAGCGGCGTCGTCGTGCGTCGCTCGACACACGTTCGGCCACGAGCAGCGCCCCCTCGCGCCGCGCGAGCCGCGTGAGGCGTCCGGTGTCCGCCTCGACGTCCCGGCAGTCGACCTTGACGTAGTCGGCGAACGGCAGCATCGCCACCTGGTCTGCCGACGCGACGAAGTCGTCGAGCGCGATGCGGTAGCCGGCGGCGCGCAGCACGGCGAGCCCGTCGAGGACCCGCCGGTCGGCGGCGACGGTCTCGACGACCTCGACGACGAGCCGGCCCGGCGCGAACGGCAGCGGCAGGTCGTGCACGAGGAACGAGCGGGTCACGTTGACGAAGGCCAGCGCGTCGCCGGGCGGCTCGCCGTGCTGGAAGACGGTCGACAGGACGCAGGCCGTGGCACCGTCCTGCAGCGGTGCGCTCCAGCGGTCCACCTGCGCGGGCCGGCCGATGCGGGACCGGTAGAGGTACTCGTAGCCGTGGAGCTCACCGGTGGTGGTCCAGATCGGCTGGCGGGCGACCGGTTGGGCCTCGGTTGCGCTCGGGTACGGCGCGGGCATCGTCACACCGCATGAGAGGGCGGTGATCGACGGTCATGACGCGGATCCGCGTCATGACTTCGCGTCACGACGGGAGGGCGCCAGGCGTCAGAGGCTGACGGGCCGCGCGCCCGCGCGGTCGAGGATCCCGGCCCGCTCGAGCAGGTTGCCCTGGAACAGGGAGAACCCCAGGTCCCGGGCGTGCCGCAGGGTGTCGGCGTTCTCGACGTACTCGGCGACGAGCAGCGCACCGTAGGAGCGGGCGAGGTCGACGACGGGGTGCCCCTCGACGTCGAGGTCGCGCACGTCGATCTTGACGAAGTCGGCGTGGGGGAGCAGGCGACGCTGGTCGGCGCTGCTGACGAAGCCGGGCATCGCGATGCGGAAGCCCTCCTCGCGCAGCCGACGGATCCCGGCGAGCACCGCGGAGTCGACACCGACCGTGTCGTTCACCTCGATGACCAGCCGGTCGGGCCGGCGCGGCACGGCGAGGTCGCCGATGAGGTAGGCGCGGGGGCACCGGACGAACAGGAGCCGCCCGTGGGCCACGTGCTCGAGGTCGGCGCGGCCGAACGTCGCCGCCAGCACGTGGGCGGTGGCGCGCTCGTGCTGGTGCGCGCTCCACGCGTGGGCGGCGTGCGTGAGCTGCCCGGGGGCGCGGTAGGAGAGCTGGTACGCGAACGGCCTGCCGTGGGTCGAGAAGATCCCCTGCCGTGCGACGAGCACGGGTTCCTGCCCCACACGACGGTCCCACTCCGCGCGCAGCGTGTCGGGGATCGCATCCTCGACGGCAGCGGCGAGTCGAGCGAGCCGCCCGTCGACGTCGTCCGGTGTCATGGCATCTATGACACCACACCTTGCGGACTGTGAACCGCCGGATCGCGGGTGGATTTCCACGCCCGCGGGATGCCACGGCGTGGAACCGCCGATCGAGCGACGAACTTCACCCGCTGCGCCCAATCGCCGGTGAACGGGAGACAGCACCCCGCCCGGACGGTCATCATGTCGGTGACCACTTCCGCGTTCTGCATGACAGGAGCTCGACCATGCCTCGTCCTCTCACCACGGTTCTCGCCGTCGCCACCGTCGTCCTGACGCTGGGTCTCGGTGCAGGTCCGGCGCTCGCCGACGACGCCGTCGTGACCCCGTTCTCGGGGGGCGCGACGGGGTGCTGCCGCGCCGCCGTCTGACGTCGCTGGCCCGGGTGCGCACGCCGCGGCGTGCCACCCGGGCCGCCTCCAGCACCCTGTGCGCAGCCTGTGTGATGCACGTCCCACGGCGCGTCGCGGACGGAGGGTGATGCGCATCTCGATCGTCACACATACAATGACTTCCCATGACCACCATTGCTGACCGGGTGCGCGAGGCCCGGCTCGCCGCAGGGCTCTCCCAGACGGCGCTCGCCGGGTCGGCTTTCTCGCCCAGCTACATCTCCCTCATCGAGGCGGGCCACCGCGAGCCCACGGACTCCGCGCTCGCGGTCCTCGCCTCCAGGCTCGGGACGACCCTCGAGTTCCTGCGGCACGGTGAGGACGGGCCGAACGAGGCCCGCACACGGCTCGAGATCGACTACGCCCGCCTCGACATGACGCAGGGCGACGCCGCCGCCGCGCTGCGTCGGCTGCAGGCGCTCGACCTCGACGTCGTCACCCCGGCGCTGCGCGTCCTGGCCCTCACCGAGAAGGCCCGCGCGCACGAGGCGGTCGGCGAGCTCGAGGAGTCCGTCGCGATCCTGGAGCCGCTCGTCGCGGACGCCCGGGCGCGGCACCACCACGTCGAGGCCGCGACGCTGGCGACGCAGCTCGTCGCGTCGTACCTCGAGGCCGGCGACCTGCACCGCAGCGTCGAGGTGGGGGAGCGCGTGCTGGCCGACCTCGAGGAGGCCGACCTGCTCGGCACCGACGAGCAGCTGCGCCTGGCCTCCACGGTCCTGTGGTCGTACGTCGAGCGCGGCGACCTGCTGTACTCGACGCACCGCGCGGCGGAGCTCATCGAGCTGGCGGAGTCGCAGGGCAGCCCGCGCGGGCGTGGCAGCGTCTACTGGAACGCCGCCCTCGTGGCCGAGCAGCGCCGCGACTACGAGCTCGCGCAGCGGTACACCGAGCGCGCGCTCGCGCTGCTGGCCGAGGGTGAGCCCGACCGTGACCTCCCGCGGCTGCGGCTCAACTACGCGTGGCTCCTGCTGCGCTCCGAGCCGGCTCAGCCGCAGGACGCGCTGGACCAGATCGAGCGCGCCGCCCCGGACCTCGCGGTGCTGGGCTCGGAGATCGAGCTCGCGCGGCTCGACGTCGAGCGTTCGCGTGCGCACCTGCTGCTCGGGGACCTCGCCGCGGCCGAGTCCTACGTCAAGGCCGCTCTCGAGCGGCTGGGCGACCCGCCGCGCATCGAGACCGCGATCGCCCAGCTGTCCTACGGCGACGTGCTGTACGCGCGCAACGACATCGACGGCGCCGCGCAGGCGTACCGGTGGGCTGCGGACATGCTCGGCATGATGCAGGCGTCGCGGCAGTCGGCCGCCGCCTGGCGTGACCTCGGCGACCGCTTCCTGCGTCAGGGTGACGCGCCCGCGGCCGCCCAGGCGTTCGACCGCGCACTGCGCGAGGCAGGCTTCCGGCCGTCCGTCCCGCTCAGCAGCTGGGAGACCTGGTCGCTGACCTGACGGTGCCGGAGACCAGTGAAGGCGTCACCCCGCAGGGGGGGTGACGCCTTCACTGTTGCCCGGGAGCGACGTCCTCGCCGCCGCGCCGACGGGGACGTCGCCGGCGGAGGTCCGGACCGGGGCCGGAGACGCGGAAGGCGCCACCCCGAGGGGTGGCGCCTTCCGTGGTGCGAGGGGCGGTGCCCCGCGCGAGGACGAGCCTCAGAGCGCGGAGACCGACTTCGCGAGCGCCGACTTCTTGTTGGCGGCCTGGTTGGCGTGGATGACGCCCTTCGAGACGGCCTTGTCGAGCTTGCGCGACGCCGCGGCGAGGGCCGTGCTCGCGGCCTCCTTGTCGCCACCGGCGACAGCCTCGCGGACGCGACGGACGTGCGTCTTGAGCTCGGACTTGACCGCCTTGTTGCGCAGGCGCGCCTTCTCGTTCGTCTTGATGCGCTTGATCTGGGACTTGATGTTGGCCACGTGAGAACTCTCTGGTGTGTTCGCCGAAGCGAGCTGACAGGTCGTAGAGGGCGCGCGCAGCACCGGGACTGGGGCGTGGGGACACCCGCGGAGAGGTACTGGGCTTGTGCCCGCCGACCCGGGCGGACACGCAACTCACGATCGTACCAGGCGGCGTGCGACGGGGGCGAGGAGGCCTCAGCGACGCCGTTCGTCCCGCACGCGGGCCATCGCACGCGTGACGTCGTCGAACACGGCACGGTCCACGGCGGCGCCCTCGCGGCGCACCGCCGACCGGTCGAGCCGCAGCACCCGGTCGAGCCGGACCTCGCTCGGGCGACCCCGCGGGTCCCAGCCGCCGCTGCCGACGTCCATCCACACGCGGCCCCAGCGCGCCTCGTCCGCGGCGTCGCGGTCGTGGTCCTTGCTCGTCATCGGCAGCGCGAGCAGCCGGGTGCCCTCGCGCCCGACGACGAGCACGGGGCGGTCCTTGCCGCGCGACGGGTCGTCCTCGAACGGCACCCAGGCCCAGACGACCTCGCCGGGATCGGGCTGCCCGTCGCGCCGCGGCGCGTACTCGACGCGCGGTCCCGCCGGGACCGGGCGGCTCGGGGCGGGACGCGGCGCGGGCGGTGCGGTGCGCGGCACGGACCGCGCCGCCGCCGAGCGTCCACGGCCCGGCAGCAGCCCTGCGAGACGGCGCAGCGTCGCGCCCCAGCGTCCGGCGGAAGTCACGCGTCGACGCTACCGGGCGGGCCTGCGGGGCCGCAGCGGACGTAACGCAGCGGACATGACGGAGGTCTACTGTCGCGGCATGGCGGACCTCTTCGACGACTACCCGACGGGGGCGGCCTGGGACGAGATGATCGACCCCGACGGCGGAGGGTCCCGCGCGGCGTACCGGCACCTGCACGCCGCGCTCGCGCAGCTGTCGGCCGGGGAGCTGCGGGGCCGGGCGGACACGCTGGCGCGGTCGTACCTGGCGCAGGGCGTCACGTTCGACTTCGCGGGGGAGGAGCGGCCCTTCCCGCTCGACGTCGTGCCGCGCGTCGTGGCGGGCGACGAGTGGGAGCACGTCGCCCCCGGCGTCGCGCAGCGCGTGCGGGCGCTCGAGGCCTTCCTCGCCGACGTGTACGGCGCGCAGCGGGCGGTCGCGGACGGCGTCGTGCCGCGGTCCGTCGTGGTGTCGTCCGAGCACTTCCACCGCGCCGTGCGGGGGATCCAGCCGCCCAACGGCGTGCGGGTCCACGTGTCGGGGATCGACCTGGTCCGCGACGGTCAGGGCGAGTGGCGCGTGCTCGAGGACAACGTGCGCGTGCCGAGCGGCGTGAGCTACGTGCTGTCCAACCGGCGTGCCATGGCGCAGACGTTCCCCGAGCTGTTCGCCGCGCTGCGGATCCGGCCGGTCGCCGACTACCCGCGCCGGCTGCTCGCGGCGCTCACCGCCGCGGCCCCCGCAGGCGTCGACGAGCCGACCGTCGTGGTGCTCACGCCGGGCGTCTACAACTCCGCGTACTTCGAGCACGCGCTGCTCGCGCGGTCGATGGGCGTCGAGCTCGTCGAGGGGCGCGACCTGTTCTGCGCCGCGGGACGCGTCTGGATGCGCACGACTCAGGGACGGCGCCGGGTCGACGTCATCTACCGGCGCGTCGACGACGAGTTCCTCGACCCCGTGGTGTTCCGGTCGGACTCGCTGCTCGGCAGCCCCGGCCTCATGACGTGCGCGCGCAACGGCACCGTGACGCTCGCGAACGCGGTCGGCAACGGGGTGGCCGACGACAAGCTCGTCTACACCTACGTGCCCGAGCTGATCCGCTACTACCTGGGCGAGGAGCCGGTGCTGCCCAACGTCGACACGTGGCGGCTGGAGGACCCGGGGGCGCTGGAGGAGGTGCTCGACCGGCTCGACGAGCTCGTCGTGAAGCCTGTCGCCGGCTCGGGCGGCAAGGGTCTCGTCGTCGGGCCCGCCGCGAGCCGCGCCGAGCTCGCGGACCTGCGCACCCGGCTCGTCGAGGACCCGCGCGGGTGGATCGCGCAGCCCGTCGTGCAGCTCTCGACGATCCCGACGCTCGTCGAGGACGGCCTGCGGCCGCGGCACACCGACCTGCGGCCGTTCGCGGTCAACGACGGCGACGCGGTGTGGGTGCTGCCCGGTGGGCTGACCCGGGTCGCGCTGCCCGAGGGGCAGCTCGTCGTGAACTCGTCCCAGGGCGGCGGCTCGAAGGACACGTGGGTGCTGGGCGGCGCGGTGCCGCGGCGTGCGCCCGGTGCGGTCGTCGGCCAGGCGCAGCCCGTGCCCGTGGAGGCCGCGGTGCCGATCGACGCGAATCCGAGCGACGTGCGCGTGCAGGTCATGCAGCAGCAGCAGGCGCGGGCGCAGGAGCCGACGTGCTGAGCCGGATCGCGGAGTCGCTGTTCTGGATCGGCCGGTACGTCGAGCGCGCCGACGACACCGCGCGGCTGCTCGACGTGCACGTCCAGATCCTGCTCGAGGACCCGTGGGCCGAGGAGGACCTCGCGTGCCGGTCGCTGCTGTCCGTCATGGACCGACCGGCGCCGCCGCCGCACGTCGAGGTGGGCCGCGACCACGTGCTCGACCTGCTCGCCTACGACCGGTTCGCGCCGTCGGCGATCGCGGGCTCGCTCGTCGCGGCCCGGGAGAACGCGCGGCGCGCGCGCGAGATCATCTCGACCGAGCTGTGGGAGTGCCTGAACACCACCTGGAACCAGCTGCCGTCGCACATGCGGCCCGCGCGGCCGCACGACTACTTCACCTGGGTCCGTGAACGTGCGGCCATCGTCGCCGGGATCATGGACTCCGCGACGTCGCGCGACGAGACCTGGGCGTTCATGGTGCTCGGACGCTCGATCGAGCGGGCCGACATGACCGCGCGGCTGCTGACGACGCGCGCGCTCGCGGGCTCGGCGGGACCGAGCTGGACGACGCTGCTGCGGTCCTGCGGCGCGCACGAGGCGTTCCTGCGGACGTACCGGGGCACGGCGTCCGACGAGCGGGCCGCCGGGTTCCTGCTGCTCGACCGGCTGTTCCCGCGCTCGATCGTGTTCGCGCTCAACCAGGCTGAAGAGTGCCTCGCGGCGCTCGAGCCCGTGACGGACCGCGCGACGGTGGACGAGGCACGCCGGCACATCGGGTTCGTCCGCACGGCCCTGGAGTACCGGCCGCTGCCGGAGGTGCTCGACGCCCTGCCGAAGGAGATGGAGCGGGTGCAGCGGGCGTGCTCCGCGGCCTCGGACGCGATCCGCGGGCGCTACTTCCCGTCGGGCGCGGCGACGACGTGGGTGGGGGAGGCGTTCTAGTGGGGCGGCTGAGGGTCGTGCACACGTCGACGTTCCGGTACTCGGGGCCGGTCGCCGCGTCCTACAACGAGGCGCGCATGACGCCGCTGTCGCAGGTGGGGCAGACGGTGCTGGAGACGCGGGTCGAGGTCAAGCCGCACACCTGGTCGCACGAGTACCGCGACTACTGGGGCACGGCCGTCACGGCGTTCGAGGTGCTCGCCCCGCACGAGTCGCTGGTCATCACCGCGGAGCACGTCGTCGAGGTCGCCGAGCGCGGCCCCGTGCGCGCGCCCGTCGGGTGGGAGGTGCTCGCGGGTGCGGACCTGCGGGACCGGCTCGCGGAGTTCCTCGCCCACACCCCGACGACCGAGCCGCCCGCCGACGTCGTGGCGCTCGCGCGCGAGACCGCCGACGGGCTCGAGCCTGCGCAGGCGGCGGAGGCGGTGTGCCGTGCGCTGCGGGACCACGTCGACTACATCCCGGGCGTCACGACCGTGCACACGCCCGCGACCGAGGCGTGGGCGGCCGGCGCCGGCGTGTGCCAGGACATCGCCCACCTGGCGGTGGGGGCCCTGCGCAGCATCGGCATCCCCGCGCGGTACGTGTCCGGGTACCTGCACCCGCGGTTCGACGGGCCGGTCGGGGAGACCGTGAGCGGCGAGTCGCACGCGTGGGTCGAGTGGTGGGTCGGGGAGTGGACCGCGTTCGACCCGACCAACCGGGTCGCCGTGGGGGAGAACCACGTGGTCCTGGGCCGCGGGCGCTCCTACGAGGACGTCCCGCCGCTGCGCGGCATCTACGCGGGCGCGGGGACGCAGGCGCTCGACGTCGAGGTGCGCATCACGCGCGAGGCGTGACGCCGCCGGTCCGTCCCGCGCCCGCGCGGCCACGGGACACGGCGCTCACGGGGCCACCGGGAACGGCGCTCCCGCGGGCGCGTGTCGCGGAGCTCCCGCGGCAGCGCGTCACGGCGGTCGCGCCGCGGCGCGTCACGGGGTCAGACGGCGGCCCAGCGCGTCGTCGAGCGCGGCGCGGTCGCCGTCGACGGTGATCCCGTCGGCGTCGGCGGTCCGGCGTCCCCACAGCAGGAGCGCGAGGTCCTCGGCCCGGCCGTGCACGGCGACGCTCGGCGTGCCGTCGCCGCCGAGCGACCACGAGCGCCCCGCGTCGTCGGCCCGCAGCGCCACCGGGGCGGGCAGCGGCTCCATGCGGCCGAGGCGTTCCTGGCGCGGCTGCATGACGGTGACGACCTCGTCGACCGTGTCGGCCCAGACGGCGGGGGCGACGTCGAGCGGGAGCCCGCCCGCGGTGCGCAGGTCCCACAGGTGCACGAGCGTCTCGTGCACCTGGCGGCGGTGCCAGAACGACGCGGGACCCGGTCCGAGCAGGGTGCTCGCGGGCGCGTCGGGGCCGAGCGTGACGAGCGTGTCGCGCAGCTCGGCCGCGCACGTGCCGTAGAGCTCGACGAGCTCGAACGGACCGCGACCGAGCGGGGTCTCCCGACGGCGCGACGCCTGCCCCGCGGCCCAGTGGTGGATGCGGGCGAGGTGGACGACGAGGTCGCGCACCCGCCACCGGCCGCACCAGGGCACGCGGGTGCCGGGGTCGACCGCGGGGATCGTCGCGAGGAAGTCGTCCTGCAGCCCGGCGAGCAGCGTCAGGTGGTCGAGCGAGGCGCCGAGGTCCGTCGTCATGGGACCATGGTGGGGTCGACCGCCCACGCGCCGTGAGGTGCGGGGCCGTCACCGACCGTCCACCGGGCGCCAGACGAGCGCCCACCACCGACTCCGGGAGCCGTCCGCGTTGTCCCCGATCCCGAGCGCCGCCGCCACGTCGCGCATCCGCCCCGCGGCCACCGCGCCCGAGCTGCTGCGCAACTTCTGCATCATCGCGCACATCGACCACGGCAAGTCGACGCTGGCCGACCGGATGCTGCAGCTCACGGGCGTCGTCGACGCGCGCGCGATGCGGGCGCAGTACCTCGACCGCATGGACATCGAGCGCGAGCGCGGCATCACGATCAAGTCGCAGGCCGTGCGCATGCCGTGGGGCGTGGGCGACCAGGCGTACGCGCTCAACATGATCGACACGCCCGGCCACGTGGACTTCACCTACGAGGTGTCCCGGTCGCTCGCGGCGTGCGAGGGCGCGGTGCTGCTCGTCGACGCGGCGCAGGGCATCGAGGCGCAGACGCTCGCGAACCTGTACCTGGCGCTCGAGAACGACCTGACGATCATCCCGGTGCTCAACAAGATCGACCTGCCGGCGGCGCAGCCCGAGAAGTACGCCGAGGAGCTCGCGGGTCTCATCGGCGGCGACCCGGCGGACTGCCTCAAGGTGTCCGGCAAGACGGGCGAGGGCGTCGAGGCGCTCCTGGACCGCATCGTCGAGCTCGTCCCCGCACCCGTGGGCGATGCCGACAAGCCGGCCCGCGCGATGATCTTCGACTCCGTCTACGACACCTACCGCGGCGTCGTCACCTACGTCCGCGTCGTCGACGGCAACCTCAACCCGCGCGAACGCATCGCGATGATGTCGACCAAGGCGACGCACGAGCTGCTCGAGATCGGCGTCATCTCGCCCGAGCCGGTGCCCACGCAGGGCCTGGGCGTCGGCGAGGTCGGCTACCTCATCACGGGTGTGAAGGACGTGCGCCAGTCGAAGGTCGGCGACACCGTGACGAACGCGGGCAAGCCCGCGGCGGACGCGCTCGGCGGCTACTCCGACCCCAAGCCGATGGTCTTCTCCGGCCTGTACCCGATCGACGGCTCCGACTACCCGGCGCTGCGTGACGCGCTCGACAAGCTCAAGCTCAACGACGCGGCGCTCAACTACGAGCCGGAGACGTCGGTCGCGCTGGGCTTCGGGTTCCGCGTCGGGTTCCTCGGCCTGCTGCACCTGGAGATCGTCCGCGAGCGGCTCGAGCGCGAGTTCGACCTCGACCTCATCTCGACCGCGCCGAACGTCGTCTACGACGTCGACCTGGAGGACCGCACCACGGTCCGCGTGACGAACCCGAGCGAGTTCCCCGGCGGCAAGATCGGCGCGGTGCACGAGCCGATCGTCAAGGCGACGATCCTCGCGCCGAGCGAGTTCATCGGCGCGATCATGGAGCTCTGCCAGGGCAAGCGCGGCGACCTGCAGGGCATGGACTACCTGTCCGAGGAACGCGTCGAGATGCGCTACATCCTGCCGATGGCCGAGATCGTGTTCGACTTCTTCGACCAGCTCAAGTCCCGCACGCGCGGCTACGCGAGCCTCGACTACGAGCCCATCGGCGAGCAGGTGGCGGACCTCGTGAAGGTCGACATCCTGCTGCAGGGCGAGACGGTCGACGCGTTCAGCGCGATCGTGCACAAGGACAAGGCCTACGCGTACGGCGTCATGATGGCGACCAAGCTCAAGGACCTCATCCCGCGCCAGCAGTTCGAGGTGCCGATCCAGGCGGCCATCGGCTCGCGGATCATCGCGCGCGAGACGATCCGGGCGATCCGCAAGGACGTGCTCGCCAAGTGCTACGGCGGCGACATCACCCGCAAGCGCAAGCTGCTCGAGAAGCAGAAGGAGGGCAAGAAGCGCATGAAGACGATCGGACGGGTCGACGTGCCGCAGGAGGCCTTCATCGCCGCGCTCTCGTCGGACGCGGCCGGCAGCAAGGACGCCAAGGACGCGAAGAAGAAGTGACGGACGCCGCCGGCCGTCGTCGCCGGTTCGCCGCGCTGCACGCCGGCCCCGGCACCTTCGTGCTGCCGAACCCGTGGGACGTCGGGTCGGCCCGGCTGCTCGAGCACCTCGGGTTCGACGCGCTCGCGACCACGAGCGCGGGCCTCGCGTGGGCGCTGGGCCGGGAGGACCAGTCCGTGACGCGCGACGAGCTGCTCGCGCACGTCCGCACGCTCGTCGCGGCCGTCGACGTGCCGCTGCACGTGGACGCCGAGCGCGGGTACGCCGACGACCCGGCCGGGGTCGGGGAGACGGTCGCCCTCCTCCTGGACGCGGGCGCCGCGGGCTGCTCGATCGAGGACTACGACCCGTCGGCGGGCGGCATCGCGCCGCTCGACGCCGCCGTCGAGCGCGTGGCGGCCGCCGCCGACGCGGCCCGGCAGGCCGACGCGCCGCTCGTCCTCACCGCGCGCTGCGAGAACCACCTGTACGGCGTCGACGACCTGGACGACACGGTCGCGCGCCTGCGGGCGTACGCCGCCGCCGGGGCCGACTGCGTCTACGCGCCGGGCCTGCGCACGGTCGCGGAGGTGGAGACCGTCGTCCGCGCGGTGGACGTCCCGGTCAACGTGCTGGCCTGGCCCGACGGGCCGAGCGTCCCGCAGCTCGCCGCCGCCGGCGTCCGCCGCGTCTCGACCGGCAGCGCGCTGGCGTCCGCCGCGTACGGCGCGCTCGCGACCGCCGCCCGCGAGCTGCAGCAGCACGGCACGACGACCTTCCGCGCGGGCGGCCTGACGGCGGCCGATCGCGCGGCCCTGCGGTGATGGCGCCCGCCCTCCCGGACGGCGACCCCGCTCCTGACGACGGCGCGCTGCCCGCGTCGGTCCGCGACGGTGCGGCGGCGCGCGCGTTCGGCGTCTACCTGCACGTCCCCTTCTGCACCGTGCGGTGCGGCTACTGCGACTTCAACACCTACACGGCCACGGAGCTCGGCGGCGGGGCGAGCCAGGACGCCTACGCCGCGACGGCGCTCGCCGAGGTGGGGCTCGCGGCGCACGTGCTCGACGCGGCCGGCCTGCCCGCGCGCGCGGTGTCCACCGTCTTCGTCGGGGGCGGCACACCCACCGTGCTCCCCGTCGACGACCTCGCCCGGCTGCTCGGCGGTGTCCGCGACACGTGGGGGCTCACCCCCGACGCCGAGGTGACGACCGAGGCCAACCCCGACTCCGTCACGCCCGCCTCGCTCGCGGCGCTCGCCGCGGCCGGGTTCACGCGGGTGTCGTTCGGCATGCAGTCGGCGGTCCCGCACGTGCTCGCGACGCTCGAGCGGACGCACGACCCGCGGCGCATCCCCGACGTGGTGCGGTGGGCGCGCGACGCCGGGCTCGCGGTGTCGCTCGACCTCATCTACGGCACGCCGGGGGAGTCGCTCGACGACTGGCGCGCGAGCGTCGAGACGGCCCTCGCGACCGGCGTCGACCACGTGTCGGCGTACGCGCTCGTCGTCGAGCAGGGCACCCGCATGGCGGTGCAGGTCCGCCGCGGCGAGCTGGCGCTGCCCGACGCCGACGACCAGGCGGCCAAGTACGAGCTCGCGGACGACCTGCTCACGGCGGCCGGGCTGGCCTGGTACGAGGTGAGCAACTGGGCGCGCACCCCCGCGGACGCCTGCCGCCACAACCTCGCCTACTGGCGGGGCGACGACTGGTGGGGCGTGGGGCCGGGCGCGCACAGCCACGTGGGCGGCGTGCGCTGGTGGAACGTCAAGCACCCGCGTGCGTACGCCGACCGGCTCGCGCGCGGGCTGAGCCCGGCGGCCGGGCGGGAGGTCGTCGACGGCGAGTCGGCGGCGCTCGAGCGGCTCATGCTGGGCGTGCGGACGGCGCACGGGCTGCCCGTGGCGGACCTGAGCCCCGACGCGCGCCGGGCGGTCGCCGGGCTCGTGGCGGACGGCCTGGTCGACGGCCGCGCCGCGCTCGCCCGGCCCACCGCGGACGACCCCGTCGGGCCGCGCGTGCTGCTGACGCGGCGCGGGCGGCTGCTCGCCGACGCCGTCGTCCGTGCGCTCGCCGGCTGACTGACGCGCCCCGTGGTCGCGCGGTCCCGGCGGCGTACCCCGGGTACGCACGAGGGCGCCGTCCCGCAGGACGACGCCCTCGTGGTGCGCAGGTGTGCGCTCAGCTCACCATGCGGATGTTCACCGGGTAGCGGTACCACTCGTACCGGCTGTCCGCGACGGCGGCGAGGATCCCGAAGACCAGGCCCACGACCCACACGATCGGGAACAGCAGGAAGCCGATGCCGACGAAGAACAGCACGCTCGACACGACGTAGGCGATGAGCAGCGTCAGCTGGAAGTTGAGCGACTCCTTGGCCTGGTCCTCGAGGTACGGGCCACGGCCCTTGAAGACCAGCCACACGACGAGCGGGACGATGAACCCGAACCCGAGGAGCGGGCCGACGTGGCTGACGATGGCCCAGGTGCGCTCCTCGTCGGGCCGCAGCGGCTGCGCGGGTGCGGGGTAGGAGGCGGGCGGCTGCTGAGAGGTCATCGGACGAGCTCCAGGGTGAAGGGATAGCGGTACGTGCCGCCCTTGTTGACGGCAACGGCTGCGAGGAGGGACAGGACGAGGCTCACGATCCCGACGCCGACGATCGCGAGCCAGCCGACCACGCCGATGGCGGGCAGCGACTCGACGACCTTCGCCACGACGAGGGCGATGAGCAGCGTGAGCTGGAAGTTCAGGGCGACGCGCGCCTGCTCGGGGGCCTGCCCCCCGCGCTCGCGGTGCACGAGCCAGATGACCAGGGCGGGGACCCAGCCGATGAAGAAGTAGGCCAGGATGCCGCCGAGGTGGGCGAGCGTCGCCCACGTGCGGTCCTGGTCCGCGCCCGCAGGGCGCTGCGTCGGCGGCGGGTACTCGTAGGACATCGGGCTCCTCGGGCGGTGTCCGGGGGCGGAACGCCTGCCCGGGGGTCGACGCGCCCGACGGGTGCGCGGGGACGCGTGCCGCACCGCAGACGTGCTGCGGGGGCAGCGAGAGCCTACCGACGCGCGTGCCGGTTCGGGCAGGCTTCCACCGAGATGTCCCTCTTGCGCGCGGCGTGTTCCTTGACAGGCGGCGGCGCGCGTCGATTCGCTTCCGAGTGAGCGGGTGCCCGCCCGCGACCAGGGAGGCGACGCATGAGCGAGATCCCCGGCGGCGACCGCCGTGACGACGACCAGAGGCCCGTGCCCCTCGACACGCCCGTCCCGCCCGCCGAGCCGTCGTCGGGCACCGTCCCGGCGCCCCCGCCGGCCGGGGGCGCCTCTCCGCCGCCCGCGGGGCAGCCGGGGGCGTACCCGCCGCCCCCTGCGGGGCAGTACCCGCCGCCTCCCGCGGGGCAGTACCCGCCGCCCCCCGCGGGGCAGTACCCGCCGCCTCCTGCTGGGCAGTACCCGCCGCCTCCGCCCGCCGGCCAGTACCCGCCGCCCGGTGGTGGCTACCCGGGCGCGGTCCAGCCGTCGCCGATCGGGGAGGCGATGTCGTACGGCTGGGGGAAGTTCACGACCAACGGCGGGGTGTTCGTCGCGGCGGCGCTCATCTGGGTCGTCGTCGCGGCCGTCGCCGTGTCGCTCGTCGGCCTCGTGTTCGGCGGCCTCGCGGGGGTCACCGACCCCGACGGCGACGGCAGCGGGCTGGCCGGCGTCGGGCTGTCGTTCGGCTGGATCGTCGTCAACGCGGTGTTCTGGCTGGCCGCGTACCTGGTGCAGGCGGCCTTCGTGCGCGTCTCGCTCAACCTTACCTACGGCCGGCCCGCACGGCTCGCGGACTTCTTCTCGTTCGAGCGCCCGGGACCCGTCGTGCTGACGGCGCTGCTGCTCGCCGGCGTGAACCTCGTGGTGAGCCTGGTCTCGTGGATCCCGCTGATCGGGTGGCTCCTGCCGGCCGCCGTGAACTTCCTGCTGCTGTTCACGCTGTGGTTCGTCATCGACAAGGACCTGAGCCCGGTCGACGCGCTGCGCTCCAGCGTCCAGCTCGTGACCGCGAACCTCGGGACGACGATCCTGTTCTACCTGCTGGGCTTCCTCGTCCTCGCGGCGGGTGCGGCCCTGTGCGGCGTGGGGCTGCTCATCGCACTGCCGGTCGTGCTGGTCGCGACGTCCTACCTGTACCGGCGCCTGCTCGGCGAGCCGATCGCGCCCTGAGCACGGACGCATGGCCCCCGGGCCGGGGAGCGCCCGGGCGAGGCGTCACGCCGTGACGAAGTCGATGAGCTCCTCGACCCGGCCGAGCAGGCTCGGCTCGAGGTCCGCGTAGCTGCGCACGCTGCCGAGGATCCGCTGCCAGGCGCGCGCGACGTCCGCCTGCTCGTCGGCGGGCCAGCCGAGCTCGCGCAGGATGCCGTGCTTCCACTCGGTGCCGCGCTCGATCGTGGGCCAGCGGTCGAGCCCGACCCGCTGCGGCCGCACGGCCTGCCACACGTCGACGTACGGGTGCCCCAGCACGAGGACCGTGCCGGCGGGTGCGGTTCGCGTGACCTCGGCGGCGATGCGGCTCTCCTTGGAGCCGGGCACCAGATGGTCGACGAGCACGCCCAGGCGGCGTCCGGGTCCGGGCGCGAACGCGCGGACCGCGTCGGGCAGGTGGTCGACGCCGTCGAGCAGCTCGACGACGACGCCCTCGAGGCGCAGGTCGTCGCCCCAGACCTTCTCGACCAGCTCGGCGTCGTGCTTGCCCTCGACCCAGATCCGGCTGCCCCGGGCCACGCGCGCCGCGGCGCCGTGCACGGCGCGCGACCCGGACGCGGTGCGGGTGGGGCGCGCGGGGGCGGTCGTGCGGACGGGTGCGACGAGCTCGACGGGCTCGCCGTCGACCCAGAAGCCGGGGCCGAGCGGGAAGGTGCGGGTGCGCCCGCGCCGGTCCTCCAGGACGACGACGTGCATGCCGCCGGACTTCTCGACGCGCACCACGGCACCGACCCAGCCGCTGGTCACCTCCTCGACGACCAGCCCGGTGTCGGCGGCCTGGGGCTGCGACGTGCGGGCCGGGCGGTGGTGGGCGGGGCCGGAGCCCCCGAGCACGTCCGAGCCGTAGCGGTCCTGGGTCACCGGGGCACTCTAGAGGCGTGGTGCGCCCGACAGCGGGCATGTCGGGCGCGCGGCGTAGGATTGGCACTCCGGTAGGGCGAGTGCTACCCGTGGGGCGAGGGTCCCGCGCGACGTGGGGAGGCGAGAGTGAGCGAGGACCGTCGGCTGGACGTGCTGCGCGCGATCGTCGAGGACTACGTCGCGACCAAGGAGCCCGTCGGGTCCCGTGCGCTGGTCGAGCGCCACGCGCTCGGGGTGTCGCCCGCGACGATCCGCAACGACATGGCCGCGCTCGAGGAGGGCGGGTACATCGCCCAGCCCCACACCTCGGCGGGCCGCGTCCCGACGGACAAGGGCTACCGGCTGTTCGTCGACCGGCTGACGACGGTCAAGCCGATGTCGGGCGCCGAGCGCCGGGCGATCGGCGCGTTCCTCGACCACGCGGTCGACCTGGACGACGTCGTCGACCGCGCGGTCCGGCTCATCGCCCAGCTCACCGGGCAGGTCGCGGTCGTGCAGTACCCGTCGCTGCGGCGCTCCGCGCTGCGGCACGTCGAGCTCGTCGCGGTCGGAGCCCGGCACCTGCTCGTGGTGCTCATCACCGACACGGGCCGGGTCGAGCAGCGCACGCTCGAGCAGGACCGCGACCTCGACGAGGTGGTGCTCGCGCAGCTCCGCGCCCGGCTCAACGCCGCGGCGACCGGTCGTCGTCTCTCGCAGCTGCCCGAGGCGCTCGGCGAGCTCCCCGACGCGTTCGCGCCGGAGGACGCCGGGCTCGTGCGCGCAGTCGCGGCCGTCGTCGAGGAGACGCTCGCCCAGGAGAGCGAGGAGCGGGTGGTGCTCGCAGGCACCGCGAACCTCGCACGCGGGGGCGGCGCGGACTTCGCGCACACCATCGGACCCGTGCTCGAGGCGCTCGAGGAGCAGGTGGTCCTGCTGCGGCTGCTGTCCGAGATGGCGGAGGACCAGGCCGCCGTGAGCCTCCGGATCGGCCGCGAGACGCAGCACGAGGGCCTGCTCGAGACCAGCTTCGTCACGACCGGGTACGGCGACGACGGGGGGACGTCGCTCGCACGCGTCGGCTCCATCGGGCCGCTGCGCATGGACTACCCCGGCACCATGACGGCCGTGCGGGCCGTCGCCCGGTACCTCACCCGCATCCTGGCCGGATGAGCCGCACGACGTCCCCGGCCCGTCCCCCCGCCCGCCTGAGCACAGGAAGCGAGCGCACCTCCCCGTGACCGACTACTACGAGATCCTCGGCGTCGCGCGCGACGCGTCGCCCGAGCAGATCAAGAAGGCCTACCGCAAGCTCGCGCGCGAGCACCACCCGGACGTCGCGGGCTCCGACGCGGCGTCCGAGGAGCGGTTCAAGGACGTCTCGCGCGCCTACGACGTGCTGTCCAACCCCGAGAAGCGGCGCGCGTACGACCTCGGCGCGGACCCGGCGTCGCCCGGCGGCGGCATGGGCGGCGGGTTCGGCTTCCAGGACATCTTCGAGACGTTCTTCGGTGCGGCCGCCGGCGCGGGCGCACAGCGCGGCCCGATCCCGCGCGCCCGGCGCGGCCAGGACGCGCTCGTGCGCCTCGACCTCGACCTCGCCGAGGTGACGTTCGGCGCGCACAAGGAGATCCCGGTCGACACCGCGGTGCTGTGCCCGACGTGCGACGGCACGTGCTGCCGTCCGGGCACGTCGCCGCGCACGTGCGACGTGTGCCACGGCCGCGGCTCGGTGCAGCGCGTCGCGCGCTCTTTCCTCGGCCAGGTCATGACGACGCAGCCGTGCGCCGCGTGCCACGGGTTCGGCACCGTCATCCCCGAGCCGTGCCCCGAGTGCTCGGGCGAGGGGCGCGTGCGTTCGCGGCGCACGCTGTCGGTCGACGTCCCCGCGGGCGTCGACACGGGCACGCGCATCAAGCTCACGGGCCAGGGCGAGGTCGGCCCGGGCGGCGGCCCGACCGGCGACGTGTACCTCGAGGTGCACGAGCGCAAGCACGACACGTTCGTGCGCCGGGGCGACGACCTGCACGCGACGCTCCAGGTGCCCATGACCGCCGCCGCGCTGGGCACGGTCCTGACGCTCGACACGCTGGACGGCGAGCGCGAGGTCGACCTGCGCCCGGGCACGCAGCCCGCACAGGTCGTCACGATCAAGGGGCTCGGCGTCGGCCACCTGCACGTCGGCGGCCGCGGCGACCTGCACGTGCACGTCGAGGTGCAGGTCCCGACGCCGCTCGACGACGAGCAGGCCGAGCTCCTGCGGCGCCTCGCGGTGCTGCGCGGCGAGGAGCGCCCCGAGGCGCGGCTCGCGAGCTCCTCGAGCGGCGTGTTCGCCAAGCTCCGCGACAAGCTCGCGGGCCGCTGAGGTGAGCGCACCCGTCTTCCTCGCGGAGCCGGGCACGCTCGCCGGCGTGGTGCCCGGGGGCACCTACCTGCTCGACGGCACGGAGGGCCGGCACGCGGGCGTCGTGCAGCGGCGCGGGCCCGGGGAGCGCGTCGACGTGGTCGACGGCGCGGGGGTGCGGCTCGTCGGCGTGGTCGAGCACGTCGGCGCCGAGGGCGTGCACCTGCGCGTGGACGACGTGGTCGTCGAGCCCGCGCCCGACGTCGCGCTCGTGCTCGTGCAGGCGCTCGCCAAGGGCGACCGCGACGAGCTCGCGATCGAGGCCGCGACCGAGGTGGGCGCCGACGCGGTCCTGCCCTGGCAGGCGGACCGGTCGATCGTCGTGTGGCGCGGGGAGCGTGCCGCCAAGAGCCGCGCGCGCTGGCTCGGCACGGTCCGGGCTGCCGCCAAGCAGGCGCGCCGCGCCCGGGTGCCCGAGGTCGGCACCGCGGTCGACTCGCGCGCCCTCGCGCAGCGCGTGCGGGACGCCGTCGCGGCAGGTGGGGGAGCGCTCGTCCTGCACGAGGAGGCGACGGTCCCCGTCGCGGACGTCGACCTGCCCGCCGCGGGCGGGCCCGGACGCGAGTGCCTCGTCGTCGTCGGGCCCGAGGGGGGCATCGGCGAGGACGAGCTCGCGCGCCTGGTCGACGCGGGCGCCGTCGCCGTCCGGCTCGGCCCGCACGTCCTGCGCACGTCGACGGCGGGCCCCGTCGCGCTCGCGATCCTCGCGCAGCGCCTCGGCCGCTGGGCCTGACCGGCCGGACGTCGCGGCGCTGAGCAGGGTGCACGGGGGCGGTGCCCCGCCGGAGGGCGGCTCGCACGGCCGGACGGCCCGTCGCCGCAGAGCCCGACGGCGGACGGCCGTGGGGCGGGCGGCCCGTCGCCGGACCGTCCGGACCCCCACGGGTCAGCGCGCGTCCACCGTCGCGTCCTCGACCGCCGCCCGGCCCGCCTCGAGCCGCGCCACCGGCACGCGGAACGGGGAGCAGGACACGTAGTCGAGGCCCGCGCCGTGGAAGAAGCGGATCGACTCCGGGTCGCCGCCGTGCTCGCCGCACACGCCGATGGACAGCGACGGGTTGGTGGCGCGCCCCTCGGCGACCGCGATGTCGACGAGCCGGCCGACGCCGCGCGCGTCGATCGTCTCGAACGGCGACACCGTGAGCACGCCGTTGTCGGTGTACTGCGCGAAGAACGCGCCCTCGACGTCGTCGCGCGAGAACCCCCACGTGGTCTGCGTGAGGTCGTTGGTGCCGAACGAGAAGAACGCGGCCTCCTCGGCGATGCGGTCCGCGGTGAGCGCGGCGCGCGGCAGCTCGATCATCACGCCGACGGGCAGGTCGAGCTCGACGCCGCGGGCCGCACCCACCTCGGCCATGATCGCGCGCGCCTCGTCCTTGACGAGCCGCAGCTCCTGCACCGATCCGACGAGCGGCACCATGATCTCGGCGTGCGGGTCGCCGCCCGCGGCGCGCCGCTCGACGACCGCCTCGCAGATCGCCCGGATCTGCAGCGCGAACAGCCCCGGCACGACGAGGCCGAGGCGCACGCCGCGCAGCCCGAGCATGGGGTTCGCCTCGTGCATCCGCTGGACCGCCGCGAGCAGGCGCTCGTCGTCCGGCACGTCCTGCCCGCGCTCGTGGGCGAGCGCCACGCGCACCGACAGCTCGGTCAGGTCGGGCAGGAACTCGTGCAGCGGCGGGTCGAGCAACCGGATCGTCGTCGGCAGCCCGTCCATCGCCTCGAGCAGCGCCGTGAAGTCGGCGCGCTGCAGCGGGAGCAGGGCGTCGAGCGCGGACTGACGGGCGTCGTCGTCGGCCGCCAGGACGACGCGCTCGACGAGCACGCGCCGCTCGCCGAGGAACTGGTGCTCCGTGCGGCACAGGCCCACGCCCTGCGCACCGAGCCGCCGTGCCCGGGCGGCGTCGTCGGCCGTGTCGGCGTTCGCGTGCACGTGCAGCCTGCGCACCTGGTCCGCGTGCGTGAGCAGGCGGTCGACCGCGCTGACCAGCTCGCGCGTGTCGTCGTCGGGGGCCTGCGCCAGGGCGCTGTCCAGGCCCTCGTCGAGGTAGCGGCTGACGGGCGACGGCTCGACGGGCACGCTGCCGAGGAACACCTCGCCGGTGCTGCCGTCGATCGCGACCGTGTCGCCCTCGCGCACGACGTGCCCGTCCACGCGGAACGAGCGTGCGACCGCGTCGATGTCGACCGCCTCCGCGCCGACGACGCACGTGCGGCCCATGCCGCGCGCCACGACGGCGGCGTGCGACGTCTTGCCGCCGCGCGCGGTCAGGACGCCGACCGCGGCGATCATGCCGCCCAGGTCGTCGGGGTTCGTCTCGCGGCGGACCAGCACGACGTCCTCGCCGCGCGCGGCACGCTCCTGCGCGGCGGCGGAGTCGAAGACGGCGGCGCCGACCGCCGCACCGGGGGAAGCAGCCATCCCGCGGGCCAGCAGCGTGCGGTCGGCGTCGACCGCGAACTGGGGGAACAGCAGCTGCGACAGCTGCGCACCCGTCACGCGGGCGAGCGCCTCGTCGAGCGTGATGAGGTGCTCGTCGACGAGCTGCGTCGCGATCCGGAACGCCGCCGGCGCGGTGCGCTTGCCGACCCGCGTCTGCAGCATCCACAGCTTGCCGCGCTCGATCGTGAACTCGATGTCGCACAGGTCGCGGTAGTGGGTCTCGAGCTGGCGCATCGCGCGCCGCAGGTCCGCGTACGCGGCGGGGTCCCGCTCGGCGAGGTCGTCGAGGCTCAGCGTGTTGCGGATGCCCGCGACGACGTCCTCGCCCTGCGCGTTGGCCAGGTAGTCGCCGTAGTTGCCGGTCTTGCCCGTCGCGGGGTCGCGCGTGAAGGCGACGCCCGTGCCGGAGGTGGGCCCGAGGTTGCCGAACACCATCGGCACGACGTTGACGGCCGTCCCCAGGTCGTCGGGGATGCGCTCCTTGCGCCGGTAGAGCCGGGCGCGCTCGGTGTTCCACGACCCGAGCACCGCGACGATCGCGAGGTCGAGCTGCTCGCGCGGGTCCTGCGGGAACGGGCGGCCCGTGTGCGCGCGCACGATCTCCTGGAACTGCCCGACGAGCTCGCGCAGCGCGGCCGCGTCGAGGTCGACGTCCGACGTCACGCCGCGGGCCGCCTTGGCCGCGTCGAGCGCGTCCGCGAACAGCGCGCCGTCGATGCCGAGGACCGTGCGGCCGAACATCTGGCACAGGCGGCGGTAGGAGTCCCAGGCGAACCGCTCGTCGCCGCTGAACCGCGCGAGCCCGTGCACCGTGACGTCGTTGAGCCCGACGTCGAGGACCGTCTCCATCATCCCGGGCATCGAGAACTTCGCGCCCGAGCGCACCGAGACCAGCAACGGGTCGTCCGGGTCGCCGAACCGCCGTCCCAGCCGGTCCTCCATGAGCCGCAGCGCCGTGGTCACCTCGACGGCGAGCTCGCGCGGGACCGCGCCCGTGCGCATGTACGCGCGGCACGCCTCGGTCGTGATCGTGAAGCCCGGCGGGACCGGCAGGCCGAGCCGGGTCATCTCGGCGAGGTTGGCCCCCTTGCCGCCCAGCAGGTCCTTGTGGTCCTTGTCGCCCTGCGTGAAGTCCCACACGTACGTCGCCACGGCGCACCTCCGCGTGCGGCCGGGCGCCCTTGCCCGGCCTCCCACGGGCCAGTGTGGCGCGGCTCACGCGCCGTGTGCAGTACGAAGGTCCCATGCGCACCCGGCGTGACCGATGACGCCGCGCGACGCGGGCGGATCGCGCTCGGCGTCGGCCGCCCGCACGTCGGTAGACTGGAGCGACGACCTCCCGCCGTGCCGCTCGACGCCCGCAACGCGTCCGGCCGGTCGGGACCGCCCGACGAAGGAGCGCACGGCGCACGCCGACCCATGACGCAGCCCACCCCCGACCACCGCCCCGCCGGCGCGCACGCGCGCATCGAGCACCGCATCACCGTCCCGACCGACGTGTCGATGGTCGAGCTCCTGGGCCGGCACGACGAGGTGCTCCGCGCGATCGAGTCCGGCTTCACGACCGTCGACGTGCACGTGCGCGGCAACGAGGTCACGCTCGCCGGACCCGCGGGCGACGTCGCCCTCGTCGCCCGGCTCGTCGACGAGCTCGTCGAGATGGCCGCAGGCGGCACCCCGCTGACGCCCGACGTGGTGGCCCGCTCGGTCACCATGCTCGCGGCCGGCTCGACCGCCCGGCCCGCCGACGTCCTCACCTTCAACATCCTCACGACGCGCGGCCGCACCATCCGGCCCAAGACCGAGGGGCAGAAGGAGTACGTCGACGCGATCGACCGGCACACGGTCACGTTCGGCATCGGCCCCGCCGGCACGGGCAAGACGTACCTCGCGATGGCCAAGGCGGTGCAGGCCCTGCAGGCGCGCCAGGTCAACCGCATCGTCCTGACCCGCCCGGCCGTCGAGGCGGGGGAGCGGCTCGGGTTCCTGCCCGGCACGCTCTCGGAGAAGATCGACCCCTACCTGCGGCCCCTCTACGACGCGCTGCACGACATGGTCGACCCCGAGTCGATCCCGCGGCTGCTCGAGGCGGGCACCATCGAGGTCGCCCCGCTCGCCTACATGCGCGGCCGCACGCTCAACGACTCGTTCATCATCCTCGACGAGGCGCAGAACACGTCCGTCGAGCAGATGAAGATGTTCCTCACGCGGCTCGGCTTCGGCTCGCGCGTCGTCGTGACCGGCGACGTCACGCAGGTCGACCTGCCGTCGAACACCACGTCGGGGCTGCGGGTCGTCGAGAAGATCCTCGCGGACGTCGACGACGTCGCGTTCTGCCGGCTGTCGTCGTCCGACGTCGTCCGGCACCGCCTCGTGAGCGACATCATCGACGCGTACGCGCGCTGGGACAGGAGCGGGACCCGATGAGCATCGAGGTCAACAACGAGTCGGGGCACGACGTCGACGAGGCCGAGTTCGCGGCGCTCGCACGGTTCGTGCTCGACGCGATGCACGTGCACCCGCAGACCGAGCTGTCGATCATGCTCGTCGGCACCGACGTCATGACGGACCTGCACGTCAAGTGGATGGACGAGCCCGGCCCCACGGACGTGCTGTCCTTCCCCATGGACGAGCTGCGCCCCGGCCGCGAGGGCGAGCCCACGCCCGCGGGGCTGCTCGGCGACGTGGTCCTGTGCCCCGAGGTCGCCGCGCAGCAGGCCCGCGCCGCGGGCCACTCCACGGCGGAGGAGCTGCTCCTGCTCACGACCCACGGGATCCTGCACCTGCTGGGGTACGACCACGTCGAGCCGGAGGAGGAGAAGGAGATGTTCGCGCTCCAGCGACGCCTCCTGCTCACGTTCCTGGCCGGTCGATGACGGACGTCCCCGTCGGGCTGCTCGTCGCGCTCGCGGTGCTCGGCATCGCGTTCGCGGCGGCGATGTCCGCGGGCGAGGTCGCCGTCACGCGCGTCTCCCGCGCGGCCGTCACGGACCTGGTCGCCGACCAGCACCCGGCCGCCGCGCGCGTGCGCGGGCTCGTCGAGCACAGCCAGCGCGTCGTCGCCGCGGCGTCGTTCGTGCGCCTGCTCGCCGAGATGACCGCCACGGTGTGCCTGACGCTCGTCGTCGCGTCCGGCTCGCTGCCGTGGTGGGCCGTGCTGCTCGTGACCGTCGCGCTCGTCGCGCTGCTCGCGTTCCTGCTCGTGCGGGTCAGCCCGCGCAGCGTCGGACGCGCGCACCCCGTCTCCGTGCTCGCCGTGCTGTCGGGCCCGCTCACGGTCGTCACCGCCGCGTTCGGCGGGCTCGGCCGGGCCGCGTCGTACGCCGGTCCCGCGCAGGACGAGGACGAGCTGCGCGAGATGGTCCAGCGCGTGAGCGAGTCCGAGGTGATCGAGGACGACGAGCGGGACATGTTCCGCTCCGTGCTCGAGCTCGGCGACACCCTCACGCGGGAGGTCATGGTCCCGCGCACCGACATGGTCACGACCAACGCCGACACCCCCGTGCACAAGGCGATCGCGCTGCTGCTGCGCTCCGGGTTCTCGCGCGTGCCCGTCGTCGGGGAGTCCGTCGACGACCTGCGCGGCGTGCTCTACCTCAAGGACGTCGTGCGGCGCCTGCGGCTCGTCCCCGGCGTCGGCGACCCCGACGCGGACGCCTTCCTCGCCGCGCCCGCGTCGAGCGTCGCCCGGCCCGCCGTGTACGTGCCCGAGTCCAAGCCCGTCGACGAGCTCCTGCGCGAGCTGCAGGCCGGTGCGTCGCACATCGCGATGGTCGTCGACGAGTACGGCGGCATCGCGGGCCTCGTCACGATCGAGGACGCCCTCGAGGAGATCGTCGGCGAGCTCACCGACGAGCACGACCGCAGCGCCCCCGAGGTCGAGGACCTCGGCGACGGCGTCTACCGCGTCCCCGCGCGCCTGGGCCGCGACGAGCTCGGCGAGCTGTTCGGGCTGCAGGTCGAGGACGAGGACGTCGACTCCGCGGGCGGCCTGCTCGCCAAGGCGCTCGGCAAGGTCCCCCTGCCCGGCTCCGCGGGCGACATCCACGGCCTGCACCTCGTCGCCGAACGCGCCGAGGGGCGCCGGCGCACCCTGTCCACCGTCCTGGTCAGCCTCGCGGCGCCGGACGAGCCCACCACCAGCACGCCGGCCGACGGCGTACCCACCGACGGAGCCCCACGATGACCTTCCGCTCTGGATTCGCCTGCTTCGTCGGCCGGCCCAACGCCGGCAAGTCGACGCTGACCAACGCCCTCGTCGGGCAGAAGGTCGCGATCACCTCGGGCCGCCCGCAGACCACGCGGCACACGGTCCGGGGCATCGTGCACCGGCCCGACGCGCAGCTCGTGCTCGTCGACACCCCCGGCCTGCACCGGCCCCGGACGCTGCTCGGCGAGCGGCTCAACGACCTCGTCAAGGACACGCTCACCGAGGTCGACGTCGTCGGCTTCTGCCTGCCGGCCGACCAGCGGGTCGGCCCCGGCGACCGGTTCATCGCCGAGCAGCTCTCCGAGCTCGCGCGCGACGGCCGCGGCACGCCCGTCGTCGCCGTCGTCACGAAGGGCGACCTCGTGGGCAAGGGCCGGCTCGCGGAGCACCTGCTGGCCGTGCAGAACCTCGGCGAGTGGGCGGACATCGTGCCGGTGTCCGCCGTGTCGGGGTACCAGGTCAAGGTGCTCGAGGACGTCCTGGTGGGCCACCTGCCCGAGGGGCCCGCGCTGTACCCGGAGGGGGAGCTGACCGACGAGCCCGAGGCCGTCATGGTCGCCGAGCTCGTGCGCGAGGCCGCCCTCGAGGGTGTGCGTGACGAGCTGCCGCACTCGCTCGCGGTCGTCGTCGAGGAGATCGTCCCGCGGGAGACCCCGACGGCCGACGGCACGCCGATGCTCGACGTGCGGGTGCACCTGTTCGTCGAGCGGGACAGCCAGAAGGCGATCGTCATCGGCAAGGGAGGCGCGCGGCTGCGGGACGTCGGCAGCCAGGCGCGCCGCGGCATCGAGGCGCTGCTCGGCGCGCGCGTCTTCCTCGACCTGCACGTCAAGGTCGCCAAGGACTGGCAGCGCGACCCCAAGCAGCTCGGCCGGCTGGGGTTCTGACGTGCTGCGACGGGGACGGGCGACGCGCGCCGCGGCGACCGAGGCCCGGGCGGGCGGCCCGTACCGGGTGCTCGCCAGCACCGCGCTCGGCGTGGTGCTGCTCGCGGTCGTCGGTGCGGTCACCGGACCGCGCTGGGACCCCGTGCCGCTCACCGACCCGATCACCGTCGCGACGTCGTCCACCGCGATCGGCGACGCCCCGCCCGCGCGCACGTACGAGGTGCGGACGTCGGTCGTGACCGTCCAGCTCGACGGCGCGAGCGTGCGCGCGCAGATCAGCGAGCCCGTCGGGCTCGACGAGCCCGCGCCCGGCGTGGTGTTCGTGCACGGCGCCGGCACCGGCCGGTTCGCGCAGGCGTTCGTCGAGCAGGCGCGCGCGCTCGCCGCGTCGGGAGTCGTGGCGATGGTGCCCGACAAGCGGCTCGACACGTACACGACGCGGCACCGCGACTACGTCGAGATGGCCGCGGACTACGCGCGCTCCGTCGCGCTGCTGCGGACGCACGACGGCGTCGACCCCGAGCGCGTCGGGCTGTACGCCGAGAGCGAGGGCGGGTGGATCGCGCCCGTCATGGCCGCGCAGGACCCGGCGCTGGGCTTCGTGGTGCTCGTGTCGTCGCCCGTCGTGCCGCCGCGCGAGCAGGCGGCCTTCGCCGTCGACTCCTACCTGCGCAACACCGGCGTCCCCCACGGGGTGTTCCGGGCCATCCCGCGCGCGGTCGGCATGTCGCTGCCCGGCGGCGGGTTCGAGTACGCCGACTTCGACGTCACGCCCTACCAGCGCGCCATGACGCAGCCCGTCCTCGTCGTCTACGGCACGGGCGACGCGTCCATGCCGACCGTCCAGGGCGCCGAGCGGATCGTGCAGGACACCGCGCTCGCCGGCAACGGCGACGTCACGGTGCGCTACTACGAGGGCGCGAACCACGGGATCCGCGTGGACGGCGACGTGTCGCCCCGGTTCCTGCGCGACCTGTCGGGCTGGGTCCGGGGCCTGCCCGCGACCGCCGCGAGCGAGCCGCGGATCGCCGGGGCGCAGCCCGTCCAGACGTACGTCGCCGCGCCCGTCCCCGAGCCGCGCTGGCTGCGCGACGGCGACGTCGTCATCGGGACGGTCGCCGCGGCCGCGGGGCTCGTCGTGCTCGCGCCGCTCCTCGTGGGCGGCACGCGCGTGACCCAGGCCGTCGCCGTCCGGTTGCGCCGGACGGGTGAACCCGAGGACGGCGAGCCGCGCCGCCCGCCCGCGCGGTTCGGCCGCGGGGTCGCGGCCCGGCTCGCGCTGCTCGGGTCGGGAGCGGTCGCCACCGTGGTCGCCCTCGTCGTGTACCTCGTCGCGATCGCGCGGCTCGCGCTCGACTACGAGCGCAACGACTGGGTCGTCCAGGGCGGCTGGCTGGCCGTGCGCGTGCTCGGGATCGCGGTCGTCGTCGGCGCCGTCCTGCTCGCCCGGCGCGTGCACCGCCTCGGCGCCGCGGGCGAGCCGGTCGCGCCCGGCGTCGTGCGCAAGGTCGCGGGCTGGGCCGTCGTCGTCGGCTCCGCGGTCCTGCTCGCCGTCCTCGCGTACTGGGGCGTCTTCCAGCTGGGCATCTGACCAGCGGGCGGTCCGAGTTGTGTCGGACCGCCCCCCGTGAGGCACCATGTGCGCCGACGACCGAAGTCGTCCCGACCACGAAGAGGGGGCTGTGTGCGCACGTCCTGGGGCTCGGCGACCGATCGGGGCCGCGTGCGCGAGGTCAACGAGGACGCCCTGCTCGCGTACCCGCCCGTGTTCCTCGTCGCCGACGGCATGGGCGGGCACGACGCGGGCGACCTCGCGAGCCGCATCGCGGTCGAGGAGTTCGCGCAGCTCGCGGGCAAGCTCGCGGCCACCGCGGACGACGTGCACGCGTGCTTCACGCGCACGGCCGGGCGCATCCGGACCGAGTTCACCGGCGGGCGCCGGGGCGGCACGACCGTCTCCGGGGTCGCCGTCACGGAGCACGAGGGCGGCTCGTACTGGCTCGTCTTCAACGTGGGCGACTCGCGGGTGTACCGCTGGGCGGACGACGTCCTCGAGCAGGTGAGCGTCGACCACTCGGTCGTGCAGGAGCTCATCGACCTCGGCGAGATCACCGCGGGCGACGCCGAGCACCACCCGGAGCGGCACGTCCTGACGCGCGCCCTCGGCACGGGCGAGGCGCCCGAGCCCGACTACTGGCTGCTGCCCGCCGGTCTCACCGACCGGCTGCTGATCTGCACCGACGGCCTGACGCGCGAGCTGGGCGACGACGACATCGCCGCCCTGCTGCGCGCGACCGCCGACCCGCAGGACGCCGCGACGCTGCTCGTGCAGCACGCGCTCGGCCGCGGCGCGCGGGACAACGTCAGCGCGGTGGTCGTCGACGTCGCCACGACCGGCGGCGCGCACGACGACGTGCACATCACCGTGCCCCGGCTCGGCGCCGACCTCGGCCCGCACCTGTGGGACGAGATGCTGAACGGGGCGACGGTGCCACGTTCGCCCGCGCGGCCCTCGCCAGCACCCGTGCCGACCGACGATGCTGGTGGCCCCCCGTCCACGTCCTCGCCCTCGTACGCCCGCGACCAGGAGAACCCCCGATGAGCGTGCCCCAGTACACCGCCGGCGCGTGGACGGCCGTCGTGCGCCCCGGCTTCGTGGCGCTCGTCGGCCCGGACGCGGACGCCGCGCTCGCGCGCGCGCTGTGGGACGCCGCACCCGAGGGTGTCGTCGCCGTGCTGGACGTGCTCGCGCGCGACGGGCTGGCAGCGCTGCCGCACTTCGCGGTCGCGGCGGTCGACGGCACGCGCGTGCACGTGGCGCTGCGTGGCGACGTCGACGTCGAGGTGACCGAGACCGACGGTGCGCAGCAGGTGCTGCGGGCCGGCGGTGTGCGCACGTGGTCGGAGCAGGTGCTCGAGACCGTGGGGGTGCTGGTCGCGCGTGTCGGCGCCGCGACCGGTGACGCCGTGCCGCTCGTGGACGGTGTCGCACCCGCCGGGTCGGTGCGTGTCGAGGTCGCCGAGGTCGTCGTCGCCGAGCCGGAGCCCCAGGTGGAGCCGGAGCCCGCGGCCGAGGTGGCCGAGCCCGACTCCCCACCGGCGACCCCGGACCCCGTGCAGGAGGCCCCCGCGTCCGCCGCACCCGCGACCACGAAGCGGGGCGGGTCCACGCGTGTCGCGGCCGCGCCCGCGCAGCCCGAGCCGGCTCCGGTCGAGGAGAGCACGTCGACCGAGCCGGTCGCCGAGACGGCTGCCGAGACGCCCGCCGCGCAGGAGGGCGCCCGCACCACGGCGCAGGAGACCCCCGCGCGGAAGACGCCCGTCCCACCGGCCGCGCAGGGCGCGACGGCCGTCGACGAGCCGCGTGCCGAGGTCGCCGACGTCGCGACCCCGGAGGCGCCCGGCGCCGCCGCCGCTCCCGTCGCCCCGACCGCACCCGACGAGCCCGCCGCCCCGACCCTGCCCGCCCTGCCCGCGGCCGAGGCGCCCGAGCTGCCCACCGCCCGCGGCCGCCGCGACGCGCTCGACGCCCCGCTGAGCGCGCCGCTCGACGCCCCGTACGACGTGGTCGCCGCCGCCGAGTCCCTGCTCGAGCAGCACGCCGAGGAGCCGCGGCGGGGCCGTCGCCCCGCGGCCGCGACGCCCGAGCCCGCGGCCCCCGCGGAGCCGGCCGCGCCCGCCGCCGAGGCGCAGCCCGACCTGCCGCCCGCGTCGCAGGACGACCACGACGGCCTGACGATCCTCTCCTCGGACCTCGCGGCGATCCGCGAGCAGCTGCCCAGCTGGGCGTCCGACGAGGTGCCCGGGCCGTTCCGCGCCCCCGCGCCCGCGGAGCCGGCCAAGCTCGTGCTCTCGACCGGCCTGGTCGTCTCGCTCGACCGTGCGGTGCTGCTCGGCCGCGCGCCGCAGGTCGCGCGTGTCACGAACCGCGAGCTGCCGCGGCTCGTCACGGTCCCGAGCCCGCAGCAGGACATCTCGCGCACGCACGCCGAGGTCCGCGTGGAGGGCGACCACGTGCTCGTCACCGACCTGGACTCCACGAACGGCGTGCACGTCTCGCGGGCGGGCGAGGGATCGCGCCGCCTGCACCCGGGGGAGCCGAGCGTCGTCGCGACGGACGAGGTCGTCGACCTCGGCGACGGCGTGACGTTCACCGTGGAGCGGGGGTCGTGACCGCACGTCGCGAAGCCTCCGCCCCACCGCGGCTGCCGGGCTACGAGTACCAGCGGGTGCTCGGGCTGGGCGGCTTCGCGGACGTCTTCCTGTACCAGCAGGAGCTGCCGCGTCGCGAGGTCGCGGTCAAGGTCCTGCTCGCGGGCAGCCTCGACGACGAGGTGCGCACCCGGTTCCAGTCCGAGGCCAACCTCATGGCCCAGCTGTCGCACCACCCGTCGATCGTCACGATCCACCACGCCGCGATCGCCGAGGACGGCCGCCCGTACCTGGTGATGGAGTACTGCTCCCGGCCGGGCCTCGCGGAGCGGTACCGGCAGGAGCGCCTGTCGGTCGCCGAGTCGCTGCGCATCGCGATCCGGCTCGCGTCCGCGATCGAGACCGCCCATCGGGCCGGCATCCTGCACCGTGACATCAAGCCCGCGAACGTCCTGACGACCGACTTCGGCTGGCCCGCGCTGACCGACTTCGGCATCGCCGCGACGACCGGCCAGGGCGGCGGTGCGACCGTCGGCATGTCCATCCCGTGGTCGCCTCCCGAGCTGCTCGGCGACCAGCCGACGGGCGACGAGCGCTCCGACGTGTACTCGCTGGGCGCGACCGTGTACTCGCTGCTCGCGGGCCGCACGCCCTTCGAGATCCCGGGTGCGGCCAACGGTGCGCAGCAGCTCGTCGCGCGGATCGAGCGCTCCCCGCTGCCGCCGACCGGGCGCGACGACGTCCCCGTCGGGCTGCAGCACGTCCTCGAGCGGTCGATGGCGAAGGACCCGGCGCGCCGGTTCCCGTCGGCGGCCGCGATGGCCCGCGCGCTGCAGGGCGTCGAGGCCGACCTGCGCCTGCCCGTGACGTCGCTCGACCTGCCCGACGACGTCGTTCCGGACCCCGAGCCGCTCGTGCAGCACGGCGGTGCCGCTCCGGCCGAGGACGCGACGCGTGTGCGCTCCGTCGTCACGCTCGACCCGAACCCCGCGCCGCCCGCTCCGGCCCCGGCGGCCGACGACGAGTCGACGCGGCTGCGCGGCATCCAGGTCGTGGGCGCACCCGCACCTGCGCCTGCGCCGGCCGGTGCGCCGGTCATGCTGCCGCCGGCCGAGCAGGAGACCGCCGACGCCGAGCCGGGGAGGTCGCCGCGCACACGGGCCCTCGCCGGCGCGGGCGCCGCGCTCGTGCTGCTCGGTGCCGTCGCGGTCGTCGCGTTCGCGACGCTCACGGGCGATCCCGAGCGCCCGACGCCGCCGACCGACGACCTCACGGGCGCCGCGCCGGAGGTCTCGACCGGGCAGGTCGTCCCGTCGCCGCACTCGCTGGCCGGGACCGTCCAGGCGGACGGCTCGGTCGTGTTCACGTGGGAGAACCCGTCCCCGGCCACCGGTGACCGGTACCTGTGGGCCGTGCGGACCGCCACGGGCGAGCCCACGCACGCCCTGGTCGACGCGGCCACCGTCACCGTGCCCGCCGCGGACGCGCCCGGGGGTGCCGTCTGCATCGAGGTCTCGATCGTCCGGGCGGACCGCTCGTCGTCCGCCGAACCTGCGCAGGGGTGCGTGCCATGAGCTGGAGGGACGTGCGCAGCCGCACGACCAAGGTCGCCGCGGTCGTCACGCTGCCGGCGGTCGTCGCCGTGCTCGCGCTCGTGGACCGCGGCTTCCCGCTCGCGCGCGTCGACCTCAACGACGGCGGCGTGTGGCTGACCGCGACGAGCGAGCTGCGGCTCGGGCGTTTCAACGCGCAGGTCGAGGAGCTCGACAGCGGTCTCGTGACCGAGGGCAGCAGCTTCGACGTGCTGCAGGACGGCAGCGACGTGGTGCTGCACGAGCCGGGCGGGGTCGCGGTCGTCGACCCGGCGACCGTGGCGCTCACGACGCAGGTCGCCGCGCCCGGCGCGGACGCGTCGATGGCGGCCGGGACGGTCGCGATCGCGAGCGGCGGCGAGGCCTGGGTGCGCGCGGTGGCGTCGCTGGACGGGCTGAACGTCGAGCAGGACGCGCCGGACGTCGAGCTCGGCGAGGACGGTGCGGTCGTCGTCGCGCGCACCGGCGTCGCGGTCGCGGTCGGCGACGGGGGGAAGGTCACGCGCGTCGACGTGTCGTCCGGCGGGCCGGTCGCGGCCGAGATGGGCACGCTCGAGGGCGACGGCCGCGTGGACGGCTTCACGGCCGTCGGCGAGGAGCCCGTCGTGCTCTCCGGCAGCACGGTGCGGACGCTGCACGGCACGGTCGAGCTCGAGGGCGAGGACCTCGTCCTGCAGCAGCCGGGGCCGCAGTCGTCGCGCGTCCTCGTCGCGAGCCGCAAGGCCCTGCTCGAGGTCCCGCTCGACGGTGGGGACGTCGTCGAGCACCCGACGGCCGGCGACGGCGCCCCCGCGGCGCCCGTCCAGGTCGGGTCGTGCGCGCACGGGGCGTGGGCGACGCCCGTCGGCTCGTACCTCGAGCTGTGCGACGGCAAGGACGTCAAGGTCAAGGACCTGCAGGACATGTCGGCGCAGGACCAGCTCGTGTTCCGTGTGAACCGCGGGATCGTCGTGCTCAACGACACGCTGCGCGGCCGGGTGTGGATGCCGACGCGCGACACCGAGCTGCGCGTGCCCAAGTGGCAGGAGGTCGTCCCGGAGGAGCAGCCGGAGGAGGCCGAGGAGGAGTCCGACACCCCGCAGACGACGCAGGACCTCGTCACGGAGTGCTCCGACACCTCGGCGGCCCCCGTCGCCGCCGACGACGCGTTCGGCGTCCGGCCGAACCGCACGACGATCCTGCCCGTCATCGACAACGACTCGTCCGCCGACTGCGGGATCCTCGTCGTCACCAAGATCGACCCCCTGCCGCCCGAGTTCGGCTCGGTCCAGCCGATCCACGGCGGACGCGCCCTGCAGGTCGCCGTCGCGCCCGGCGCCACCGGGTCGGTCGCGTTCACCTACACGATCGACGACGGCCGCGGCATCAACGCGCCGTCGCAGGCGACCGTCACGCTCACCGTCCGCGCGGGCGGCAACGAGCCCCCGCAGCAGGTGCGGACCGGCGAGCTGCGCGTCGAGCAGGGCGCGCGTGCCGAGCACCTCGTGCTCTCGGACTTCGTCGACCCCGACGGCGACGACCTGCTCCTGCTGTCGGCCACGACCGACCCGGCGGCGGGCACCGTGCGGTTCCGGCAGGACGGGACCGTCGCGTTCCAGGCGGACGGCGGCCGGCTGGGCCGCGCCCGTGTCGACCTCGTGGTCTCGGACGGCACCGACACGGTCGAGGGCACCCTCGACGTCGACATCCGCCCTGCGGGCTCGCTCGCGCCGCGGATCGACCCGGTGCACGCGGTGACGTACGTCGGGCAGTCGGTCACGCTGCGCCCGCTCGACGCCGTGCGCAGCTCCAGCGCCGAGCCGCCGCGCCTCGCGGGCGTCGACGACGTCGTCGGCGCGACCATCGGTCGCGACCTGCAGGCCGGGACGTTCACGTTCTCGGCGCCGCGTGCCGGCACGTACTACGTGCCGTTCCTCGTCGCCGTCCCGCCGCAGCAGGGCACGGGCCTCGCGCGCATCGACGTGCTCGAGTGGCCCGAGCAGGCGCAGCCGCCGACGGCGGTGCGCGACAAGGCGTACCTGCCGCCCGGCGGCGAGGTCACCGTCGACCCGCTCGAGAACGACAGCGACCCCGCCGGCAGCGTCCTCGTGCTGCAGTCGGTCGAGGTCCCCGACGGCGCGGGTCTCCAGGTCGTCGTGCTGGAGCACCGGCTCGTGCAGGTCCGCTCCGAGCGCACCCTGACCGAGCCCGTCGTGCTGCGGTACACGGTGTCGAACGGCCCGACGAGCGCGGTGGGGGAGATCACCGTGCAGCCGATCCCCGCGTCGGGCTCCTCGCAGCCTCCCGTCGTGCAGAACGTCGAGGCCTCGGTGCGCACCGGCGGCGTCGTGACGATCCCCGTCCTCGAGTCCGCGAGCGACCCCGACGGCGACCGCCTGACGCTGGAGCGCGAGCTGCCCGAGCCGCTCGGCGAGGGCGAGGGCCTGCTGTTCGTCTCGGGCGACGTCCTGCGCTACCAGGCGCCCGTCGGGCCCACGACCGTGCGCGCGATGTTCGAGGTGAGCGACCCGGCCGGCAACGTGTCCGCCGCGCAGCTCACCGTGCGCGTGCACGCGTCCGACGCGACGACCAAGGCGCCGCCGCGCCCGCAGGACCTCGAGGCGCGCGTGTTCGACGGCGACGTCGTGCGCATCCCCGTCCCGCTCGTCGGGATCGACGCGGACGGCGACGGCGTCACGCTGCTCGGCCAGGCGAGCGGCCCGACCAAGGGGCGCGTGACGGACGTCGGCCCCGACTGGCTGGAGTACCAGGCGTACGCCCGCGAGAGCGGCACGGACACCTTCACGTACGCGGTCGAGGACTGGACCGGTCAGCGGGCCGTCGCGACGGTGCGCGTCGGCATCGCGAAGCGTCCGACGGACGCCTCCACGGTCGTCACGCGTGACGACACGGTGACGATCCGGCCCGGGGAGCGCGTCGAGGTCCGCGTGCTGGCGAACGACGTCGACTCCGGCGGCGGCGAGCTCGAGCTCACCGACGAGCTCGTCGTGCCCGAGGGCATCGAGGCCTCCGTGCAGGGCCGCCGCATCGCGGTGACCGCGCCGCGCAGCGCGGGCGTGTACCCGATCGTGTACGTCGCGCAGAACGAGCGCGGCGGCCGGGACGACGGCGTGCTCACCGTGACCGTGAGCGACGACGCAGCGGTCGAGCCGCCCGTCGCACGCGACGTCGTGGTGCCCGCGATCGACACGATCGGCCGCACCGAGGTCGAGGTCGACGTGCTCGCCGTCGCGCAGAACCCGAGCGGTCCGCTGTCCGACCTGGACGTCGAGATCCCCGGGCAGGTCGCGGACGTCGCCCGGGTCACGACCGGCTCGTCCCCGAAGGTCGTCGTGACGCTCGTCGACCACGCCCAGACGCTGCCGTACATCCTGCGCAACAGCACCGACCCCGACCGGCGCGCGTCGTACGCGTTCATCACGGTGCCCGCGCTCGGGTTCTTCTCGCCGATGCCGCGCCCGAAGGCCCCCGAGCTGCGCGTGGCGAGCGGCGCGGAGCTCGCGATCGACCTCAACGCGCAGGTGCAGGTCGCGCCCGGCCGGTCGGCGTCGATCTCCGACCTGACGGCCGTGACCGCGACGAAGTCGGACGGCTCGGCCCTCGTGGTCGACAAGGACCACCTGCGGTTCGTGTCCGCCGCCGGGTACGCCGGTCCCGCGTCGATCACCATCCCCGTGACCGACGCGTCCGGGCCGGGCGACACGACCGCGCGCACCGCCGTCATCTCCCTGCCGATCACCGTCTTCGCCGTCGACGACCACCCGCCGACGTTCACGCCGTCGACGATCGCCGTCGCACCCGGCGAGCCGGCCACGTCCGTCGACCTCGCGGCCTTCACGCAGGGCCCCGAGGGCAGCGACGGCGGCCGCGAGACCTACAGCTTCCAGCTGACGTCGGCGATCCCCGAGGGCTTCCAGGCACGCCTCGACGGCTCGGTGCTGGTCGTCTCGGCGCCCACGTCGACGCCCAAGGGCACGACCGGGCGCCTCGAGGGTCGGCTCGGGTTCGGCAGGACCGGCTCGATGGACATCGCGATCGACCTCAAGGTGTCCGCGAGCACCCGGCTCAAGGCCCGCGTGCAGGACTTCGTCATCGGCGACGGCGCGCAGGGGCGCGAGCGGACCGTCGACGTGCTCGTCGGCTCCGTCAACCCGTTCCCGGAGACGCCGCTGCAGGTCGTCTCCGCGGCCGTCGAGACGTCCGGGGCCGGCACGGCGTCGGCCTCCTCGGGCGCCGTCACGGTGCGGCCGGGGGCCGAGTACGTCGGCACGATGGTGGTCCGCTACGTCGTGCGCGACGCGACGGGCGACCCCGACCGGCAGGTCGAGGGCCGGATCTCGGTCAACGTCCGCGGCCGGCCCGCGACGCCGACGCCGCCTCGCGTGCAGGAGATCCGGGACCGGACCGTCGTGCTGTCGTGGGACGCGCCCGACAACCGCGGTGCGGCGATCACGGGCTACCGCGTCGTCGCGAGCCCCGGCGGGATCACCCGCGCGTGCGCGAGCACGACCTGCACGATCGACGGCCTGACGAACGACGTCGAGTACACGTTCACGGTGGCGGCCCAGAATGCCGTCGACTGGTCCGACCCGAGCGCGGCCTCGGCGCCCGCACGCCCCGACGCCGTCCCCGACGCGCCGGGCACGCCGGCGCTCGTGTTCGGCGACGGCCAGCTGAGCGCGACGTGGGCGGCACCGCCGCAGACCGGCTCGCCGGTCACGAGCTACACCGTCGAGATCTCGCCCGCGCCGGTGAGCGGCCCGGCGACGATCACGTCGGCGACGACGAGCGCGACGTTCCGCGGCCTCAAGAACGGCACGGCGTACACCGTGCGCGTCCGCGCGCACAACCGGGCGCCCGAGCCGAGCCCGTGGTCGATGTCGTCCGCTCCGGAGGTGCCCGCGGGCGTCCCGGGCGCGCCCGCGCGCGTCGAGGCCGTCCGGGTCGGCACGCCCGCCGGCCGGCAGATCAACGTCGCCTGGGACCCGGCCGCCGAGAACGGCGACGCGGTGCGCGCGTACGAGCTGACGATCACGGGCGGGCCCGGCGAGGGCACGTTCACGCTCTCGGCCTCGCAGACGTCCTACCCGATGCTCGACGCCCAGAACGGCGTCCAGTACCGCTTCTCGGTCCGCGCGCAGAACAAGGCGGGCTGGGGCTCGGCGGCCACCACCAACGCGTCCACGTTCGGCATCCCCGGTGCACCGGGCACGCCGACGGCCAGCGCACGGGCCGGCGAGGGTGCGGTCGACCTGCGCTGGGGCGAGGCCGACGGCAACGGCACGGCCATCGAGCGCTACCTCGTGCAGGTCTCGGACGGCCGGCGGCTCGACGTGGGCCGCACGCTGGGCACCCGCATCGACGGACTGGTCGGCGGCACGGCGTACACGTTCAGCGTGACCGCGGTGAACGCGGCCGGGGAGGGTCCGTCGTCGGCGCCGTCCGCGGCCGTGACGGCGACCACGCGGCCGGGCCGGCCCAACGTCGACGCGGTGCGCGTCACCAGCACCGCGAACGCGTTCGGCAAGCCCAAGGACCTCGCCCTCTCGTGGAGCGGGGTCGACTCCGGCGGCGGCCAGAACCTCGTCTACGACTGGACCCTGTACGGGCCGAACCGGGCGGAGGCCGGCGGCACCGTCTCCGGCACCACCGCGACCGTCGACATCTCGAGCTGGAACATGGCGTGGACCGGTACCGACGTCACGCTGTCGGTGCGCGCCCGCACGTCGGTCGCGAGCGGCGACAGCGGCCAGTCGACGACGACGCTGCGCTGGGGTGCCGTCCCGGGCGCCCCCGCCAACGTCAACCTGACCCCGGACCGCACGCCGGACCCGCGCAGCGTCACCGTGACCTGGGACGCGGTCGACGTGACCCCCGGCGTGCAGTACTACGACGTCCGCTGGACGGTCAACGGCACGGAGCTGGGCAACCGGCAGACGAGCGCCGGCACGACGCAGGACGCGCTGGACACGCGCCAGCTCAAGGCCGGTGACGTCGTGTCCGTCGTCGTCCGTGGCCACAACGAGCGCGGCGACGGGCAGTGGTCCGCACGCCAGACGTACACGCTGCCCGCGGCGGCGGCCGGGTGACCCACCCGCCCGACCCCGTCCGTCATCACGAGAGGAAGACCCCCACACCATGACCCCGGAGCAGAGCGCCTGGTTCGCCGAGACCTTCGACGCGCTCGTCGCCAACGTCGGGCAGGCGCTGCTCGGCAAGGACCACACGGTCCGCCTCGCGCTGACCGCGATGCTCGCCGAGGGCCACCTCCTGCTGGAGGACGCGCCCGGGACGGGCAAGACGTCGCTCGCCAAGGCGCTGGCCGCCACCGTGCAGGGCACGCACCACCGCATCCAGTTCACGCCGGACCTGCTGCCGTCCGACGTGACGGGCGTGACGATCTACGACCAGGGCACGCACAAGTTCGAGTTCCACCCCGGTCCGGTGTTCGCGTCCGTCGTGCTCGCCGACGAGATCAACCGCGCGTCGCCGAAGACGCAGGCCGCGCTGCTCGAGGTCATGGAGGAGGGCCAGGTCACCGTCGACGGCGTGACGCACTCGGTCGGCCGCCCGTTCATGGTCATCGCGACGCAGAACCCGATCGAGCAGGCGGGCACCTACCGGCTGCCCGAGGCACAGCTCGACCGGTTCCTGCTCAAGACGTCGCTCGGCTACCCGGACCGCGCGTCGACCATCGAGATCCTCGCGGGCGCACGCGACCGCACGACGAACCTCACGCCGCGCATCACCACGCAGGCCGTGGGGACGATGGCGGACCTCGCGCGCACCGTGCACATCGACGAGGCCGTGCTCGACTACGTCGCCCGGCTCACGGAGGCGACGCGCGCGGACGCGCAGACGGCCCTCGGCGCGTCGGTGCGCGGCGGGCTCGCGCTCGTGCGCTGCGCGAAGGTGTGGGCCGCCGCGGCGGGCCGCGAGTACGTGCTGCCGGACGACGTGAAGGACCTCGCGCAGCCCGTCCTCTCGCACCGCCTCGTGCTCGACACCGAGGCGGAGTTCGCGGGCGTGCGCGCGACCGACGTCCTGGACCGCATCCTCGAGACGACGGCGCCGCCGGTCCTGCGGGCAGTCTGACCGTGGCGCTGCGCATCTCGCCGCTCGGCTGGGGGGCGGCCGTCGTCGCGGTCGTCGGCCTCGTGCTGGGCCGGTGGCTGGGCTGGGCGGAGGCCGCCGCGCTGGGTGCGGCCCTGACCGGTGTGCTCGTGGTCTCGCTGCTCATGACCCTGGGCCGGTCGCGGTTCGCGGTCACGCTCGACATGGCCGACCGCCGCGTGAAGGTGGGGGAGCGGGCCGTCGGTCGCGTCGAGGTCCGCAACGGCGGTCGCCGCCGCTCGTTGCCCGCGACGATCGAGCTGCCGGTCGGTGCGGCCGTCGCGGAGCTCGCCGTGCCGGGCCTCGGCCCGGGCGTGAGCCACGACGAGCTGTTCGCGATCCCGACGGCCCGCAGGGCCGTCGTCGTCGTCGGGCCCGTGCGGTCCGTGCGGGGCGACCCGCTGGGCCTGGCTCGCCGGGCCGTGCGCTGGACGACGCCGGTCGAGCTGTTCGTGCACCCGCTCACCGTGGGCCTCACGGGGTCGGGCTCGGGTCTGCTGCGCGACCTCGAGGGCCAGTCGACGCGCGACCTGTCCGACTCCGACCTGTCGTTCCACGCGCTGCGGGACTACGTCGCGGGCGACGACCGCCGGTACATCCACTGGCGCACGACCGCGCGCCGCGGCAGCCTCATGGTCAAGCAGTTCGAGGACACGCGGCGCACGCAGACGGTCATCGCGCTCGGCACGGACCCGCGCGACTACCGCGACGAGGACGAGTTCGAGCTCGCCGTGTCGATCGTCGCGTCCCTCGCGGTGCAGACGATCCGCGAGCAGCGCGACATCGCGGTGCTCGCCGGACCGGGTGCGCTGCGCGTCGAGACGCCGCCGCTGCTGCTCGACGACTGCTCGCGGCTCGTGCTGCAGGACGGCGGCGCGGGCGTGGCGCTGCTGGGCCGGCGCGTCGCACGCGAGACGCCCGACGTGTCGGTCGCGGTCCTCGTCACGGGCTCGCGCCCCGACGACGCGACGCTGCGGCTCGGGGCACGGCACGTGCCCGCGGGAACCCGCACCGTCCTCGTGCGCTGCGAGCGGGACGCCGAGGTGGCGGTCCGGACGCAGGGTCCGCTGAGCCTCGCGACCGTGGGCGCGCTGAGCGACCTGCCCCGGATGCTGCGGCGGGTGGTCGCGTGAGCACCGCCACGGCGCCCGCACCGCCGCCCGCCCCGGCGGCGCCCCCGCGCGTCACCCGCGCCCGCGCTCCCCGTGCCCCGGGAGGCACACGCTCGACGACCGCACGGGCCGTCGACGTCGCCTGCCTCGTCGGCGTCCTCGCCCTCGTGCTGTGGCCGCTGCTGGCGGTGTACGGCGGTCTCGCCGCGCTGCCCGCGATCGCGGGCGGTCTCCTGCTGGGCACCGGCCTCGCGGTCGGAGCCGCGGCCCGCCGCTGGTCGGCGGCCGTCACGGTCGCCGCCGTGACGCTCACCTACCTGGTCGCGGGTGGCGCGCTCGCCGCGCCGACGACGACCCTCGCGGGCGTCGTCCCGACACCGGCGACGTTCGTCGAGCTCGCGCGCGGGACGACGGCGACCTGGAAGCAGGTCCTCACGCTGCAGCCGCCCGTGGGCACGAGCGGCGCGCTGCTCGTCGCGGCCTACCTGCTGGCTCTCGTCGGCTCCGCGACCGCGGTGTCCGTCGCCCTGCGCGTGCGCCGCCCCGCTCTCGCGGCGAGCGCGGCCGTCGTGCCGCTCGTGGTCCTCGTCGTGGTGGTCGTCCTCGGCACCCGGGCACCGCAGCCGCCGCCCGCCGTGACGGGCACCGTCGCCGCGCTCGTGCTGCTGCCCTGGGCGGCCGCCCGGGCTGGTCTGCTGCGGCCGCGCCGCGTCGTGGCGCTCGGTGCGCTGGGCGCCGTCGCCGCGGCAGGCGGCCTGCTCGGTGCCCCGGTCGTCACCGCCGACACCCCGCGCTACGTCGTGCGCGACGAGATCGTGCCCCCGTTCGACCCGCGCGACTACCCGAGCCCGCTGTCGGCGTTCCGGCACTACGTCAAGCTGGCCGAGGACACGACGCTGCTCACGGTCGACGGGCTGCCGGACGGGGCACGCGTGCGGCTCGCCACGATGGACCGCTACGACGGCGTGGTGTGGAACGTCTCGAGCGACGGCTCGGCCGGCGCGTCGGGCGAGTTCCGCCGGGTCGGTGACGCCCTCGAGCCCACCGTCGAGGGCGACCGCGCGCAGGTCGAGGTCGAGGTCGGCGCGCTGACCGGCGTCTGGCTGCCGACCGTCGGCCAGGCCACCGGGTTCGACCTGGGGCAGGACACGGGTGACCTGCGGTACAACGACGCCACGGGAGCCGCCGTCCTCGTGGGCGGTGTGCACAAGGGCATGCGGTACGAGGTCGACGTGGTCGTTCCGCGGGTCCCCGAGATCGCGGAGATCGGCGGCGCGGCGCCCGCCTCGGTGACGCTGCCGGAGGTCGTCGGCGAACCCGACGCAGTGAAGGTCACGGCACCGGACGTGGCGCGTGACGCGGGCCGTCCCGCCGAGGTCGCCGAGGCGCTGACCACGTGGCTCGCCCAGGAGGGCTACTTCAGCCACGGTGTCGCGCCCGAGGACTACCCGTCGCTGTCCGGGCACGGTGCGTTCCGCATGACGCAGCTCCTCGGCGGCGGGCTCATGGTCGGTGACGGCGAGCAGTACGCGTCGGCGCTCGCCCTGCTCGCCCGCGAGATGGGCCTGCCGGCGCGTGTGGTGATCGGGTTCGTCCCCGAGCCGTCGCAGGGGCCGGTCGAGCTCACGGGCGCGGACGTGCAGGCGTGGGTGGAGATCGCGTTCGCCGGCCACGGCTGGGTGCCCTTCGACCCCACGCCGCCGCCGACGCAGACCCCGGAGGACGACCAGCAGAACGCGCCGTCGCAGCCGGACCCGCAGGTCGTGCAGCCCCCGCCGCCGCCCCCCGAGGCGGTGACCCCGCCCGACGAGGACACCGAGCAGCCGAGCACGGACGACCCGACCGACGACGACGGGCGGTCCGCCCTGTGGCGGCGCATCGCGACGGTCGCCGGGGCCGTGGGCATCCCGCTCGTCGTCCTGCTGCTGCCGTTCCTCGTCGTCGGGCTGCTCAAGGCCCGTCGACGCCGTCGCCGCCGCCAGCACCGGGACACGGTCGTGCGGTTCGCCGGCGGCTGGGACGAGGTCCTGGACCACGCGCACGACCTGCGCCGGCCCGTGCCGCCGTTCGCGACGCGTCAGGAGTCAGCGCTCGTGCTGGCGTCCGCGTTCGGCGAGGACCCGCACGACGCGCAGGCCGCCGCCGGCGTGGCCGCGGGGGTGCGGGCGCTCGCCGGCCACGCCGACCGCGCCGTGTTCGCCCCGGGAGCGCCGAGCGAGGCCGAGGCCGCGGCGTACTGGCAGCGCGTCGAGGAGGCCCTCGCCGCGATGACCCGTACCGTGGGCTGGCGCAGCCGGCTGCGGTCACGGCTGTCGACCGCGTCGCTGCGGGCACGCCGCCGCCGGACCGCCGAGGCACCCGCCGGGCGTCCCCGGCCAGACCGCGTCGACCGGGGCGACCGCGGCGGCCGGCCGCGCCGCGGCGGTCGCCGACGATCCCGTACGGGCTGAGTCCCGGGCGCGCCCGCGCCGCTCCACCGCACCACCCGCCCGACCCGAGGAAGTCCACGTGCAGCCCGACCCCGCGCCCCGTCCCGCGCCGCCGCCCCCGGTCGTCGACGAGCCGCCGGCCGGTCTCGGGCGGCGGGCCGCCGCCGCGGCGCTCGACGCCATGGTGCTGCTGGCCCTCGGCGGCTGGCCGGTGCTGGTGTGGTGGTCGGCCGCCGTGCGTGCGGTGACGTCGGGTGAGCCGGTGCCCACGCCGGGCCTCGCGGAGCTGCTCGCCGCGGCCGTCGTGGTCGTCGTCGCGCTCGCGCAGTGGATGCTGCACGGGCAGAGCGGCGCGACGCTGGGGCGGCACGTGGTCGGCATCCGGACCCTCGACGTGGAGACGCGCGAGCCGCTCGGCCTCCCGCGCGTGCTGCTGCGCTCGCTCGTCGTGGCGGCCGGCGCACTGGCGTGCGCGGTGGGGGCGCTCGTCGTCCTCGCGTCGCCGGCGTTCGACCGGACGGGCCGCCGGCGCGGGTGGCACGACCTCGCGGCGCGCGACGAGGTGCTGCTCGTGCGGCGCCGTCCCGCGCACCGGCGCGACCCGGGTGACGACCTCCCGCACCGCCCGCAGGACGCCGCGGAGGTCCCGCAGGCCGTCGTCGCGCCGGAGCCGGCTCCCGTCACGTCGCCCGTGCGGGTGCCGCGGTGGGCGGCCGACGGGTCGGGCACCGCGCAGCTGTCGGCCTGGTTCGAGGGCGGTCCCGAGCCGGCTCTCGTCCTCGCGCCGCTCGCGCCGGCACGCAGCGGCCCGGACCTCGACACGCGCGCGATCCCAGTGGTCGTGGGTGCCGCGACCGCGGTGCCGGCCCCGACGGCCCCGACGGCACCCGCGACGGGCCTCGACCCGGCGCTGGAGCTCACGCGCCCCGCGCCGCCGCGGCGGGACGTGCGTGCCGAGCCCACGACACCGCTCGCGGCCCCCGCGACCGCGCTCGTCGAGCTGAGCGACGGACGCCGGCTGACGATCGAGCGCACCGCGCTCGTCGGTCGCAACCCGGCCGCGGTCTCCGCCGTCCAGCTCGTGCGCGTCGTCGACCCGGCCCGGTCGGTCTCGAAGACGCACCTGCAGATCGGCGTGGAGCACGGGGGCGTGTGGGTCGCGGACCGGGGCTCCACCAACGGCACGGTCGTGACCTTGCCCGACGGTGCCCAGGTCGTGTGCCAGGTCGACCACCAGGTGCGCCTGCGGGTGGGTGCCACGGTGTCGTTCGGAGACTGCTGGTTGCGGCTCGTTCGGGCCCCCGGGACGGCCTCCACGTCCTAGAGTCGTGCCCATGGCGGGCAGGCGCTCCGCTGCGAGGATGCAGCTGGTGGAGGTCGACGAGGCACCCGTCGCGATGCCCTCGTCCGAGCCGCTGACCAGCCCGGACGCGCCGGAGCCGGGCGCCGTCCCTCCGCGCGGCGGCGCGCTGCGCGTGGTCCGTCGGTGGTGGCCCGTCGGCGCGGCGGTCGTGCTGGCCGCCGGGGCGGTCGTGCTCGTCGGCGTGGCCCGCGACCGGGCGTTCGTGGAGCGGGTCGGTTCGGTGCCCGGCCTCGTGCGGCCGCTCGCGGACGTGCCGCAGGAACGCTGGAGGGCGCCCGCGTCGGCCGACGTCGGTGCCGTCGTCGCGGCAGGGGACGCGCTCGTGCTCGTCTCGGAGCGGGACGGCCGCTGGGTCGTCACGGCGCACGACGCGCACGACGGTGCGGTGCGCTGGTCGCTCGACGCCGCACCCGTGCAGCGCTCGGGCTTCGAGAGCAGCCTGGTGCGCTGCCCGTCGTCTGGCGAGGACGTCGGCGCGCTCGTCCTGTGCCTCGTCACCGAGCCGCGGGTCGTGTACTCGGACGACGCGTCGATCCAGGAGCCGGCGCACACGCACGTCGTCGCGCTCGACGCGGCGACGGGTGCGGAGCGGGGCACCTGGGAGCTGACGGACGAGCTGCTGAGCGCGGACCGGCGTGGTGACGACCTGGTGGTCGCGACCGTGGACCGGGACGGGCACGTGCTCGCCGAGCGGCGCGAGGGCACCACGGGCGAGGCGCTGTGGTCGTTCCGCACGCCCGACGTGCTGGACTCGGCGCTGCTCGGCCGGGTGGTCGACGCGTGGACCGAGCGCGGCGTGCTCGTCCTCGAGGGCGTCGTCACGCACGTGCTCGACGTGGACGACGGCGCGGTCCTGACCGTGGGCGGCCCGTACCGCGACCCGCAGGTCGTGGCCCTGGACGAGGGCTACGCGACGTGGGCGACGGTCGGCGGCGGCGAGGTGCACGGTGCGGACGGCGAGGTCCGCTTCCCGGTCGCCGGCCTGCCCGAGCGGTTCCACCTCGACGACGGGTCCGCGGGCGACGTCCTGGTGGTCGACGAGGGCCCGAACCTGCGCGGCGTCGACGCCGCCTCGGGCGAGCCGCTGTGGAGCACGCCGACGATGCTCGACGTGCGGGCCCGGGTCTCGGACCGCCTGCTGCTGGCGGGACTGACCCGCTTCGGCGTCCTGGACCCGCGCAGCGGGCGGCTGCTGTGGGTGTCCGACGCGGGCGAGCCGGCGCCGTGGCAGCCGCTGACGGACGGTGCGCTCGTGCTCGCGCCCGGGCAGGGCGTCGGTGGGGACCCGCAGCTCGTCGGGCTCGGCCTGGACGACGGCGTGAAGTTCTGGTCGGTGGACCTGCCGCCGGGTGTGCAGCGGGTGGACGGGTTCGGCGGGCACCTCGTCGTGCGGACCGCGGACGAGGCGGTCCTGCTGTCCTGACCGGCCTCCGGTCACCCCCTCGGCCGCGAGGGAGCGGCGGCGTTACCGTGTGCCCATGGGCGCGGTCGGCTCCGGCCCGGTGCTCGTGCACGTCCCGGTCGACGAGGTCGACGGGACGGGCGGGACGAGTGCGGCCCGGACCCCGTCGGCGGCGCAGCGGGTGGTGCGCGTCGCGGGCGCCTGGGCGGGGTGGCGGTCACGACGTCCGTGGCTCGCCGTCGCGGCGCTCGTCGCGGTCGTCGTGGTGCTGACGGGCGCGCTCGTCGCGACGCCTCGGCTCGTGACGGCCCACGAGCGGGCCACGGTGCTCGGGCCGGCGGCGTTCGACGGGGCGATCCGGTCGGCGTCCGCCCCGCCGCAGGTGCGCTGGACCGCGCCCGTCGACGTCATGGTGCCGCCCCTGCTGGTGGGTGGGACGGTGGTCGTCGCCACGGGTGCGGGGGCCGACCGACGGGCGCTGACCGGTCTGGACGTGGTGACGGGTGCGGTCGCGTGGTCGGTGCCGCTCGGCGCGGACCCGGTCCCGCACGAGGTGCGGTGCGTGCCGGTGGGGGCGCTCCTCGCGTGCGCGCTCGCACCCGGGCCGGGGCGCGTCCTCGCGCGCTCGGGGTCCCGACCGGAGCCCGTGCAGGACGCCGCGCTGCTGCTGCTCGACCCGGTGAGCGGTGCGGTGCTGCGACGCGCAGAGACCCCGGGACAGGTCGTGTCGCTCGCGACGGCACCGGAGCTGGGCGAGGACGTGGTGCTCGCCTCGGTCGCCTCCGAACGCCTGACGATCCGGCGCCTCGACCCGCGCACCGGGGAGGTCCGGTGGCGCGCGGAGCGTCCGTCGTCGTTCCCCGCGGCCGCGACGTCGCGCGTGCGGCTGGCGCTGGGCGGCGGGCTGGTGGTCGCGAGCGCCGAGGGCAGCACGGTCGTGGTGCGCGCCGCGGACGGGTCGCGGGTGCCGGCGCCGGCCGACGCGTCGGGCACGGACGAGACGTTCCTGCGGCCGGACGGGACGCTCGTGCGGACGCGCTACCGCCTCGAGCACGTGGGCGTCGACGTGCGCTCCGACCTGTCGACGGGCGAGGGGGCGCCGTGGCTCACGGTGCGTGGCGTGCCGGTCGAGCCGGCGGTGTCGGACGGCTCGTCGGGCCTCGTGTTCGCGTCGAGCTCGCTCGCGGGGGGACCGCTGACGGGCCGCGTGCGGGCGTACGCGCCGGGCGTGCCGAACCCGCTGTGGCACGCGCTCACCCCGGCGCGCGAGATCGCCGCGGACGTGGACGGCCGGGTCGTGCTGCGCGCCGCGGGTGCGCTCGTCGGGCTCGACGCGGCCACGGGCGAGGCGGTGTGGCGCCGGACGTTCGGGCTCGGCATGGGGTCGGTGTTCAGCGACGGCCGTCTCGTGGTCGTGCAGCGCACGACGCCCGACGAGGGCGCGGTGCTCCTCGCGCTCGACCTGCAGGACGGCCGGACGCGCTGGGTGGCGGACCTGCCGGCGGAGTCGCGCGCGGTGCACCGCCTGGGCGCGCACCTGTACGTGACGACGGACGACACGCTCGTGGCGCTGCGCTGACGCCCCCGCCGCGGCACGGAGCCGTCCGGTACGGTCGTGGCTGCGCGGCGGCTCGCGCCGGGGGGAGTAGTGTGGCGGCGTGCTCGCACGCACCCTCCTCCTTCGTTGCCGCGGCGAGGCCCTGTAGAGGCCGCATCCTCGTCGCGGTGTCCTGTGCGCCGGCCGCCAGCCGAACCGCCACGAAGGAGCATCACCCCATGAGCTATCTCGAGACGAGCCCCCAGCAGCCGTCGCCGATGCCGGTGCACAAGTACCGGCCGTTCCACGAGCAGATCCGCGTCGACCTGCCGGACCGCACGTGGCCCGACCGCCGCATCACGCAGGCGCCGCGCTGGTGCGCGGTGGACCTGCGCGACGGCAACCAGGCGCTCATCGAGCCGATGAGCCCCGCGCGCAAGCTCGAGATGTTCGAGCTGCTGGTGCAGATGGGCTTCAAGGAGATCGAGGTCGGGTTCCCGTCGGCGTCGCAGACGGACTTCGACTTCGTCCGGATGCTCATCGAGGAAGGGCGCATCCCGGACGACGTCGTCATCCAGGTGCTGACCCAGTCGCGCGAGCACCTCATCGAGCGCACGTACGAGGCGATCGCGGGCGCGAAGCAGGCGATCGTCCACCTGTACAACTCGACGTCGACGCTGCAGCGCGAGGTCGTGTTCCGGTCCGACGAGGACGGCATCGTCGACATCGCGGTCTCGGGCGCCCGGTTCTGCAAGAAGTACGAGGAGCTCGTCCCGGACACCGAGGTGTTCTACGAGTACAGCCCCGAGTCGTACACCGGCACCGAGCTCGAGTTCGCGGTGCGGATCTGCAACGCGGTGCTGGAGGAGCTCCAGCCGACGCCGGACAAGAAGGTCATCGTCAACCTGCCGGCGACGGTCGAGATGGCGACGCCGAACGTCTACGCCGACTCGATCGAGTGGATGAGCCGCAACCTGCGGTACCGCGAGAACGTGATCCTGTCGCTGCACCCGCACAACGACCGTGGGACGGCGGTCGCGGCCGCGGAGCTCGGCTACCTGGCGGGCGCCGACCGCATCGAGGGCTGCCTGTTCGGCAACGGGGAGCGCACCGGGAACGTGTGCCTGGTGACGCTCGGCATGAACCTGTTCAGCCAGGGCATCGACCCCCAGCTCGACTTCTCGGACATCGACCACGTCCGCCGCACCGTCGAGCGCTGCAACCAGCTGCCCGTGCCGGAGCGCCACCCGTACGGCGGCGACCTCGTCTTCACCGCGTTCTCGGGCTCCCACCAGGACGCGATCAAGAAGGGCCTGGCGGCCATGGAGGCGTCGGCCGCGCGGCAGGGCAGGTCCGTCGACGACCTCGTCTGGGCCGTGCCGTACCTGCCGATCGACCCGAAGGACGTCGGGCGCTCGTACGAGGCGATCATCCGGGTCAACTCGCAGTCCGGGAAGGGCGGTATCAGCTACCTGATGAAGTCCGAGAAGGACCTCGACCTCCCGCGCCGCCTGCAGATCGAGTTCTCCCAGGTCGTGCAGCGGCACACCGACGAGCACGGCACCGAGGTCACCGCCGACGAGCTGTGGCGGATCTTCGAGGACGAGTACCTGCCCGTCGAGCCCGGCTCCGGGATCGCCCCGTGGGGCCGGCTGCGGCTGCGCGGCACGCGCGCGACGAGCGAGGAGGGCGGCGTCGACTCGCTCGTCGTCGACCTCGTGGACCGCGGCGAGGAGCGCACGATCGAGGGCACCGGCAACGGACCGGTCGCGGCGTTCGTGGACGCGCTGCACACGCTCGGCGTCGACGTCGCGGTCCTCGACTACGCGGAGCACGCGCTGTCGGCAGGTGGCGACGCGTCCGCGGCCGCGTACGTGGAGTGCGCGATCGGCGACCGCATCCTGTGGGGCGTGGGCATCGACCCGTCGATCACGACGGCGTCGCTCAAGGCGATCGTCTCCGCGGTCAACCGGCACGAGCGCTGACCCCGCAGGCGTGAGCACGCAGGGCCGTCCGGCGCGTCCGGGCGGCCCTGCGCGCGTCGTGTCGGACCCGCGGGGGAGAATGACCCGGTGAGCCTCTACCGCGACGAGGCGATCGTGCTGCGCACCCACAAGCTCGGTGAGGCCGACCGCATCGTGACCCTGCTGACGCGCAGCCACGGCAAGGTGCGCGCCGTCGGCAAGGGCGTGCGCCGCACGTCGTCGCGCTTCGGGTCGCGGCTCGAGCCGTTCATGCACGTCGACGTCCAGCTCTCCACGGGCCGCTCGCTCGACATCGTCACGCAGGCCGAGACGCTCGGCGCCTACGGGCGCCCGGTGTGCGAGGACTACACGCTCTACACCGCGGGCACCGTGATGCTGGAGACGGCGGAGCGGCTCGTCGAGGCCGAGCACGAACCCGCGCTGCAGCAGTACTGGCTGCTCGTCGGTGCGGTCCGGGCGCTCGCGGGTCGCGAGCACGCGCCCGGCCTGGTGCTCGACTCCTACCTGCTGCGCGCGCTCGCGGTCGCGGGCTGGGCGCCGTCGTTCACGGACTGCGCGCGCTGCGGCGAGCCCGGGCCGCACCAGGCGTTCGCCGTCGCGTCGGGGGGAGCCGTGTGCGGGGAGTGCCGCCCGCCGGGTGCCGCTGCGCCCGCGCCCGAGACGTTCGCGCTGCTCGCCGCGCTGCTCGCCGGGGACTGGGCGGTTGCCGACGCGAGCGCCGAGCGGCACCGCGGCGAGGGCAACGGCCTGGTCGCCGCGTTCTGCCAGTTCCACCTGGAGCGCCAGCTCCGTTCGCTCCCGCTGGTCGAGCGCGTCTGACGAGCGACGACGACCGGCGGCGAACCGTCCGTCGTCGGCCGCGCCACGTGCGGCGCAGGACCACGGACGGTGCGGTCGCGGGACCGCCCGGCCCGCACGGACGTGTCGGAACCGTGCTCGCCGCGTCGCGGGGTCGTGACATCGGACCGCGGTGCCCGCGTCGCGCGGCAGAATGTGCGCGTGCCGAACCCCGTGCCCCCGTACCCGCACCCGTCCGGGGCGCGCCCCCCGGCGATCCCGAAGCAGTTCGTGCCCCGGCACGTCGCCGTCGTCATGGACGGCAACGGGCGGTGGGCGAACGCGCGCGGGCTGCCCCGCACGGAGGGGCACCGGGCGGGGGAGGCGTCGCTGCTCGACGTCGTCGCGGGCGCGATCGAGATCGGCGTGGAGCACGTGAGCGCGTACGCGTTCTCGACGGAGAACTGGTCGCGCTCGCCCGACGAGGTGCGGTTCCTCATGGGCTTCAACCGCGACGTGCTGCGGCGCCGGCGCGACCTCATGCACTCGTGGGGCGTGCGGGTGCGCTGGGCGGGCCGCCGGCCGCGGCTGTGGCGGTCGGTGATCGCCGAGCTGGAGGAGGCCGAGCGCCTCACGAAGGACAACACGACGTGCACGCTGACGATGTGCGTCAACTACGGCGGCCGGGCGGAGATCGCGGACGCGGCGCAGGCCATCGCGCGCGAGGTCGCCGCGGGTCGGCTGAAGCCCGAGCGGGTGAACGAGAAGACGTTCGCGCGGTACCTCGACGAGCCCGACATGCCGGACGTCGACCTGTTCCTGCGGTCGTCGGGGGAGCAGCGCACCTCGAACTTCCTGCTCTGGCAGGCCGCCTACGCCGAGCTCGTCTTCCTCGACGAGCCGTGGCCCGACGTGGACCGGCGGCACCTGTGGCGCGCGGTGGAGACGTACGCGCGCCGGGACCGGCGGTACGGCGGTGCGGTCGACCGTCCGGGGGCGTCGCCGCAGTCGTGACCTGCGGGGACGGGCAGCCAGGTGTCGGTGGCTGCCGCTACGGTGCCCGCATGACGATCTCGCCCGCGATGGTGACCTTCGACACGCTCGACGCGACCTCCCTGGCCGGCTGGTGGGCCCGGCAGACCGGCGGAACGGTCCGCGACGACTCCGACGGCTGGTACGTCATGGTCGCGCCGACGCGGCCCGGCGGGCCCGTGCTGGCCTTCCAGAAGGTCGAGGATCCGACCCCGGGCAAGAACCGGGTGCACGTGGACCTCACGGCCGACGACCGTGACGCGGAGGTCGAGCGGTTGCTCGCGGACGGTGCGAGCCTGGTCGCGCGGCACGAGCACGAGGGCTTCGTCTGGGTCGTGCTGAGCGATCCCGACGGCAACCAGTTCTGCGTGTCCCAGGCCCACTCCGCCTGACGCCACCGGGGCGGGCTTCGCTGCGCGCACCGCCCGACGCCGTCGGTCGGCTCGCGCGCGCCGGGGGAGCGCTCGCGCTCGGTCCCTCGGGCGTCGTCGCGCGCGCTCCGTCGGTCAGGTGTCGTCGCGCGCGCTCAGTTGCTCAGGTGTCGTCGCGCGCGCCCGGTCGCTCAGGCGTCGTCGCGCGCGTCGGTCGTGCCCGTGGCTGCGGGGACCGGGGCCGTCGGGCGCCGCCGACGGCGCGCGAGGACGACGCCGGCCGCGCCGACGGCGAGCAGAAGGGCGACGAGGACGCCGGGCGACGCGACGAAGAGGCGCACGGCCGCCCAGAGCGCGCCGAGCCCGATCGTCGCCCAGATCACCGCCCACGCGAGGGCACCCGGGACGGACGCGATCGTGAAGGACGCGTAGCGCATGCGCACGATCCCGGCGGACGCGAACACCGCGGTCTGCACGCCGACGGTGAGGTACGCGACGGTGACCGCGACGGGCCCCCAGCGCTGCACGAGCCGCATCCCGTGGTGCGCGGCGGGCGAGTCCGTCCACCGCTCGAGGCGCTGCACGGCAGAGCGCCACCACCCGAAACCCCGTTCGGAGCGCTGCACGGCCTGGGCGCCGCGGGTCACGCCCCGACCGGCCCAGTACGTGGCGTGCGAGCGGGCCATCACGATGAGGAACAGCGCCGCGACCGCGATCCCGAGCGGTGCGCCACCGAGCCCGTACGCGCTGAGCGGGTCGCCGTCCACCCCGCGATCCTAGGCGAGCGGGCCGCACGCCCCGGCCCGCGCGAGCGGTCGCGCTGGGAAGGCCGGGCGGCGCGCGGGCCGCGCGGGACGGTCAGCCGGCGCCCGTGTCGCCCCGGCGCGTCGGCGCGGCAGCCACCGCCGGCTCGTCGCGCACGTCGTCGACGATGAGGACGTCGTCGACCATCTCGGGGTGCGGGTCGTCGGCGGAGCTGCGGTGCCGCTGCAGCAGCGGTCGCAGGGTCGCGGCGACCGCGTACAGCGCGATCGCGAGCACGACGATCGTCGCCCCGGGCGGGATGTCCTGCCAGTAGGTCAGCACGAGCCCCGCGACGCTCACGACGACGCCGATGACGCTCGCGGCCGCCATCGTCCGGCCGAACGAGCGTGCGTACAGCTGCGCGACGGCGACGGGGACGATCATGAGCGCGCTCACGAGCAGCAGCCCGACGACGCGCATCGCGATCGTCACGGTCAGCGCGGCGATCGTGGCGACGAGCATCGACAGCAGGCGCACCGGCAGGCCGCTGGCCCGGGCGAACTCCTCGTCGTGGCTCACGGCGAACAGCGCGGTGCGCAGCCCGAGGCCGACGCCGAGCACGAGCGCGGCGAGCCCGACGGTCCACCACAGGTCCGACGTGGAGACCGTCGAGATCGACCCGAACAGGTAGCTGATGAGGTTCGCGTTCGTGCCGCCCGCGATCTTGATGAGCAGCACGCCGCCCGCGATGCCGCCGTAGAACATGAGCGCGAGCGCCAGGTCGCCGCTCGTGCGGCCGCGCTCGCGCACGAGCTCGATGACGACCGACCCGACGACCGCGGCGACGACCGCGCCGGGGACGGCGAGCGTGTCCTGCGGGACGAGGCCCGCCCAGGAGCCGACGAGCCACCCGAGCGCGACACCGGTGAGGGCGACGTGGCCGATCCCGTCGCCCATGAGCGCCATGCGGCGCTGCACGAGGAACGTGCCGACGACCGGCGCGGCGGCACCCACGAGGACGGCCGCGAGCAGGGCGCGCAGCATGAGGGGCGAGGACAGCATGTCGGACAGCAGGTCCCACGCGGTCACGGGGTCACCTCCACCGTGATCGTCGGGCCCGTGGGCGGCGGCTGCGGGTCCGGGTGGGCGTGCGTGTGGTCGTGCCCGGCGTGGGCGTGGTCGGCGCGCGCCGCGGGCGGCGGCCCGTCGTGCGCGACGCGCCCGTGCCGCAGCACCACGGCGCGCTCGATGAGGTCGGCGAACGGCCCGAGCTCGTGCAGGATCACGACGACGGTCGTGCCGGCGGCGTGCAGGCGCGCCACCGTGTCGACGAACGTGGCCTGGGTCGGCACGTCGATCCCGGAGGTCGGCTCGTCGAGGACGAGCAGGTCGGGGTCGCGCACGAGGGCACGCGCGATGAGCACGCGCTGCTGCTGCCCGCCGGACATCTCCTGCACGCGCTGCGTCGCACGGTCGACGAGCCCGACGGAGTCGAGCGCGGCGAGCGCACGACGGCGGGCGCCGCGCGGGGGCCGCAGCCGCCGCCCGTGCAGCAGGCCGGACGTGACGACCTCGACCGCCGTGGCGGGCATGCCCGACGCGGCCGGCATGCGCTGCGGCACGTACCCGACGCGTTCCCACGGGGCCGTGACGCCGAGCGGGGTGCCGAAGAGCCGCACGGTGCCCGCGCTGACGGGGACGACGCCGAGCAGGGCGCGCACGAGGGTCGACTTGCCGGACCCGTTGGCCCCGAGGAGGGCCAGCACCTGGCCGGGCTCGACGCGCAGGTCGACGCCGCACAGGATCCGCCGGCCGCCGAGCGTGACGTCGACGCCGACCGCCTCGACGGCGGGGGTGGCGCTGGGGGTGGTGCTCACGAGCAGGACAATGCCACGCGCAGCGCCTCGAGGTTGTCGTCGGCGATCGAGAAGTAGTCCGCGTCGTCGTCCGCGAGTCCCTCGATCGGGTCCAGGACGGCGGTCTGCACGCCGAGGTCCTGCGCCAGGGTCTCGGCGACCTTGGGGCTGACGAGCGTCTCGAAGAAGAGCGTCGTGACGCCCTCGTCGCGGACCACGTCGGACACCTCGGCGAGGCGCGCGGGCGACGGCTCGGCCTCGGGGTCGATGCCGGAGATGCCGACCTCCTCGAGGTCGTACCGGTGCGCGAGGTAGCCGAACGCGGTGTGCGACGTCACGAACGTGCGGATGCCGCACTCCGCGAGCCCTGTGCGGTACGCCTCGTCGAGGGCCGCGAAGCGCTCGTCGAGGGCGGCCGCGTTCGCGGCGAACTCCTGCGCCCCGTCGGGGTCGAGCTCGCTGAGGTGCTCGGCGACGGCGTCCGCTACGGCGGGCATGCGGCTGGGGTCGAGCCAGAAGTGGGGGTCGGCGTCGCCGTGGTCGTGGCCCTCCTCCTCGTCCTCGGCGTGGTCGTGCTCCTCGCCGTCGCCGGACAGGAGCGTCGTGGCGTCGGCGGCGTCGAGCGCGTCGCGGGGCTCGGCCTGCGCGAGCGCGTCGTCGACGGCCGCCTGGAAGCCGGAGAGGTACAGCACGAGGTCGGCGTCGGAGACCTTGGCGACCTGGGCGGGGGAGAGCTCGACGTCGTGCGGCTCGGCGCCGGGCGGGGTGAGCGACTCGACGCTCACGCGGTCGCCGCCGACCTCCTGGGCGATCATCTGCAGCGGGTAGAAGGACGCGAGGACCTGGACGGTCCCGTCGTCGTCGGCGGCGCTGGTCGCGCTGCAGCCGGCGACGAGGGCGGGGACGGCGAGGGCGGACGCGAGGAGGAGGGCGGGGCGCGCACGGAGCATGACGATCATTCTCAGTTGGGCGAGAACCATTGTCAAAAACGCGACGGGGGGCCCGGTGTGCGACCGGTAGCCTGGGCGTCGTCCGCCGCGGCTCGTCCCGCGGCACCTTCACAGCCCGCGACACCCAGCCGCGGGCGTCACACACGGGAGTGATCGCACGTGGCCGCACCTTCTCGCCTGGACGCCGTCGTCTCCCTGGCCAAGCGCCGGGGCTTCGTCTTCCCGAGCGGTGAGATCTACGGAGGCACGCGCTCCGCGTGGGACTACGGCCCGCTCGGCGTCGAGCTCAAGGAGAACATCAAGCGCCAGTGGTGGCGGGCGATGGTCACGAGCCGCGACGACATCGTCGGCCTCGACTCCTCCGTGATCCTCCCGCGCCAGGTCTGGGTGGCCTCGGGCCACGTCGGCGTGTTCACCGACCCGCTGACCGAGTGCCTGTCCTGCCACAAGCGGTTCCGCGAGGACCAGCTCGTCGAGGAGTTCGAGGAGCGCAAGGGCCACGCACCCGAGGGCGGCCTCGCCGGCGTCAACTGCCCGAACTGCGGCACCAAGGGCCAGTGGACCGAGCCCCGTGACTTCAACATGATGCTCAAGACGTACCTCGGCCCGGTCGAGGACGAGTCCGGCCTGCACTACCTGCGGCCCGAGACGGCGCAGGGCATCTTCGTGAACTTCAAGAACGTCTACACCGCGGCGCGCATGCGCCCGCCGTTCGGCATCGGCCAGATCGGCAAGTCGTTCCGCAACGAGATCACCCCCGGCAACTTCATCTTCCGCACGCGCGAGTTCGAGCAGATGGAGATGGAGTTCTTCGTCGAGCCCGGCACCGACGAGACGTGGCACCAGTACTGGATCGACACGCGCACCGACTGGTACGTCGACCTGGGCCTGGACCGCGACAACCTGCGCCTGTACGAGCACCCGGCCGAGAAGCTCTCGCACTACTCGAAGCGCACCGTCGACATCGAGTACCGCTTCGGCTTCCAGGGCAGCGAGTGGGGCGAGCTCGAGGGCATCGCGAACCGCACCGACTTCGACCTCGGCACCCACTCGGAGCACTCCGGCCAGGACCTGTCGTTCTTCGACCAGGCCAAGAACGAGCGCTACGTGCCCTACGTCATCGAGCCGGCCGCGGGCCTGACCCGCTCGCTCATGGCGTTCCTCGTCGAGGCGTACGCCGAGGACGAGGCCCCGAACACCAAGGGCGGCGTCGACAAGCGCGTCGTGCTCAAGCTCGACCCGCGGCTCGCGCCGGTCAAGGCGGCGGTCCTGCCGCTGTCCCGCAACGAGCAGCTCTCGCCCAAGGCGCGCGACCTCGCCGCCGAGCTGCGCCGGTCCTGGAACGTCGAGTTCGACGACGCCGGCGCGATCGGCCGCCGCTACCGGCGGCAGGACGAGATCGGCACGCCGTTCTGCATCACGGTCGACTTCGACACGCTCGAGGACCAGGCCGTGACGATCCGGCACCGCGACGACATGTCGCAGGAGCGCGTCGCGCTCGACAAGGTCACGGGCTACCTCGCGCAGCACCTCGTCGGCGCCTGACGCCGCGGCCGTGACGACCGTCGGGGACAGGACGCTGCCCGCGTCCTTCGACCCGACGGTCGTCGCGGCCGTCACGGACCGGCTCGCCGCCGTCGAGCACGAGCACGGCGTCCGCGTCGCGTGGGCCGTCGAGAGCGGCAGCCGGGCGTGGGGCTTCCCGTCGCCCGACAGCGACTACGACTGCCGGTTCGTCTTCGTCCGGCCCGTCTCCGCCTACCTCGACCCGTGGCCCGCCCGCGACGTCGTGGAGACGCCGCTCGACGCGGTGCTCGACGTCAACGGCTGGGACCTCGTCAAGGCCGTGCGCCTGGCGACCGCGGGCAACGCGACGCTCGGCGAGTGGCTGCGCTCGCCCTTCGTCTACGCGGGCGACCCGGCGTTCCGCGACGAGCTGCTCGACCTCGTGGACGCCGTCGCGGACCGGGCCGCGATCGTCCGGCACTACCTGCACGTGGGCCGCGACCACTGGCTGCGCAGCGGGGCTGCCGACGGCGCGGAGGTCGCGCTCAAGCGCGTGTTCTACGCGCTGCGGCCCGCCGCGACCCTGCACTGGCTCGAGGTGCACCCGGGCCGCGTCACCCCGCCCATGGACCTGCACCGGCTGCTCGCCGAGGCGCCCGTCCACGACGCGGTGGCCGAACCGGTCGCGGCGCTCGTCGCCGCGAAGGCCGTGACGCGTGAGCTGGGCACGGGCGTCGTCGCCGACCCGGTGCGCCGGTGGGTCCAGGAGAGGTTCGCGGCGGCGGCCACGCTCGACGCGCCGGCGCCGCACGCCGCTGCCGCGGCACGGACCGAGGCGGCACGCCGGTTCCGGGACCTCGTGCGCCGCTGGGCCCCGCCCGGCTGAGAGGCGTACCCGGGGCCGCCGCTACCCGCCGACCGCAGCGCGCAGCTCGGGGAGCACGCGGTCGCCGAGGGCGCAGCGCTCCTGCCGGTCCTCCTCGCACCCGGGGACGAGGAGCGTGCCGTCGGCGCCCGCGTAGACCGCGGTGCTCACCGTGTCGTACAGGCCGGCGGCCCGTGCGTCGGCGAGGACGAGTGCGTACCAGGTCCGCTCGTCACCCGGGAGCCGGAACGTCGGCAGCTCGACCACGTGCCGGACGCCCGGACCGAAGCCCATGAGGGACGCGTAGAACACGCGGGCCGGTGCGGCCACCGACGCGGGCGCGGTGCCGACGAGCACCAGCCCGTCGCCCACCGGCCCGCTCGCGGCGACCGCGCCCGGCAGGTCGGCGTGCGCGACGGTCGGTCCGACGACGACCGTTCCCGATCCGTCCACGACCTGCGCGCCCCCCGCCACGGGTTGCAGCACGAGGTCCGTGCCGCCGATCCGGCCCAGCGGAACCGTGCCGTCGCCAGCCACGGGCCCGACCGGCAGGGGGTCGAGGCGCGCGGGCAGGTCGCGCGGCGCCTCGGCGACGGGGGGCGCGGCGACGTCCGTCGACACGACCGCGGTGGCGGTCGCCGTGGGCGCGTCGCCGCCCTCGCGCGCCGGCGTCCCGTCGCAGGCCGCCACGACCAGGCCGCCGACCAGCACTGCCAGGGCCGCTGCCGCACGTCGGACGTCCACGACGCTCGACGCTAGCGACGTGAGGGCTCCCGCGTGGGCGGTTCGCGAGGTCAGGGGCCGATCGCCCGCACGCGACGCTCCCCGTCCGGGCCCCGGTCGACGACGAACGCGGTCCCCGCGGACACGACGATGCCGTCCGTCCCCTGCGGGCCGGAGACCACGCGTCCGACGTGCGCACCGGTCCGGGCGTCGTACGCGTCGACGACGTGCCGCCGCCGCTCCCCGGGCGCGACCAGCTCCGCGAGCAGGCGGGGGCGCAGGTACTGCTCGACGACCACCAGCCCGCCGTCGGCGACGAGCGTGCGCACCTCGCCCCCGTCGAGCGCGACCGACCAGGCGTCGCCCCCGCGCACGGGGGTCACGACGAGCGCGTCCTCGCTGAGCGCGACCTGGACGCCGGAGCCCAGCACGAGGCGGTCCTCACCGTGCCCCTGGGGTGCGCTCCGCCCTGTCGTGACGGCACCACGCTCGTCGACGTCGCCCGTCGCGAGGTCCACGACCGTGCCGTCGGGAGTCCACAGCGTCCCGTCGACCTCGACCACCGACGTGAAGGCGCTCACGCGCGCGTCCAGGCCGTCGAGCACGCCGCACGGGACCTCGGCCTCCCACCGCGGGTCTCCGTCCGCGTCGTGCGCGGCGGCGGTGCACCGGTCCCCGGCGCGGGACGCGACCACGACCGCGTCCGCGACCGGCAGGACCCGCAGCCCCGCGTCGGGGTCGAGCGCGAGCACCGGCCGCCCGCTGCTCGCGGCGCGCACCGTGACGACGCCGTCCGCCGAGGCGACGGCCGCCGTCGTCGGGGGCACGGGCCACGGGGCTCCGAGCCGCGGGGTTGTCGCCAGCCGGACCGTGGCGTCCGACGTGACGCCGTCCGCGGTCCACGCCGTCGACCCGTCGGTCGCGTCGACACCGCGCCAGGTGCACGGGGCGGGTCGCGGCCCCGACTCGTCGCACGCCCGCAGCACCACGACGTCGCCGTCCGCCGCGACGACCTGGGCCGGGTGCACCGTGCCCAGGTCGGGGCCGGCGACGCCGTCGGGCCCGAGGACCGTCGCCGTCTGCGCCGCCACGAGGAGCCGGCCGGCGTCGAGCAGGACGACGCCGACGATCGTCGACCAGTCCGGCGGCGTCCACTCCCACGCGAGCCCGCTCTCCGCGTCGAGGGCGAGCACACGGCGCGAGTCGACGACGCGCGCCACGGTGTCGACCGTCACGCCCTCGTCGTACGGGTGCACGACGGGTTCGACGAGCCGGCCACCGTCGGTGCGGGCGAGGGCGAGCCACGGGACGCCGACGCCCACGACGAGCACGGACGCGCCGAGCAGGACGCCGAGCCGGCGGCGCGTGCGGACGAGCGACGCGACGCCGAGCGCGAGGAGCAGCACGCCTGGCAGGTAGACCACGGTCTCCGACGCCCACCAGCCGGCACCCGTCGCGACCGCCCCGACGACGGCCGCGACGCGGGGCCAGCGCGGTTCGCGACCGCGCAGCGGCGTGGCGGTGGCAGGGGTCGGGGTGGTGGTCGAGGTCATCCGGGTCCGTCCTCGGGCAGGTGGTCAGCTCGGGCTGTCGGCGGCCGGGCTGTCGGGCTGTGGGCGCGTCGGGCAGGCAGGCGCACCGGGGCAGGGGGACGGCGGTCCGGCGCCGGCCGCCGATCCTCCCACGACGGGACGAACCGGACGTGCGACGAGGGTCCGGGGGTGCGCGCTGCCCGGGCGACCCCCCGGGGCGGTGCGACAATGGCGTGATGACCACGACGACACCCGCGGCTCCCGCGCGCCCCGGCGCCGGCGCGGTGCTGCCGCCGCTGCGCATCGGGCCGATCACGGTCGACACCCCGGTCGTCCTCGCGCCCATGGCCGGCGTCACCAACGCCGCGTTCCGCCGCCTGTGCCGCGAGTCCGGCGCGGGCCTGTACGTCGCCGAGATGCTGACCAGCCGGGCGCTCGTGGAGCGCAGCCCCGAGTCGTTCCGGATCATCTCCTTCGCGCCGGACGAGGTGCCGCGCTCGGTGCAGGTGTACGGCGTCGACCCCGCGACGGTCGGTGCCGCGGTGCGGATGCTCGTCGAGGAGGACCTCGCCGACCACGTCGACCTCAACTTCGGCTGCCCCGTGCCCAAGGTGACGCGGCGCGGCGGCGGTGCGGTGCTGCCGTGGAAGCGGGACCTGTTCTCGGCGATCGTGCACGCCGCCGTCGACGCGGCGCGTCCGTCGGGCGTCCCGGTGACGGTGAAGATGCGCAAGGGGATCGACGAGGAGCACCTGACCTACGTCGAGGCGGGCCTGACGGCGCAGGACGCGGGCGTCGCGGCGGTCGCGCTGCACGGGCGGACCGCGGCGGACTACTACTCCGGGACGGCCGACTGGGACGCGATCGCGACGCTCAAGGAGGCGGTCACCGACATCCCCGTGCTCGGCAACGGCGACATCTGGTCGGCCGAGGACGCGCTCGCGATGGTCGCGCACACGGGCTGCGACGGGGTCGTCGTCGGGCGCGGCTGCCAGGGCCGGCCGTGGCTGTTCGCCGACCTCGCGGCCGCGTTCGCGGGCTCGGACGTGCGCATCCGTCCCGGGCTGGGGGAGGTCGCGCAGGTCGTGCGGCGGCACGCGGAGCTCATGGTCGAGCACTTCGGCGACGAGTCGAAGGCGCTGCGGGAGATGCGCAAGCACATGGCCTGGTACCTCAAGGGCTACGTGGTCGGGGGAGAGGCACGCGCCGCGCTCGGCCTGGTCTCCTCGATGGCCGACCTCGACGACCGGCTCGCGGCGCTCGACCTCACGCAGCCGTACCCGGGCGAGGCCGCCGAGGGCCAGCGAGGCCGAGCGGGCTCGCCGAAGCGGCCGATCCTGCCCTACGGCTGGCTCGACTCGCGCGAGCTCTCGGAGGAGTTCCGCCGCGACCTGCACGAGGCCGAGCTCAGCGTCTCGGGCGGCTGACGCGCGCATCGGCACCGACGCGTGACGTCGGCGGTCGGGTGCCGCAGGCTGGGCACATGACGCGCTGGAGCGTGCGGCAGGCACCCGTCCCCGCGACCGTCGAGGACCCCGCGGCCTGGGCGGTGCACGGCGCGTGCCGCGCGCACGCCGCGGTGCACCGTGACCTGTTCGGACATGCCGACGCGGCGTGGCGACCGACCGAGGTCGCGGCGATGCTCGGCGAGCGACCCTACGAGCGGACCGTGCTGCTCGTGGCGGTGCGTGCGGAGGCCGCCGGCGACGCGGACGCGGTGGTGGGGGCGGCGCTCGTGCAGGTGCCGACGCAGGACAACCCGCACCTGGCGTTCGCCGAGCCGTGGGTCGACCCACGGGGCCGCGGGCAGGGGGCCGGGGATGCGCTCGTCGCCGCCGTGGAGGGCGTGGCCCGTGCGGAGGGGCGCCGCACGGTGATCCTCATGAGCACGCACCGCGAGCCCGGGCCCGGCGTCGCGGAGCACGCGGCGCGCAGCGGTGCGGGCGGGGTGCCCGCCGCGGACGCGGGCACGCGGCTGGCGGCAGGGCGCGGGTACGGGCTGGAGCAGGTCGAGCGGTTCAGCACGTTCGCGCTTCCCCTCGACGGAGCGGCGGCTGCCGCGGTCCGGTCCGCGTACGGCGCCGCGGCCCGCGCGGCCGGCCCGGACTACGAGCTGGTCGCCTGGACGGGCCCGACGCCCGACGCGCTCCTCGACCAGATGGCGGTGCTGCGGACGAGGATGAGCACCGACGTGCCGACGGCGGACCTCGCGGTCGAGGAGGAGCCGTGGGACGCGGCACGGGTGCGCGCGCACGACGCGGAGGTCGCCGAGGAGGGCAGGGTGCAGGCGGTCGTCGCGGCACGCCACCGGCCCACGGGCGCGCTGGTGGCGTTCACGGTGGTGGAGCAGCCGGTCGCGGTGCCGGAGGTCGCCTACCAGCAGGACACGCTCGTGGTGCAGGGGCACCGCGGGCACCGGCTGGGGATGCTCGTGAAGACGGCCCAGCTGCTGCGCCTCGGGGACGCGTTCCCGGGGCTGCGGCGGCTGCACACGTGGAACGCCCAGGAGAACGCGCACATGCTCGCGATCAACGTGGAGCTCGGCTTCACGCCCACGGGTGTGCTCGGCATGTGGCAGCGCGACCCGCCCGACCCGGCGGGTGCCGACGGGGCGGACGGTGGTCCGAGCGACCGCCGCGCGGAGGGCGACGGGTCAGCGCGCGCGGACGGCGACCCGCTCGGCGAGTGAGGCGACCGCGGCGGCGGTCACGTGCGCCGCGCCCACGCCGGGGCTGGTGACGGCGAGCGCACCCGCGGCCGACGCGCGCGCGAGGGCCTGCGGGTGCGGCAGCCCGTCGAGCACGGCGTGCAGCAGCCCCGCGAGGAACGCGTCGCCCGCGCCGTCGGCGTCGACGACCGCGTCCACGGGAGCGGCGGGCACGTCCCACCAGCCGTCGGCGTCGCGGGCGAGCGCGCCCGCCGCACCTGACGTGCACACGGCGAGCCGGGCGCCGCGCCGGACGGCCGCGTCGAGGTAGGCGGCGGGGTCCGCGAGGCGGTCCGCGCTCACGAGCAGGACGTCGGCGGCGCCGGCGAAGTCGCGTGCGTACGCGGCGGTGCCGTCGTCGTCGTGCACGTCGCACCAGAGGGGCACGCCGGCGGCCCGGGCGGCGGCGAGCAGCGGGCGGCTGTGGTCGGCGAGGTCGACGACGGCCGCGTCGGCGCGTGCGAGCGCGGCGAGCACGTCGGCGGGGACCGGGTCGGCCGGGCGCTGCGGGGCGGGCAGCGTGAGGTAGAGCGAGAGGCGCGCGCCGTCGTCGGCGAGGAGGTTGACGTGGCGCTCGGTGCGGCCGGCGGCGGCGGACTCGGCCAGCACCGTCAGGCGGTCGTGCGCGAGCGCGGCGCGGACGCGGGCGGCCTGCTCGTCGTCGCCGAGGACGGTGCGCAGGGTGACGTCGAGCCCGAGCGCGGCGAGCGTGCGGGCCTTGCCGGCGGACGTCCCGCCGAGGCCGTCGTGGTGCTCGCGCGCGAACAGCGTGGCGCTGCGCGGCTCGGGCAGGGACGGCAGGCGGACGACGGTGTTCCAGGACGCGGGACCGTTGACGAGGACGTGCGGCACGTCGGCCAGCGTAGGCCGTCTGCAACGCTAGGGTGAGCCGCTCCCGCAAGTTGCTGCAACGGATTGCAGCCTGTGACCCGGTGGTGACAATGACGCACCCGACCCAGCCCGTGCGCGCCCGCGCGGCGGCACCCGCCCGACGGCGGCTCGCAGCCCGAACCCGGGCGCGCGGCCGAGCAGCCGCGGCGCTCGCCGTCGCCGTCGCCGCCCCGCTCGCCGCGTGCACCCCCGACGACGTGGCTGCGGCCCCGCGCAGCGACGTGGGCGTGCAGCTCTTCCAGTGGACGTGGGACGCGATCGCGACGGAGTGCACCGAGCACCTCGGCCCCGCAGGGTACGGGTGGGTGCTCACCTCGCCGCCGCAGGAGCACGTCACGGGGCCGCAGTGGTGGACGGCCTACCAGCCCGTGAGCCACCGGCTCGAGTCGCGCCTCGGCACCCGCGAGCAGCTCGCCGCGATGGTCGAGACGTGCCACGCCGCGGGCGTCGAGGTGTGGGTCGACGCGGTCGTCAACCACATGAGCGGCCAGGACGAGCCGGGCACCGGCTGGGCGGGCTCGCCGTACTCCCACCACGACTACCCGGGACTGCTCGGCCCGCAGGACTTCCACCGCTGCGGCCTCACGCCGGGCGACGACATCCAGGACTACGACGACGCGGCGCAGGTGCAGACGTGCGAGCTCGTCAACCTCGCGGACCTCGCCACCGAGCAGCCCCACGTGCGCGCGACGCTCACGGCGTACCTCGAGGACCTGCTGCAGCTCGGCGTCGACGGCTTCCGGATCGACGCCGCCAAGCACGTCGCGCCCGACGACCTCGCCGCGGTCCTCGGCCCGCTCCCGGACGGCACCGGGATCGTCCAGGAGGTCATCCGCGGCGCGGGCGAGCCCGTCACCCCCGAGCAGTACCTCGGCAACGGACCCGTCTTCGAGTTCGCGTACGCCGAGGGCCTGGCCGGGGCGCTCGGCGGCGGCTCGCCCTCGGTGGCGCTCGACCTCGGCGCGGGCCCCGGGTTCGTGCCGTCGGCCGACGCGTTCGTCTTCGTCGACAACCACGACACCGAGCGCAACGGGTCCACCCTGTCCTACGCGGACGGCGCGACGTACGCGCTCGCGGACGTCCTCATGCTGGCCGGCACCTACGGCACGCCGACGGTCTACTCCGGGTACGCGTTCGACGACCGCGACGCCGGTCCCGTCCAGGACGACGACGGGCGCGTGCGCGACGCGACGTGCCCCGACGCGCCCGGCCCCGGTGCGAGCCCAGCCCCGGGCGACTGGGTGTGCCAGCACCGCTGGCCCCAGGTCGAGGCGATGGTCGGCTGGCGTGCGGTCGTCGGGGACGCGCCGCTCGTCGACGTGTGGTCGCGCGGTGACGCGGTCGCGCTCGGACGGGGCGAGCGCGGCCTCGTCGTCGTCAACGCGGGCGACGAGGAGCTGCGCACGACGCTCACGACGAGCCTGCCGGACGGCCGCTACTGCGACGTGCTGGCCGACGGCTGTGCCGCGACCGCGGTCCGCGACGGCCGCGTCGACGTCGTGGTCCCGCCCGGTTCGGCCGCCGCCTGGGACGTCGAGCACCGGGCCTGACACCCGCGCCCGCGCCCCGCACGTACGACGGCCCGGCACCCCTCACGGGTGCCGGGCCGTCGTACGAGGCGGGCGTCGGGCCGGCGTCAGGCGGGCGTGCGCACCCACACCGTCGCGTCGGCGGGCACCGCGAGCGTGCCGTCGGCGGCCGTGACCGGCTCGACGGACGCGACCAGCACCTGCGCACCCGCGGGCAGCGGCACCGGCGAGCCGCCGAGGTTCGCGACCACGAGCACGTCCCGGTTCGTGAAGGCGATGACGTCCTCGCCCGCGTCCGGCACCCATGCGAGCCCGCCCGACCCGAGCTGCTCGGCGCGTCGCACGGCGAGCGCGGCGCGGTAGGTCTCGTACGTCGAGCCGGGGACGCCACGCTGCGCGTCGAGCGCGTACGGCGCCCACGACGCAGGCTGGGGCAGCCAGGTCACGCCCGTGGGGGAGAAGCCGAAGCCCGGCTCGTCCGCGGCCCACGGCAGCGGCACGCGGCACCCGTCGCGACCCCGCTCCGCACCGCCCGTGCGGAAGAACGCGGGGTCCTGGCGCAGGTCGTCGTCGAGCGCGGTGTGGTCGGGCAGGCCGAGCTCCTCGCCCTGGTAGAGGTACGCCGAGCCGGGCAGGCCGAGCATGAGCAGCGTCGCGGCGCGGGCCCGGCGCAGGCCGAGCTCCTCGTCGGGCTGCTCGTCGCCGACCCCGATGCCGTTCGGGCGCGAGCCCGGCACGGACAGGCCGAGCCGCGACGGGTGCCGCACGACGTCGTGGTTCGACAGGACCCACGTCGTCGGCGCGCCCACGCCGTCCGCGGTCACGTAGGACGCCTCGATGACCTCGCGCAGCTGTGCCGCGTCCCACGGCGTCGCGAGGAACGCGAAGTTGAACGCCTGCTGCATCTCGTCGGGCCGCACGTACAGCGCGAGCCGCGACAGCGGCTCGACCCACGCCTCGGCCACGAGCGCGCGGTCGCCCGCGTACTGCGCGAGCACGCGGTTCCACGCGCGGTAGATCTCGTGCACGCCGTCCTGGTCGAACATCGGCCCGCGGTTTCCGGTGCCCGTGACCTCGTCGGCGCGGTCGGGGTCGGTCGGCTCGACGCCGTCCGTGCCCTCGATCATCGAGACGTGCCCGTCCCAGTCGGGCAGGCCGGGCGCCTTGACCATGCCGTGCGCGACGTCGATGCGGAAGCCGTCGACGCCCCGGTCGAGCCAGAACCGCAGGACGTCCTCGAACTCCGCGCGGACCTCGGGGTGCTCCCAGTTGAGGTCCGGCTGGCGCGAGTCGAACAGGTGCAGGTACCACTGGCCGGGCGTGCCGTCGGCGTCCGTCGTGCGCGTCCACGCGGGACCGCCGAAGATCGACTGCCAGTTGTTCGGGGGCAGCTCGCCGTGCTCGCCCCGGCCCTCGCGGAACAGGTAGCGCTCGCGGGCGGCGGAGGCGGGGCCCGCGGCGAGGGCCTCGACGAACCACGCGTGCTCGTCGGAGGTGTGGTTCGGCACGAGGTCGACGATGACGCGCAGGCCGAGCCCGTGGGCGCGCGCGAGCATCTCGTCGAAGTCGGCGAGCGTGCCGAACAGCGGGTCGACGTCGCGGTAGTCCGCCACGTCGTAGCCGGCGTCGGCCTGCGGCGAGCGGTAGAACGGCGAGAGCCACACCGCGTCGACGCCGAGCTCGGCGAGGTGCCCGAGGCGCGACGTGACGCCCGGCAGGTCGCCCACGCCGTCGCCGGACGCGTCGGCGAACGAGCGCGGGTAGACCTGGTAGATCACGGCGTCGCGCCACCACTCGCCGCCGGGCGAGCCGGGCGCGTGCACGTGCAGGGTCCGGGTGTCGAGGGTCGTCATGCGGGCATGCCTCTTTCGGGTGGATCTCGGGGAGGGGAGGCGTCGTCGCCGGAGGAGCGGGTGCGGGCGGGCGCGGCCGGGCCGCGCGGCGCACGGGTGCTCCGGGTCGGACCAGGGTAGGCAGCGGTGCCGGGGCACCGGCAAGCCTGCCGGTCAGGAGGGCGCGGGGCCGTCCGTCGCGGGGGTCGTGGCCGCGGGAGCGGCGCCCGTGGACCCGCGCACGATGAGCTCGGGGTGGAACTTCAGCTCGGTGCGCGACGCGGGGGTGCCGCTGATCTCGGCGACGAGCGCGGAGACGGCGGCGTGGCCCATCGCCTGGACCGGCTGGCGCACGGTCGTCAGGGGCGGGTCGGTGAAGGCGATCAGCGGGGAGTCGTCGAAGCCGACGACGGAGACGTCCTCGGGGACCGACAGCCCGTGCGCGCGGGCGGCGCGGATCGCGCCGAGGGCCATGAGGTCGGAGCCGCAGATGATCGCGGTGTGCCCGGACTCGATGAGCTCGGACGCCGCGGCCTGCCCGCCCTCGACGGTGAAGAGCGTCGAGACGACGTGCCCCTCGGGGTCCTCGACGCCCAGGTGCCGGGACAGGTTGACCGCGAACTCCTCGCGCTTGCGCCGCGCGGGCACGAAACGGTCGGGCCCGATCGCGAGCCCGATCGAGCGGTGGCCGAGCGACGTGAGGTGCCGGAACGCGAGGTCGAGCGCCGCGGCGTCGTCCGTGGACACGGTCGGTGCGTCGACGCCCTCGGCCCAGCCGTTGACGAGCACGACGGGCACGCCGCGGCTGCGCAGGCGGTGGTACCGGTCCTTGCTCGCGGTCGTGTCGGCGTGCAGGCCGGAGACGAAGACGATGCCGTCGACGCCGTGCTCGAGGAGCATCTCGACGTACTGGTCCTCGGTCGTGCCGCCGGGGGACTGCGTGCACAGCACGGCGGTGTAGCCGCGCTCGGTGAGCATCGTCTCGATGACCTGCGCGAACGCGGGGAACACCGGGTTGGACAGCTCGGGGACGACGAGGCCGACGAGGCCCGCCGACCGGGTGCGAAGCTTCTCGGGCCGCTCGTAGCCGAGCACGTCGAGCGCCGCGAGCACGGCCTGGCGTGCCTGGGCGGAGACGCCGTGCTTGCCGTTGAGCACGCGCGAGACCGTGGCCGTGCTGACGCCGGCCTGCTCGGCCAGGTCCGTCAGTCGGGTGCGCACGGGTGGCAGCGTAAGGGACACAAGACCTCCTCGTCCTGGGTCGTTGGATCGTGGTCGAGCCGGTCCGTGTGACGCCGCTGCAACCGTTGCCTGAAAGTTACCGTAACGACTTGCAACGCGCGGTGCAACGACGTAGTTTTCCGTCGCACCAGGCCAGCGTCGGTGGAGCCCCCGCCGCGCCGGCACTCCCCACGCAACCCTTGGAGAGACACGATGCGACGGAGCATCCCTGTCGTCGCGGCGACCCTCGGCCTCGCGCTGACGCTCGCCGCGTGCTCGGGCTCGTCCGGCGAGACGTCGGACGACGCGAGCGCGTCCGCCCCCGCCGAGAGCGCCGGCACCCTCACCGTCTGGGTGGACGACACCCGGTCCGGCCCCGTCAAGGAGGTCGCGACGAAGTTCGAGGAGGAGAAGGGCGTCACCGTCAAGCTCGTCCAGAAGGACTTCGGCGAGATCCGCGACGACTTCATCTCGCAGGCGCCGACCGGTCAGGGCCCCGACGTCGTCGTCGGCGCGCACGACTGGCTCGGCAAGCTCGTCCAGAACGGTGTCGTCGCACCGATCGAGCTCGGCGACAAGGCCGCCGACTTCCTGCCCGTCTCGACGCAGGCCATGAGCTACGAGGGCACGCTGTACGGCCTGCCGTACTCGGTCGAGAACATCGCGCTCGTCAAGAACAAGAGCCTCGTCCCCGACGCGACGCCCGCCACGTTCGACGAGCTCGTCGCCCAGGCCAAGGCCGTCGGCACCGACTACTCGGTCCTCGTCCAGCAGGACGAGAAGACGGGCGACCCGTACCACCTGTACCCGCTGCAGACCTCGTTCGGCGCCCCCGTCTTCGGCACCGACGGCGACGGCGCGTACGACGCCACGCAGCTCGGCCTCGACTCGGACGGCGGCCGTGCGTTCGCCGCGTACGTCTCCAAGCTCGGCGCCGAGGGCGTCCTCAACACCTCGGTCTCCGGTGACGTCGCCAAGGAGGCGTTCATCGCCGGCAAGGCGCCCTACATGATCACGGGCCCGTGGAACGTGGGCGACTTCGTCAACGCCGGCATCGACGTCGCGATCGAGAAGGTGCCGTCCGCGGGCGGGCAGCCGTCGCAGCCGTTCGTCGGCGTGCAGGGCTTCTTCATCTCCTCGAAGTCCGAGAACGCGCTCCTCGCGAACGAGTTCGTCGTCAACTACCTCGGCACCAAGGACGTGCAGCTCGCCATGTACGAGGCGGGCGGCCGGGCCCCGGCGCTGCAGTCGGCGCTCGACGAGATCGGCTCCGACCCGGTCGTCGCCGGCTTCGCCGAGGTCGGCAAGGACGGCGTCCCGATGCCGTCGATCCCCGCGATGGACACCGTCTGGTCCGACTGGGGCGCCACCGAGGTCGCGCTCGTCAACCAGCAGGGTGACCCGACGACGCTGTGGAACCAGATGAGCGTCGCGATCGCCACGAAGATCGCCGCGAGCTGATCTCCCGGTGGCCCGGCCGGTGCGTCCGGCCGGGCCACCGTCCCGCGTGCGCGCGGGACACCCGTCGTGCGCGCGACCACGCCGCGCGCCGACCCCCGCCGATCACCGCCGATCCCCGGAGCCCTCCTCATGACGGACACGTCGACCCGCCCTGCCCGCACGGACTCGCCCGCCCCACCTCCCGGCCCTCCCGGCCGCGCGACCGGCGGGTCGTGGTGGAGCAGGCAGGAGATGACCCGCGGGTTCTGGGTGAAGCTCGTGCTGGTCGCCCTCGTCGACGCGCTCGGCGTCTACGGGGTCCTCGCCGCCGCAGCCCTCGCGCAGTGGGGGATCGTCGCGTTCCTCGCCGTGGCGCTCGTGGTCGTCAACGTCGTGTACTTCTCGAAGCGCATGATGCCGGCCAAGTACCTCGTGCCCGGCCTGCTCTTCCTGCTCGTCTACCAGGTCTTCGTCGTCCTCTACACCGGCTGGACGGCGTTCACGAACTACGGCGACGGGCACAACTCCACCCAGGCGGACGCCGTCGAGGCGATCCTCGTGCAGAACGAGACGCGCCTGCCCGACTCGCCGAGCTACCCGCTCACCGTGATCCTGTCCGGCGACGAGCTGGGCTTCGCGGTCGTCGACACCGAGGGCGAGGCCCAGGTCGGCACGGCCGACGAGCCGCTGCACCGCACCGACGACGCGACCGTCGAGGGCGGGCGCGTGACCGCGGTCGAGGGCTGGGAGACGCTGCAGTTCGCCCAGGTGCTCGAGCGGCAGGACGAGGTCTTCGCGCTGCGCGTCCCGTTCTCCGACGACCCCAACGACGGCAGCGTCCGCACCCCCGACGGCTCCACGGGCTACGTCTACGTCTCGACCATGGAGTGGGACGAGGCCGCCGGCACCATCACGAACACCGCCACCGGCGACGTCTACACCGCCGACCAGGAGGTCGGGTCGTTCGTGTCCGAGGACGGCACGGAGCTGGGCACCGGCTGGAAGGTCTTCGTCGGTCTCGACAACTTCACGCGCGTCTTCTCCGACTCCACGCTCGCCGGGCCGTTCGTCGGGGTGCTGCTGTGGACGTTCGCGTTCGCGATCCTCTCGGTCGCCACGACGTTCGGCCTCGGGCTGTTCATGGCGATCGTGCTCAACCACCCGAAGGTGCGCGGGCGCAAGGTGTACCGGTCGCTGCTGATCGTGCCCTACGCCTTCCCGGCGTTCCTCACCGCGCTCGTGTGGCAGGGGATGCTCAACCGCGACTTCGGGTTCGTCAACGCGACGCTGCTCGGCGGCGCGAGCATCCCGTGGCTCACCGACCCGTGGCTCGCGAAGATCGCGGTGCTCGTGGTCAACCTGTGGCTGGGGTTCCCCTACATGTTCCTCATCTGCACCGGCGCCCTGCAGTCCATCCCGCAGGAGATCTACGAGGCCGGGAAGATCGACGGCGCCAAGCCGTGGCGGATGTTCCGCTCGCTGACGATGCCGCTGCTGCTCGTGTCGACCGCGCCGCTGCTCATCTCGTCGTTCGCGTTCAACTTCAACAACTTCAACGTCGTCTACCTGCTCACCGAGGGGGGTCCCGACGACCTGTCGGCCCCGGTCGACGTCGGCGCGACCGACATCCTCATCACATTCGTCTACCGGCTCGCGTTCGGCGGCGTGAACCGCCAGTACGGCCTGGCGTGCGCGGTGTCGATCCTCATCTTCCTCATCGTCGCCTCGATCTCGGCGGCCACCTTCCGCAAGACGCGCGCACTCGAGGACCTGATCTGACATGGCTGCGACGACCCTGCCCCCCACGTCCACCGACGCGACCGTCCCGGTGCAGCGCGACACGACGCCGAAGGGCCTGCGCTGGTGGCGCGAGCTCGGCTGGCGGCACGTGGTGACGGTCGCCGTCCTGGCGTTCGCGTTCGTGCCGATCCTCTACGTCGTGTCCTCGTCGCTGAACCCGACGGGCTCGCTGACGGGCTCGAACCGCCTGTTCTCCAGCATCTCGTTCGACAACTACGTCGAGCTGCTCACCGACCCGGTGCACCCGTACGCGCGCTGGTTCGTCAACACGATCGTCATCGCGACCACGACGTCGGTCGGGACGGTCCTGCTCGGCGCGGCCGCCGCGTACGCGTTCTCGCGGTTCCGGTTCGCCGGCCGCCGGGGCGGGCTGCTGTCCCTGCTGCTCGTGCAGATGTTCCCGCAGGTGCTCGCGTACGTCGCGATCTTCCTGCTGCTCGTGACGCTGCGCGACGTGTTCCCGGCGATCGGCCTCGGCTCGCAGCTCGGGCTGATCCTCGTGTACCTCGGCGGCGCGCTCGGCGTGAACACGTACCTCATGTACGGCTTCTTCAACACCGTCCCGAAGGAGCTCGACGAGGCCGCCAAGATCGACGGCGCGAGCCACGCGCAGATCTTCTTCGGCATCATCCTGCGCCTCGTGGCGCCGATCCTCGCGGTCGTCGGCCTGCTGTCGTTCGTCGGGGTGTTCTCCGACTTCCTCATCGCCTCGATCGTGCTCGTCGACCCCGACGCGCAGACGCTGCCCGTCGGCCTCTACCAGTACGTGAGCCAGCGGTTCTCCGAGTACTGGGGCGTGTTCGCGGCCGGCGCCGTGCTCGCCGCGATCCCCGTCGTGCTCCTGTTCCAGTTCCTGCAGCGCTACATCGTCTCCGGCCTGACCACGGGCGCGGTGAAGGGATGACCGTGAACCACCTGCTCGACCAGCCTCACCACGACGGCTCCGAGCTCTACGTCCCGCAGGGCACCCCGGACCTCGGCGACGTCGTGCCCGTCCGCTTCCGGGTGCCGGCCTCCGGCACGGAGCGCGCGCTGTGGGTGCGCACCGTCCGCGACGCCGAGCCGCGCATGGTGCAGGCGCGGCTGGAGCGCGCCGACGAGCACGAGCGCTGGTACGTCGCGGACGTCCCCGTGCACAACCCCGTGACGAGCTACCGCGCGCTGCTCGACGAGCCCGGCGGCTACCGCTGGCTCAACGGCCGCGGGCTGTTCTCCCGGGACGTGCCCGACGCGGCCGACTTCCGGCTCACGGTGCACGAGCCGGCGCCCGCGTGGACGGCGTCGGCGGTCGTCTACCAGATCTTCCCCGACCGGTTCGCGCGCTCGGGCGTCGAGCGGGCGTTCCCCGAGTGGTCGCAGCCGGCGGACTGGGACGACGAGCCGATCGGCCGGGGGCCGTCGACGCCCGTGCAGCTGTACGGCGGCGACCTGCTGGGCATCGAGCAGCGGCTCGACCACCTCCAGCGGCTCGGCGTGGACACCGTGTACCTCACGCCCGTCTTCCCGTCGCAGTCGAACCACCGCTACGACGCGAGCACGTTCGACCACGTCGACCCGCTGCTCGGCGGGGACGAGGCGCTCGTCTCGCTGCGCCGCGCGCTGCACGGCCGCGGGATGCGCCTCGTGGGCGACTTCACGACCAACCACACGGGCGTCGCGCACGAGTGGTTCGAGCGTGCGCTGCGCGACCGGTCGTCGGAGGAGGCCGAGTTCTACTACTGGGACAAGGAGTCCGACCTCGGCTACGTCGCGTGGCTCGACGTCCCGTCGCTGCCGAAGCTCAACTACGGCGGCTCGGCGCTCGCGCGGCGCATGGTCGACGGCCCCGACTCGGTGATCGGGCGCTGGCTCGCGGAGCCGTTCGCGCTCGACGGCTGGCGGATCGACGTCGCGAACATGACCGGCCGGTACGCGTCCGACGACTTCACGCACCAGGTCGCCCGCACGGTCCGCGCCACCATGACGGCCCTCAACCCCGACGCGGTGCTCGTCTCCGAGCACTTCCACGACGCGGCGGGGGACCTGACCGGCGAGGGCTGGCAGGTCAACATGAACTACTCGGCGTTCACCAAGCCGCTGTGGACGTGGCTCGTCGACCCGGCCACGACGCTCGACTTCCTCGGCGTCCCGACGACGATCCCGCGCCGGGACGGCCGGTCCGTCGTGGAGACCATGCGCGAGTTCGACGCGACCGTGCCGTGGAAGGTCACCGCCCGGCAGTGGAACATGCTCGGCTCGCACGACACCCCGCGGCTGCGGACCGTCGTCGGCGACCCGCGCCTGGTCGAGGTCGCCGCCGGGCTGCTGTTCACCTACCCGGGCACGCCTGCGCTGTTCGCGGGGGACGAGGGTGGCGCGACCGGCACCAACGGCGAGCACGGCCGCGTGCCGATGCCGTGGGACCAGATCGAGGCGGGCGGCGGCCCGCGCTGGGACGCGCGCACGTTCGAGGTCTACCGGTCCCTCGTCGCGCTGCGCCGCTCGTCGCGCGCGCTGCGCGAGGGCGGCCTGCGCTGGGCCGTCGTCGAGGACGACGCGCTCGTCTACCTGCGCGAGACGGCGGACGAGCGCGTGCTCGTCGTCGCCGCGCGCGCGCCGTGGGCGGGTGCGGCCCTGCCGCGCCACCTGCTGTCCGGGGCGCGGGCCGAGCGGCTGCACGGCGTCGGGACGCTCGACGTCGCGACCGACGCGCTGCGCGTCGGCGGCGACGGCCCGGGCGTCAGCGTCTGGCGCCTGGCGTGACCCTCGTCCTGCAGGCCGACCTCGAGCGCGACCTGCGCGGGCTCGGGGTCGCGGCCGGGGGAGTGCTGCTCGTGCACGCGTCGCTGTCGCGGCTCGGCACGGTCGTCGGCGGCGAGCAGGCCGTCGTGCGCGCGCTGCTCGACGTCCTCGGGCCGGACGGCACCCTCGTCATGCCGGCGCAGTCCTGGCAGCTGTGCGACCCGGCGTACCTCGCGGACCCGTCCGTGCCGCCGTCCCGGTACGACGACGTCCGGGCGGCGCTGCCCGCCTACGACCCCGCGTGGACGCCGACGCGCACCATGGGGCTCGTCGCCGAGGCTCTGCGCACCCTGCCCGGCACGGTCCGCTCGGCGCACCCGCACCGCTCGTTCGTCGCGCACGGCCCGCGGGCCGCGGAGGTGCTCGCCCGGCACGACCTCGACGACCCGGTCGGCGAGGGCTCGCCGCTCGCTGCGCTGCACGCCCTCGACGCCCACGTCCTGCTGCTGGGCGTCGGCTACGACAGGTGCACCGCGCTGCACCTCGCCGAGGCCCGGTCGGGGCTCGCGCTGCCGACCGTCCGCAACGGGGCCCCGCTGCTCGTCGACGGCGCCCGGGAGTGGGTGTGGTTCGACGAGCCGGTCGTCGACGACGCCGACTTCGAGGCCGTCGGCGCGGTCGTGTCCGCGTCGGGGCACGAGACCGCGGGGACCGTCGCCGACGCGGCCGCGCGGCTCGTCCCCCTGCGCGCGCTCGTCGACCTCGCCGCCGACTGGTTCCGACGCACGCGAGGAGCGGTGCGCCCCTAGGCGAGCCGCCGTGCGCGGACCGGGGACGCTCGGTGCCGACGGCGCTCAGCGGTGCGGCGCGCCCGCGAGGTCCAGCAGCGCCGACTCCGCCCCGGACGCGACGCCGCGGTCAGGCCGGGGGAGCGGGCGGTCGTCGAGGCAGCGCCGGAGCAGCGCCTCGACGAGCCCGGCGGCGCGCACGATCGCGTCCTCGTCGATCGAGCCGGGCAGCACGCGGACCTCGACCGTGTCGCGCACGGGCCGCTGGGCGACGAGCTGCGTGAGGTTGACGTCGGCGAACTTCGTGAGCCCCGCCCGACGCGCCTCGGCGGCGAGCGCCTCCCAGGTCGGCGGGTCGTCGCCGCGCACCCGGGCCGCGAGGGCGGCCGCCTCGGGCGGGAGCGGGCCGAGGCGACGGCAGGCCGGGTTGGTGCCGAGCGCCGCCCGCAGGGGCTCGCGCCAGTGCGTGAACAGGTCGACGACGTTCGCGAACGCGGTCGGCGTGCGGAACGGCCCCGCGTCGACGTGCACGTGCACGGCCGCCTCGTGCGGGACCGTGAAGCCGAGCTCCCGCGCCGGACCCAGCAGCGCGGCCAGCGCGGCGCGGTGCCCCGTGACGAGCGGCGGCGTCACGACCTCGCACGGGCGCTCGCGCCCCGGCGGCAGCGGCAGCACGACCGCGACCGTCGCCCCGGAGGTGTCGTTCACGCGTGCCGAGCCGGTGCGCACGTCCGCCGTGACCCCGAACAGCGCCGCGACCGGGTCCAGCACGGACGCGAGCGGCGCCGCCGGGTCGACGTGCCGCTCGACGAGCCGCAGCAGCCGGGCGTCGTCGCTCAGCACCCGGTACCAGCCCCGGTGACCCCGCGCGCCCGTGCCGTCGAGGTCCGCGCGGATCGTCACGTCGTCGACGAGCCGGGCGACGGGCGCGCCGGACGCGTCGCGCACGTCGAACGCGGGGGACAGGTGGCGGAACAGGTCGACGCCCGGCACCGGGGAGGGCTCGGAGTCGGTGTGGAACGACCGGTCGACGCGGCCCCCGTGGTCGGCGGCGATCCGCTCGGCCAGCACGAGCCGGTCCGAGCCCGCGGGCGCGAGCAGCTCGACCTCGAACCCGGTGCGCCAGGTCAGCCCGTCCACCTGCGGTCCCTGATCGCGCCGCCGACCCGTGCTCAGGACGCCGGCGTGCCGCTCGGGGGCACCGGAAGCGTCTGGCCCGCGAAGAGCATGCGGCCCGCGGTCACCTTCGCCTCGTAGACGTCGACCTCCCACAGCGCGGCCAGCTTCTCGCCGTCCTCGTGGGTGTAGCCCGCGTCCCAGTACGCGACGTACCCCAGCCTGTCGATCGTCTCGGGGTCGGTGAGGTCGAGGGAGCTGCCGGGAGCGATCGGCACGGGCTGCCCGTCGAGCAGCAGCTGGCCCGCGCGGCCCTTCGCCTCGAGGAGCGGGACGTCCCAGAGCTCGGCGAGGGCGTCGGCGTCCTCCATGACGTACCCGGCGCCCCAGAACGCGTCCGCGCGCTCCTGCGTGTACTCCTCCTCGCCCGGGACCGGGGGCGGCACCGGGGCGTGGTCCTGAGCCGGTGCGGGCGCGGGCGGCTCGTCGGCGACGACCTCGGCGGGCGGGTCGGCGACCACCTCGACGGGCTGGTCGCCGGCGACCACGGCGGTGTCGGGCGCGACGGCCTCCTGCGCGAGGGCGTACGCCGCCCCGGTCGCACCGACCGTGAGGGTCGCGGCGACGACGCCGATCGCCGCGGTCCGGCGGGGGGAACGGGTGGTGCTCGCGAGGGGCTTCATCGGACCTCCGTCACAGCGCGTGGGACGACCACGCCTGCCCGACGCGACCGACGCCGGGGCGCGTCGTCACGCGGTGCGACGTGCGTCACCGCAGGGAGGGGCGGGCCCGGCGCTCGTTACCCTAGACCCGTGACCGCCCCGGAGATGCTCGAGCTCGACGGCTACGTCGACGCCGACCGGGAGCGGTGGGCGCCGGAGGCGCCGAAGTCGCGGGAGCGCACGGCGTTCGAGCGCGACCGGGCCCGGATCGTGCACTCGTCCGCGCTGCGACGCCTGGGCGCCAAGACGCAGGTGCTCGGTCCCTCGTCCGACGACTTCGTGCGCACGCGGCTCACGCACACGCTCGAGGTGGCGCAGGTCGGGCGGGAGATCGGCAAGACCCTCGGCTGCGACCCGGACGTCGTCGACACCGCGTGCCTCGCGCACGACCTGGGCCACCCGCCGTTCGGGCACAACGGCGAGCGCGCGCTCGCGGAGATCGCGCGCGGCATCGGCGGGTTCGAGGGCAACGCGCAGACGCTGCGGCTGCTCACGCGCCTGGAGCCGAAGGTCGTCGCGCCCGACGGGCGGACCGTCGGGCTCAACCTCACGCGCGCGAGCCTCGACGCGTCGGTCAAGTACCCGTGGCGGCACGGGCGCGGCCCGGTGAGCGCCGCGAGCGGCCGTCCCACGCACAAGTTCGGCGTCTACGAGGACGACCTGCCCGTGTTCACGTGGCTGCGCGAGGACGCGCCCGACGGTCGCAAGTGCCTCGAGGCGCAGGTCATGGACCTCGCCGACGACATCTCGTACTCGGTGCACGACGTCGAGGACGCCGTCGTCGGCGGGCGCCTCGACCTCGGGGTGCTGACGCGCCCCGACGAGCGGGCGCGCGTCGTCGAGGCCGTGCAGACCTGGTACGGCGACGCGGTCGACGACGAGGGGCTGCACGAGGCGATGGACCGGCTCGTCGGGGCGCACCTGTGGGACGCGGGCTTCGACGGCTCGCGCGGCGCGCTGGCGATGCTCAAGGACGCGACGAGCCAGCTCATCGGCCGGTTCGCGAAGGCCGCGCAGACGGCGACGCGCGAGGAGTACGGGCCGGGGCCGCTCACCCGCTACGCCGCGAACCTCGTGGTGCCGCTCGACACGACCGCCGAGATCCTCGTGCTCAAGGGGCTCGCCGTCGCCTACGTGATGGCGCCGCGCGAGCTCGAGCCGCTCTACCACCGGCAGCGCGAGATGCTGACGGACCTGGTGCGCGTCATGTCGGAGCGCGCGCCGATCGCGCTCGAGCCGCCGTTCGCGGCCGACTGGCGCGCGGCCGACTGGCGCGCGGCCGACGACGACGCCGCACGCCTGCGGGTCGTCGTCGACCAGGTCGCGTCGCTCACGGACGTGTCCGCGGCGGAGATGCACGCCCGTCTCGTGCACCCGCCGCGGCACTGACGCCTCGACGGGCACCGTCAGGCGGGCGCCTGTGCGGCCGTCCACGCGTCGACGCGCCGCTGCAGCTCCTCGGGCGCGACGTCCTCCAGGTGCTGGTTGAGGAACCAGCGGTGGCCGAACGGGTCGCGCAGCTGGGCGATGCGGCCGCCGTGGAACTCGTCGGTCGGCTCGCTGACCGCGCGCGCTCCGGCCTCGACGGCCCGCGCGAACGCCGCGTCGCAGTCGGCGACCTCCAGGGTGAACGACGCGGGCACGGGCTGCTCGGGGTCGGGCGCGGTCGAGCCCATCTCCGGGAACGGCTCGGCGACGGTGAACGTCGACCCGCCGAGCCGCAGGTCGCTGTGCACGACGATCCCGCCGCTCTCGATCACGCTCACCACCTCGGCGCCCAGGGCGCGCACGTAGAAGTCGATCGCCTCGCGGGCGCCGGACACCGAGAGGTTGGGGTGCAGGGTGCTGTTCGTGCTGGCCACGGTGGCCTCCTTCGTCGGGTGCGGTTCGCCCTCTAGCCTCGTGCGGGGACGGCCGGCGGTCTTGGAGGAATGCGACAGGTGTTCGAACGCGACGCGACGACGGGCACGGGCGGCGTCCTGCGCGGGGCGGGCGCGCCCGCGTTCCGGCTCGAGCGGTACGCGCCCCCGGAGGACCTCGCCGACGTCGTCGAGCGGTTCTGGACGGTGCGGTGGTCGCTGCCGCCCGGCGTGCACGTGACGCAGACCGTCCTGCCGCACGCGTGCGTCAACCTCGTCGCCGAGCCCGGCCTGTTCGCGGCGCACGGCATCCCGTCGGGCCGGTTCGACCGGGAGATCGCGGGCACGGGGGCCGTCGTCGGCACCAAGTTCCGGCCCGGCGGGTTCGACGCGTACGCGCGGCACGTGCTCGGCCGGCGCGCGGCCCGGCTCGGTGCGACCCGTCGCGACGCCGTGATCCCCGCCCGCGACCTGCTGGGCGACGCGGCCGAGGTGGGACCCGCGCTGCTGGCCGCGGTCGGACGCGGCGACGACGCCGCAGCGGTCGCGCAGGTGGTCGACGTGCTGCGCGCCGCGCGTCCTGGGCCGCCGGAGGCCGACCCCGCGCTCGACCAGGTGCACCGGGCGTTCGCCGCGGTCGTCGGCGGGCGGCTCGGGCCGGACGCGCGGGTCGACGACCTCGCCGCGCTCGCAGGGCTGTCGACCCGGACGCTCCAGCGGCTGCTGCGCGAGCGCGTCGGCGTCGGCCCCAAGTGGGTGCTGCAGCGGCACCGCGTGCACCTCGCCGCCGAGCTCATCGCGCAGGCGCCCGACGGGGACCTCGCACAGGTCGCGGCGCGCGCCGGCTACTACGACCAGTCGCACCTCACGACGGACTTCGCGGCCCTCGCCGGGATCACGCCCGGCGCCTACGCCCGGCGCTGCGCCGACGCGCTCCAGGGGGCCGCGCGCGACGCCTAGACTCGCCGCGTGGCGGGACGCATCCGACGGGAGGACGTGGAGGCGGTCCGCGAGCGCGCGCGCATCGAGGAGATCGTCGGCGCCCACGTGAGCCTGCGTCCCGCGGGTGTCGGCTCGATGAAGGGCCTGTGCCCGTTCCACGACGAGCGCTCCCCGTCGTTCCACGTCCGTCCGCAGGTCGGCCGCTACCACTGCTTCGGCTGCGGCGAGGGCGGCGACGTCATCGCGTTCGTCATGAAGGTCGACGGGCTCGCGTTCGCGGAGGCGGTCGAGTACCTCGCGGGGCGCGTCGGCATCCAGCTGCGCTACGAGGAGGGCGGTGCGCCGCGACCCGGCGACGAGCCCGGCCGCCGGCGCCGGCTCCTGGACGCGCACAAGGTCGCCGAGGAGTTCTACCGCGAGCAGCTCACGACTCCCGGCGCGGCGGCGGGCCGGGCGTTCCTCGCCGAGCGCGGGTTCGACCGGTCCGCGGCAGAGACGTTCGGTGTCGGGTTCGCGCCGCAGGGCTGGGACGGGCTGCTGCGCCACCTGCGCGGGCGTGGCTTCACCGAGGCGGAGCTCGTCGCGTCGGGACTCGTGAGCCAGGGGCAGCGCGGCGTGTACGACCGGTTCCGCGGGCGGCTCGTGTGGCCCATCCGGGAGGTCACGGGGGAGACGGTCGGCTTCGGCGCGCGCCGGCTGTTCGACGAGGACCAGGGGCCCAAGTACCTCAACACCCCCGAGACGCCGCTCTACCGCAAGTCGCAGGTGCTGTACGGCATCGACCTCGCGAAGCGGGACATGCAGCGCGAGAAGCGCGTCGTCGTCGTCGAGGGCTACACCGACGTCATGGCGATGCACCTGTCGGGCGTCGGCACCGCCGTCGCGACGTGCGGCACCGCGTTCGGCTCCGACCACGCGCGCATCGTGCGGCGCCTCGTGGGCGACTCCGGGTCGACGGGCGGCGTGCAGCTCGCCTCGGGGGCCTCGGTGGGCGGCGAGATCATCTTCACGTTCGACGGCGACGCCGCCGGCCAGAAGGCCGCGCTGCGGGCGTTCGGCGAGGACCAGTCGTTCTCCGCGCAGACGTTCGTCGCCGTGGAGCGCTCCGGTCTGGACCCGTGCGAGCTGCGGCAGGCCAAGGGGCCCGACGCGGTCCGGGCGCTCGTCGCCGGCCGGCAGCCGCTGTACGAGTTCGTCATCCGATCGACGCTCGAGTCGTACGACCTGCGCACCGCCGAGGGGCGGGTCGGTGCCCTGCGCGCCGCGGCGCCCGTCGTCGCGGGGATCCGGGACGCCGCGCTGCGGCCCGAGTACACGCGCCTGCTCGCGGGGTGGCTTGGGATCGACGACCAGGACGCGGTGCGGCGCGCGGTCGCCGGCGCGCGGTCCACCGGGCGCCCCGGCGGCGGGCGCGACGAGGGCCGGCCCGACGAGCGGCGGGGGCGGCCCGACGACCGACGCGGCGGCCGTGCCGACGGGCGCCCCGACGACCGCGGGGCGGCGCGCGGGGGGCCCGACGTCGTCCACGTGCCGGTCGCGCGCATGCCCGTGCCGGACCGGCGCGACCCCGTGGCCCAGGTCGAGCGCACCGCGCTCGAGGTCGTCCTGCAGCTCCCCGAGCACGTCCCGGACCACTTCGACGACCTCGCCGCGGACGCGTTCGCCGCGCCCGCGTACCGGGCGGTGCACGAGGCGGTCCGTGCCGCGGGCGGCGTCGCGGCCGCGCGGGCCGCGGTGCAGGCGGCCCCGGGCGCATCGACGGCGTGGGTCGACGCGGTCGTCGAGCAGGCCGCCGAGCCGGTGCGCGCGCTCGTCACGGAGCTCGCGGTCGCGCCGCTGCCCGAGGACCGGCCGGAGTCGCTTCCGGGCTACGTGCGCGACGTCGTGCTGCGGCTCGTCGAGATCGGCTACACCCGCCACATCGCGGACCTGCGCGGGCGCCTGCAGCGCATGGACCCCGGCGCGGACGCCGCCGGCTACCAGGCGGCGTTCGCCGAGCTCGTCGCTCTCGAGGGCCGCCGCCGCACCCTGCGCGAGAGCGCCTGAGCCGTCCGCCGCGCGCTGCGGCACGCCACCCAGCACAATCGCGGGGTGACCGGAACCGCGACCCCCACCGAGCCCGCGCCCCAGCAGCGGCACGGCGACGACCCGCTGCGCACGGCGGTCGTCGTCAACCCGAACCGGGTGGAGGGCACCGAGGAGCTGCGCGCCCAGATCACCGAGCAGCTCGCCGCGGCGGGCTGGCCCGCCCCCGCGTGGCTCGAGACGACCGCCGACGACCCGGGCACCGGGCAGGCCCGGCAGGCCGTCGAGGACGGGGTCGACGTCGTGCTCGTGTGCGGCGGGGACGGGACGGTGCGCGCCGTCGTCGAGGGGCTCGTCGGCACGGACACCGCGCTCGCCGTGCTGCCGGGCGGGACCGGCAACCTGCTCGCCGCCAACCTCGACGTTCCGACGAACGTGCCCGACGGTGTCGACACCGTGCTGCAGCGCGGGCGCCGGCAGATCGACGTCGGGCGCGCCGACGGTCAGGTCTTCGCCGTCATGGCCGGCATGGGGCTCGACGCGGCCACCATGGACGACGCCCCGACGAAGCTCAAGAACCGCGCGGGCTCGATCGCCTACGTGTTCTCGGCCCTCAAGCACCTCGCGGACGACGAGATGCGCGTCGAGGTCGTCGTCGACGGCGGGCCGCCGCTGCGCCGGCACGCGCGCTCGGTGCTCATCGGCAACGTCGGCCGGCTGCAGGGTGGTGTCACGCTGCTGCCGGACGCGCAGCCGGACACGGGTGTCATGGAGGTCGCGATCATCGCGCCCCGCAACGTCGGGCACTGGCTGCAGCTGCTCGTCGGCATCGCGCTGCGCCGTTCCCGCGTGCCGCGTCGCGAGATGCTGCGCGGCGCGCACGTGGTGGTCCGCTGCGACCGCCCGCAGCCGCGCCAGCTGGACGGGGACGTCCTCGAGCCGGGGCGCACGCTGGAGGTGAAGGTCGAGCCGTCGAGCCTGTGGGTGTGCGTGCACCAGCCCGACTCCTCGCCGGACCTCGCCGAGGGCGGGCCCAGCAACCTGTGACGGCGCTCAGCGCAGGGTGACCAGCCCGGCGCCGTCGTCGACGGGGAGCGTCCCGTCGACCGTGGCCGTCACCGTCATGGCGCGCAGCGTGAGCGAGCCGCCGTAGTACGACAGGAACGCGGTGTCCGTGGCGTCGCGCCCGGTCGCGATCCGCACGAGCGACTCGCGCGGCGCGAGCCGCGTCGCGTCCACCACGTGCCACGCGCCGTCGACGAACGCCTCGGCGACGGCGTGGAAGTCCATGGGCTTGAGCCCCGGCGCGTAGACGGACACGAGCCGCGCGGGGACGTCCTTGGCCCGCAGCAGGGCGACGACCAGGTGCGCGAAGTCGCGGCACACGCCGCGCCGCTTGAGCAGCGTGTCCGTCGCGCCGTCCGTCGGCAGGCTGGAGCCCGACAGGTACGTGACGTGCCCGGTCACCCAGGTGGCGACGGCGTCGAGCAGCTCGGGCCCGTCGAGCCCGCGGAACTGGTCGCGTGCGAACGCGAGCAGCCGGTCGGACTCGGCGTACCGGCTCGGCCGGCGGTACTCGACGAGGTCGAGGTCGTCGACGGGCGGTGCGTCGGCCTGACCGCGCACGGTCGCGGTGTAGTCGACGACCAGCCGGCCGGCGGGGGCGAGCACGCGGTGGGTGCGCGCGCCGTGCGGCCCCTTGATCTCGACGACGTCCAGGGGGCCGTCCTCGTGGCGGACCGACAGGAGCTCGGAACGGTCCCATGCGGCGTCCGCGACGGTCACGGCGAGCAGCAGCTCGAGCGGCTGACGCACGTCGATCGACAGGTGGGAGGTGACAGTGCGCAGCACGACCGCACGGGTCCTTTCCCGGCACTCTGCGGCCGGAACATCGAGGGGGCGACGCAAGTGTGAGGCTCGCGCGGCGTCCCGTCCAGCGGTCGCCGAGCCGGTGCCGTCGGTGCAGGTCGCGGGCGTGCGACCGGGCGCGACGCGGGGGTCCGGCGGGCGCAGACTGGGTCCGTGGAGCCTCCCCTGACCGACGGGCCCGTACGCGTCGTCGCGACGGCCGACACGCACGTGCCCGCCCGGGCCCGGGACCTGCCGGACGCCCTGTGGGACGCGGTCGACGACGCGGACCTCGTGCTGCACGCGGGGGACTGGGTGGCGGCCTCGCTCGTCGACCGGCTCGCCGGACGTGCGCGGCGCCTGCTCGCCTGCCACGGCAACAACGACGGGCCCGACGTCCGCGCGCGGGTCCCGCTGCTCGCCACCGCGCAGGTCGGGGGCGTCCGGCTCGGCGTCGTGCACGAGACCGGCGCGGCGGCGGGCCGCGAGCGGCGCTGCGACGCGGACCACCCCGGCCTCGACGTCCTCGTCTTCGGGCACTCGCACATCCCGTGGGACACCACGACCCCGCGTGGCCTGCGGCTGCTCAACCCGGGGTCGCCCACCGACCGGCGCCGGCAGCCCACCGGGACGTTCCTCACGTTCACCCTGGCCGACGGCGGCGTGCACGACCTCGTCCTGCACCGCGTCCCGCCGCGCACCGCACGGCCCGCCGCACGACCCGCCGCAGCACCGGCTGCACCACCCGCCGCGCCGCGCAGCGGCTGACGCGTGGCCCCGGCGGCACCTGCCAGGATGCGGTCCGTGATCGCCGACCTGCCCTACGAGCCGCTGCTCGAGATCCTCGGGGTGTACGTGAGCGCCATGTCGGGCGCGCTCGCGGCGGTCCGCAAGCAGTTCGACGTGTTCGGCATCCTCGTCCTGGGCTGGGCGACCGGTCTGGGCGGCGGGATGCTGCGCGACGTGCTCATCGGCGCGGTGCCACCGGTCGGCATCTCCGACTGGCGGCTGATCGTCACGGCCGTCGCCGGCGGGCTCACGATGTACTTCTTCCACCCGCGGCTCGAGCGGGCGCGGCGCGCCATCGTCATGCTCGACGCGGGGGCGCTCGCGATCTTCACCGTCGTCGGCACGATCAAGGGCCTCGAGCTCGGCACGACCGCCACCGCGGCCGTCGTCGTCGGCGTCATGACGGGGGTGGGCGGGGGAGTCCTGCGGGACCTCCTGACGGGTGAAGTTCCCGTGGTGCTGCACCACCGCCAGCTCTACGCCGTCCCGGCGCTGCTCGGGTCGAGCCTCGTCGTCCTGCTGTGGTGGTGGGACCGGCTGGACCCGTGGACGGTGGCGGCATCGGTGCTGCTCGTCTTCGCGCTGCGGGTCGCCGCGCTGCGGTTCCGGCTCACCGTGCCGGGCCCGTGGCGCGGGTTCCCGCAGCGCTGACGACCGCCCGCGCGTCACCCGGAGCCCTCGCGCGCACCCGCCCGCGCACGGGCTCGTCGGCATGCGGCACGACCGCGGGTCGCCTACCGTCGGTCGACATGCCCCCCGCAGTCGGCAGCGAGCCCCGCCCGTCGTGGTGGTCCGGCGACGTGACCGACCGGCCCGCCCCCGCCACCGGGCCCGTGGTGCTGGGCCACCGGTACCGCCTCGACGAGGTGATCGGCCGTGGCGGCGTCGCGACCGTGCACCGCGCGCAGGACGAGCTGCTCGACCGCGTCGTCGCCGTCAAGGTGCTCCCGCCCGTCGCGCGTGACAGCGACGACCTGCGCCGCCACGAGGCCGAGATCCGTGTCCTCGCCGGGCTGCGGCACCCCGGGCTGGTCCGGCTGTTCGACGCCGACACGGTGGCGGTCGACGCGGACCACGTGCAGGCGTACCTCGTCATGGAGCTCGTGCCGGGTCCCACCCTGGGACGCCGCCTCGCCGACGGGCCGCTGACCGCCCGGCAGACCGCGGCCGTCGGACGCGCCGCCGCGGAGGCGATCGCGGTCGTGCACGCGCAGGACGTGATCCACCGCGACGTCAAGCCCGGCAACATCCTGCTCGTCTCGGACGACTGCCTCGACGGCGACGAGCCCGCCGAGCACCCGGTCAAGATCGTGGACTTCGGCATCGCCCGCCTCGCGGCCGCGACCCGGCTCACCATGACGGGGACCATCGTCGGCACCGCGTCGTACCTGAGCCCGGAGCAGGCGGTCGGCAGCGCGCTCGGGCCGTCGAGCGACGTGTACGCCCTGGGGCTCGTCCTGCTCGAGTGCCTCACCGGCGCGCCCGCGTTCAGCGGCACCATGGCGGAGGTCGCGGCTGCCCGCCTCGCGCGGGACCCCGAGGTGCCCGGCGACCTCGACCCGCGCCTGGCCGCGCTCGTCGTCGGCATGACGGCCCGCCGCCCCGAGGACCGGCCGAGCGCCGAGGAGGTCGCGCACGCGCTGGGCGACGTGCTGGACCGGCCCGACGCCGTCGACCCCGTGGACGCCGGGGACGGTGAGCTCGGCCGCACGCGGGTCATGCCTGCGGTCCCCACGCCGGTGCCGTACCCGGGACCGGGGGAGCACGCGCTGGCGGACGCGGTTTCGGCCGGCACGGCAGCCGTCGGCGCGGCAGCTGACGACACGGCAGCCGTGGGCACGGCAGCCGTGGGCACCGTGCCCGACGGCGGCGCGGCGGCCCGCGGGGAGCTCCCGCGCGCCGCGGAGGCGCCGACGATCGCCCCCGCGCCCGGCCGCCGCCGCTCCGTGCCCGCGTCGGTCGCACCGGGGCACCGGCGGCTCGCGGCCCTCGGCCGGGCGGGCTCGCGCCGTGCCCGCGTCGCCGCGGTCACTGTGCTCGTGCTCCTGCTCGTCGTCGCGGGCGGTGTGCTCGCCGCACGGTTGGCGGCACCGGACGGTGCGGTCGAGCCACCTGACTACCCCGCGGTCGAGGGTCCGCTCGGCGACGCCCTCACGCGCCTGCAGCAGGAGGTGGCGCCGTGACGCCGCGGACGGGGCGCGCGCGGCGCCGGTTCGCCGCCGGCGTGCTGGTGACCGGGGCCCTGGTGCTCGGTGGCTGTGCGGCACCCGACCTCGACGCCGGTCGCGCGCGCTCGCTGCAGGGCGACGTGCTGGCCGTGACCCGGGCCGCGGCCGAGGGTCGCTTCGAGGCCGCGGACGCACTGCTCGACCGGGTCCGTGCGTCGGTCGAGGACGGCCGGTCCGCGGGCGAGATCTCGGACGCGCGGTACGCCGCCCTGGACGCGGCGCTCGACGACGTCGAGGCGGAGCTGCAGGCCGCGGAGGCGGCCCGGGCGGCCCAGGCGCAGGCCGAGGCGGACGCCGCCGTCGCGCAGGCGCTCGCGGACGCCGAGGCCGCCCGTCAGGCGCAGGAGGCGGCCGCGGCGGCGGAGGCCGCGAAGGCCGCGGAGGCCGCCGAGAAGTCCGCGCCCGCGCCGGCGCCCGCGCCGAAGCCCGCCCCCGGCGCGCCCGGGCGGGACAAGGGGAAGGGCCCCAAGGGCTGACGGCTCCGGGGCGTCCGGAGCACGTCCTGGGTGACCGGAGCGGGCGTGCGCGTCCACGCGCACGCCCGTGCCCTCCGTTCGCGCTGGGCGCAACGCCGGCGGGCCGTCGCGGGAAATCCTCCGCGGGTGTCGTTCGTTGAGGCTACCGAGAACCATTACTGGGAAGAGGTGGCATGAGGACGAAGAGAGCCCGCTTCGAGCTCGAGACCGACGACGGCCGTGTGCTGCGGTACGCGCGCCACGACAACGGCGGCGGCCTCGTCTCGCCCGACGCGCACGTGCACGAGGACGCCTCGGTCGCGGCCGGCGCGTACGTCGAGGCCGGCGCGCACGTCGGACCGCGCAGCCGCGTCGGTGCCGGCAGCTGGGTCGACCGCGACGTACGGGTCGGTGCCGACGTGACCGTCGGCACGTCGGTGCACCTCGGCCCCGGCACGAGCGTCGGGGCGGGCGCCCGCGTGGGCAGCCGCGCGAAGGTCGGCGACGGGGTCGTCGTGGAGGCGGGCGCGTACGTCCCGCCGGACGAGGTGGTGCCCGACCGCACCGTCGTGCGTCGTGGCCGCGGGGCCGCGCAGCCGCTGCGGAGCGTCGCGGCCTGACCCGCGCCCGGGAGCGCTCGGGCGCGCTGGGCCGCGCGACCCCGCCGCGGCACACCGGGGGGCACCCCGACGCCCGCCCGTGACCCTCGGGTGACGGGCGGGCGTCGTGCGGTCGGTCAGGACGTGCCCTCGGGCGGCGGGATCGGCCCGTACAGGGGCTGCACCTCCGCCATCTCGAGCTCGGCCGTCGCCTGCACGAGGGCGAGGAGCTCCGGGTCGAGCCCGGGGGAGAACTCCTCGAACCGCTCCTCGGCGATCGTCAGGGGGACCCCCGCCGGGGCCTGCTCGGACGCGTCGAGCTGCGTGCCGTCCTTCGACGGCGACATGCCCTGGAAGATGCGCCCCGCCTCCGACTGCGCGGTCAGGTCGAACGAGTACTGCTTGCTCTGCAGCCCCAGGTCGAGGAGCTTGCGGACCTCGGGGAACTTCTCCGCGTTGGTCTTCGGGATCGGCAGCACCGACGCCCAGCTCACGCCGAGCGTCTCCAGGGCCCGCGCGTACGCGTTCTCGTGCGCCTGGTCGCGGACGATGAGGTAGGAGATCGTCGAGCGCGCCGTCTTGTTCGACGTCATCTCGTAGATGCGGCACTTCTGCAGGCGTCCCGTGCTCTCCAGCATGAGGTTGTAGAGCAGGTCGAGGACCAGGTTGCCGGAGTTGTAGACGTACGAGCCGCTCCACGGGTTGCCGGCCGCGTCGACGGGCAGCGCACCCTGCGACGCCACGAGGTAGTGGTGGATGTTGCTCTCGTGCAGCGCGTTCTCGAGCGGCGTCCTGCCGCCTGCGCCGGGCTCGTCGAGCGGGTCGGTCTTCTTGCCGTTGTACCGCGGCGAGCCGTCCAGGAGCCGGACGATGGTCGTGCCGATCAGCTCGACGTGGCTGATCTCCTCCGTCCCGATCCCCTGCAGCAGGTCGCGGTACGGCTTCCCGGCCGGGCCGCGGAAGTTCATGCTCTGGAACAGGTACTGCATCATCGTGCGCATCTCGCCGAACTGGCCGCCCAGCCCCTCCTGGAGCGCGTTCGCGGCGGCCGGGTCCGGCTCGTCGGCCTCGATGTCGTTGATGAGTCGCTGCACGTGCAGGTACATGGGTGCTCCTCCGGCGTCGAACCGTGCCCGGCACCCGTCGCGGGTGCCGGTGGTGTCGCCCTCGTCCCGCCGCGGTGACGTGCGCAGGACGGCGAGGTGACGTGGACGCGAACCCTCTGTCGCGTGACCGTCGCGTGGAGCCGCGGGTCGCCCGCTGTGCACCGGCCGTGCAGCCGGTCCGCCCCCTGCTCCCCGGGTGCGACCCGGGTGACGGCTGTGCCGCCCGACGACGCCGGCGCGGCCCTGTCGACGCTAGGCCCGCCCGTCGGCGCCCGCCACCGGTGCGACCTGCGCCCGGCCGGGCGCCCGGACGCTGAGACGTCCGGCCGACGGGCGCGACCGCCGTGCGGTGCGGACGTAGCGTGGCGCCCATGACACGCGCCATCCGCATCGGGGTCCAGATCCAGCCGCAGCACGCCGACTACGCGCAGATCCGCGACGCGGTCCGCCGCGCGGAGGACGCCGGGGTCGACATCGTCTTCAACTGGGACCACTTCTTCCCGCTGTCCGGCGACCCCGACGGCAAGCACTTCGAGTGCTGGACGATGCTCGGGGCCTGGGCCGAGCAGACGAGCCGTGTCGAGATCGGCGCGCTCGTGACGTGCAACTCCTACCGCAACCCCGAGCTGCTCGCGGACATGGCCCGCACGGTCGACCACATCAGCGGCGGGCGGCTGGTCCTCGGCATCGGGGCCGGGTGGTTCGAGAAGGACTACGACCAGTTCGGGTACGAGTTCGGCACCGCCGGGTCGCGGATCGCGGACCTCGCCGACGCGCTGCCGCGCATCAAGCGGCGGCTCGCCGTCGCGAACCCCGCGCCGACGCGCGACATCCCGGTGCTGATCGGCGGGGGCGGGGAGCGCAAGACGCTGCGGATCGTGGCCGAGCACGCCGACGCGTGGCACTCGTTCGGGGACGTCGAGACGCTGCGGCGCAAGAGCGCGATCCTCGACGAGCACGGCAGCGCCGTCGGCCGCGACACGGCGAGCCTCGTCGAGCGCAGCATCGGCGTCGGCGCCCCGCCGGAGGAGGTCGCGGACGAGCTGGTCCAGGCGGGCGTCACGCTGTTCACGATCGGCGTGGACGGCCCCGACTACGACCTGTCGCTCGTCGAGCGGTGGGTGGCCTGGCGCGACGCGCAGGGCTGACCCGCTCGTCCGCCCGGATCAGGCGGGCGCCGGTCGGCTCGCGTCGACCGGCCCCCGCGGGGTCGGGACCCGGCCCGCCCGTGCGCCGTCCGGTGCCGCCGTGACCCGGTCACGCCCGGCGGCCTTCGCCGCGTACATCGCGTCGTCGGCCGCGCGCAGCAGGTCGTCGGGGGTGCCACCCGCCGCGTGCGCGGCCACGCCCGCGCTCAGGGTCAGCGTGAGCGTCACGTCGCCCGCGGGGACCGCGAGGCGCGCGCAGCGCGTGCGCAGACGCTCCGCCCGCCGCGTCGCGTCGACGACGTCGACCCCGGGCAGCAGCAGGACGAACTCCTCGCCGCCGAGCCGTGCCGCGATCTCGCCCGGACCCGTCGCGGCCGCGAGCAGCGCCGCCACCTCACGCAGCACCCGGTCGCCGACCGCGTGGCCGTGCGTGTCGTTGACGGTCTTGAAGTGGTCCAGGTCGAGCAGGACCATGCTCAGCGGCGCGCCCGTCCCCGCGGACTGCTCGACCGCCGTCGTGAGCCGCTGCGCGAGCGAGCGCCGGTTGTGCAGGCCGGTCAGCCCGTCCCGGCTCGCCTGCTCCTCGAGCTCGGCACGCAGTCGCTCGAGCTCGGTGACGTCCCGCAGCACGACCACCGTGCCCGCGGCGCGGCCCGCGGCGTCGGTCATCGGCGTGGCGCGCACGTCGAGCGCGGTGCCCTCGGCCGTCGTGAGCGTCGACCCGCCGGGGTCCGACAGGTCGAGCGCCAGGTGGTCCTGCCACGCCCGGCCCGAGCTCCCGAGGCCCGTCCCGTCGGGCCCGCCGAGGAGCGTGCGGGCCGACCGGTTCGCGTCCAGCACGTGGCCGTCGGGGTCGAGGACCACGACCGCGTCGTCGAGGGCCTCGAGAACCTGACGCGTCGTCACCGGCACGACGGCGCTGTGCCGCGCGAATCGCTCGACCCACCACCAGATCGCCGCGCTGACCAGGAAGAACACGGGCGTGAGGTGCACGCCCTGCCCGCGCGTCGCCACGAGGGTCGTCAGCACGTTGCCCACGACCGGGATCGTGGCCGCGAGGGCGGACACGAGGTAGACGCGGCGGTGCCGCGGGACGGTGCGGACCATCGCGCCCAGCGCGAGGACGATGCCCGCGGCGACGAGCGCGTAGCAGTAGGCGAGGTGGACCCAGTACAGAGGGCCGGCGCCGACGCGCACGACCCCGTCCTCGACGCGCACGCGCAGGAGCAGCCCCGTCCAGGCGTCGACCGCCAGGACGACGACGAGCAGCGCGGGATGGACCAGCAGCAGGGCCGCACCCCGGCGGGACACGCGGCGCCCGGACAGCACGACGAAGTACCAGAACGTCGCGGCCGAGACCGCGGCGGCGCCCGGGAGCACGAGGTGGTGCAGCACGACCGTGGTCGGCACCGAGCCGGCGGCGACCGGCAGGAGCGCCCGCGCGGCGGCCCACAGCGACGCGCCGAACATCATGACGGCCAGCGGCAGGGCCAGCGCGGACGTCCGCCGGCCGCGCAGCACGAGCAGGCCCGTCGCGGTCGCCACGACCGCCGCGAGCAACGACACCGCCTCCACCAGCGTGGGCACCGGCACCTCCTGCCTCCCTATCGGCCTGGCCGGGCGGGGGCTGAACGGCACGGCGTCCCCGAGATGCGGTCCGGCGCCGTGTGACCCACGGTGGACAGCGGTGAAGCAGTCGCCGTCCGCGGGCGTGGCCCAGCCGGCCGCCGCCCGAGCCCGAGGAGGAACGCATGCCTCGCACCGTCTCCGAGCTCATGACGCCGCACCCCACCGTGGTCGAGGTGACCGACACGCTGCACGCCGTCGCGCAGACGATGGCGACGCAGGACGTCGGCTCGCTCGTCGTCGCCGAGGGAGGCGCGGTCGTCGGGATCGTGACCGACCGTGACCTCGTCGTCCGCGGCCTTGCCGAGGGCATCGGCCTGGACGCGCCGGTCGGGCAGCTCGCGAGCGAGGAGCTCGTCACCGTCGGACCCGACGACGACCTCGCGGAGGTCGTGCGCCTGATGCGCGAAAAGGCCGTCCGCCGCGTCCCGGTCGTCGAGGGCGACCAGGCCGTGGGGATCCTGAGCCTGGGCGACCTGGCCCAGGCGCTCGACCCGGACTCGGCGCTCGCGGACATCTCGGCGGCCGCGCCCGACGAGTGACCGCACGAGCCGGAACCCCATGAGCCGGCACCGCGCGGACCGACGCGCGGTGCCGGCTCGCGGCCGGGACGAACGTCCCATGAGGTTAGGCACGCCTCACTCGTAGGTTCGCGCCATGGACCTCACCGGTGCCCCCACGCGATCCCTGCTCCGGGTCGTCCACCTCGGCGTCGACGGTCGAGCCGGGCTGCGGCTGCGCGAGCTCGGCCTGCGGCCGGGGGCGGTCGTGGAGGTGACGCACGACGCCCGTGCGCAGGGCCGGGTGGTCGCGGTCGGCGCCGAGCGGTTCGCGCTCGACCGGCACACCTGCACGCGCATCGCGGTCGAGCCGGCATGACCTGCCACGACACCGCCCCCGCTGCCACCGCCGTCGCCGAGCAGGGCGCCGAGCAGCACGCCACGGTCGGGCTCGTCGGCAGCCCGAACGTCGGCAAGTCGACGCTGTTCAACCGCGTCACCGGCGCCCGGCAGCACGTCGTCAACGCCCCGGGCACGACCGTCGAGCTCGCGTCCGGCACCTGGCGAGCGGCCGACGCCACCGTCCTGGACCTGCCGGGCGCCTACTCGCTCGTCGCGCGCACGCCCGACGAGCAGGTCACGGCCGACGCGCTCGCGGGCGGCGGGATCGCGCTCGCCGTCGTGCTCGTCGACGCCACGGCCGTCGTCCGCTCGCTGTACCTGCTCGGCCAGGTCGCGCGCGCGGGGCTTCCCGCCGTCGTGGCGCTCACGCTGCGCGACGTCGCCGCGGCGCGCGGCGTGCACGTGGACCCGGTGGCCCTGTCCGCCGCGCTCGGCGTGCCGGTCGTCGGCGTCGACCCGCGCACGGGGGACGGGCTGGACCTGCTCGCCGGTGCCGTGCGCGACGGGCTCGCGTCGCCCCGCCTCCTGGACGCGGGCGGCCTGGATGCGGCGGCGGGGGCGGACGGGGGCGACCCCGTCGCGGACGCGCAGGCGCTGTTCGGGTGGGTCCAGGACGTCACCGCCCGCGCGGGCCTCGACGGGCCGCCCGCGGTGACGCCGCGCACGTGGTCGGACCGTGCGGACGAGGTGCTGCTGCGCCCGTGGGTCGGCCTGCCCGTGCTGCTCGCCGTCATGTGGGCGGTGTTCGAGCTCGTCACCGTCGCGGCCGTCCCGCTCATGGACGGCGTCGACACCGCGGTGAACGGGTGGCTCGGTGGCGCGCTGCGGGTCGCGCTCGCCGCCGCACCGGCCTGGCTCACGGGCTTCCTGCTCGACGGCGTGCTCGCGGGCGTCGCGACGGTCGCGTCGTTCGTGCCGCTCATGGCGCTCGTGTTCGTGGCCGTCGCGCTCCTGGAGGACTCCGGGTACCTCGCGCGTGCCGCGTTCGTCGCGGACAAGGCCATGCGGGCCGTGGGCCTCGACGGGCGCGCGGTGCTGCCGCTCGTCGTCGGCTTCGGGTGCAACCTGCCCGCGCTGTCGGCCACGCGCGTCCTGCCGCACGCCCGGCAGCGGCTGCTCACGGGCCTGCTCGTGCCGCTGACCTCGTGCACCGCGCGCCTCACCGTGTACCTGGTGCTCGCGTCGGTGTTCTTCCCGCGGCACGCGGGCACCGTCGTCCTCGGTATGTACGTCCTGTCCACGCTGCTGGTCGTCGGCGTCGGGGCCGTGCTGCGGCGCACGGCGTTCCGCGACCTGGAGCGCGAGCCGTTCGTGCTCGCGCTGCCCGCGTACCAGCGCCCGCGGGTCGGCGCGATCGCCACCTCGACGACCGTGCGGGTCCGGGCGTTCGTGACGAAGGCGGGCACCGTCATCGTCGGGACGCTGTCGGTCGTGTGGGTGCTCACCGCGGTTCCGGCGGTCCCGGGCCACGCCGTCGCCGACGTCCCGGTCGAGGACAGCGTGTACGGCCGGGTCGCCGACGCGATCGCGCCCGTGCTGGCCCCGGCCGGGTTCGGGGACTGGCACGCGTCGTCCGCGCTGATGACGGGGTTCGTCGCCAAGGAGGTCGTCGTCGGCTCCCTCGCGCAGACGTTCGCGGTCGACGAGCCGGCGGACCCGTCGGCGCCGGGCGACCTGGGCAGCCGGCTGCAGGAGACGTTCGAGCGCACGTCGGGCGGCGCCCCGGGCCCGGCCGCGCTCGCGTTCCTCGTGTTCGTGCTCGCCTACACCCCGTGCGTCGCGACGCTCGCCGAGCAGGCGCGCCTGCTGGGCCGCGGGTGGACGGCCGGTGCCGTCGGCGTGCAGCTCGTGCTGGCGTGGGCGCTGGCCGTCACCGTCTTCCAGGTCGGGCGCCTGCTGTGAGCACGTTCGCGGACGTGCTGCGCGAGACGGACCGCGGCCTGCGCCCGGCCGTCGTCGCCGCGCGGCTCGGTCTGTCGCTCGACGTCGTCACGGCCGCACTCGACCACGCCGCCGCGGTAGGGCTGGTCGTGCGGCCGGCCGGCGGGTGCTCGACGTGCGCCCCGGCGCCGGTGCGACCCGTCGGCTGCGCGGGCTGCCCGTTCGCGACGGGCGGCTGACCGGGCGCGGTGCCGCTGCGCCGCGCCGTCCGTGCGTGACGTCCTGCCCCGCGGGAAGCGGCGAGCGTCCTGCACGGTTCTGGCACGACGGGGGTGGCACCTCCTGGCGCAGCCCGGCGCCGGACGCCCCTTCGGGACCGAGGAGGACGCATGACGACGTGGACCACCGAGGAGCTCGACCGCATCGGCGCGGCCGACGAGGTGGAGGTCACCTCGTACCGCCCGGACGGCAGCGTGCGCCCGGCCGTGACCATCTGGGCGGTGCGGTCCGGCGACGACGTGTACGTCCGCTCCGCGTACGGCCCGGACAACGGGTGGTTCCGGCGCGCACGGGCCGCAGGCGTCGGGCGGCTGCGCGCGGGCGGGGTGGAGCGCGAGGTGACGTTCGAGTCCGCGGACCCGGGCGTGCACGCCGACCTCGACGCCGCCTACCACGCGAAGTACGACCGGTACGGCCCTCGGATCGTCGGCACCGTCGTCGGTCCCGAGGTCGTCGACGTGACGCTCCGTCTCGTGCCCCGCAGCTGAGCCCGGGGGAGCGGCAGCGGGCTCCCGGGCCCGCTTGCGGCGGCCGGGCCGCGCACTAGCGTGGGCAGCGGTCGAGGAGGAGGCCGCCACGCGACGCGCGGCCTCGGACGGGGTCGGCGCGCACCCCCAGGAGAGCGTCATGGCAACAGGTGAGACGGGCTTCGACGACGTCACGTACGACCTGATCTCGGTGCAGTACCACTCCCTGAAGGCCGGGCACGACTACGGCCAGTACGTGCGCGACGCCCGCAACGCGGGCAAGGAGGAGATCGCGGCGTTCTTCGAGCAGGTGATGCGCGAGGACTCGGAGCGTGCGCAGCGGTGCCACGCGTTCCTCGCCGAGCTGACGAAGCACGGCACGGACGCGACGAGCCCGCAGGGCGACGCCTGACCGGTCGCCGCCGCGGGCTCAGGCGAGCGACAGGAACAGCTTCTCGAGCTTCTCGACGTCGAGCGTCGGCTCCTCGTCAGGCGTCGCGGGCTGCGTCAGGCACTGCTTCATGCCGGTCGCGATGATCGCGAAGCCGGCGCGGTCGAGCGCCTTGGAGACGGCGGCCAGCTGCGTGACGACGTCCTCGCAGGCTGCTCCCTCGTCGACCATGCGGACGACGGCGGCCAGCTGGCCCTGGGCCCGCTTGAGCCGGTTGCCGACCTTGGTCATCGCGTCGGGGTCGAGCTGCACGGCGTCCTCCTGGTGGTGGCGGGTCGGGTCGCGGGACGGGTGCGACGGCGAGCGGCTGCCCGCTCGCCGTCGCACCGGCGGGTCAGCGGCAGGTGCACCGGTCGCTCTCGGGCACGTCGGCCAGGACGGCGTCGACGTGCATGCCGCAGCCGGTCCAGGTGACCTTGCCGCAACGGCGGCAGCGGGCGGGACTGCACATGAGGGTTCTCCTTCAGGGGTGGGTGGCGGATCGCGTCGAGACGGTGGGACGGGGCAGGTGCGGCACGGGCGCCCTCACGCCCCGGCGGTCGCCGGGACGCGGACGAGGTCCGGACGCACGGCGGCCAGCGTGAGCCAGCCGCCGGACAGGTTGCGGGCGTCCGTCCCGGACTGCAGCAGGACGCGCGTCGCGAGGTAGGACCGCACGCCGCTCGCGCAGTGCACCGCGACGGGGCGGCCGTCCGCGGCGGCCCGGACCTCGTCGAGGCGCGCGCGCAGCTCGGTGTGGGGCACGTTGAGCGCCCCGTCGAGGTGTCCGCGGTCGAACTCCGCACGCGAGCGCACGTCGAGGACGAGGCTGGAGGCGAGGACCGCGTCGGCGTCGGGCGCGTGCCACTGCGGCAGGGTGCCGTCGAGGACGTTCTGCGCGACGAACCCGAGCATGTTGACGGGGTCCTTCGCGGAGCCGTAGGGCGGGGCGTACGCGAGCTCGAGCTCGGCGAGGTCGTCCGCGGTCATGCCGGCGCGCAGCGCGGTCGCGAGCACGTCGATCCGCTTGTCGACGCCCTCGCGGCCGACGGCCTGCGCGCCCAGCAGCCGCCCGTCGGGCGCGAAGCTCGCGACGAGGTGCACCTGCTCGGCACCCGGGAAGTAGCCCGCGTGGTGGCCGCCGTGCAGGCGGACGACCTCGTGCGGGATCGCCGCCTGCACGAGCGCGGCCTGGCTCGCGCCCGTGACGGCGGCGGTGAGCCCGAACACCCGGACGATCGCCGTGCCCAGCACGGGTGCCTGCGGCGTGGTCCGTCGACCGACCATCGCGTCGGCGGCCCGCCGGCCCTGCCGGTTCGCCGGTCCCGCCAGCGGGACGGGCCCGGTCCGGGCCGTGACGGCGTGCGTGACCTCGACGGCGTCGCCGACCGCGAAGACGTGCGGGTCGGAGGTGCGCTGGTCGTGGTCGACGCGGATCGCGCCGGTGGGTCCGAGGGCGAGTCCGGCGGCGCGCGCGAGGTCGCTCGCGGGGCGGACGCCCACGGTGACCACGACCACGTCGGCGGCCAGGCGGGTCCCGTCGGAGAGGGTGACGAGCGCCGTCCCGTCGTCCGCGGGTGCGACGTCGCGCGCCGACGTGCCGAGGTGCAGGCCGACGCCGTGGGAACGCAGCTCGTCGGCGAGCAGCGGCGCGAGCTCGGGGTCGAGCGGCGGGAGCACGTGGTCGGCGAGCTCGACGAGGTCGACCTGGAGGCCGCGCGCGGTGAGCGCCTCGACGGCCTCGAGCCCGATGAACCCGGCCCCGACGACGACGGCGCGGCCCGGGGCGTCCTGCGGGCGCATGGCGAGCCGCGCCACGAGCGCGTCGAGGTCCGGGATGGTGCGCAGCGTGTGCACCGCGGGGTGGTCGAGGCCGTCGACGGGCGGCCGCACCGCGACCGCGCCGGGCGCCAGCAGCAGCGCGTCGTACGGGAGGTCGTACTCGCCGTCGGTGCTCGCGACGGTGACCGTGCGGGCCTGCCGGTCGATCGTCGTGACCCGGCTGCGGGTGCGGACGTCGAGCGCGAGGCTCGCCGCGAGGGACTCGGGGGTGTGCAGGAGCAGGTCGTCGCGGCGCTCGATCTCGCCGGACAGGTGGTACGGCAGCCCGCAGTTCGCGAACGACACGTACGGCGACTGCTCGAGCACGACGATCGAGGCGTCCTCGTCGAGCCGTCGCGCCCGGGCGGCGGCGCTCATGCCGCCGGCGACGCCGCCGACGACGACGATCCGGCGGGACGGCGTGCTGGTCGCGGAGGAGGGGGTCGGCATGGCGCCACTATACCCCCGGGGGTATCCAGTCGGGAACCTCGGGCTGCCGACGCAGCGTGGCAGGCGCGATGTCGAGCGCGTGCTCCCGCACGTGGTCGAGCGCGCGCTTGACGGCGCCGACGGTCACGACGTCGCCGCCGAGCGCGGAGGCGAGCACCTCGATCCCCGGCGGGTCCACGTACCGGTCGAGCTCCTGGCGCACCAGCTCGAGCAGCGGCTCGCACGAGGCCGCGACCGCGCCCGCGACGATCACCCGCTGCGGGTCGTAGATGCTCGCGAAGGTCGCGACGACGCGGGCGAGCAGCGCGGCCGCGTGCTCGACGACGCTGACGGCGAGCGGGTCCGCGGCGGCCGCGGCCGCGAAGACCTGCTCCGCGTCGAGGCGGGCCGGGTCCACGTCCTGCAGCGAGGACCCCGCGCGGCCGTCGAGGCGCCGCAGCTGCGCGCGTGCGTCGTCCCGCACGAGCGCGGCGACGCCCGTCGCGGACCCGACGCCCTCCACGAAGTCGAGGTAGCGCATCTCGCCCACGCCGCCGTGCGCGCCGCGCAGCAGCCGGCCGTCGTCGACGACCCCCGCCCCGAACCGCTCGCCGGCGAGCAGCGTGACGTGGCTGCGGACGTCCCGGCCGTGCCCGCGCCACTGCTCGGCCACGGCGGCGAGGTTGGCGTCGTTGTCGACGAGCGTCGCCCATCTGTGGCGGTCGTGCAGCCGGGTCGCGAGGTCCGGGTTCATCAGGGCCCAGAACGGGTTGTCCTGGAACGAGGTGCGGCCCTCGCGATCCACCGGGGCGGGCACGCCCACGGACACCGCGAGGACCTGACGGGGCGAGGTGCCGGCGCCGTCGAGCGCGACGAGCGCGGCCTGCTCGACGAGTGCGAGGCGGCGCTCGGGGGTGGCGTCGTCCGGCCCGACGGGAAGCTCGGTCCGTGCGAGCGTCGCGCCCCGCAGGTCGGCGGCGACGGCGCTGACCCGGTGCTGACCGGCGTCGACACCGACGACCACGCCCGCCCGGGCGTCGAACGCGTACCGGCGGGCGGGGCGTCCCTTGCTCCGGTCGCTGCCGGTGCGCAGGCTCTCGAGCTCGACGACCCAGCCCTGGTCGATGAGCTCGTCGCACACGTCGTGCACGGTCGCGCGCGACAGCCCGGTCGCGTCGATGAGCGCCGACCCGGTGACCTCGTCGACGTCCCACACGTGGTCCAGGACGAGTCGCGTGCTCACCGCCCGCAGCTGCCGTGTCGTGACCGGGTTGCCCATCGCCTCTTGACCTCCTCCGCCGATGGCGCGACTCTAGTGCCGAGACCTAAATTTAGGGCCCGGATCAAATCAGGGGGAGTTGGCGTGGAGCGTGTGTCGGTGCTCGGGAGCACCTCGGTCGGCTCGACGGGGCAGGACGCGACGTGGTGGCGGCAGGCCGTCGTCTACCAGATCTACCCGCGGAGCTTCGCCGACTCGAACGGCGACGGCATCGGCGACCTGCCCGGCATCACCTCGCGCGTCGGGTACCTGCGCGACCTCGGCGTGGACGCCGTCTGGCTCAGCCCGTTCTACCCGTCGGCGCTCGCGGACGGCGGCTACGACGTCGACGACTACCGCGACGTCGACCCCCGCATCGGCACCCTCGCGCAGTTCGACGAGATGCGGGCCGCGCTGCACGCCGCGGGCATCCGCCTCGTCGTGGACATCGTGCCCAACCACACGTCGAACCGGCACGCGTGGTTCCGCGAGGCGCTCGCGTCGCCACCCGGGTCGCGGGCGCGCGAGCGGTACGTCTTCCGCCGTGGCCGGGGAGCGGACGGCGAGCTGCCGCCCAGCGACTGGACCTCGACCTTCGGTGGCCCCGCGTGGGAGCCCGTCGGCGACGGCGAGTGGTACCTGCACCTGTTCGCGCCCGAGCAGCCCGACCTCAACTGGGCGGACGAGCAGGTGCGCGCGGACTTCCTCACGACCCTGCGGTTCTGGGCGGACCGCGGCGTCGACGGCTTCCGCATCGACGTCGCGCACGCGCTCGCCAAGGACCTCGCCGAGCCGCTGCCGAGCCAGGCCGACCTCGACGCCGACACCTGGGGCGGCGCGCACCCGCTGCAGGACCGCGACGAGGTGCACGACATCTACCGCGAGTGGCGCCAGGTGTTCGACGAGTACGACCCGCCGCGCACCGCGGTCGCGGAGGCCTGGGTGCCCGCGCACCGCCGCTCGCGCTACGCGTCGCCCGAGGGGCTGGGCCAGGCGTTCAACTTCGACCTCCTCGAGGCGGAGTGGGACGCCGAGGCGTTCGCGTCGATCATCGACGGCAACCTCGCGCTCGCGCTCGAGTCGGGCGCGTCGTCGACGTGGGTGCTGTCCAACCACGACGTCGTCCGGCACGCGACGCGGTACGCGCTGCCGACGGGGACCGACCTCGTCGCGTGGCTGAAGAGCGACGGCACGGACCCCCGGCCCGACGTCGAGCAGGGCCTGCGCCGCGCGCGGGCCGCCACCCTGCTGACGCTCGCGCTGCCGGGCTCCGCCTACCTCTACCAGGGCGAGGAGCTCGGCCTGCCCGAGGTCGCGGACCTGCCGGACGACGTCCTGCAGGACCCGACCTTCCTGCGCTCGCGTGGTGCGCAGAAGGGCCGCGACGGGTGCCGGGTGCCGCTGCCGTGGACCGCCGACGGGCCGACGCTCGGCTTCGGCGACCGCCGGGCGCACCTGCCGCTGCCGGACCGGTTCCGGCCGCTCGCCGTCGAGGGCCAGGAGGCGGACGACGCCTCCACGCTGCGGCTCTACCGGCGTGCGCTCGCCGCGCGGCGGGACCTGCAGTCCGGTGAGACGCTCGAGTGGGTCACCCGCACGCCGACCGTCGTCGCGTTCGCGCGGCCCGGCGGGTGGACGTCGGTGACGAACTTCGGCACCGCGCCGGTGCCGCTGCCGCCCGGACGCGTGGTCGTCGCGAGCGCACCCCTCGAGGGGGCTGCGCTGCCGGGCGAGACCACCGTGTGGCTGCAGGACGACGCGAGCTGACCCGGACGGTGCCACGGCACACGCCCGACCACGACGGCACCGACGCCGCGTGCGACCGAGGGGAGACGACGACGTGCCCGAGCCGGACCTGACCACCGCACGCGCGGACGTGACCCACCGCGCGGGTGCTCCACCGCTGAGCCGGGACCTCAGCCGCCGCGGCTTCCTGCGGGCTGCGGGGGTCGTGGGCGCCGGTCTCGCGCTGGGCGCGTGCGCTCGCACGAGCGCGTCGGAGCCCACCGAGATCGTGTTCTTCCAGTCGAAGCCCGAGGTCATCGGGTACTTCGACGAGCTCATCGAGCAGTTCCACCAGGAGCAGTCGCGCGTGCGGGTCCGGCACGACGCCACGTCGAACCTCGCGGGCTCGTTCGTGCGCGAGTCGCCGCCGGACATCGGCTGCCTCAACTACAACTTCGAGATCTCCCGCTACGTCGAGCGCGGCGTGCTCAGCGACCTCGGAGACCTGCCGGAGGCCGGGCGGGTGCTCGACGAGCTGCACCCGCTCATCGACGTCACCGCGAGCTACCCGGGCCGCACGAGCGTCCTGCCGTACTCGCTCATGGCGGCCGCGGTGCTCTACAACCGGGAGATCTTCGCGCAGCAGGGCCTCACCGTCCCGACCACGTGGGACGAGCTCGTCGCGGTGTGCGACGCGCTCCGGGCCGCCGGGATCACGCCGATCTACAGCACCTTCAAGGACCCGTGGACCATCGCGCAGGGCCACTTCGACTACACGGTCGGCGGCATGGTCGACACCACGGCGTTCTTCGACCAGCTCAAGCAGCAGGGCACCGAGGTCGGGCCGGGCTCGCCCGTGGCGTTCCAGAAGCAGTTCCTCCCGCCCGTCGAGCGCATGCAGGAGCTCGTCGCGTACGTGAACGACGACGCCGCGAGCCGCGGATACGGCGACGGCAACCTCGCGTTCGCGGACGGCCAGGCGGCGATGTACCTGCAGGGGCCGTGGGCGATCGGGGAGATCGTCAAGACGAACCCCGACCTGGACGTCGGCGCGTTCCCGCTGCCCATGACGGACGACCCGGCGGACCGCAAGGTGCGCGTCAACGTCGACCTCGCGCTGTGGATCCCCGAGGGCTCGACGAAGAAGGCGGCGGCTCGCGAGTTCCTGCAGTTCCTCATGCGGCCGGACGTCATCGACGCCTACAACGCGCACGCCCTCGGCTTCGGCGTGACGAAGGACGCGGCGCCCGTCACGAACTCCACGCTCGTCGAGCTCAAGGAGTACTACGACCGCGCGGACTTCTACCTGGGCGCGTCCCAGCTGGTGCCCCAGTCGATCCCGCTGCAGAACTACACGCAGTCGCTCGCGGCCGGCGCGGCCCCCGAGCCGGTCCTGCGGACGCTCGACGCCGACTGGCGCCGCCTCGCGTTCCGCTCCTGACGACCTCCCGGACGGAGACACCCCATGGTCACAGCAGCTGCCGCCCGACCGAGGAGCCGCACCGCCGCGGCCGTCCCGGTCAAGGCGGTCCGCCCGCGGGTCGGGGCGACGTTCTACCTGTTCCTCGTGCCCGCGCTCGTCCTGTTCACGCTCTGCATCACCCTGCCGGCGGTCATGGGCATCACGCTGAGCTTCACCAACTCCGTCGGCTTCGGCGAGTTCGAGTTCACCGGCCTCACCAACTACGTCGCGCTGTTCTCCGACCCGGCGATCCGCAGCTCGTACCTGTTCACGGTCGGCTTCGCGCTCGTCACGGTCGTGCTCGTCAACGTCGTCGCGTTCCTCCTCGCCGTCGGCCTGACCGCGAAGATCCGGGCCAAGATCGCGCTGCGCGCCGTGTTCGTGCTGCCCATGGTGATCTCCGGCATCGTCATCGCCTACGTCTTCAACTTCCTGTTCTCCAACTCGGTGCCGCAGCTGGGGCAGGCCGTCGGCATCACGGCGCTCGAGCAGAGCCTGCTCGCGGACCCGGACCTCGCGTGGGTCACGATCGTCATCGTCACCGCGTGGCAGGCCATCCCGAGCGCGCTGCTCATCTACATCGCGGGCATCCTGTCGATCCCCGGTGAGGTGTACGAGGCCGCCGCCATGGACGGCGCGAGCCCCGCCCGACGGCTCGTCGCGATCACGCTGCCGCTCGTCGCCGGGTACGTCGTGATCAACATGGTCATCGGCTTCAAGAACTTCCTCAACGCCTACGACATCATCGTCGGCCTCACCAACGGTGGCCCCGGCACGGCCACCCGCAGCGTCGCCATGACGATCTTCTCCGGCTTCACCGGCGGCGACTACGCCTACCAGATGGCCAACGCCACGATCTTCTTCCTCATCGCCGTGGCCCTCGCCGTCGTGCAGCTGCGCCTCACCCGCGGAAGGAACGCGTTCTGATGACTGCCCAGACGCTGGTCACCACGACCCCCGGTCAGGTCCCGGTCCGCCGGCGCCGCCGGTTCCTCGGCCGCGGCGGGGAGGACCGCCCGAGCTGGGGCGCCACCACGGCGCTGCTCGTCTGCACGCTCGCCGTCCTGGCGCCGCTGTACGCGACCGTCACGATGGCGTTCAAGACGACCGCGCAGTCGGTCGACGGCGGCCAGGTGTTCGCGCTGCCGTCGCCCGTGAGCACCGAGGGCTTCGTCGAGGCGTGGCGGCTCACCAACTTCCCGCGCGGCTTCGCGATCTCGGTGTTCGTCACCGCCGTCACCGTCGTCGGCACGGTCCTGCTCGCCGCGTTCGCCGCCTACGCGATCGCCCGGAACTGGGACCGGCCCTTCTTCCGCTGGTCGTTCTTCTACCTGCTCGCCGCGATGTTCCTGCCGTTCCCGGTGCTCGCGCTCTCGCAGGTCAAGCTCACCGGCATGGTCGGGCTCGCCAACCCCGTCGGCGTCGCGCTGCTGCACGTGATGTTCCAGCTGTCGTTCAGCGTGCTGCTGTTCACCGCGTTCATCCGCGGCCTGCCCGAGGAGCTCGAGGAGAGTGCGCGGCTCGACGGCGCGTCCACCTGGACCGTCTTCCGGCACATCGTCTTCCCGATGATGGCGCCCATGAGCGCCACGGTCGCGATCTTCGCGTTCCTCGCCTCGTGGAACGACTTCATGATGCCGTCGCTCATCACCGCCGACTCGACCCTGCAGACGCTGCCCGTGCTGCAGAGCGTGTTCCAGACCCAGTTCAGCAGCAACTACAACGTGGCGTTCGCGTCCTACCTCATGGCCATGGCACCGGCGATCGTCGTCTACCTGTTCACCCAGCGCTGGGTCATGGCGGGCGTCACGCAGGGAGCCATCAAGTAGGCGGGCCTCCGTCACGGCGTGGCGATGCGTGCGGCGAAGGCCGTCGTGACCTCGCCCTCCACCCGGAACGCGTCCGCCTCGCTCTCGAGGTGCGTGTAGGCGTCGGTGATCGCCGCGTGCGTGTCGCCGGCCGCCTGGCGCAGGTCGTCGACGTCGTCCGCCCCGGGCCTCCGCGCGCCGGCGACCTTCCGCCAGGCGGCTGACAACGCCGTGAGCTCGCTGTCGACCTGCGCCAGGCGCTGCTGGAGCGCCGTCTCGACGGGCGTCGGCGCCTTCGCCGCAGCCATCCGCCTGAGCTTCGGGCGGAGCACCGACGTCTGCCAGGTCGTGAGGGTCGCCACGTGCCTCGCCGCGTCGGCGGGCCGGGACGTCGGCAGGCTCAGGCGGTCGATCCCCTCCACGGCCGCCGAGTGGGCCATGAGGAACGTGAGCAGCTCCTTGTGCGTGCCGTACATGACGTCGAACATCCGGCCGGCGTGCGCGACCTGGTCGGGGTCGAGCGGCGTCGCGGACCTCGTCGCCCGCACCGCCTGGATCACGTCCTTGCGGATCTTCGTCGCGGCGTGGATCTGCTGCGGCGTCCTCTTCTGGTCGAGCAGCGAGCGGATGACGAGGACGTCCTGGTCCGCGTGCCGCGACTCGTGGAAGAGCGTGCCGACGACCTCGGTGACCTCCGCGGGCGTGAGGTCGCCCAGAGTCTTCGGGACGAGCCGGCTCGTGAACTTCGCGACGTTGACCTTCACCTTCCACGCCGCGGAGTCGAACACCCCGGCCGCACCCGCGCCCGTCACCGGCACCCAGCCGAACAGCGGCACGCCGGCGGCCGTCAGCTCGGCCTGGACCGCCGTCATCACGGCAGCCACGAAGTCGCCGATCGGCATGCTCCGCTGCGTCCGCCAGAGCCGGACGGCGGTGTCGACGTACCGGTCCTGCCGGGGCTGCTCGTCCAGGCCGTACTCCTTGCGCTGCACGACGGGACGCGTGCGCGCGCCGAGCAGCTGTCGGACCACGCGGTTCCCGGCGAGCCGCTGGAGCCCCACCACGCGGTCGAGCCCGGCGGCGACGGGACGAGCCGTGCTGTCCGGGCGAGGGTCCCGGTCGCCGCGCGCGCCGTCACCGGTCCACGTCGCACGCCCGGGTCGGTAGGTGCGCACGGTCGCCCTCCGTCGCTCCCGGCGGGCCGGGGGAGGCCGCGCCGCGGGGCTCGCGTGCCCCGTACCCGCAACGATCCTCGGGCGGCCGTCCAGATACCAGGCCTCGGCCCGCTCGCGCTCACGGCACCGGACGACCGCCGAGCCGCGCCGGCCGGCCCCGGGCGCCGTCCACCCGGGCGGCACCCCGCCGACGGGCGGCGGGGGAGCGGATCGATTCGGGCCGTTGCGCCGCGCAGCCCGACGCGGGACGCTGCCCACCTGACGCGTCGACGAGGACGGGGGACCTCGATGAACCGCTGGCGCTCGCTCGCATCCGTCGTGACCGGGGCGCTGGTCGCCACCGGCCTGGCCGTGGCAGGGACTCCACCCGCGACGGCCGCGGTCCCGGCCGGGTTCTCCGAGTCGCTCGTCGCGAGCGTGCCGAACCCGTCCGCGATCGCGTTCACCGCCGACGGGCGCATGCTCGTCACGCAGCAGTCGGGCCGCCTGCGCGTCCGAACGGCCGCCGGGACGCTGCTCGCGACGCCCGCGCTCGACCTCGCGAGCCGCCTGTGCACGAACTCGGAGCGCGGCCTGCTCGGCGTCGCGACGGACCCCGACCCCGCGACGCGCGCGATCTACCTGTTCTACACGGCGCGCACCGGCACCTCGTGCCCGACGAGCCAGGGCGGGACCCCGGCCGGCGCGCCGGTCAACCGGGTCTCGCGCTTCGTCCTCGGCGACGACAACCTCGTCGACCCGGCGAGCGAGACGGTCCTGCTGGACGGCATCGCGTCGCCGGCGGGAAACCACAACGCGGGCGACCTGCACGTCGGCAAGGACGGCTACCTCTACGTCACCACCGGCGACGGCGGCTGCGACTACCGGGGGGACAGCGGCTGCGGAGGCGACAACGACGCGTCCCGCGACCGCAACGTGCTCCTCGGCAAGGTCCTGCGCGTCGACCGGACCACCGGGGCGCCCGCACCGGGCAACCCGTTCCTCGGCACCGGGACCGCGAGCTGCCGGCTCGCGCCGGCCGCGCCCGGGACCGTCTGCCGCGAGACGTTCGCGTGGGGGCTGCGCAACCCGTTCCGGTTCGCCTTCGACCCGGACGCGAGCGGGACGGTGTTCCACGTCAACGACGTGGGGCAGAACGTGTGGGAGGAGATCGACCTCGGCACGCCCGGTGCGGACTACGGCTGGCCGGTGCGTGAGGGGCACTGCGCGCAGACCGGCTCCGCGACGGACTGCGGTGGCGCGCTCCCGGCCGGGATGACGAACCCGATCCACGACTACGGCCGGAGCACGGGCTGCGGCTCCATCACGGGCGGCGCGTTCGTCCCGGACGGTGTCTGGCCCGCGGCGTACGAGGGCGGGTACCTGTTCTCCGACTACAACTGCGGCCGGCTCATGATGCTCCGGGGCGGGACGCGCACCGACGTCGCGACCGGCCTCGGCGCCGCGGTCCACCTCGAGTTCGGGCCGTGGTCGGGCACCCAGGCGCTCTACTACACGACGTACGCGAACGGCGGCGAGATCCGCCGGCTCGCGTACACGGGCACCGCCAACCGCACGCCGACGGCGGCGCTGACCGCGTCCCCGACGAGCGGCGCCGCACCGCTGACGACCACCCTCGACGGCCGCGGCAGCAGCGACCCCGACGGCGGCACGCTCACGTACCTGTGGCAGTTCGGCGACGGCACGCCCGACGCCACCACGACGACGCCCACGGTGCAGCACACGTACGCGGCGGGCACGTGGACGGCGACGCTGCGCGTGCGCGACCCGCAGGGCGCGACGTCGGCGGCGGTGACGGCGCGGATCACCTCGGGCAACACCGCGCCCACCGCGCAGATCACGTCCCCGGCGGCCGGCGCGACGTTCGTCGTCGGGCAGACGTACACGCTGTCCGGGTCGGCGACGGACGCGCAGGACGGCACGCTGCCGGGGTCGCGCCTGTCCTGGACGGTCGTGCGCGTCCACGACCAGCACACGCACCCGTTCCTCGGCCCGGTGACCGGCAGCGCGGTGTCGTTCCAGGCCCCCGGGCCCGAGGACCTCGCCGCCGCCGCGAACAGCCACCTGCGGGTCACCCTGACCGCCACGGACGCGCAGGGCGCGACGACCACGGTCACGCGCGACTTCCTGCCACGCCGGGTCGCGGCGACGCTCGCGACGTCGCCTGCCGGACGCACGCTCACGGTCAACGGCCAGACGGTCACGGGCCCGACGACCGTGACGTCGTGGGCGGGGTTCGACCTGCGGCTCACGGTGCCGTCGCAGCGCGACGCGCAGGGCCGCACGTACGAGCTCGACGGGTGGTCCGACGGGTCCACGGCGGCGACGCGGACGTGGACCACGCCCGCGTCGTCGACCACGCTCACGGCGACCCTCGGGCTGCGCGGCCTGCGGGCCGTCTACCACGACAACGCCGACCTCACGGGCGCGACGGTCACGCGCATCGACCCGGCCGTCGCGTTCGACTGGGGGCTCGCCGCGCCCGTGAGCGGGATCGGGGCGGACACCTTCTCGGTCCGCTGGAGCGGGTCGGTCGTGCCCCGGTACTCGCAGACCTACACGTTCGCGACGACGTCGGACGACGGCGTGCGGCTGTGGGTCGACGGGACGCTCGTGATCGACCAATGGACGAACCACTCACGCCGCGTCGACACGGGGACGGTCGCGCTCACCGCGGGGCAGGCGGTGCCGATCGTCCTGGAGTACTTCGACGGCGTCCGGAACGCGGTCGCGGAGCTGCGCTGGTCGAGCACGTCCCAGGCCTCGGAGATCGTCCCGACGACCCGCCTGCGGCCATAGGGCGGGTCCGGCGCGCGCCGTCGGTCGCCGGACGGTCGCGGAGACGACGAAGGCCTCCGATCAGCGGGTGACGCTGGTCAGAGGCCTCCAGGTGAAGCTCCCTCGACTGGACTCGAACCAGTAACCGTCCGATTAACAGTCGGATGCTCTGCCAATTGAGCTACGAGGGATCGTTGCGGCAAGAACTCTAGCAGCCACGCGGGGGTGCTCCGGACCACCCACCGGGCGCGGGGGATGCGCGCGGGCGGTCGTCAGCGGGGCAGCCCCGCCGCGTCGCGTGCCTCTGCCTCGGCGACGTCGAGCGCCGCCGACACGGCGGGGTCCTCGACGTCCACGGTCCCGTCGCCCAGCACCTGCGTGAAGATCTCGCCCTCCTCGTCGCGCCGCAGCGCGAGCCGCACCCGGGCGCCGCCCGGCACGGTGACGGGGACGGCGTGCACGACGGACTGCTGCACGCGCTCGCGGAACGTCTGGGTGAACGCGACCGAGGCTCCGTCCTGCGCGAACGGCAGCCGCGACGTGCCGCCCCACACCCACGTCACGGTCAGCACGCGTGTCGTGGGGTCGAGCGAGCCGCGGTCGACGTCGCTCCACGGCACCCGCACGACCTGCCCCTCCTCCAGCAGGTGCACCGCCCGTCGTGTGGCGACCGCCCACCGACCGTCCGTGAGGTGCGCCTCGACGAGGACCTTGTCCCCGGGGCGCAGGTCGAGCAGGGCGCGTTCGGGCGCGGGAAGCCGGCGTCGACGGAGGAGAGGCACCGGGCCACGGTACCCGCGTGCACGACCGCTCCGGACCGTGCGGGGCACGCCCGCGGGTGCGCCCCCCGACCGTGGTCCTGGGCGGTCCGGGTGGGGCAGGTGGGGCTTGAACCCACGACCCACGGATTATGAGTCCGCTGCTCTGACCGGCTGAGCTACTGCCCCCGAAGGCTCGCCCAGGGTACGGCACGGGTCCTCACCCGCTCTCCGGTCGCGCGGGCGGGTGTTCGCTGCCACGATCCGACGCGACGGGTCGACCGGGGGGAGATCGGGTGGTGACGGCATGACCACGACGACGAACGCCGGGCAGGGCTGGGAGCTCGCGGCGCGCACGGGGTACGCGGTGAGCGGGGTGCTGCACGTCCTCATCGGCGTGCTGGCGCTCCAGGTGGCGTTCGGCAGCAGCTCGCAGCAGGCCGACCAGTCGGGGGCGTTCGCGACGGTGGCGTCGACGCCGTTCGGCAGCGCGCTGCTGTGGCTGTTCGTCCTGGGGCTCGCCGCCCTCGGCCTGTGGGAGGTCGTCAAGGCCGTCCGCGGCGTGCCGCCGACGATGCGGGGCGACCTGCCGGGCGGCGCGGGCGGCGCGTGGCGTGCGAAGGCCGCCGGGCGGGCCGTGGTGTACCTCGCGCTGGCGGCGGCGGCGTTGGGGTTCGCGCGCGGCGGCGGCTCGTCGAGCGAGCAGCAGGCCGCGGACCTGACGGCGCGCCTCATGTCCGCGACGGGCGGACGGCTGCTCGTGGGCCTCGCCGGGGTGGCCGTCGTCGGGGTCGGGGCTTACCACGTGGTAAAGGGTGCGAGGAAGAAATTCCTGTCTGACCTGCACCGACTTCCTTCGGGCACCGCCGGGCGCGTCGTCGAGCGGCTGGGGGTCTGGGGCTACGTCCTCAAGGGCATCGCCCTCGGGATCGTCGGCGTCCTGTTCGTCGTCGCGGCCGTCAAGGCGGACCCCGCAGCCGCCGGTGGCCTTGACCAGGCGTTGCACACGCTCCGAAGCCAGCCTGGCGGTCCCGTGCTGCTCGGGCTCGTCGCTCTGGGACTTGTGGCCTACGGGGGGTATGCGTTTGCCCGGGCCCGCTTCGGCAGGCTCTGACATTCACCCGTTCGCCGCGTCCGGGAGGTGCGGAGTTTCTTGACTAACCGCTCGGAAACGGTCATAGTTCTGGATGTCAGCGACAACGGCAAACCCGCCGCAAGGTGGGGACGCAAAGCCACGGGACCCACGAGGTCAGCCGAGCTACCGAACGACAGGAGATCCATCATGGCCGTGACCACCCCCGCCACCGACGCCCCGCTCTCGCAGGGCGCCCTTCTGACGCCGGGTGAGGTCGCCGTCCTGTTCCGCGTGGACCCGAAGACGGTCACGCGCTGGGCCCAGGCAGGCAAGCTCTCGGCGGTCCGCACGCTCGGCGGGCACCGCCGGTTCCACGAGTCCGAGGTGCGTCAGCTCCTCCAGGGCGTCCCCTCGCAGCGCGCGGGCGAGTGACCCTCCGCGGCTCCTGCCGCGACCTGCACGACCCCGGACGCGGGCGGTGACACCAGTCGCCGCCCGCGTTCCGCGTGTCCGGACGACGCGGTCGCTCGGCGCGCGCACGGGCGGCGGCTGCACAGGGTCCCGCCGGCTCAGCGGACGGTGCTGAGCACCGCCTCGCGCACCTCGTCGAGCGAGCGACCCGGCTGGAACACGAGCCACTCCAGCCCGGCCACGACCGTCGCCCCGAACAGCGCCGCCGCGGTCAGCGACGGGTCGCGCTCGGGCCACGCGTCCCGCACCGCCGCCGCGAACACGCCCATCGCGTCGTCCCGCAGCGAGCGGATCGAGTCCTGCCAGCGCCGGCCCGTGGCGACCATGACCTTCGCGAAGTCCGGGTGGTCGCGCACCTGCGTGAGCAGCTCGGTGACCAGGGCCTCGACGGCCTCCCGCCCGTGCGCCCCCGCGGCCGCTCCCTGCAGGGTCGCGGTGAGGTGCTGCACGCCCTCGCCGAGGATCGCCTCGAACAGCTCCGCCTTCGAGCCGAAGTTGTAGAAGACCGACCCCTTCGCGACGCCCGCCGCGGCGGCGATCTCGTCGACGGACGTCGCGGAGTACCCGCGGTCGGCGACGAGGGCGAGGGAGGCGTCGACGATGCGCTGCCGGGTCTCGGTGCTCCGCATGGGGGCAGCCTCTCAGGTCGGCGGTCGTCAGAGGGTCAGCGCGGGGTGCAGGCGCGACAGCGTCCACGTGCGCATGCGCCCGGCGCGCCACGACGTCACCGCGAGCGAGCCCACGAGCAGCGTGACGAGGTACGCCACCGCCGTCCACAGCCGGCCGTCGGGGTTGCCCGTGAGCAGTGCGCGCAGCCCGTCGACTCCGTAGCTCATGGGCAGCAGCGGGTGCAGGGCCCGGAAGAACGCGGGCGACGTCTCGACGGGGTAGGTCCCGCCCGCCGACGCGAGCTGGAGCACGAGGAGCGCGAGCGTCGCGACACGACCGGCAGCCGTGCCGAGCAGTGCGAGGAGCATCTGCTGCAGCGCGAGGAACGCGGCGACGACGAGCACGGTGAACGCGAGCGCCCCGAGCGGGTGGCTGGGCGTGAGGCCGAGCCCGACGCGCAGCACGGTGAGCAGGGCGACGACCTGCGCGACACCCATGACGAACGCGGGAGCGAACCCGGCGAGCGCCGCGCGAGCGCCTCGCGCCGGAGTGGCCAGCGCGCGCGGCGGGACGGGGCGCAGCAGCATCCACGTGACGACGCCCCCGAGGAACAGCGCGAGCGGCAGGAAGAACGGCGCGATCCCCTCGCCGAACCCCTCGGCGGCGGCGCGGTCGGTGGCCTCGAGCGCGACGGGCTCGGCGATCGCGGCCGCCCGGGCCTCGCGCGTGCCGTCCGGGTCGGAGGGGACCGCGGCGGTGCCCTGCGTGAGCGCGTCGGCGAGCGTGCTCGCGCCCTCCTCGATCCCGCCCGTGCCGTCCGTCAGCCGGTCGGCGCCGTCGGAGAGGTCGGTCGCCCCGGCCGCCACGTCCGCGGTGCCGTCGGCGAGCGCCGCGGCGCCGTCCCGCACGTCCGCCGCGCCCGCGGCGAGCTGCGCGGCCCCGTCCCGCAGCGCCGCGGAGCCGTCCGCGACCCCGCGGGCCCCGGCGTCGAGCTCGTGCAGGCTCTGCGTCGCCGCGTCGAGCGTCGCCGCGTCGGGCAGCGACGACGCCGTCGCCGCGAGGCCGGACAGGATCTGGGCGGCCTGCGCGTCGCCGCCCTGGGCCCGGGCCGTGAGGTAGGCGGTGAGCGACCCGAGCTGCGCGGGGACCTGCTCGGCGCTCGCCGCGAGCGCGTCGACCTGGGCGACGGCCGCGTGCACGCCGTCGGCGACCTGCGCGCTGCCGTCGGCGAGCCTGCCGGCGGCGTCCGCGGTCGTCGCGGCACCGTCCCGCACCTGTGCCGTGCCGTCCTCGAGGTCGGCGGCGCCGTCGGCGGCCCGTCCGGCGCCGTCGCGCAGCGCGTGGGCCCCGTCGGCGAGAGTCGTCGCGCCCGTCGCGAGCTCGTGCGTGGCGCCCCGGAGCTGCACCGCACCGTCGGAGGCCTGCGCCAGGCCGTCGTGGGCCTGCGTGAGGCCGACGAGCACGGCGTCGACCGCCTGCTCTCCCGCGGTCGCGGAGACGGCCGCGCGGATGCGCTCCATCGCGGTGCGGCCCAGCGAGGTCACGAGGAACGAGTTCGCGTCGTCGTAGGTGACGTCGATGCGCGCGGACCGCGGCGCGTCGCCGCCGGCCGAGACGAGGTCCGCGGAGAAGTCGGCAGGGATCGTGACGGCGAAGTAGTACCGGCCCTCGTCGACACCCGCGGCGGCGTCGGCCGCGTCCGTGACGACCCAGTCGAGGCGCTTCTCGTCGACCAGCCGCTCGACGAGGTCACCTCCGGCGTCCACCGGGGTGCCGTCGCGCACCGCGCCCGCGTCGGCGTCGACGAGGGCGACGGGGATCCGGTCGAGGTGGCCCGTCGGGTTCCAGAACGCCCAGAGGTACAGCACGCCGTAGAGCAGCGGGACGACGATCATCGCGACGACGGCGAGCCGGGGGAGCGTGCCGCGGCGGAAGCGGCGCAGCTCGGTCCCGGCGGTGAGCGAGAGCATGGCGGGTCCTCGGGTGGGTGGCGGTGGAGGGGGCCGGGCGGCGGTGCGTCAGGACGGCAGGGCGACGACGGTCGGCGGCGTGGTCCAGCGCGTGCGGGCGACCTCGTCGGCGCTCGCGCAGGAGGCGATGACGGTCGTGCCGTCGGCCGCGAGCTCCTCGAGGTGCGTCCAGACGACCTGGCGGCGGGCGTCGTCGAGCACCTGGTCGACGTCGTCGACGACGAGCAGCGCGGGGCGCTGCAGGAGCGCGAGGCCGAGGCGCAGGAGCATCGCGTCGAGCTCGTCGAGGTCCCACGCGACCGTGCGACCCGGCGGGACGGGGCGCTCGCGGAACGCGGGCGCGAGCAGCGCGTCGAGCGTCGCATCACCCGGCCGCGGCGTGTACCGGTACCAGGGGCCCAGCCAGGCGAGCCGCTCGCGGACGGTCGCCGCGACGGTGACGGACGCGTCGAGGTCGTCGATGCCGCGGAACCCGGAGACGGCGGCGGCGCGCTGCACCGCACGACGCCGGCGCGGCAGCGGCTCGCCCAGGACGCGCAGCTCGGCGGTGCGGTCGGGCGTCATGCGGCCGGCGAGCGTGAGCAGGAGGCTCGTGCGTCCCGACCCCTGCGCACCCTGCAGGACGGTGAGCGTCCCGGGCGCCAGGTCGAGGTCGACCGGGCCGTAGACGCGGCCGCGGGGACCGTGCAGCGCGAGCCCTCGGGCGCAGAGCGCGGGATCGCGGGCCGCGACCTCCTCGGACGACGACCCGGACGACGCCTCGGGCGGGGCTGCGGTCGTGGTGGCCACGCGATCCTCCTTCAACTGACCGGTCAGTACAAAGATACGACCGCTCGCCGTCGCGGACGACCGGCTGCCCTGTCTGCCTGCTCACACCGACCGTGCGGACGGCCGTGGTCCCGCGCCCGGGCATGAAATGATCGCCACCATGGCCATGCGAGAGATCCGCACCGTCGGAGACCCCGTCCTGCGTACCCCGTGCGACCCCATCACCACGATCGACGACCGCGTGCGCTCGCTCGTCGACGACCTGCTGGAGACCGTCGACCACGAAGGGCGCGCCGGCCTCGCGGCCAACCAGATCGGCGTCGGTCTGCGCGCGTTCTCCTGGAACATCGACGACGAGATCGGCTACGTGCTCAACCCCGTCATCGTCGAGCTGTCCGAGGACGAGTACCAGGACGGCGACGAGGGCTGCCTGTCGGTGCCCGGCCTGTGGTACCCGACGCGTCGTGCCTGGTACGCCCGCGTCGCCGGCACCGACCTCGACGGCAAGGAGGTCGTCGTCGAGGGCACCGAGCTCATGGCCCGCTGCCTGCAGCACGAGGTCGACCACCTCGACGGGATGCTCTACCTTGACCGGCTCGAGCGCTCGGTCCGCAAGAAGGCGATGCGGGCGATCCGCGAGCAGCTCTGAGGCGTGCACGCCCGGGGTGCTGGCGATCGAGCCGCACCTCGGGCATAGTGTGCACAGCACGCCGCGAGACCGTGCGTACTCCTGTTCCCCGCCTGGCGGGGGTGGACTGAGGTCGTTGGGGAAGGCGAACCTCGAGCCGACCAGGAGGACGACATGGCAGGTGCCATCACCCGCGGTGTACTTTTCGTGCACTCAGCACCGCGCGCGCTGTGCCCCCACATCGAGTGGGCCGCGGGGAACGTCCTGAGTGCCCGGGTCACCTTCGACTGGACCCCGCAGCCCGCCGGGCCCGGGTTCTACCGTGCCGAGCACTCCTGGCAGGGTCCGCAGGGCACCGGCGCGCGCCTCGCCTCGGCGCTGCGCGGCTGGGCGCACCTGCGGTACGAGATCACCGAGGAGGCCAGCCACGGCGCCGACGGCTCCCGCTGGAGCCACACGCCCGAGCTGGGCATCTTCCACGCCGCGACGGACGTGCACGGCAACGTCGTCGTCCCCGAGGACCGGATCCGCGCGGCGCTCGAGCACGCGGCCGACCCGGCGCGGCTGCGGGCCGAGCTCGACCTCGCGCTCGGGCAGGCGTGGGACGACGAGCTCGAGCCGTTCCGCTACGCGGGCGCCGGTGCGCCCGTGCGCTGGCTGCACCGCGTCGGCTGAGCCGCGCGGGAGCCGCACCGCCGGCTCGGCGCCGGCCGGCGCTCGCCCGGACCGCATCCCGCGGGTCCGCATCCCGCACCGGGACCCGCCGGAACCGCGCCGCGCGGCCGCGGCCCCACCCGGAGCACGACGACGGCGCGCCGCCCGCTAGGGGTGGCGCGCCGTCGTCGTCCGGTCGGCGTCAGGCCGACGTCACCACGAGGGCGACGTTGTGCCCGCCGAAGCCGAACGAGTTGTTGATGGCCGCGATCTGGCCGTCCGGCAGCGTGCGCGGCTTGTCCCGGACCAGGTCGAGCACGAGCTCAGGGTCCGGCTGCGCGACGTTGATCGTCGGCGGGGCCTGCCGGTCGTGCAGCGCCAGGATCGTGAACACCGTCTCGAGCGCGCCGGCGCCGCCGAGCAGGTGACCCGTCATGGACTTCGTCGCGGACAGGGCCACGTGGTCGGCGTCGTCGCCGAGGACGCCGCGGATGCTGCGTGCCTCGATGAGGTCGCCGACGACCGTCGACGTCGCGTGCGCGTTGACGTGCACGATGTCACGGTGCGCGATGCCGGCGTCGGCGAGGGCCGAGCGCATGGCGCGGATCTGGCCGTCGCCGGACGGCTCGGGCGAGGTGATGTGGTAGCCGTCGGCGGACAGGCCCACACCCGCGATGCGGGCGTACACGCGCGCCCCGCGGGCGGCGGCGTGCGCGGCGCTCTCGAGCACGACCACGCCCGCACCCTCGCCGACGACGAACCCGTCGCGGTCGACGTCGTACGGCCGGGACGCGGCGGTCGGGTCGTCGTTGCGCTGCGACAGCGTGCGCGACGCGGCGAACGCGCCGATCGGCATGGGGTGGATCGGCGCCTCGGTGCCGCCGGCGACGACCACGTCGGCGCGACCCGAGCGGATCATCTCGACGCCGTAGCCGATCGCCTCCGCCCCCGACGCGCAGGCCGAGACGAGCGCGTGCGCGCCGGCGCGCGCCCCCAGGTCGAGCGACACGAACGCCACGGGGGAGTTGGGCATGAGCATGGGGACCGTCATGGGGAGCATGCGCCGGGCGCCCTTCTCCCGCAGCGTGTCCCAGCCGTCCAGCATGGTCCAGATGCCGCCGATGCCCGAGGAGACGACCGCGCCGAGACGGTCCCCGTCGACCTCGGGGGAGCCGGCGTCGGCCCAGGCCTCGCGCGCCGCGATGACCGCGTACTGCGCGGACGGGTCCATCTTCTTGAGCTCCGGGCGGGGCAGGACGTCCTGCGGTGCGACCTTGATCGTCGCGGCGAACGTCACGGGCAGCCCGTAGGTCTCCGCCCAGTCGTTGTCGAAGGTGCGCGCCCCGGACTCACCGGCGAGGGCGGCGGCCCACGTCGAGGGCACGTCGCCGCCGAGGGGCGTGGTGGCGCCCAGTCCGGTGACGACGACGTCGGTTGCGTGGCTCATCGGTGCTCCTGGTGGCGGTGGAGGGTGGTCCGTCCCGACGCGGCGAGGTGCGCGGGCGCCGGGACGGACCGGGGTCGCGGCAGGGTCAGGACTGCGCGCCTGCGATGAACGAGACGGCGTCGCCCACGGTCGCGAGGTTCTTGACCTCGTCGTCGGGGATGCGCACGTCGAACTTCTCCTCGGCGAGCGTGACGATCGTCATCATCGACAGCGAGTCGATGTCGAGGTCGTCGGTGAAGGACTTCTCCGGCAGGACCGAGTCGGTGGGCAGGCCCGTCTCCTCGCTCACGATCTCGGCCAGACCGGCCAGGATCTCCTGCTCGCTGTACGCCATGGTGTCTCCTTGGGTGCTGCTGGATGGGTCGGACGAACGGTACAACCCGAGGGTCGGCCGAAGGTCTGAGGACGGGGCGGTCCGGCGGGGGTCGCCGGGCCTGGTGCGGTCAGGGCAGGACGACGACCTGCGCGGCGTAGACGAGCCCGGCACCGAACCCGATCTGCAGGGCGAGCGCGCCGCTGCTCACCTGGCCCTCGCGGAGCAGACGCTCCGTGGCCAGCGGGATCGACGCCGCGGAGGTGTTGCCGGTGTCGGCGATGTCACGCCCGACGACGACCGTCTCGGGCAGCTTGAGCTGCTTGATCATCTGGTCGATGATCCGCATGTTCGCCTGGTGCGGGACGAAGGCGTCGATCTGGTCGGCCGTCACGCCGGCCGCGTCGAGGGCCTTCTGCGCGACCGGGGCCATCTGCCAGACGGCCCACTTGAACACGGACTGGCCCTCCTGGCGCAGGGTCGGCCAGCCGGCACCCTCGTCGCGCGTCGCGAGCCACGAGTGCGTCTGGCGGATCGCCTGCGCCTGCGCACCGTCCGAGCCCCAGACGGTCGGGCCGATGCCGGGGGTGTCGGACGGGCCGATGACGACCGCGCCGGCGCCGTCGCCGAGCAGGAAGGAGATGCTGCGGTCCGTCGGGTCGACGAACTCGCTCATCTTCTCGGCACCGATGACCAGCACGTGCCGCGCGGCGCCCGCGCGGACCAGCGCGTCGGCCTGGCCGATGCCGTAGCAGTAGCCCGCGCAGGCCGCGGAGATGTCGTAGGCCGCGGCCGGGGTCGCACCGATCCGGTCCGCGATGATCGCGGCGCCGGCGGGCGTCTGGTGGAAGTACGTGACGGTCGACAGGATCACGGCGTCGATGTCGGCCCCCGTGAGGCCGGCGTTCTCGATCGCGGCGCGCGCGGCGCCCTCGGCGAGGTCGAGCACGTCGGTTCCCTCGCCCGCACGGCGGCGCGTGACGATGCCGGTCCGCTGGCGGATCCACTCGTCGGAGGAGTCGATGGGGCCGACGAGGTCGTCGTTCGGGACGACGCGCTCGCCGCGCACGCCACCGATGCCGAGGATGCGCGAGTGCGCGGGGCCGGTCGCCTGCGTCAGGGTGGGTCGGGTCACGACTGGTGCTCCTGGGTGGTCGCGGTGGTGTCGCCGGGCGTGGGGGTGGACGCCGTGCCTCCGTGGCGGCGCACGAGGTCGCGCGCGGCGTCCAGGTCGGCGGGCGTCTTCACGGCGACCGTCTCGACCCCGGGCAGCGTACGCCGGGCCAGGCCCGTCAGGACGCCGCCGGGGGCGACCTCGAGCAGTCCCGTGACCCCGAGGCCGAGCAGCGTCTGCTGGCACAGGTCCCAGCGGACCGGGTTCGCGACCTGGGCGACGAGCAGCTCGAGCGCGCGGGCGCCGGACGGGACGACCGTGCCGTCGGCGTTGGTGAGCAGCGGGACCGCGGGCTCTGCGGGCGACACCTGCTGCGCGGCGGCCCGCAGCTCCGCGACCGCGGGCTCCATGACCTGCGTGTGGAAGGCGCCCGCGACCTGGAGCGGCACGACGCGCGCGCGGGTCGGGGGAGCGGCGGCGAGGGCCGCGAGCGCGTCGAGCGCGCCCGCGGCGACGACCTGGCCGCCGCCGTTGACGTTCGCGGCGACGAGCCCGTGCCCGGCGAGCGTCGCGAGCACCTCGTCGGGGTCCCCGCCGAGGACCGCGCTCATGCCCGTGGGCGTGCTCGCGGCGGCCCGCGCCATGGCGGCCCCGCGCACCGCGACGAGGCCGAGCGCCTCGTCGTCCGTGAGGACGCCGGCGACCGCGGCGGCGGCGAGCTCGCCGACCGAGTGGCCCGCGGTCGCGCCGACGAGCGGGCCCGCGACGGTGCCCAGCGGCGTGGTCGCGTCGAGCTCCAGCACCGCGCGCAGGCTCGCGAGCGCCGAGGCGACGAGCAGCGGCTGCGCCACCGCGGTGTCACGGATGGTGTCCGCGTCGGACGTCGTGCCGTGCGCGCGCAGGTCGAGACCTGCGACCTGCGACGAGCGGTCGACGGACTCCGCGACGACGGGCAGCTCGAGCCAGGGGGCGAGCATGCCGGGGGACTGGGCACCCTGACCGGGGCAGACGACGACGAGCACCTGACCACCTTGCCGTGCCGGTCCCGCCCCCCGGCCTCGTGGCGCGCACCAACGTTCTCGCGACGCCTTGTGCGACTCCTACAAAGCACGCGAGACGGTCACGGCCGCTCGACGACCGACGGGGCGCCCGCGTCCTCCAGCAGGCCGAGCGCAAGGGCCGTCTGCAGCACGTAGGACTCGCGCGCGTCGAGAGGGTCCCAGCCCGTGACGTCGGCGACGCGGCGCAGGCGGTAGCGCACCGTGTTCGGGTGCACGTACAGCGTCCGGGCGGCCGCCTCGAGCGACCGTCCGGCGCCGAGGTAGGCGGACAGCGTCTCGAGCAGCGAGCCCTGGTTCGCCGCGAGCGGGGCGTACGCGCGCGTGACGAGCGCGCGGCGCGCGGTGACGTCGCCGACGAGCACGCGCTCGGGCAGCAGGTCGTCGGCCTGCACCGGGCGCGGCGCCTGGGCCCAGGCGGCGGCCGCGGCCAGACCGGCGAGCGCCGCACGTGCGGACCGGGCGCAGTCGGCCAGGTCCCGCGCCTCGGGGCCGACGACGACGGGCCCCGGGCCGAACCGGGGGAGCAGCGCGGTCACGGCGCCCCGCAGGTCGCCCTCGCCGCCGACGAGCACGACGAGCCGGTCGCCGTGGATGCCGACGAGGGCGTCGTCCGCGGCCCGCCGGGTGGCCCGGCGCAGGTCGGCCGCGCGCACGTCGTCGAGCGGCGACGCGGTCGTGCCGACGATGACGAGCGTCGAGCCGCGGCCGCTCCACCCGAGCGCCGCGACGCGCGAGCGCAGCGCGTCGTCGACGTCGCCGCGCACGATCGCGTCCACGACCAGAGCCTCGAGCCGCGCGTCCCACGCGCCGCGGACCTCCGCCGCCCGGGCGTACACCTCGGCCGCCGAGAACGCGACCTCCCGCGAGTAGCGCAGCACCGCCTCGCGCAGCGAACGCTCGTCCCCGGGGGCCGCGAGCCGGTCGCTGTTCGCCTCGACGACGTCCACGACGACGCGCACGAGCTGCAGCGTGTGCTGCAGCGAGATGGACCGCGTGAGCTCAGGCGGCGCGGTGGCGAAGATGTCGCCGACGCCGTGCGGGGGGCGCGTCGGGTCCATGAACCACGTGACGAACGCCGTGATGCCCGCCTGTGCGACGAGCCCGACCCACGAGCGGTCCTCCGCCGGCAGCGAGCGGTACCAGTCGAGGTCCTCGTCGAGGCGACGCATGGCTGCCGCGGCGAGCAGGCCGGACCCCTCCCGCACGCGCCGCTGGGTCTCGGCGGTCGCGGCGTCGGCGGGGTCGGTCGGCTCCGCCGTCCGGCGGCGTCGCGCGGGGGCGGCGTCGGTGGGCCGGGCGGCCTCCGCGCCGGTCGGCGGGCGTCCGCCGTGCGAAGGTCCGGGCATAGGGGGGAGCATAGGAGGCGCGCTTGTGGGAAGTCGACAAAGGCGCGCGCGACGGTCGAGGAAAGGCCGGGATCGGGCCGGGTGCGCCGCCCGGCCAACGGATAGGGTCCCCACATGGCTCTCCTGCCTCGACTTCGCCAGCTGATGCGTCGGCCGAGCTCGGCCTCGCGCGTCGGAGCCCGTCGACCGACCTCGGCCGCGCGGCGCGGGGACACCCTGCACGAGGACGCCCTGCGCTCGATGCTGAGCGACGACCCCAACAACGAGCGGGCGTTCGCGGCCCTCGCCGAGATCGTGCGCCGCCGCGCCGCCGAGTCCGGGTCCGAGGAGGACCCGCTCGCCGCGCCCACGACGGACGACGAGCGCGAGCGCGCCGCCGACCTGGCCGTGTGGGCGCTCGGCGAGGAGCTCGCCGGCAACCCCCGGGCCTGGTACCCGCTCATCGAGGTCGCCCGGCTGTCCGTCCGCGACGACCACGAGGGCACGCTGCGTCGCCTCACCACGGCCTCCGAGCGGGACCCGTCGGGTCGCGCCCTGGTCGAGTCGCTCGCGCTGCTGCGCGAGGCGGGGCAGCCCGTCGACGCCCTCGGGCTCGGCGTCGGGCACTGGCGGCCGCGCGAGCACGACCCCGAGGTCGCCCGGCACCTCGTCCTCGCCGCCGTCGAGGCCGGCCGGCCGCTCGAGGCCAAGCAGCACGTCGCCTCGCTCGACCTGTACCCCGACCAGGCCGCCGTCGCCGACCTGCGCACCGAGCTCGCGCGCGTCGTCGCGCACGCGGAGCAGACCATCCCCGGCACCTGAGCCGGCACGAGCCGCGGGTGCGGACCCCTGCACCGCACCCGCACGGACGAGGGCCCGCGGCGGATCACCCGCCGCGGGCCCTCGTCCGTCAGGACGTGACCGTCAGGAGTCGCCGCCCGTGTTGCCGGACGTGCCGGCCGTGACGTCGTGCAGGCGGTAGCGCTCGATCGCCTGCGCCGGCGCCTCCGCCGGGACGGCTCCCGTGCGCGCGAGCTGCTGCAGCACGCGCACGACCGTCGACGGGCCGTCGATCTTGAAGTGGCGACGGGCCGCGGCGCGCGTGTCCGAGAACCCGAAGCCGTCGGCGCCGAGCGTCGCGTACGTGCCGGGCACCCACGCGCGCACCTGGTCGGCGACGAGGTGGTCGTAGTCCGTCGTGGCGACGAACGGACCCTCCGCGCCGGCGAGCTTCTGCGTGAGGTACGCCTGCCGGGGCTCCTCGCCCGGGTGCAGGTACGCGTGCTGGTCGGCGGCGAGGCCGTCGCGACGCAGCTCGTTCCAGCTCGTCACCGACCACACCGCGGCGCGCACCCCCCAGTCCTCGGCGAGCAGCTTCTGCGCCTCGAGCGCCCACGGCACCGCCACGCCCGACGCCAGGATCTGGGCGCGCGGCCCGTCGCCCTCGGCCGGGGACAGCAGGTAGATGCCCTTGAGGATGCCCTCAACGTCGACGCCCTCCGGCTCGGCCGGCTGGACCATGGGCTCGTTGTAGACCGTCAGGTAGTAGATGACGTCCTTGTCGCGGCCGTCACCCTCCCCGTACATGCGCTCGATGCCGTCCTTGACGATGTGCCGCAGCTCGTAGCCGTACGCGGCGTCGTAGTGGACGACGTGCGACATCGTGCCCGCCAGCAGCGGGGAGTGGCCGTCGGCGTGCTGCAGGCCCTCGCCCGTCAGCGTCGTGCGGCCGGCCGTCGCGCCGATGAGGAACCCGCGCGCCATCTGGTCGCCCGCGGCCCAGAACTGGTCGCCCGTCCGCTGGAACCCGAACATCGAGTAGTAGAAGTAGAACGGGATCAGCGGCTCGCCGTGCGTCGCGTACGACGTGCCTACGGCCTGGAACGCGGCCGCGGAGCCGGCCTCGTTGATGCCGGTGTGCATGATCTGCCCGGCCTCGGACTCCTTGTACGAGAGCATGAGCTCCCGGTCGACGGCCATGTAGTTCTGGCCGTTCGTGTTGAAGATCTTCGCGCTCGGGAAGATCGAGTCCAGGCCGAACGTGCGGGCCTCGTCCGGGATGATCGGCACCAGGCGGTGACCGAACTCCTTGTCCTTCACGAGGTCCTTGAACAGACGCACGAGCGCCATGGTCGAGGCGACCTCCTGGTGCCCCGAGCCCTTCGCGAGGCCCTCGTAGACCTTCGCCTCGGGCAGGGTGACGGCCTTGTGCGTCGAGCGGCGCTCCGGGACGAAGCCGCCGAGCTGGCGGCGGCGCTCCAGGAGGTACTGGATGCCCTCGTCGTCCTGCCCCGGGTGGTAGTACGGCGGCAGGTACGGGTTCGCCTCGAGCTGCTCGTCCGAGATCGGGATGTGCAGCGAGTCGCGCAGCGTCTTGAGCTCGTCGACCTTGAGCTTCTTCATCTGGTGCGTCGCGTTGCGGCCCGCGAAGCCCGAGCCCAGGCCGTAGCCCTTGATCGTGTGCGCCAGGATCACGGTCGGCTGGCCCGTGTGCTCGCGCGCAGCCTTGTAGGCGGCGTAGAGCTTGCGGTAGTCGTGACCACCGCGCTTGAGCGCCCAGATCTCGTCGTCCGTCATCTTCTCGACGAGCTGCTTCGTGCGCGGGTCGCGGCCGAAGAAGTGCTCGCGGATGAACGCGCCGTTCTCCGCGCGGTACGTCTGGAAGTCGCCGTCGGGCGTCGTGTTCATGAGGTGCACGAGCGCGCGGTCCTTGTCGGCGTTGAGCAGGACGTCCCACTCGCGGCCCCAGATGACCTTGATGACGTTCCAGCCCGCGCCGCGGAACTGCGCCTCGAGCTCCTGGATGATCTTGCCGTTGCCGCGGACCGGGCCGTCGAGGCGCTGCAGGTTGCAGTTGACGACGAACGTGAGGTTGTCCAGGCCCTGCTGCGCCGCGTGCTGCAGCATGCCGCGCGACTCGGGCTCGTCCATCTCGCCGTCGCCGAGGAACGCCCACACGTCCTGCTGGCTCGTGTCCTTGATCCCGCGGTTGTGCAGGTACTTGTTGGTCCACGCCTGGTAGATCGCCGAGGCCGGGCCGAGGCCCATCGACACCGTCGGGAACTCCCACAGGTCCGGCGCGAGGCGCGGGTGCGGGTACGACGGCAGGCCGCCGCCGGGGTGCGACAGCTCCTGCCGGAAGCCGTCGAGCTGGTGCTCCGTGAGCCGGCCCTCGAGGAAGCCGCGCGCGTACACGCCGGGGGAGGCGTGGCCCTGGAAGTAGACCTGGTCGCCGCCGCCCGGGTGGTCCTTCCCACGGAAGAAGTGGTTGAGGCCGACCTCGGTGAGCGTCGCGACCGACGCGTACGACGAGATGTGCCCGCCGACCGAGACGCCGGGGCGCTGCGCGCGCGTCACCATGACGGCCGCGTTCCAGCGGATCCACGAGCGGTAACGCCGCTCGATGACCTCGTCACCGGGGAAGTACGGCTCGTCGTGCACCGCGATCGTGTTGACGTACGGCGTGTTGAGCGAGGCCGGGATCGCCACGTTCCGCTGCCGCGCGTGGCGCAGCATGCTGAGCAGGACGTAGCGCGCGCGCGGCCCGCCCTTGTCCTCGATGAGCCCGTCGAGCGACTCGAGCCACTCGCCGGTCTCGGCGGGGTCGATGTCGGGGACCTGGCTGAGCAGGCCGCCGATCAGCGGGCCCGTCTCGTCGATGGAAGCCACCGGTGCTCCTTGCCTCTCGTCCGCACGCGCAGGCCTCGTGGCCCCGGCGCGCATCTGGCCCCGTCACCGTGGTGCGCGTGGGCGCGACCACGGGTGCGGGTGATCGGCCCCATTCTCGGTCCGACCCGGGCCTAAAGTCACACCGTCCCGGTCCTCGGGCCACGTGACGTCCGTGACACCGCCCGCGCCGGTCAGGAGCGCGCGGGTCGCCCGCGCGGGGGACACGCCGCGGCGCCGTCCCTTGCCAGGGCCTGCCGTCGTGCGGTGGGCTACGGTGTGCGGACATCAGCAGGTCGTCCCGTCGGGGGACGGCGCGACGAAGGGATCGGTCGGGACGTGTCATCCAGCACGGACGACGCCGCCTCGCAGGTGGCAGCGCGTCTGGGGTTCACCGCGGGTCAGGTGATCCAGGAGTTCGGGTACGACGACGACGTCGACGAGGCTTTCCGTGACGCCCTGACGGACGTGACCGGGTCGGACCTCGTGGACGAGGACTACGACGACGTCACCGACGGCGTCCTCATCTGGTTCCGCGACGACGACGGCGACCTCACCGACGTCCTCGTCGACGCGATGACCGTGCTCGAGGACAACGGCGTCATCTGGGTCCTCACCCCGAAGTCCGGCCGCCCCGGTCACGTGTCGCACAGCGACATCGAGGAGGCCGCGACGACGAGCGGTCTGCACGCCATGACGACGTTCGCCGTCGCCGCCGACTGGTCCGCGACGCGTCTCGGCACGCGCGGCCGCGGGAAGTGAGCGGCGTCCCCTCCGTCGGCGACGTCGCACCCGACTTCACGCTCACCGACACCCACGGGTCGCCAGTCACGCTGAGCGAGCTGCGGGGCACCCCCGTGGTCGTCGTGTTCGTGCCCTTCGCCTTCTCCGGGACCTGCCGGGGCGAGCTGTGCGAGATCCGCGACAACATCGCCGCGTTCGACGACGCCGGCGTGCGGGTCCTCGTCGTCTCCTGCGACTCGGTGTTCACGCTGCGGGCATGGCGCGAGCAGGAGGGCTACGGCTTCGACCTGCTGTCCGACTTCTGGCCGCACGGCGACGTCGCGCGAGCGTACGGCGTCTTCGACGAGACGCACGGCCGCCCGCTGCGCGGCAGCTTCCTCCTCGACGCCGAGGGTGTCGTGCGCTGGTCCGTCGTGAACCCCGCGGGGCAGGCGCGCGACCTCGCGGCGTACCGGGCCGCGATCGCCGACCTGACGGCCTGAGCGGGCAGGCTCCCTCCGCGGTCCTGCTCGGCGGGCACCCGCCCCGACCTGCACCCCGGTAGGCTGTGCGCCCGTCGCACGCCGCGGTCACCGACCGTCGGGCGTCCGACGACGGGCCTGTAGCTCAGCTGGTCAGAGCGCCGCGCTTACACCGCGGAGGTCGCCGGTTCGAAACCGGCCGGGCCCACCGCTGCACGGGCGCCGACGCGCCGGTGCCGGCCGACGCTTGCTAGCGTCCGGCGGATGGTCGGTCCCCACGTCGCGTCGGTGTGCGTCTATCCCGTGAAGTCGCTGCGCGGCGTCGACGTGCCGGCAGCGGACGTGCTCGCGTGGGGCGTGCAGGGGGACCGGCGGTGGATGGTCGTGCTCCCCGACGGGGAGGTGCTCACGGCGCGTGAGCTCCCGCGCATGCTGGGCGTGCGCGCGACGCCTGTCGACGGCGGGATCCGGCTGGCGGCGGCGGGCCTGCCCGACCTGGAGGTCGCCGAGCCCGCGGGTGGCGTCGCGGACGTGCCCGTCGGGCTGTCCCGGCTCGACCGGGCGACGTCCGGCGGCCCGCGGGCCGATGCGTGGCTGTCCGAGGCGCTCGGGCGGCCCGTCCGGCTCGTGTGGCTCGACGACCCGCGGCGCCGGACGGTGAGCGAGTCGCACGGCGGCCTGCCGGGCGACACGATGGCGCTCGCCGACGCCGGGCCGCTGCTCGTCACGACCGTGGCGTCGATGGCGGCGCTGAACGGCTGGATCGCCGATGCCGCACGCGAGTCCGCGGACCCCGACGGGCCGTCGCGACCGCCGCTGCCGATGGAGCGGTTCCGGCCGAACCTCGTCGTCGGCGGCGACCTGGAGCCGTTCGAGGAGGACACGTGGGCGGGCCTGCGGGTCGGCGACGTCGAGCTGCGGTTCTCCGAGCGGTGCGACCGGTGCAGCCTCACGACGATCGACCTCGACGCGCTCGTCACCACCAAGGAGCCAGTCCGGACGCTCGCGCGGCACCGCCGCGCGGACGGCCGGACGTGGTTCGGCGTGCGGGTCGTGCCCGTCACCACCGGACGCGTCCACGTGGGCGACCCGGTGACGTCGCTGCGGTGACGCGGGCCGCGCGGGCACGCCGGTAGCGTGCGTGCCGTGAGCGCCCCGGTGACCGCCCCTCGTCTCTCCGACGTCGTCCGCGCGCTCGAGCGCCGCTACCCGCCCTCGACGGCGGAGTCGTGGGACGCGGTCGGCCTGGTCGCGGGCGACCCCGCGCAGGAGGTCCGGCGGGTGCTGCTCGCGGTCGACCCCGTCGCCGACGTGGTCGAGGAGGCGGTGGCGTGGGGTGCGGACCTCGTCGTGACGCACCACCCGCTGCTGCTGCGCGGCGTCCACTCGGTCGCCGCGACGACGTTCAAGGGTGCGCTGCTGCACCGGCTCGTGCGGTCCGGGGTCGCCCTCTACACGGCGCACACCAACGCCGACGCGGCCGCCGGGGGAGTCGCGGACGCGCTCGCCGAGGCCGTCGGGCTCGTCGACACCCGGCCCCTGCAGGCCGACGCCGCGGAGGCGCTCGACAAGCACGTGGTGTTCGTCCCGGTCGCCGACGCGGAGCGGCTCGTGGACGCGCTCGCCGCCGCCGGTGCCGGAGCGGTCGGCCGGTACGCGCGGTGCGCCTGGACGGCGACGGGCGAGGGCACGTTCACCCCGCTCGACGGGGCGTCGCCCGCGGTCGGCGAGGTCGGCGTCGCGAGCCGCGTCGTCGAGGCGCGCGTCGAGATGGTCGCCCCGCGGCGGCTGCGGTCGGCGGTCGTGGCGGCGATGCGCGCGGCGCACCCGTACGAGGAGCCCGCGTTCGACGTGCTCGAGCTCGCGTCGTGGCCCGGCTCGACCGGGACGGGCCGCGTGGGACGGCTCGCGCGGCCGACGACCCTCGCCGCGTTCGCGGCCGCCGTCGCCGCGGCCACCCCCGCGACCGCCCAGGGCGTGCGGTTCGCGGGCGACTCCGACGGACGCGTCGAGCACGTCGCGGTCGTCGGCGGATCGGGTGACGCCTTCTTCGACGACGTCCGCGCCGCAGGCGTCGACGCGTACGTCACCGCGGACCTGCGCCACCACCCGGCGTCCGAGCTGCGCGAGCGAGCCGCGTTCGAGGCGGGCGACGGGGCCGCCCGGCCCTTCCTCGTCGACCTCGCGCACTACGCGTCCGAGTGGCCCTGGCTCGCGCACGCGGCCCGCACGCTGCAGTCCGACCTCGCGGGCCTGGGCACTACGGTGGAGACCCGGGTCAGCACCCTGTGCACCGACCCCTGGACGGGCCGCGTCGACGCGTCCGCCCACCCCCTTCCGGAAGGACACCCGTGAGCACTGCCCCCGCCGCCGACCAGCGCCGCCTCCTGGACGTCCAGGAGCTCGACACGCGGATGGACCAGCTCGCGCACCGCCGCCGCTCGCTCCCCGAGCTGGCCCGCCTGCTCGAGCTCGACGCGCAGCTCGCGGACCTGCACACGGCGCTCGTCACGTCGCAGACCGCGGTGCAGGACCTGCGTCGTGAGGTCGCGAAGGCGGAGGCGGACGTCGAGCAGGTGCGCTCGCGCGCGGCGCGCGACCAGGCACGGCTCGACTCGGGCCAGGGCTCGGCGAAGGACCTGCAGGCGCTCACGAGCGAGCTCACGTCGCTCGCGCGCCGGCAGGCGGACCTCGAGGACGTCGAGCTCGAGGTCATGGAGCGTCTGGAGGCGCACGAGGGCGCGCTCGCCGAGGTCACGAAGGCGCACGAGGCGCTCGTCGCGCAGAAGCAGGTCGTCGAGGCGGACCGCGACGCGGCGTACCGCGAGATCGACGCCGAGGCCGAGCGCGTGCGCGCGCAGCGTGCCACGACCGCGGAGGGCCTCGACGCCGGCCTCGTGACCCTGTACGAGCGGCTGCGCGGTCAGCTCGGCGGGCTCGGCGCCGCGCCGCTGCGCGGTCGTCGCTGCGAGGGCTGCCGGCTCGAGCTCAACCCGCTGGACCTCGACGCCATCCGGTCGAAGGGCGAGGACCAGGTCGTGCGCTGCGAGGAGTGCGGGCGCATCCTCGTGCGGCTGCCCGAGCCGGCGAAGGGCTGAGCGTGGCCCGGCGGCTCGTCGTCGAGGCCGACGGCGGTTCCCGGGGCAACCCCGGGCCCGCCGGGTACGGTGCCGTCGTCCGCGACGCGGGGACGGGTGACGTCCTGGCGGAGCGGGCCGACTTCCTCGGGGTCGCCTCGAACAACGTCGCCGAGTACTCGGGGCTCGTCGCCGGGCTCCGGGCCGCGCTCGCGATCGACCCCGACGCGCGGCTGGAGGTCCGGATGGACTCCCAGCTCGTCATCGAGCAGATGCGCGGCACGTGGAAGATCAAGCACGCCGACATGCGCCGCTTCGCCGACGAGGTGCACGCCCTCGTCGACCCGACGACGGTCACCTGGACATGGGTGCCGCGGGCCCGCAACGCCGCCGCGGACCGGCTGGCGAACCTCGCGATGGACCGTGAGACTGCCGTGATGACCGACCACGACGACGTCGGGCCGCTCAGCGCGCCGACGACCGACCCCGCCGGATCCGGCACGCAGAGCGCCTCCGCGGCGGGCGACCCGGGGTCCGGGCGGGCGCCCCGGCCGTCCGGTGCGGGTGTCCGCTTCGACGACGACCAGCCGGTCACCGTGGTCCTCGTGCGGCACGGCCAGACCGCGATGACGGTCTCGCGCGGCTACTCGGGCTCGTCGGAGCCCGGCCCGTCCCTCGACGACACGGGGCGCGCGCAGGCGCGGGCCGCCGCCGCCCTGGTGGACCGCGTCGGACGCGACCTGTGGGGAGACATCGAGTACCCGAGCGAGGTGCTCGCGTCCCCGATGGTCCGCACGCAGGAGACCGCGGCGGTCGTCGCCGAGCGGCTCGGGCTGCCCGTGCGGACGGTCGACCTCGTCAAGGAGGCCGACTTCGGCGAGTGGCAGGGCCTGACCGCCGAGCAGATCGAGGAGCGCTGGCCCGGGCTGCTGGAGCCGTGGCACACCGCCGGCGACCTCCGTCCGCCCGGCGGCGAGTCGATCGCCGACGTCGGCGAGCGCCTGACGCAGGTGTTCGAGCAGCTGCTCGACGGCGGGACCGGTCGCACAGTCGTCGTCGTGAGCCACGCCGTCGCGATCCGCGCCGCGCTGGGCGTCGCGATGGGTGCGCAGCCCGGGTCGTGGAGCCAGCTGCGGGTCGCGCCCGCGTCGGTCAGCATCGTGCGGCTGTTCCGCGACAAGCGGCACGAGATCGCCGTCGTCGGCGTGCCGAGCGAGGGCTGGGGCGCGAAGGGCTGACCTGTCAGGCGCGCCGGCGCGTCACGCGACGACGAGCGAGAGCGTGCGTGCCCCGCGCGCGGGCGGCCCGAGCTCGACCGCGAGCACCGTCTCGCCGACCAGCTCGCTCGCCGCGTGCGCCAGGCCGTCGGCGTCGCGCGGCGGCCGCGCCCGGCGGGTCAGCAGGTGGCGCGTCAGGACGCCGCGCGTGTGCTTGGCGTGGTGAGAGACGACCGAACGCACGCCGTCGACCTCGCGCAGCACCCGTACCGTGACGTGGTCCGCGGAGCGCGGCGGGTGCCACGCCGCGAGGTACGCCGCGGAGCGGCAGTCGACGACCAGAGCGCCGTCCGCCTCCGCGTCGAGCTCGACCCCGAGCGGCCCGCGCCACGCCGAGGCCAACGGGCCGATGCCCGGCAGGTCGGTCCCCATCGACAGCCGGTACGCGGGGATCGCGTCCTCGGGCGTGACCACGCCCCACAGCCCCGAGACCACCCGGACGGACTCGGCCGCGCGACGGCGCGCCGCCGGCGTCAACCGGTCCAGCCCCGCCGCCGCGTACAGCACGCCCGAGTACACGCGTCGCGCCGGTGCCGTCGGCAGCGTCCGCAGCCGGACGTTGCGCGCCACCTCCTCCGCGAGGCTCGCACCGACCCCGAGCACCGCCGCGGCGTCCGGCCGGGCGCTCACCTCCACGAGCGCGTCGAGCACCTTCTCCCGCACCGGCGTCAGGCCCGGGTGCGAGAGCCCACCCAGGTCGAGCACCAGTCCACGGGCGGGGGACGTCTTGCCCTCCGAGGGCGGCAGCAGCACGAGCACGCCCCGACTGTAGGCTCCGCGGGGCTGCCCGGCCGCATCCGGCGAGCGGGGTGCGCGAGGGGTGGACGACGATGGCGCAGGTCAAGGTCTACGGCCGCCGTGACGTGTGGGCCACGCGACGTCGCGAGGTGTCCGACGCGATCCACGACGCGCTCGTCCGCACGTGGGGCCTGCCCGCCGACAAGCGGTTCCACCGGTTCCTGCTGCTCGACGGCGAGGACCTCGTCGCGCCCCGCTCCGACGCCTACCTCGTCGTCGAGGTCGTCTGCTTCACCGGCCGCAGCCGCGCCGCGCGGCGTGCCCTGATCGCCGCGTTCTTCGACGACGTCGCCCCCGCCCTCGGGCTGTCCGTCGACGACCTCGAGGTCGTGCTCCTCGAGAGCCCGCCCGAGAACTGGGGCATCCGTGGCCGCTCCGGCGACGAGCTCGACCTGCCGTACCGGGTGGACGTCTGACCTGGCGGTAGGCTGTGCGGCGCGGATGAGTCAGTCAGGCGGCCGCGTCAGGCCCTCGGGCCTGCCGAGGAACGTCCGGGCTCCGCAGGGCAGGGTGGTGGGTAACACCCACCCGGGGTGACCCGCGGGACAGTGCCACAGAGAGAAGACCGCCCGCACCGGTCGGCGTGAGCCGTCCGGGCGCGGGTAAGGGTGAAACGGTGGTGTAAGAGACCACCAGCGTGCCGGGTGACCGGTGCGGCTCGGTAAACCCCACCCGGAGCAAGGTCAGACAGGGAGCGTTCGAGGGCGGCCCGCCCGAGCTCCCGGGTAGACCGCTGGAGGCGTGCGGCAACGTACGTCGTAGAGGGATGGCCGCCACCCGTGCCGGGGCAACCGGGCACGGGGACAGAACCCGGCGTACCGACTGACTCATCCGCCCGTTACCTGGCCTGACCTGCGGAAACGCTCCTTCTTGGGAGCCCGTGGAGGCTCGTGGGGGCTCGTCAGGTGTTGATGAACGCGCAGCGTGTTCCGGTGTGAGGACGCGTGGCTCCACGGAGCTCCCGCCTAGATGCGATGTCCAGGGAGGTTGGTCTGCCTCGTGATCGGCGGCCGGCCGCCGATGTCCGAGCGGGCGCGGTGGTGGTTGTGGCAGTGACCTCCACGGGACGCGGCACACACCATTCCCGCACCGCGGCGAGGGTGAGCGGTGGAACCGTCTGGTCCGCGCCGACCAGCTGCCGATGTTCGAGGTCGCGCCCGAGGCAACGTCCGCCAACGACCCCGCGGTGTACCGCACGCAGATTCGCGGAGTCCGCAACCCCGTCGCGACGTATCGGGCCGCCGTCGCCTCGTCCACGGTCCCGAGCCTGCTGGATCGCACCAACGAGCTCGAGTCGCTCGTCTGACACGCCACAGCGCCCGCAGGCCGAGCAAGTTCACGACGCCAGGCGCGGCATTCTCGACGCACGGCTGTGGCCAGTTTCGGACATCGGGCGAAAGGACTGGCCGAACTGGCCACGGCCAGCGGCGACGGTCGCTATTTTCTCAAAGCACGGACCGACATCGGAGTCGTCCAAGACGAAAGCAGGGGAAATGACCGTGAAGGTACGGGCGGTGCTCTCGATCGCGCTCGTCGCAGGATTCGCGGCAGTCGCGCCAGCGGCGAGCGCCGCACCCAGCCCGCAGCAGCCCGTCGCGGCGTCGCTCACCGCCCGGTTCACTCCCGCGGAGCTCGAGGACCTTCAGATGTACGCCACGCAGTACGGCCAGCCACTCAGCGAGGTGCTGCAGCGGTTCGCCGGGCTCTCGGAGTTCACCACATCCGCCGAGCGAGTGCGTAACCGGCTGCCTGACGACTTCGTAGCCGCGACCTGGGGCAACGGCTCCGGCGAGATCGTGCTCTGCCCTGGCGCGACGAAGAAGGGATCGTGACGTGCGCTGGACTCGGTTCACGGCAGGTACGTCAGGCAACTCCTTCCAGTACAACTTCGGGCAGTACCGGCTGGTGACGTCTGCTGGTGACGCCGTTGTCGGCGGCGCAGTCTGCAAGTTCGGGCTGACCTCCGGGTTCTCCTGTGACACGGTTGAGTCCAAGGGGAACTGCACGACCTACAGCGGATTCCCGACGTTCTGCGGCCTGTTCCGGACGGTCAACGAGAACGCGTCACCGGGCGACTCGGGCGGCCCGTGGTTCTACGGCAACAAGGCTCACGGGGTCCATTCCGGGGGGTCGGACTACCTCTACGACCAGTTCAGCGGAATCGGATCGCTCGCGCTGCTGGGCGTCACTGTCGTGACGAGCTAAGGAGTCGGCGCCGTGTCGCGTTCTAGGGTCATCCTTACCGGTTCTGTCGCCGCTCTCGTCATCATCGCGGGGGGCGTTCTCTGGTTCAGCCGCCAGTCCGAATCCGGCCTGACCCTGGAGACGTCCGACGGTGTCACGTTCCTGCGGAATCACGGCGAACAGGTCGGAGACGACGTCGCCCACACGGGCCGGATCTTCATAGCCGAAGACGGTTGCCTGTACGTGACCCCGGATGACGAGGGCGAGACGTACCTGGTGGCTCTCGGGCCGCGAGCTACGGTCACCTCGGACGAGATCAGGCTCAGCTGGGGCGTCGTGAAGCTCGACTCATCGGCCACCTTCGGACGCGCGAACGTCGAAGGCGCCGCTCCCGCGAGAACTGACACCCGGTGCACCCTCACTCGGGAGGTGTACGGGCTCGCGTAGGCGGGCACCAACCCGGCAATCAGAGCCGGACCTTGCGGCGACGCGGCTGGAGGTCGTCTGACGCGCCCCAGGCGGCCTCCGGCGCGTATGCCGGGCAACGCCCTCTGGGTCGCGCTCGTCGAGTCGGTGGTCTCCGTTGCCGTGGTCGACCAGGGCGCGTCGCCGCGACGGGCGCAGCTCAGACGCTGATTCTCCGAAGCCCGGCGTGTCGACGACTCATCCGCACCGTCCGCGATCCGGCGCGTCCTCCGGTCGCGCTCCGGCGGCAGCGGTCCGAGACTGGGCACCTGGCCTCACCAGGGAGGGGGAGGCCGCCCATCACGTCCGTGCCCGGACGGCAGCGTCGCCGAGGGGGACCACATGGCCACCATCCACGTCACGCCGGACGTCGCGGCATCGCCCGCCGTGCCGCCGAACGTCCTGCGGGACGTCTCCGAGACCTTCGCCCCGACCGACCTGGTCGCGCACGCGCTGCGCGTGCACGAGGAGGCGCGCGACGCGCACGAGCGCGCCGCGCTGTTCTTCGACGGGCTTGCCGCGTCGGGCACCGAACGTCGCGGCTACTACCTGGCCCGCGCGGCGCGGCACCGGCTCCTGGCGGAGCAGGAGCGCGAGGCGGCGGCGCGGCAGCGCAGCAGGCGCCCACTGAGCTGACGCCCGGCCGACCGGGCGCGGACGTCCGTGCGGTGAACGCCGGGCGTCGCCGCGGCTGACGCCGCCCGACCTGCGGATTCGTCGGCCCCCACCCCTGTCGGTCTGTCGGCGGGGTTTGGTACGTTCCGGACGCACCGGGCATCCGGGGCAGTCCAACGCAACCAGGGGGTCTCATGCGTCACGCACTCGTCAGGACCGTCGTCGCCGTCACGGGCGCCGCAGTGCTCACCTTCGCCGGCATCGGTGCCGCGCAGGCGGGCTCGGCGTCCAGCAGCGTCAGCTCGCTGTCGGCGAACGGCAAGTCCTACACCGCGCAGGCAGTCGTCTACACGAACACCGGTTCGGCGTGGGCGTACTCGCGGATCAACTCCTCGTCCGGCAACGTGGCGTCCGGGTGGATGGGCGCGAACGGCCGCCTGTTCAACTCGGCGGGCTCGCTGGTCAAGGAGGGCGGCTTCACGTACAACTCGGGGGCGGCGTCGGGCCTGTCGATCCCCTCGGGCACCCTCTACCGGTCCGGCTCGTACTACAGCTACGGCGTCGTGAAGGTCTGGAACGGCTCGTCGTACAACGCGCACTACACGTACAAGTCGCCGCAGCAGAACGCCTGAGCAGTGCGGCAGGGAGGGAATGCCCACCGCCCGGTGACGTTGCGGTGGGGTGTCGCCCTGCTGGTGGTCGCGGTCGTGGTGCTGTCCGGGTGCTCCAGCCCGGACGGCACCACGCCGTCCCCGGCGGCGGCGTCGACCAACGCGGACGGCCTGACGTACGGCTCGGCGCTGGGCGCCGCCGACCGGGACGCCGAGCCCGACCTCATCCAGGTCGAGACCGACGACGGGACCGTGGGCTACGTCCGCAAGGTCGACCTGTACGCGGACGAGCCTGCGAACCCCACGGAGGCCGTCGAGCAGCAGGCGCGGCGGGACGAGGCGTCGGTTTCCGCGGCGCTCGACGCCGTCACGACCGAGCTCGGTGCCGGGCCGGCGACGTCGGTCGACGTGGCCGCGGGGACCGCGGCGCTCGACGCGATCCAGGAAGCCGTGGTGACGGGCTCGGCGACCGCACGGGCGACCGAGCTGCTCGACGCCCTGCTCGCGGCGGGCGGCATCACGGCCGCGCGCCCGGCCGGGACGGACGACGCCGCGCTGTGCGCGCTCGCGCTCGACCGGGCGGCCGCGGTGAACGTGCGGGTGGTGCCCGTGTACGAGAGCGACGGGCGGACCGTGATCGGCGAGTTCCCGGTCGGCGGCTGACGTGCGACGCGGCGGACGGACGGCCGTGCTGGTCGTGGCGGCGCTCCTCGCGGCCGGGTGCTCCGGTCGAGCGGGGCCGGACGAGGCGGCAGGTGGTCCGCTCGCGCCCTACCGTGAGCTCGCCTACGGTACGGCGGGCGAGCAGGAGGACCGTTCGCAGGCGCAGCAGCGGCGGTACGAAGAGCACATCGCGGCGTGCATGAAGGACGCGGGCTTCGAGTACGTCCCGGCGGTCACGCCGGCGGCCGGCCCGGTGCTCGCCGACGACGTCCCGGCGCCGGGGTCGCGCGCGTTCCGCGAGCAGTTCGGGTACGGCGTCACGACCGACCCCTGGCAGGCGCAGGTGGCGACGGCGGACGCGGCCGACGCGAATGCGGCCTATCGGGCGACGCTCACGCCGGGGGCGCAGGAGGCGTTCGACGCCGAGCTGTACGGCACCGGCGAGAAGGACGCGGCAGGGGTCGTCGCACAGGTCGGCGGGTGCACGAACGCGGCGTGGGACGCCGTCTACGGCGTCCTGCTCGCGCACCCCGACTGGCAGGAGCTCCTCGCGGAGATGGACGCGTTGTATGACCGGGTGGACGACGCGTCCGCGGTGCAGGAGGCGACGTCGGAGTGGTCGCGCTGCATGGCGGAGCGCGGGCACGCGGGCCTGACGGACCCGCAGGCGGCGGAGGCGTCGGTGCGGGCCGTGCTCGACGCGGCGCAGACGACGGGCACCGACGGTCTCGTGCAGGTCGACGCCGACCAGGTCGCCGCGGTGCGACGGGCGGAGACGGTCCTCGCGGTCGCGGACCTGGACTGCCAGGAGGAGGTCGACCTGGCCGCCCGGCGGGCGGCAGCCCTGCGCGACCTCGAGGAGGAGTTCGTCCGGCAGCACGGCGACGAGCTCGAGGCGTGGGCGCTCGCGGAGCGTTCGAGGGCCGACACGGGCGACTGACGCGCGGGTCGTCAGGCGTCGGGTGGCACCGGCGGGTCGAGCCGCGCGATCCCGGCGTCGAGGTCGACGGGCGGTGCGGCGTCGCCGGCCAGCTGCACGTCGTGCCGCCGGCGGTCCTGCTCCGCGGTCAGGTGCTGCAGGCTCGGCTGGAACACCTCGACGAGACCACCGAACATGCCGGACCCCGCCGAGCCGGACGGGACGCGTACCTTGGGCCGGCGCCGGTCGAACCAGCCGCGCGCGACCATGCGGTCCGCGGCGACGAGCACGACGACGACACCGCCGACGCCCCACAGCCACTCCACGCCGCCATCGTCGCACCTGCGATCCGGTTCAGGGCTCCTCGTGGTGGTGGAGGGACGCGACCTGCGCGTCGTGCACGGCCGCGACCTGCGGGTCCGCGAGCCGGGGGTCCGCGGCCGCGGCACCGGTGCGCAGGCCGTCGAGGTAGGCACGGTCCGCGTCGAGGCGTCGGCGCAGCTCGTCACCGTCGCCCGGTGTGCCGTGCCCGGGGACGACGACGTCGACGTCGTGCTCCACGGCGGCACGCTCCAGGGCGTCGAGACCGGCGGCGTAGCGGCCGAGCGGGTCGGGCGCGTCGGTGTCGAGCAGCGGCACCTCGCGGTCCGAGAGCATGTCGCCGCAGACCAGGACGCGGGCGTCGACGACGACCAGTCCACCGTGGTCCGGGGCGTGCGCGGTGTGCTCGACGACCACGAGCGTCGGGCCGGACCAGTCGACGCGACCGTCGGCGGCACGGGGGTAGGGGAGCGGGGCCTCGAGGACGACGTCGGGGGCCGCGTCCTCGTGCGTGGACAGGTGCCGGGCGAGCTCCGGGTCGGCGTCGCGCTCGGCCTCGGTCCGGGACCGCCAGCCGGTGTCGACCGTCCGCGCCGGTCCGCCTCGCCACCGCGGCAGGCCGCGCAGGCCGGGACCGTCGAGCACGTGGTCCCAGTGCGCGTGCGTCGACCAGACGGCCCGCGGCCGCCACCCGCGCCGGGCGACGGCCGCCGACAGGCCGGCGACCTCGGACGCCGTGAGCGCCGGGTCGACGACCAGGGCGGCACCGTCGTCGCCGACCACCACGCTCGACGTCGTCGCGTAGACCGCGCTCGTCGCGACGTGGACGCCGGGGGCGACCTCGAGCAGCGGGCGCGGGCGGGTGCGCGTCAGTGGGCCCTGGCGGCGAGTGCCGCCGCGCCGACGATGCCGGCCGCGTTGCGCAGCTCGGCCGGGACGATGCGGGTCCGCAGGTCCAGCAGCGGAAGGAACTGCTGGTGGTGCTTGCTGACGCCGCCGCCGACCACGATGAGGTCGGGCCAGAACAGGTTCTCGACCACGGTGAAGTAGCGCTGCAGGCGCTGCGCCCAGGTCGCCCAGTCGAGGTCCTCGCGGTCGCGGGCGCTGTCGGCGGCACGCGACTCGGCGTCGAACCCGTCGATCTCGAGGTGGCCGAGCTCGGTGTTCGGCACGAGACGCCCGTCGACGACGAGCGCGGAGCCGATCCCGGTGCCGAGCGTCACGACCAGCACGACGCCGTCGACGTCCTTGGCCGCGCCGTACCGCACCTCGGCGTAGCCGGCGGCGTCGGCGTCGTTCACGGCGACCACGCGGCGGCCGGTCGCGGCGCCGACGGCGGCCTCGACGTCCGTGCCGATCCAGGACTTGTCGACGTTGGCCGCGGACTGCGCGACGCCGTGCAGGATCACCGCGGGGAACGTGACACCGATCGGCACGTCCGTGTCGAGGTCGAACGACGCGACGACCTCGGCGACGGTCGCGGAGACCGCGTCGGGCGTGGCGGGCAGGGGCGTGGGGATGCGGACGCGGTCGGCGGAGAACTCCCCGGCGGCCAGGTCGACGGGGGCGCCCTTGATGCCGCTGCCGCCGATGTCGATGCCGAACGCGACCGCGTGCTTCTTCTTGTGGTGGTGGTTCATGGCAGTGTCAGGACCTCCGCCCCGGTGTCGGTGACCAGCAGGGTGTGCTCGAACTGCGCGCTGCGGCGGCCGTCCGCGGTGACGACGGTCCAGTCGTCGTCCCACATGACCCAGTCGGAGGTGCCGAGGTTGAGCATCGGCTCGATGGTGAAGACCATGCCGGGCTCGATGACCCGGTCGTAGGCGGGGGCGGCGTCGTAGTGCGGGATGACGAGGCCCGTGTGGAACGCCGGCCCGACGCCGTGCCCGGTGTAGTCGCGGACGACGCCGTACCCGAACCGCGCGGCGTACTTCTCGATGACGCGGCCGATGACGTTGACCTCGCGGCCCGGCTGGACCGCCTTGATCGCCCGCGTGAGCGCCTCGCGCGTCCGCTCGACCAGCAGCGTGGACTCCTCGTCGACGTCGCCGGCCAGGAACGTCGCGTTGTTGTCCCCGTGGACGCCGCCGACGAACGCCGTGACGTCGACGTTGACGATGTCGCCGTCCTCGATCACGGTCGAGTCGGGGATGCCGTGGCAGATGACCTCGTTGACCGACGTGCACAGCGACTTCGGGAAGCCGCGGTAGCCGAGGGTCGACGGGTAGGCGCCGTGGTCGAGCAGGAACTCGTGGCCGACGGCGTCGAGCGCGTCGGTCGTGACGCCCGGCTCGACGTGCCGGCCGACCTCCGCCAGCGCCTGCGCGGCGATGCGTGCGGCGACGCGCACCTGCTCGATCGTCTCCGCGTCGAGGACGTCGCTGCCCCGCCACGGGGCCGGTCCGGGCTTCCCGACGTACTCGGGGCGGGCGATGGCCGGCGGGACGGCACGGCGAGGGCTCACCGTGCCCGGGACCAGGGCGGATCGTGGCGCGTGCACGGGCGGCATACCTGGCAGTCTACGGACTGCGGGCCGGGACGCCCGGGCGGGGCACCCGCCGGTCGGGCGTCGCGGCCGGGACCGAGAGGAGTGCGGCATGGGCGCGGAGTACTGGTACAACACCGAGACGCACGCGGTCGAGGAGGGGCGCCGGAGCGACTGGAGCAAGCTCATGGGTCCGTACCCGACGCGGGAGGCGGCCGAGCACGCGCTGCAGCGGGCCAAGGAGCGGACCGAGGCGTGGGACGAGGAGGACCGCCGCAGCCGGTGATCCCGGCGTGGCTCCCGGCGTGCGTCAGCGGCGGACGAGCCGGGCGACGACGGGCCGGTGGTCGCTCGCGCCCGTGCGGCCCAGGACCTCGAAGCCCGTCACGCGCCACGAGCGCCCGTCGACGAGCACGTGGTCGATCGGTGCGGCGAGCAGGCTCGGGACCGTCGACGGCCACGTCCCGCGGGCCCCGGCCCCCGCGGCGCGTGCGGCGTCCACGCACTGCCCCAGGTCCCGCAGCGCGGGGTGGTCCAGCGTCGCGTTGAGGTCGCCGGCGACGATCGCGCCAGGCGTGGACGCGCACTGCGCGACGACGAGGGCCGTCTCGGTGCGCCACGTCGTCATGGACCCCGGAGTGATCGGTGCCGCGGGGTGCGCGGCGACCAGGACCGGCCCGCCGTCGGCCGGCTCGGCGCGCAGCGACCCCAGGCGCGTGGGCAGGACCTGCGCGTCCGGGTAGACGCCGAGGTCGGCAGCGACGAGCAGCGAGGTGCCGGCGATGCCGCGCACGTCGCTGTCGGCGGCGTGGACGAGGACGGGACGGCCCGCGGCCCGCAGCAGCAGCGCGACGCCGTCGGCCGTCGTGCGCGACGTCTCCGGGAGGACGACGACGTCGGCGTCCTGGTCGAGGACCAGCCGCGCGAGCTCCTGCGGCCCCACGGTGTCGAGCGTGTTGAACGCGAGCTCCACGACCTCGTCGTCGGCCTGCGTGGGCGCGGCGGGCAGCGGCACCGACCGCCACACCAGGACCGCGACCTGCGCGAGCGCGCCGACCGCGAGCACGGCGACGAGCGGCCGCAGCCGTCGACGCGTGGTCGGGACGGCGACGAGAGCCGCGGCGAGGACCAGCGCGCCGAGGGCCAGCACGGCCCGGAACGAGACGAGCTGCGCGACGCCGAGCGCACCTGCGCCGACGGGCACGGCCAGCACGACCAGGACGACGAGCACGAGCCCCGCGGCGACCGCCGACCAGGCGCGGGCGCGGGACCTCACGCGTCGAACTGGTGGGCGGCGTCGGGGAAGGTCCCGCCGCGGACCTCGTCGACGTACGCGGCGGCCGCCGACCGCAGCGCGGCGCCGACCTCGCCGAAGCGCTTGGCGAACCGCGGCGACCAGTCGGTCATGCCCGCCATGTCGACCCACACCAGCACCTGGCCGTCGCACTGCGCGCCCGCGCCGATGCCGATCGTGGGCACCGCGACGATCTCCGTGATCCGCGCCGCGAGCGGGGCCGGCACCATCTCGAGCACCACCGCGACGGCACCCGCCTCGACGATCGCGACCGCGTCCTCGGACAGCCGCTCGGCGGCGACGTCGCCCCGCCCCTGCACGCGCGGCCCGCCGAAGAGGTTCTCCGACTGCGGCGTGTAGCCGAGGTGCCCGACGACGGGGATCCCAGCGTCGGTCAGCGCGCGGATCTGCGGCACGACGCGGCGCCCGCCCTCGAGCTTGACCGCGTCGACGCCCGTCTCCTTCATCATCCGGACCGCGGTGCCCAGCGCCTGCTCGGCGCCCGCCTCGTACGAGCCGAACGGCAGGTCGACCACGACGAACGCCCGCTGGCGGGCACGCGCGACGGCCCGCGCGGGCGGGATCAGGTCGTCCACGGTGACGGGCAGCGTCGTCGCGTGCCCGTGCATGGTGTTCCCGATCGAGTCGCCCACGAGCATCATGTCGACCCCCGCGTCGTCGAAGATGCGCGCGGTGACGGCGTCGTACGCGGTGAGCATCGTCAGGCGCTCGCCGCGCGTCTTCGCCTCGCGCAGGTGGTGGACGCGCACGCGCTTGGGGGTCTGGCTCATCGGGCTGCTCCGGGGGTCAGGACGGGTCGGGGGTCGTGCGGGCGGTGCGGCGGCTCAGGGCTCGCGCCACCGGGACGTGACGGGCAGGCGGCGGTCGCGCCCGAACGCGAGCGCCGTGACCTTGGGGCCGAGCGGGTACTGCCGGCGCTTCCACTCGGCACGGTCGACGAGCGTGACGACCTTGTCGACGACCGCCGGGTCGAAGCCGCGGGCCAGCAGCTCCGCGCGCCCCTCGGCGTGCTCGACGTACGCGTCGAGCACCTCGTCGAGCAGGTCGTACGGCGGCAGCGAGTCCTGGTCGAGCTGGCCGGGGCGCAGCTCCGCGGACGGCGGCTTCGTGATGGACGACTCGGGGATCGGCGGCACCTCGCCCCGGGCCTCGGCGTACGCGTTGCGCCACCGGGCCAGCGCCCACACGCGCGACTTGTCGACGTCCTTGAGGGGCGCGAAGCCGCCGATGCTGCCCGCGTCGTAGATCGTGGCGTAGCCCGTCGCGAGCTCCGACTTGTTGCCGGGCGCGATGACGAGGTGCCCCTCGCGGTTCGAGACCGCCATGAGCAGCACGCCGCGCACGCGTGCCTGCAGGTTCTCCTCGGCGACGCCTTCGAGCGCGAGCTGCGCCTGGAACGCGTCGACCACGGACGCGATCGGCTGCACGCGCAGGTCCGCGCCGAGCCGCTTCGCGAGGTCCGCGGCGTCGTCCTTGCTGTGCGCGGACGAGAACGACGACGGCATCGACACGCCGACGACGTTCTCGCCGCCGATCGCGTCCGCCGCGATCGCGGCGGTGAGCGCCGAGTCGATGCCGCCCGACAGGCCGAGCACGACCGAGCGGAAGCCGTTCTTGCGGACGTAGCCGGCCAGGCCGGTGACGATCGCCCGGTACACCTCCTCGTCGGGCGCGAGCGGGGCGGCGACCGCGCCGCGCACCGGCGCCGTGCCGCGCTCTGCGAGGTCCCACAGGAGCAGGTGCTCGACGAACTGCGGCGCACCGGCCAGCAGCTCGCCGTCGGTGCCGACGACGAACGAGCCGCCGTCGAACACGAGGTCGTCCTGGCCGCCGACGAGGTTCACGTACGCGACCGGCGCGTCGACCTCGCGCGCGCGCCGCTGGGCGAGCTCCACGCGGACGTGCCCCTTGCCCTCCTCGTACGGGGAGCCGTTGAGGACGACCAGCAGGTCGACGTCGTTCTCGTCCATCTGCGCGACGGGCCCGCCGTCCTGCCAGATGTCCTCGCACACGACCACGCCCACCCGGCGGCCCGCGACGTCGACGACGCACGTCGCGTCGCCGGGCGCGAAGATCCGGAACTCGTCGAACACGCCGTAGTTCGGCAGGTGGTGCTTGTCGTAGCGCGTCACGACGCGCCCGTGCTGCAGCAGCACCGCCTGGTTCGTCGGCAGGCCACGGTCGTCCGGCGCGTCGACGTCGCCCTGCCCGCGCTCGCCGACCGTCCCGACGAGCACGGCGAGGTCGCCGAGCCCGGCCGCGGCCAGCTCCGCAGCGGTGCGTTGCAGGGCCGCCTCGGCACCGCGCCGGAACGACGCGCGCAGCGCGAGGTCCTCGATGGGGTAGCCCGTGAGCGTCATCTCCGGGAACACGACGAGGTGCGCACCGGCGTCGGCGGCGCGTCGCGCCCAGGACAGGACGGCCGCCGCGTTGCCGTCGACGTCGCCCACGCACGTGTCGATCTGCGCGAGGGCGATGCGGAGGGTCGTCATGCGTCGAGCCTAGTCACCGCCGCGGGCGCGCCTCGCCGCCGGGACGTGAGACGGCGTCGACACGGCGCCCCCATCGGGCAGGATGTACGCCATGGACAGGCAGCAGGAGTTCGTGCTCCGCACCGTCGAGGAGCGGGACATCCGTTTCATCCGTCTCTGGTTCACCGACGTGCTCGGGATCCTCAAGTCGGTCGCCGTGGCGCCGGCGGAGCTGGAGAACGCGTTCGCCGAGGGGATCGGCTTCGACGGCAGCGCCATCGAGGGCCTCACGCGCGTCTACGAGGCCGACATGATCGCCAAGCCGGACCCGTCGACGTTCCAGGTGCTGCCCTGGCGCGGCGAGCGCCACGGCACCGCCCGCATGTTCTGCGACCTGCTGACGCCCGACGGGCAGCCGTCGCTCGCGGACTCGCGGCACGTGCTCAAGCGCGCGCTGTCCCGCGCGAGCGACCAGGGGTTCACCTTCTACACGCACCCCGAGGTCGAGTTCTACCTCTTCGAGGCGCCGGCCGACCCCGCGCAGCCGCTCGTCCCGGTCGACCAGGGCGGCTACTTCGACCACGTCCCGCGCGGCACGGCGCACGACTTCCGGCGCGCCGCGATCACGATGCTGGAGTCCATGGGCATCTCGGTGGAGTTCTCCCACCACGAGGCGGGCCCGGGCCAGAACGAGATCGACCTGCGCTACGCGGACGCGCTCACGACGGCCGACAACATCATGACGTTCCGCACCGTCGTCAAGGAGGTCGCGCTCGAGCAGGGCGTGTTCGCGTCCTTCATGCCGAAGCCGCTCGCGGACCAGCCGGGCTCGGGCATGCACACCCACCTGTCGCTGTTCGAGGGCGACCGCAACGCGTTCCACGAGCCGGGCGGGCACCTCGAGCTGTCGAAGACCGCGCACTCGTTCATCGCGGGGCTGCTGCGCCACGCGGCGGAGATCACCGCGGTGACGAACCAGTTCGTCAACTCCTACAAGCGGCTGTGGGGCGGCGCCGAGGCGCCGAGCTACGTCTGCTGGGGCCACAACAACCGCTCCGCGCTCGTGCGGGTGCCGCTCTACAAGCCCGGCAAGGGCAACTCGAGCCGCATCGAGTACCGCGCGGTGGACTCGGCGACCAACCCGTACCTGGCGTTCGCCGTCATCCTCGCCGCGGGGCTCAAGGGCATCGAGGAGGGCTACGAGCTCCCCGAGGGTGCCGAGGACGACGTGTGGGAGCTGACCGACGCGGAGCGCCGCGCGCTCGGCATCGACCCGCTGCCGCAGTCGCTCGACGCCGCGATCGCCGTCATGGAGCGTTCCGAGCTCGTCGCGGAGACCCTCGGCGAGCACGTGTTCGACTACTTCCTGCGCAACAAGCGCCAGGAGTGGGACGAGTACCGCGCGCAGGTCACGCCGTACGAGCTGCGGCGGTTCCTGCCGGTCCTGTGACGGCTCCCGTGCTGGGCTGCCCGCCCGCCCCGTCCGGGGCGGCGCGGGGCGTCGGGCGAGGTGCCGCGTGAGCGTCGACGGCCGCAGCGGCAGCCTCGCCGGGCGCCTCACGCGTGCCGGCGTGGCGGACGTCGCGCGCGCCGAGCGGCTGCTCGCGGACGCCGCGCTGCTCGAGGTCGTGCCCGACGCGCCCGCGCTGCTCGCCGGCGCGCTCGGCGACCTCGCCGACCCGGACCAGGCGCTCCTCACGCTCGCGAAGCTCGCGGGCGCCGTGCGTGAGCGGCCCGAGCTGGCCGCCCTGCTGCGCGACGTGCTCACCGACGACGGCCCGGCGCGGGCGCGCCTGCTCGGCGTCGCGGGCACCTCCGTCGCGCTCGGCGACACGCTCGTCGCGCACCCCGAGAACCTCCACGTGCTCGTCGACGACGCCCCCGCGCTCGGCGTGCCCGTCGGGGACGTCCGTGCCGAGCTCCTGCGGGCCGTCGGCGCCGACCCGGACGCCGCGGTCCCCGTCGCGCGCGCCGGCTCGGCGGAGACGACCGACGACGTGCGCCGCGCCTACCGGACCCGTCTGCTGCGCATCGCCGCCGCGGACGTCACGACCGGCGACCCCCTGTCCCGCCTGCCGGGTGTCGCGGCGGCCCTCGCGGACCTCGCCGCGGCGGCGCTCGAGGCGGCCCTCGCGGTCGCCCGCGCCGACCTCGACGACCACGGCGCGGGGGTCCGGCTCGCCGTGATCGGCATGGGCAAGACCGGCGGGCGCGAGCTCAACTACGTGAGCGACGTCGACGTCGTCTACGTCGCCGAACCGGTCGAGGGCGTGGACGAGGCGGACGCGCTCGCGGTCGGAGCACGGCTCGCGGCCGGGCTCGCGCGCGTGTGCTCGGTGGCGTCGGCGGAGCCCGCGCTGTGGCCGGTCGACGCCGCGCTGCGCCCCGAGGGCAAGGACGGCCCGCTCGTGCGCACGCTCGCGAGCCACCGCACGTACTACGAGCGCTGGGCCAAGACGTGGGAGTTCCAGGCGCTGCTCAAGGCCCGGCCGCTCGCGGGCGACCCCGAGCTGGGCCGCGCCTACGCGGACATGACGCAGCCGTTCGTGTGGGCGGCCGTGCAGCGCGAGAACTTCGTCGAGGACGCGCAGGCGATGCGGCGGCGCGTCGAGCAGCACGTCCCCGCGGCCGAGGCGGACCGCCAGCTCAAGCTCGGCATCGGCGGGCTGCGCGACGTGGAGTTCACGGTGCAGCTCCTGCAGCTCGTGCACGGCCGGGCCGACGACACGATCCGCAGCCCCAGCACGCTGACCGCGCTCGCGGCGCTCGCGGCGGGCGGCTACGTCGGCCGGGAGCACGCGGCCCGGCTCGCCGTCTGCTACCGCTGGCTGCGCCTGCTCGAGCACCGCATCCAGATGCACCGCCTGCGCCGCACCCACCTGCTGCCGACCGCGGAGGCAGACCTGCAGCGGCTGGCCCGCTCGGTCGGGCTGCGGGCCGAGGGCGCGCAGGGCCTGCTCGAACGGTGGCGGTCGGTGCGCCGCGACGTGCGGCACCTGCACGAGGAGCTGTTCTACCGGCCGCTGCTGCCCGCGACCGCGCAGCTGTCGACCGAGGAGGCGAGCCTCGCGCCGGACGCCGCCCGGGCCCGGCTCGCCGCGATCGGCTACCGCGACCCGGCCGGGGCGCTGCGCCACCTCGCGGCGCTCACCGAGGGCGTCTCGCGGCGCGCGTCGATCCAGCGCCAGCTCCTGCCGGTGATGATCGGCTGGTTCGCCGACGGCGCCGACCCCGACGGCGGGCTGCTCGCGTTCCGGCGCCTGTCCGACGAACTCGGCACGACCCACTGGTACCTCAAGCTGCTGCGCGACTCGGGCACGGTCGCGCAGCGGCTCGCGCACGTCCTGTCGACGTCCCGCTACGTCGCGGACGCGCTGTCGCGCTCGCCGGGGTCGGTGACGTGGCTCGCCGAGGACGCGGAGCTCGAGCCGCGCACCGCCGAACGGCTGTCCGCCGAGGCGGACGCGGTGCTCACCCGCGCGCACGAGCCCGTGCCGGCGGTCCTCGCGCTGCGCGGCCTGCGGCGCCGGGAGCTCGCCCGTACCGCCGCGGCCGACGTGCTGGGCGTCGTCACGGGGGTGCGCGCCGCACGCAGCCTCACCGCCTCCGCCGACGTCGTGCTCGCAGGCACGCTGCGGGTCGCCGAGTGGGAGGCGCGCGTCGCGCACGGGGTGGACGAGAACCCGACGCGCATGCTCGTCGTCGCGATGGGCCGGCTCGGCGGGCGTGAGATGGGGTACTCCTCCGACGCCGACGTGCTGTTCGTGCACGACCCGGTCGACGGCGCGGACCCGGTGCTCGCGCAGGACTTCGCGCTGTCGGTCGCGACGCAGGTCCGCGCGCTGCTCGGCTCGGTCGGCCCGGAGCCGGCGCTCGCGGTCGACGCCGACCTGCGACCCGAGGGCCGCAACGGTCCGCTCGTGCGGTCCTTCGACGCCTACGCGGAGTACTACGGCCGCTGGTCCTCGCCGTGGGAGAGCCAGGCGCTGCTGCGCGCCCGCCCCGTCGCCGGCGACGCCGGGCTGGGGGAGCGGTTCGTCGAGCTCGTCGCCCCGCTGCGGTACCCGGCGGGCGGCCTGGATGCGGCGACCGTGCGCGAGGTGCGCCGGATCAAGGCGCGCGTGGAGTCGGAGCGGCTGCCGCGCGGGGTCGACCCCGCCCGGCACCTCAAGCTGGGACGCGGCGGCATCGCCGACGTCGAGTGGACCGCGCAGCTCCTGCAGCTGCAGCACGCGCACGAGGTCGAGGGGCTGCGGACGACGTCCACGCTCGACGCGCTCGCGGCCGCGCACGACGCCGGGCTGCTGTCCGCCGACGACGCACGCGTGCTCGTCGAGGCGTGGGAGCTCGCGTCCCGGCTGCGGGATGCGAACGTGCTCTGGACGGGTCGAGCCGAGGGCGCGCACGCCGACGTCCTGCCGCACGACCGGCAGGCGCTCGCGGGCGTGGCACGGGTCGCGGGCTACCCGGCGGGCGCGGGCAACGTCCTCGAGGAGGACTACCTGCGCACGGCCCGGCGTGCCCGCGCGGTCGTGGAGCGTGTCTTCTACGGCTGACGGTCGTCGGTGACGATCGGCGCGACGGGCGACGGGGCGTCCTCGACGCCGCGCCAGCCCTGGTCCTTCTGCGTCTGCTCGTCCTCCTCCAGGAGCGCGGCGTCGACGAGCTCGTGGCGGCGCACGTAGGTCGACGACACGGCCTGGATCGTGGCGGCCACGGGCAGGGCGAGGAACGCGCCGATCGGCCCGAACACGGCGCCGAACGCGATGACCGCGAGGAACGAGACCGCGGGGTTCAGCTCGAGCGACCGGGCGGACACCTTGGGCGAGAACACGAGGTTCTCGACCTGCTGGTAGGCGATGATGAACGCCAGCACCGCGAGGCCCTTGACCGGGCTCACGGCGAGCGCCACGGCGACGGGCAGCGCGCCGCCGATGTAGGTGCCGACGGTCGGCACGAACTGCGACACGACGCCCGTGAAGGCGGCCAGCGGCAGCGCGTAGGGGATGCCCAGCACGGTCAGGAAGATGAACGTGAAGACCGTCGCGAGCGCCGCGAGCACGATGCGCGAGTTGATGAAGTCCGCGACCTTCTCCTGCGACACCTCCCACAGCCGCTGCACCTCGCGCTGACGACGGGGCGCGAAGAGCCGCAGCACGGCGGCCCGGAACCGCGGTCCGGCGCTCGCCATGTAGTAGACGACGAGCAGGACCGACGACAGCGTGAACAGGCCGCCGACGATGGACGAGCCGATGCCGATGATGCTCGGGGCGAGCGACTGCCAGTTGTCGCCGATGCTCGCGACGAGCTCGTCGACCGGTGGCACCGCGACGCCGAACGCCTCGTCGAGCCACGTCGTCAGCTGCTCGTAGTAGTCGGGCAGGGACTGCACGAGCTCGACGAGCTGCGCCACGAACAGGCCGCCGAACAGCGCGGTGATCGCCAGGACGACGACGATGCCGCCGACCATGACGATGCCGGTCGCCCGGGTACGCCGGATGCCGTGCCCGACGAGCCAGCGGATCAGCGGCTCCATCGCGAGCGCGATGAACCACGAGATGACGACGATCGTGATGACGGCGCCCAGCAGCGACAGCGCGCGCCACGCGAGGAGCCCGAGGAACACCGCGGCGGCGGTCATGGCGAGCGCCCGCGGGAGCCAGGCGGGAGGCTGTCGCGGGTCGCGCACGGCCTGCTCCTGCGCGGGGACGGGGGGTCTGGGCATCGGTCCCTCCGGGGTCGACGTGCACGTGGGTGCGGCCGGCGTCCGGGCGCAGGGGTGCGCCCGCACGCACGGTACCCGCGCCGGGTGTCGCGCGCCGACGTGCCACGCGACGACGCTCGGACCGAGCGGGTCGCGCGGGTCGGGAGGGACGATGGCCGGTCAGGACGGGTCGGGGACGACGGGTGCGGGGGCTGCGCCCGACGAGGACGTGCGCGCGCTGCGGGCACGGCTCGCCGAGCTCGAGGCCGAGAACGCACGGCTGCGGGCCTCGGGCCCGGCGCCGGGGGTGGCCGCGGCGGAGAGCGGGCCGCGCCGTGACCGGCGGCCGGGGCGTGCGACGGCGTCCGTCGTGCTGCTGGTGGTCGGCGCGCTGCTCGCGCCCGTCGCGGCGGTCGCGGCGTGGGGCCGTGGGCTCGTGACGGACACCGACCGGTACCTCGCGACGGTCGCGCCGCTCGTCGACGAGCCGCAGGTGCAGCAGGCGGTGACGAGCCGCGTGACGGGTGCGATCGTCGACGCGGTGAACCTCGACGGGCTGGTCGAGGACGCGACGACGGCGGTGGCGGACGCGGGCCTGCCGCCGCGGCTGTCGTCCGCGGTGCTCGCCCTGCAGGGCCCGCTCGTCGACGCGGCGACGGGCTTCGTGCGCCGCACGGTCGAGCGCGTGGTGGAGTCGGACGCGCTGGACACGGCCTGGACGGAGGCGAACCGGGCGGTGCACTCCCAGCTCGTCGCGGTGCTGCGGGGTGATCCCGACGCGCTGGCGTCGATCGACGCGCAGGGCACGCTCACCGTCGACTTGACCCCGGTGATCACGGCGGTGCGCTCGACGCTGTCCGAGGCGGGGTTCACGGTCGTGGACCGGCTGCCGACGATCTCCGCGAGCTTCCCGCTCATGAGCAGCGCGGACCTGGTGCGGCTGCAGAACGCGTACGGCGCCGTCGACGTGCTCGGCACGTGGCTGCCGTGGCTCGTCATCGGGCTGCTCGCGGGCGGCGTGCTGCTGGCCCGCAACCGGTCGCGGGCTCTCGTGGTCGCGGGCCTGACCCTGGCGGGTGCGATGCTCGTGCTCGGCCTGGCGCTCGCGGTCGGCCGGTCCGTCTACGCGAACGCGCTGCCACCCGAGGTGCAGCGGCCCGACGCGGCGGTCGTCGTGTACGACCAGGTCGTCTCGCTGCTGCGGGTCACGCTGCGCTCCGCCCTCGTGCTGGGCGTGGTGGTGGCGGCGGTCGCGTTCGTCTCCGGCCGGACGGCGGCCGCGGTCGCGCTGCGCCGGTCGTGGTCGCGGGGCGTCGCGGGCCTGCGGACGTCGGGGGAGCGACGCGGGGTCTCGACGGGCCCTGTCGGCGTCTGGCTGGACGAGCAGCGCGTCCTGGTGCGGGTGGTCGTCGCCGTGGGCGCCGCCCTGGCGATCGTGCTGGGGTCGCCGCTCACGCCCGCGTACGTCGCGACCGTGGCGGTCGTGGCCGTGGTGCTGCTGGCGCTCGCGTCGCTGCTGGCGCGGCCCCGCTCGGGGGACGTGCGTCCGGTGGGGGTGTGACGCACGCGACGCACGGGAGCGGGTGGGTCCACGGCTTTCGTCCCATGAATGGGCAAGCGTTTCCCGTAGGCTGGAAGCGTTCCCATCACGAAGGACCCGCCATGAACATCACGCACCTCACCGCCCTGGCCGCCGGCGTCTCCGGCCACCCCGCCGCCGGGCTCGTCGCCTTCCAGGCCGCCTCCGGCACGGCGTTCGAGCCCGAGTCGCACCGCGTCACGCTCCGCGCCCGCCTCGTCGAGCGCGTCCGCGCGCGCCGCGCCGCCGCCGCCGCGACCCCCGCTCCGTCGGCCACCGTCGTGCCGCTGCCCGTCACGGTGACCAACCGCGCGACGCGGGACAACACCGCAGCCCCCGCGACGCGCCCCGCGTCGGCCGGAGCCGGCCACCGCTGAACCCGGCCGTGCCGCGCGCCGTCTGCCGGCGCGCGGCAGGGGGAGGGACGCCCGACGTGCGGCGTCCCGCCGGCGGGATGCGGGCCCCCGACGCGCGGCCTCGCCCGTGAGCAGGTAGGAACGGTCGTCATGACCGTCGTCGGATTCCACCACTCGCACGAGCAGGTCCACCCGCGCGCGCTCCTCGAGGCCGCCCGCCACGCGCAGGACGTCGGCTTCGACGCCGGCATGTGCTCGGACCACTGGGCGCCCTGGAGCGCGACGCAGGGCCACTCCGGCCACGCCTGGACGTGGCTCGGCGCGGCGCTCGCGTCGACGACCCTGCCGTTCGGCGTGGTCAACGCCCCCGGCCAGCGGTACCACCCGGCGGTCGTGGCGCAGTCCGTCGCGACCCTCGGGGCGATGTTCCCCGGCCGGTTCTGGGTCGCGCTCGGGTCCGGCGAGAACGTCAACGAGCACATCACCGGCGACCGCTGGCCTGCCAAGGCCGAGCGGGACGCGCGCCTGCGCGAGTGCGTGGACGTGATCCGCGCGCTGCTCGACGGCGAGGAGGTCACGCACCGCGGGCTCGTCACCGTCGACCGCGCGAAGCTGTGGACCCTCCCGGACGAGCGTCCCCTGCTCGTGGGGCCCGCGGTGACGCCCGCGACCGCCGCGCGGCACGCGCAGTGGGCCGACGGCCTCGTCACGGTCAACCAGGACCCGCGCGTGCTCCGCGAGGTGCTCGAGGCGTACCGGTCCGCGGGCGGCCGCGGGACGGTCGCGCTGCAGGTGCACGTCGCGTGGGCGCCCGACCCGGACACCGCGTTCGCGCTGGCCCGCGAGCAGTGGACCGCGAACGTCGTCGGCCCGCCCGTCGCGTGGGACCTCGACCTGCCCGAGTCCTTCGACGCGCTCGTGCCGCACCTGTCCGACGACCTCGTGCGCCGGTCCGTCCTCGTGGAGCACGACCCCGCGCGGCTGCGGGACAGGATCGCCGCGCTCGTCGCGCTCGGCTTCGACGCCGTCTACGTGCACCAGGTCGCGACCGACGACGAGCCCGGCCGCGGCAAGCACCCGTCCGCCGCGCCCACCGCCGCCCCCGCGGGCACCGGGCTGCGGGCGTTCCTCGACATGGCGGGCGAGCACCTCGTCGGCGCGCTGCGGGAGGTGACGGCATGAGGCTGCGCGACACGGGCGACCTGTGGTGGAAGAACGCGGTGATCTACTGCCTGGACGTCGAGACGTTCATGGACTGGAACGACGACGGCATCGGCGACTTCCCGGGGCTCGTCCAGCGCATCGACCACCTCGCCGACCTCGGCGTGACGTGCCTGTGGCTCATGCCGTTCTACCCGACGGCCGACCGCGACGACGGCTACGACATCGTCGACTTCTTCGCGGTCGACCCCCGGCTGGGCGACGCGGGCGACCTCGTCGAGCTCATCCGCACAGCGCGCGACCGCGGCATCCGCGTCATCGCGGACCTCGTGGTCAACCACACGAGCGACCGCCACCCGTGGTTCCGCTCGGCCCGGCGCAGCACGGAGTCCCCCTACCGGGACTTCTACGTGTGGAGCGCGACGAAGCCGCCCGACACGTCCGACCAGGTCGTCTTCCCCGACCAGGAGTCGGGCATCTGGACGTTCGACGAGGCGACCGGCGAGTACTACCGGCACCGCTTCTACCGCCACCAGCCGGACCTCAACACCGCGAACCCGCAGGTCCGCGACGCGATCGCGAAGGTCGTGGGCTACTGGGCCGAGGTCGGGCTGTCGGGCTTCCGCGTCGACGCCGTGCCGTTCTTCCTCGCCGACGCCGCCAAGGGGCCCGGCGACGAGATCGAGCGGCCGCACGACTACCTCAAGTCGCTGCGCGCGTTCCTCACGCGGCGCACCGGGGACGCGATCCTCATGGGCGAGGTCAACCTGCCCTACGAGCAGCAGCGCCAGTTCTTCGGCGACGACGACGGCGACGGCGAGTCGGACGGCGACGAGCTCACGATGCAGTTCGACTTCGTCGGCATGCAGCAGCTGTACCTCGCGCTCGCCCGGCAGGATGCCGGGCCGCTCGCGGGCGCGCTGCGCTCGCGTCCGCCGATCCCGCGCGACGCGCAGTGGGCGACGTTCGTCCGCAACCACGACGAGCTGACGCTCGACAAGCTGTCCGAGGACGAGCGGGCCGAGGTGTTCGCCGCCCTCGGGCCCGACCCCGACATGCAGCTGTACGGCCGGGGGCTGCGCCGGCGGCTGCCCCCGATGCTCGGCGGCGACCCGCGCCGCGTCCGCATGGTCTACTCGCTGCTCTTCTCGCTGCCCGGCACGCCCGTGCTGTTCTACGGCGAGGAGATCGGCATGGGGGAGAACCTCGCGGCCGAGGGCCGGCTGGCGGTCCGCACGCCGATGCAGTGGACCTCGGAGCGCAACGGCGGGTTCTCGCGCGCGCAGCGCGGGCGCCTCGCCGGGCCCGTCACCGAGGGCGGCTACGGGCCCGAGCACGTCAACGTGGCCGACCAGCGACGCGACCCCGAGTCGATGCTGACGTTCGTGCAGACGCTCGTGCGGCGGTACCGCGAGAGCCCCGAGCTCGGCTGGGCGACGGAGGTCGAGATCCTCGACCAGCCGCACGCCGCCGTCCTCGCGCACCGCAGCACGTGGCAGGACGGCTCGACGCTCGCGCTGCACAACCTGGGCGACGAGTCCGTCGAGGTGCCCCTGCACCTTCCCGACGCGGTCCCCGACGACGACGGCGGCGAGCTCGTCCGGCTCGTGGACCTGCTGCACGCCGAGGAGTGGACCTGCGACGAGCGCGGTCGGGTCACGGTGCCGCTGGCCGGGTACGGGTACCGCTGGCTCCGCGTGGTCCGCGAGGGCAGCCGCCGCCTGCTGTGACGCCGGCGACCCTCAGCGCGACGGCACGCAGTCCTCGGGCGCCGACGACCACGCGGAACCGCGCGCGTCCTCGACCTGCCACGCCCGCTGCCGGGCCAGGTTCCACCCGAACCCGCCCTCGGGCTCGCTGACCTGGGCGCCGGCGAGCAGGCAGGTGCGCAGCGGCTCGTCGACGGCGTCCATCGCCGGCACCGCGTCCGCCGAGAGTCCCTGCAGGTACCGCACGTCGAGCGGCACCGCCAGGTCGGCCTGCGCGTTGTGCCGGACGATGAGGGCGTCGGGGTCCGCGACGGCGAACGCGAGCACCGCGCCCCCGACGAGCCCGGCCACGACGCGGGGCAGCCACGCGCCGCTCCACCGCACGCCGGCGACCAGCAGGAGCACCAGCACGACGCCCATGACGCCCTCGGCGACGGCGACCGTCGTCCGCAGGCGCGTGAGGCCGAACGCGTCGACGTACAGGTCCATCCGCCGCAGCGCCGACAGCACGACCCCGAGCGTGCCCACGCAGAGCACCGCCAGGCCGACGCGCACGACCAGCGTGTCGCGCGGACCCGAGCGCGGAGCGCGGCGCACCGCGACCGCCAGCACGACGAGCGTGAGCGCCGTCGCGACGACCAGCTGGGCGAACCCCTCCCGCGCGTACTGCGCGTAGCTGAGACCCTCGGTCTCGAGCACGTGCCGGTGCCCGCCCGCGAGCGCGCTGACCTGCACGCCGACGAAGCCGAGCACGACGGCGTCGAGCGCGGCCACGGGGAGCACCCACTCGGCCGACGACACCGGCCTGCCGGGGCGGGCGGTCGCCGCCGACCACGGGGGCGGCGCGAGCGCGAGCTGCGCGCCCGTGAGAGCCGCGCCCGCCGCGAGGAGGCCGACGAACGCCTGCCCCGGCAGGTGACCGACGTCGAGCCGGGGCAGCAGGCTCGCGAACACGGGGTCGGCGCTCGCGAACAGCGCGCCGAACACGACCACGAGGAGCACGGCGACCGCGCCGCCGCGCAGCACCAGCAGCAGCTGCCCGCGCCGCGGTCCGACGGCCTCGCCGAGGCCGTGCCGCAGCCACGGAAGCGCGCGCAGCGCGCCGGCGCACCACGACGCGGGCGCGGCCAGCACCGCGAGGGCGGTGCGCGCCCCGGTGAGCGCCGCGGTGGCGGTCCAGGTCGCCGCCAGCACGCACAGCGCGAGCACCCACCCGGCGTCGCGGACGGCCGCCACGCCGAGCAGCGCCACCGACAGCACCGCGAGCGAGCCGTCCGTGACCGACCGTCGGCGCACGAGCGCGGGCGTCGCGGCCGCCCACAGCACCGCACCCGAGAGCGCGACCCCGAGACCCGGTCGGTGGCCCACCACGGCGACCCCGACGAGGAGCCCGGACGCCGTCGCGACCGCGAGCGTCGGCAGGGGTGCGGCCCGCCCCCCACCGGCGCGGAACTCCCGCACGGCACGCGTCACGGGGCCTGCCGGGGCCGGGGGGACGACCGGGTGGTACGGGCTCCCGGCGGGCGGGGGCGGCGCGAGGACCGGCGCAGCGGGCGACGACGGAGGCGGACCGTACGGTGCCGTGCCCAGCGGTACGCCCGCCGGCGGCGCCGCGGGCGACGGCGCGCCGCCCGACGGTGCGGTCGGCGCGGGGCCCGCCGGCGGGGTGGGGGAGTCGGGGGTGGGCTGCGGTGCAGGGGTGGGGGGCTGTGAGCCACCTGTGCCGGTCATGGCCGTCACGGTAGAGCGGCAGGTGGACGCCGCGCGGGCGTCCGGGGCGGAGGTCTGGTGGACGTCGCGGTGCGTTCCGTGAAGGTCGCGTGGTGCCGCCGGCGGGTCAGGTCCGCAGGGCGAAGGGGCGGCACGGGCCGGCCCCCGCGCGCGCGGCCGCGCCCAGGTCCGCCAGGGCCTCGGCGGTGACGTCGGCGGCGCTCACGTCGACCACGAGGTCCGGCTCGATGCGCTGCGCGCGGGCCACGACGTCGAGGAGCGCGGGCACGTCCGTCCGCCCGACCGGGCCGCTGACCTCGACGAGCGCGTCGTCCAGGTCGAGGCGGACCAGCGCGTGCATCCCCGCCGGACCGCTGACCACGCCACCCCCCGCTCCTCGCGGGCCACCCTGCGAACTCCTGACCACGCTACGCGCGCGACCGTCCCGGCGCGCGAGCGCACCCGCGGCGCACTAGCCTCGACGGATCCGGACGGCGACCTCGAGCGCCGCCGGCACGGGTTGAGCAGCAGCCCGTCGGGCAGTCCAGCAGCGGCCTCTCGGTGGCCGGGTGGAGGGCGCCGTGCACCCCCAGCATGCGGCTCAGGTCGGGCAGTACCACTTCACTGCGGACGGTGACCGCTGGTGGTGGTCGGACGGGATGTTCGAGATCCACGGCATGGAGCCGGGCGAGGTCGTGCCCACGCGCGACCTGTTCCTCCGTCACGTCCACCCCGACCACGCGGAGCGGGTCGCCGCGGCGATCGCTGCGTGCGAGCGGGACGGGGCGCCCCTCGGCGAGCACTACACGCTCGTCGACCTCACGGGTGCGCACCGCACCGTCACGTTCAGCGGGGCGCGCGAGGACCGGGCCGAGGGTGGCGTCGTCAGCGGCTTCCTCGTCGACGTGAGCGCCGTGCAGCGCGAGACCGTCGCGAGCGAGGTCAACAGCCAGCTGCACCAGGCGCTGGAGTCCCACGCGGTGATCGACCAGGCCAAGGGCGTGCTCATGCTCGTCTACGGCATCGACGGCGACGCGGCGTTCGAGCTGCTGCGCTGGAGCTCCCAGCAGCGCAACGTGCGGCTCCTCGCGCTCGCCGAGCGGCTGGTCACGGCCGTCGAGGCGGCCGGCGGGCTCTCGCCTGTCTGGCGCGCGAGGCTCGACGAGCTCTTCTTCCAGTCCTTGGCCGACGAGGCTGCGGCGGTGCCCACGCCGCAGGAGACGCAGACGCTGGTCCTGTCGACGCGGTCCGTGGGCGGCGTCCCCGTGGTCGGGGCCCGGGGCCCGGTCGACCTGGCGACGGCCGGCTCGCTGTCCGCGGCCGTGGCGGCCGTGATGCACGAGGCGAAGCGCTCGGGCCGGATCGTCGTGGACCTGCGCGAGGCCGCCCACGTCGGCTCGGCGGGCGTCTCGGTGCTCACGTCGCTCGACCGCCGGGTCCGGGCGCAGGGCGCGCGCCTGACGGTGCTCGTCGCCCCCGACAGCTCGATGCTGCTCGCCGGCGGGCACGGGCTCGACGTGTCCGTCGTGGACGCACTCGGCAGCCTGGCCGCCCTGAGCTGACCGGCTGCGTCGACGAGGTCGCGCCGGCCACCCCTCGCGCGCGCCGCGCGCACGGCGGTGCCAGGGTGGGCAGATGCACGCGTCGTCCCTCCCGCCGAGCGTCGAGGCGTCGGTCCGCGCGTTCGAGGACCTGCCGGTGGCGGTCGCGGCGGTCCAGGAGGACGGGCTCGTGGTCGCGGCCAACCGTGCCGCGCGCGCGATCGGTGTCGGCGACGTCGTGGGGCGCACCGCCGAGGAGACACTGACGGCTCCCGTCGCGCAGCGGGTCGTGCCGCGCGTCCTCGAGGCGCTGCGGACGCGGCGCCCCATGCCGGCGGAGCACGTGCTGCTCGAGGTGGGTACGAGCGGCGACCGCCGCGACGTGTGGCTGCGGTGGTCGCTCGACCCGTGGTACGACGCCGACGGCCGCTACCGCGGCGTGATCGTGCTCGCGCAGGACGTCACAGCGCTCGTCGAGGAGCGGCTCGCAGCCGAGCGGCGGCTCGTCGGTGCGCAGGAGCGTTACGCCGTCGCCCGTGACGTCGTGATCGCGCTGCAGGGCGCGCTGCTGCCCGCGAGCGTGCCGGTGCTGCCGCGTGTCGACCTCGCGGCGACCTACCTCGTGGCCGGCCGCGAGCAGGCGGCGGGCGGTGACTGGTTCGACGCCGCCGTCACCCCGGACGGCAAGGTCTCGTGCGTGGTCGGCGACGTCGTGGGGCACGGTGTCGCGGCGTCGGCGGCGATGAGCCAGCTGCGGGCCGTGATGGCGTCTCGCCTCCTGGACGGCGCAGGCGTGTCGGAGGCCCTGGAGTCCATGGACCGGTACGCGCGCGTCGCGAGCGACGCCTTCGCGACGACCGTGTGCGTGGCGCTGCTCGACCCCGAGACCGGCGAGCTCGAGTACGCGACCCGTGGCCACCCCGCACCACTCGTCGTGGGCCCCGGCCGCGCGCGCCGGCTGCCGCCGACCGGCGGCGGCCCGTTGGGCGTGGAGGACAGCAGCGTGGTCCACCGCGACCACGTCGGCGACGACGAGGCGCTGCTGCTGTTCACCGACGGCCTCGTGGAGGTTGTCGGGCAGCCGCTCGACCAGCGTCTGCAGCGGCTCGCGGACGCCGCCGTGCAGGCCGTGGACGGCGTCGTCGTCGGCCGCTACGCGGGACGCACGCTCGCCGAGCGACTCTGCCTGCACGTCCCGTGGGTGCTCGACGAGGGGTTCGTCGACGACGTCACCGTCCTCGCCGCGTCGCGCCGGCCCGCCCCGCCCGACCTCGCCTTCACGGTGCGTGCCACGGCGACGCAGCTCGCGACCGTCCGGGAGCGCGTGGCCGCCTGGGCCGCGCTCGTCGGGCTGGACCACGAGGAGCGCGATGCCGTCGTCCTCGGGGCGAGCGAGGCGGCGGCCAACTGCGTCGAGCACGCGTACCTCGACCGGGAGCCGGGGGAGATCCGCGTCGAGGGCCGCCTGCGCCGGACCACGCTGACCCTCGCGGTCGAGGACGACGGCACGTGGCAGCCGGCCACGCCCGACACGAGCGGGCGCGGGCGAGGGCTGGCGATGGTGGCGTCGAGCGGCGCCCGGCTCGCGGTTGACGCGCGGGAGACCGGCACGCGCGTGGAGCTGGAGCTCGACGCGCGGCGACGGGCCCCCGTGCAGCCGCCGGTGACCACTCCGGCCACCTCGCTCTCGGGCGGCCCGCTCGTCACGGTCGCCGCGGACGGGGTCATCCACGTGGCGGGGGTGCTCGACACGGAGGACGCGGCCCGCCTGCTCGACGCGCAGGTCACCGCGACGTCGCGCGGGGGAGTCGTGCCCGTGATCGTCGAGGTGGCACCCACGGCGTTCCTCGGCTCCGCCGCGATCCGGGCGATCGAGCGCTGCGTGCGCGGTGCCGGCCGGGGCTCGGGCGGGGTCCGCGTGGTGGTGCAGGCGGGCAGCCTGTCCGCCCAGACCCTCGCGGTGGCGGGCACCCCCGTCGTCGTGCGGTGAGGCGTCAGTCGGACAGCCAGCGGATGACGACCTGACCGAACGCCGACACGATCGCGAGCTGGTTGCTCGCATGGCAGCTCTGGCACGTGACGGTGTGGTTGGTCCACGCGACGTTCGGGTCGGTGTCCGTCGTGGTCACGGCCACGTTCGGTGCGTTGCAGCGGGGGCAGCGCAGGCGTGCCTGCTCGTCGATGACGGGTGTCGTCCCCGGCATCGTCGCCGGTGATGAGTGGCTCACGTGGTCCTCCGGTGGTGCGTGGTGCGAAGGCATACGTCTCCCAGTGCACCACGACTCGCGGCGATCCGCGGAATTCGTCCGATCTCCGACCCGCCGCTGCCACGGCGGTGGCTCCGTCGTCGATCCGCCGCACGGGTGAACTGCAGGCCCGATCGAGGGGCGTCCTGCGCGATCCCGGGACGCGCCGGCCGTCCGGCCCCTAGGGTCGCGCGCGCGGCCCGCGCCTCGCGGACCGCACCCTCTCGCTGATCGGAGCGCACATTGTCCTCGGAGACACCCGAACCGGGTCAGGACGCCGACTTCCCGCTCGGGGCGCCCCCGCCCTCGCTCGCCAAGGAGCCGGCTGCCCCGACGCCGTCGGACGCCCCGGCCCCCGCGCCCGCTCCGCAGGCTCCGGCGCCTGCCGCCGCGCAGCCGCCGTACCCCCAGCCCGGCAACCCGCAGCCGGGCTACCCGCAGCCCGGCCACCCCCGGCCCGGCTACCCGCAGCCTGCCTACCCGCAGGCTGCGTACCCCCAGCCGGGGTACGGGCAGGCGGCCTACCCGCCTCCCGCGGGGATGCCCGTGCCGTCGCCGGACGGTGAGTCGGACAAGACGTTCCTCGTCACCTGGCTGCTGTCGCTCCTCGTCGGCGGCTTCGGCGTCGACCGGTTCTACCTGGGCAAGATCGGCACCGGCATCGCCAAGCTCCTCACGTGCGGCGGCTGCGGCGTGTGGTGGCTCGTCGACCTGATCCTCGTCCTGACCAACTCGACGAAGGACAAGCACGGGCGCCGCCTGGCCGGCTACGAGCAGAACAAGAAGGTCGCGCTGATCGTCAGCGCCGTCGTCGTGGCGCTCAGCCTCGTCTCGTCCGCGCTGGAGGCACCCGACCGGATCGCCCGGATGAACGCCCGCGCGGACAGCGTGGAGTCGCAGCTCGACGAGCTGCAGGAGGGCGCGGCCGCGGCCGCCGAGGAGTCGGCGCAGGAGCCGGTCGAGGAGCCCCTCCCCGAGGAGCCCGCCGCCGAGGAGCCCGCCGCCGAGCAGGGCACGCGTGAGAACCCGCTCCCGCTGGGCACGCCCGTGACCGTCGAGGACTACGACGGCCCGGCGTGGGAGGTCACGCTCGGCGCGCCGACCTACGACGCGACCGAGGCCGTCCGCGCCGCGAACCAGTTCAACGAGGAGGCGCCGGCCGGGCTCACGTACGTCGTCGTCCCGGTGACGGTCACGCGCCTGGGGGCGGCCGCCGAGGCCCCGTGGATCGGTCTGAACATCGAGTACGTCACGGCGTCCGGCACGACGCACACCTCCGCCGACACCATGGCGGTGGCGCCCGAGCCGACGTTCAACGACATCAACGAGCTCTACACGGGTGCCTCCGGCGCCGGGAACGTCGTGCTGGCCGTGCCCACGGGCGACGCCGGTACGGGCGCGTGGAAGATCTCGGCCATGTTCGGCGACGAGGTGTTCGTCGCCGGGGCCTGACGCCCAGGGCGCGTCGGCCGCGTGCGGGCCGACGCGCCCTGGTCCGGGCCGACCGGACGGGGGAGGAGCGCGCATGGAGCGGTCCGAGAGGGCTCGCGACCGCCGGTTCGTCGTGCGGCTCGTCGCCGTGCTCGCGTGCGTCCTGGTCGTGCTCCTGCTGCTCGTCGTGCGGTCCGCGCACGAGGCGTGCATGACGGCGGAGCTGTCGCTGCTCGACGCGACCATGGACCGGGCCGACATCTGCCGGGCGCGGTGGACGCCTCGCCGCTGGGCCGACCTCGCGGGGCTCGCCGGGGTCGGCGCCGCCGGGCTCGCGCTGCTCGGGACCCTCGTCGTCGGCGTCCGTCGACGGTCGCGGCGGCGGCGGGCCGGGCGCGTCGTGCGCTGACCTCCGCCCGGCTGTGCCGGCCCGACGTGGTGTTCCGGCTCATGGCGACGAGCGCCGCACCCCCGCAGGGCGTGCAGGGGACGCTCGACTGCCTGCGCCCCCAGAAGCGCTACGGCCCCGTGACCGTGCCGTCGAGCACCGAGCCGCGCAGGTCGGGGAGCTCGGTCGCCACCGCGCAGTAGGCGGTCTGCGCCCCCGACTCCCAGTCGTCCGGGTGCGGGTAGCTGACGTCCGTCCAGACCACCCACTCGTCGACCAGCCCTGGAGCGCTGCGCTCGATCCGCGCGGCGCACTGGGTGAACCCCTCGGCGTAGCCCGGGTCCGGTGGCTCGGCGTACGAGTCGATCGGGCTCGTCATCGGCAGCACGGACACGATCTCGAGCGCGTGCGGCTCGCTGCAGTCCACCGGGTCGGCGCTGCCGAGGTCGTACGAGCCCGGGTACTCGCGCAGGCAGTCGCCGACCTCCAGGTCCGAGCGCAGCGTGTAGTCCGGGAGCTCGTCGTCGAGCGTCAGCCCCGTGACGTCGGGGTTCGACCACGCCCAGACCGCGAGCCACACGAGGCCGCCGAAGACGAGGGTGCTGACCGCACCGACGACGACACCCGCGATCGCCATCCCGCGACCCTTCGTGCCGCGCCGGCGGATGCGGCGCAGCGCCGCGATGCCGAGGCCGACGCCCACCGGTCCGGGCAGACCGCCCAGGACGAGCAGACCCCCGACGCTCGTGGCGAGCGAGGCGGTCGCGAGCCCCTCCGTCGGCGGCGTGATCGGGGCGCCGTACCCGAACGGCACGCCGTACGGCGCGGGGGCGGCGTAGGACGGGGGCCCGCCGGAGGCGGGCGGTGCGCCGGGGGGCTGCGCACCGTAGGTCCCGGGGGGTGCGTCGCCGGCCGGTGCCGGGGGGCTGTAGGCCGCGGCGGGGGCGGGTTGGCCGTACCCGGCAGGTGCGGCGTACCCGGCAGGCGGCGCGTAGGCGCCCGGCTGCCCGTGGGGCGGGGAAGGGAAGGGCGCCGTCCCGGGGCCCGAGGCGTACGGCGTGGGGGCGCCGTACGGCGTCGACGGCGGAGCCGCAGGCGGGGCGTACGGCGAGGCGGCGGCCGGCGGGTGCGGGTCGGCGGCCCGTCCGGCGTCGGGCTCGAGACGCCTGCCGGCCGGCGGTGCGAACGGCGTGCCGCCCGACTCGTTCCCCGTGTGCTCGCTCACGGCCGAACCGTACTGGACCGTACGGCGCAGCGGTGCCAGGTTTCGACCGGTTCACCCATGTGCGGAGCCCCCGCCGCCACGAGGGCGACGGGGGCTCCGTCACTGCAGGTCACCGGCCCCTGGGAGCAGCCAGGGGCCGGGACGATCACACGTCGAAGTAGAGCTCGAACTCGTGCGGGTGCGGCCGCAGACGGATCGGGTCCACCTCGGCGGAGCGCTTGTAGTCGATCCACGTCGAGATGAGGTCCGGCGTGAAGACGTTGCCGGCGGTCAGCCAGTCGTGGTCGGCCTCGAGGTTGTCGAGCACCTCGCCGAGCGAGCCCGGGACCTGCTCGATGAGCGCGTGCTCCTCGGGGGGCAGCTCGTAGAGGTCCTTGTCGACCGGCTCCGGCGGCTCGATGCGGTTCTGGATGCCGTCGAGGCCCGCCATGAGCATGGCCGCGAACGCCAGGTACGGGTTCGACGACGGGTCCGGCACGCGGAACTCGATGCGCTTGGCCTTCGGGTTCGAACCGGTGACCGGGATGCGGATGCACGCGGAGCGGTTGCGGGCCGAGTAGACCAGGTTGACCGGCGCCTCGAAGCCGGGGACCAGGCGGTGGTAGGAGTTCACCGTCGGGTTCGTGAACGCCAGCAGCGCGGGGGCGTGCTTGAGCAGGCCGCCGATGTACCAGCGGGCCATGTCGGACAGGCCGCCGTAGCCCTTCTCGTCGAAGAACAGCGGCTTGCCGTCCTTCCACAGGGACTGGTGCACGTGCATGCCCGAGCCGTTGTCGCCGAACAGGGGCTTCGGCATGAAGGTCGCGGTCTTGCCGGCCTCGTGCGCCACGTTCTTCACGACGTACTTGAACAGCTGCACCTTGTCGGCCGACTTGGCGAGCGTGTCGAAGCGGTAGTTGATCTCGGCCTGGCCGGCGGTGCCGACCTCGTGGTGCGCGCGCTCGACCTCGAGGCCGAGGGCGTCCAGCTGCAGCGAGATCTTGTCGCGCAGGTCGGCGAAGTGGTCGACCGGCGGGACGGGGAAGTAGCCGCCCTTGTAGGGCGTCTTGTGTCCGAGGTTGCCGCCCTCCTCCTTGCGACCGGTGTTCCACGCGGCCTCGATGGAGTCGATGTAGTAGAACGACGCGTCCTGGCGGGTCTGGAAGCGCACGTCGTCGAAGACGTAGAACTCGGCCTCGGGGGCGAAGAACGCGGTGTCGGCGATGCCCGTCGACTTGAGGTACGCCTCGGCCTTGGCGGCGACCTGGCGCGGGTCGCGGCTGTAGGGCTCGTCGGTGTACGGGTCGACGATGTGGAAGTTGATGTTCAGCGTCTTCTCGACCCGGAAGGGGTCGATGTAGGCGGTCGTGACGTCGGGGATGAGCTTCATGTCCGACTCGTGGATCGCCTGGAAGCCACGGATCGACGACCCGTCGAACATCTGGCCCTCGGTGAAGAAGTTCGCGTCCACGGACGCGGCGGGCACGTTGAAGTGCTGCATCACGCCGGGCAGGTCGCAGAACCGGACGTCGATGAACTTGACGTCCTCGCTCTTGATGAAGGCCAGTACTTCCTCTGGCTTGCTGAACATCCGCTGCTCCTCGGTTGTGTGTCCACCCTGGGGTCGGGCTCCGCCGAGGCTATGGGCGGGGAGTTTCTCTGCGGTGTACCCATTGTTTCCGCGGTGTTACGTCGGCGGTGCGGGTGTAACGATCGCGCGAACTCCTGGGCGGACGTCCGGCACGTGCCGCCGGTCGTCACGCCGGGGCGTGCCGGGACGACGCCGTCCGCCCGCCTACCCTGGTGCGGTGGCACGCGACGACATGAGCAGCTGGCTCGAGGGGGCCCCCACGACGGGCACGACGCGCGGCGCGCGACTGGGCCTGCCGGGCAGCGGACGGGGGTCGCTCGCGCCGACGGCGCGCCGGCTCGCGGCGCTGGTCGTCGACTGGACCGTGTGCCTGCTCATCTCCGCGGCGTTCTTCCCCGCGGACCGCTCGGCGTTCGTGCTGTCCCAGGGCAACCCGACCGCGACGCTGGCGGTCTTCGCCCTCGAGAACGTCCTGCTCGTCGGCACCGTCGGGTACACGCTCGGCCACCGCCTGCTCGGGCTGCGCGTGCGGCGTGTCGCCCCGACGCCCCCGGGAGCAGAGCCTCTGCCGGACGACGGACACGCGCCCGGGCTCGTGCCGGGCCTCGTGCGCGGTCTGCTGCTGTGCCTGGTGATCCCGGCCGTGGTCTGGGACGCGGACGGTCGCGGCCTGCACGACCGGCTCGCCGGCACGGCGATCGTGCGCCGCTGAGCCGCGCACCCGCCCGCGTCAGGCGGGTGCGCGCCAGGTGAGGCTGTAGCGCCAGTACAGGTGCCGCCGCCACCGCACCCCGGGCAGGAGGGCGCGCGCGGTGTCCCGCACCTCGCCGTAGGCCTCGCGCGGGTCGGTGACCGGGGACCCGTGCTCCCACGTCCCCCGCGCACGGTCGACGACGGCCGCAACGGGGACGGCGGCGACGCTCAGCAGCGCGTCCGCGGGTGTCCGCACGGCGGCCAGCCCGACGACGACGAGGTGCCCGCCGGGGGCCGTCAACGACGCCAGCCGCCGCAGACCGGCGCGCAGGTCGAGGTGGTGCAGCGTCGCGACGCACGTGACGAGGTCGAAACGGCCGTCGTGCGGGACGTCGAGCGCGTCGCCGAGCAGGTAGTGCAGGCCGTCGGAGTCCGCGTGGGCGCGAGCCCGGGCGACCTGGTCCGCATCGGCGTCGACCCCGGTCACCGACGGGACGCCCGCCGCGCGCAGGCGACGCGTGAGCAGCCCCTCGCCGCAGCCCACGTCGAGCGCGGTGCGGGCACCGGGGGCGTGCCGCAGCGCGAGCCGGTGGTAGTGCGTGTTGTGGTTCCAGCGCTCCTCGCCCATGCGGGCGACCGTAGCGGGTCAGCGTCCGCGCATGCCCTTGCGGTCGGGGCGCGCACGCATCGGGTCGACGCCCTTCGGCACCGGCAGCCGGACCGCGCCGAGCGCCGTCAGACGCTTGCCGACCTCGGCGACCTCCTGCTTGGTGAGCTGCGGGCGCAGCTTCTGCACGGTGCGCGGCAGCTTGCGCAGCGGCACCTGACCCTCGCCGTCGCCGACCTGGATGAGCGTGATCGGCGCACCCGAGATGACGCGGGCGGTGCGCTTGCGCTCCGCCTCGAGCAGGCGGCCGACGCGCGGCGCGGGCCCCTCCGAGACGAGCACGACGCCCGCGCGGCCGAGGCCGCGGAAGACGAGGTCCTGGGTGCGCGGGTCGACCGCGACGGGCTCCTCGGTGAACGTCCAGCCGCGCCGCAGCGTGCCGAGCGCGGCCCGCGACGACCCGGGCTGCCCGGCGATGCGCGTGTAGGCGGCGGTCTCGGCGCGGCGGGCCAGGACGAACATCGCCCCGAGCAGCGCGAAGGGGACACCGAGGAGCAGGAAGTAGACGACCGGGCCCGCGATGAGCCCGATGACCAGGGCCACCGCGACGATGCCGAAGAACACCGCGAGGATCAGCCAGGTGATCGCCGGGTCGCTCTGGCGGGTCATCTGGTACGCCTGCCAGACCTGGTGGTACCAGCGGGTCTTGCGGACCTTCCCGGAGGAGGCGTTCGTGTCGCGGGCCATGGCGTCGGAGTCTACCGACCGCGGCGACCCGTGGCGGACCAGGACGGTGCCGCCCCGACGCTCAGCGGGCGAGCAGGCTCGCGGCCTCCTGGCGCGCGGTCGTCGGCTCGCCGAGGTGGGCCAGCGCCGCGGGGATCTCGATGCCGCGGTGCCGCATGGCCTGGCCCCACAGCCGGCCGGCGCGGTACGACGAGCGGACCAGCGGGCCGGACATGACGCCGAGGAAGCCCAGCTCCTGCGCGTGCTCGGACAGCTCGACGAACTCCTCGGGCCGCACCCAGCGGTCGACGGGGTGGTGCCGCAGCGACGGGCGCAGGTACTGCGTGATGGTGACGAGGTCGCAGCCCGCGTCGACGAGGTCCCGCAGCGCGGCCTTGACCTCGTCGATCGTCTCGCCCATGCCGAGGATGAGGTTGGACTTGGTGACCAGGCCGGCCTCGCGCGCCCGTGTCAGCACCGACAGCGACCGCTCGTAGCGGAAGCCGGGGCGGATCTGCTTGAAGATGCGCGGCACGGTCTCGAGGTTGTGCGCGAGCACCTCGGGCCGCGACTCGTTGACCTGGTCGAGCAGCTCCGGGACCGCGTTGAAGTCGGGGATCAGCAGCTCGACGCCCGTGCCGGGGTTGACCGCGTGGATCTGGCGGACCGTCTCGGCGTACAGCCAGGCGCCGCCGTCGGGCAGGTCGTCGCGCGCGACACCCGTGACGGTCGCGTACTTGAGCCCCATCGCCTGCACGGACGCGGCGACGCGGCGGGGCTCGTCGGCGTCGAAGTCCGCGGGCTTGCCCGTGTCGATCTGGCAGAAGTCGCAGCGCCGCGTGCACTGGTCGCCGCCGATGAGGAACGTCGCCTCGCGGTCCTCCCAGCACTCGAAGATGTTGGGGCAGCCCGCCTCCTCGCAGACCGTGTGCAGGCCCTCGCGCTTCACCAGGCCCTTGAGGTCGCTGTACTCGGGGCCCATCGTCGCGCGCGTACGGATCCACTCGGGCTTCTTCTCGATCGGCGTCGCCGCGTTGCGTGCCTCGACGCGGAGCATGCGGCGGCCCTCGGGAGCGATCGTCACAGCCGTCAGACTAACCCGCGCCCGTCGCGGTGCCCGCGCGGGGAGTCGCACGTCACAGGACGTGGGACCTGAGTCCCGTGCGCGTGCGCGGGCACCGGGTGAGGCTGGGGGGCGTCGGAGACGTGCCTTCGGGCAGGGGACAGGCGCGCGGGCGCCGCGACGTCGCCGCACCGACAGGGAGGGACGATGAAGATCCTCATGACCGTCGCGTCGCGCCACGGCGGGACGCGCGAGATCGGCGAGGTGGTCGCGCAGACCCTGCGGGACGCGGGCCACGACGTCGACGAGACCAGCCCCGACGACGTCGAGCACGTCACGGGCTACGACGCCGTCGTGATCGGCTCGGCGGTGTACGTCGGGCGGCTCGCGGCGTCCGTCCGCGACCTCGTCGAGCGGCAGGGGGCGCACCTGCGGTCGATGCCCGTGTGGCTGTTCTGGTCCGGCCCGGTGGGCGACCCGCCCATGCCGCCGACCGTCCCGGACGACGTCGACGTCGTCGCGGAGCACGCCGGCGCGCGCGAGACGCGGTGCTTCGTCGGGCGGATCGAGCGTTCCGAGCTCAACCTCAACGAGCGCGCCCTGGTCGCGCTGGTTCGCGCGGAGACGGGCGACTATCGCGACTTCGAGGACGTCCGCTCGTGGGCGGACGAGCTCGTCCAGCGGCTCGCGGAGCTCGACCGGGTCGGGTGAGCGCAGGCGTCAGTCGGACGCGGGGCGGGCGCCGGTCGCCACGCCCGCGTCCGTCGTCGCGAACGCCTGCGGTGCGGGCGCGGCGAGGAGCGGCGTGAGGGTGGCGACGAGGTGGCCCCGGACGAGGGGGACGACCTCGTCGATGGTGACGCGCCGGCCCGTCTCGAGGGTCAGCGACGTGACGTCCGCGTCGTCGATGCCGCACGGCACGATGCGGTCGAACGCGTGCAGGTCGGGCTCGCAGTTCAGCGCGAAGCCGTGCATGGTGACGCCCCGCGCGACGCGCACACCGATCGCGGCGACCTTGCGCTCACGTCGCGGCGGGCGGCCGTCGCCGCCCGGGTCGGCCGCGAACCAGACGCCGCTGCGTCCCTCGACGCGGATCGCGTGCAGGCCGAGGTCCGCGCACGTGCGGATCAGCGCCTCCTCGAGCGCGCGCACGTACCGGACGACGTCGACGGGCTGGGCGAGACGCACGATCGGGTAGCCGACCAGCTGCCCCGGCCCGTGCCACGTGATCCGTCCGCCGCGGTCGACGTCGACCACGGGTGTGCCGTCGACCGGGCGGTCCCACGTCGCCGTGCGGCGTCCTGCCGTGTAGACGTCTTCGTGCTCGCACAGGAGCACGGTGTCCTCGCGCTCGCCGGCCGCCACCGCGGCGTGCACCTCGCGCTGCAGCGCCCAGGTCGGCTCGTAGGGGAGCAGGCGGGTGCCGAGGTCGAGCGCGTCGAACAGCATGCGGGTCAGGCTAACCCCGCGGGCTCGGGGGCGTCGGCCGGGGTCGTGGGCGGCTCCGGACGCGCGACGAGGACGAGGAGCCCGCGCAGCTGCTCGACCTGCTCGGGTGTCAGGCCGCGCGTCACGAGCTCCTCGGCGAGCTGCTGGTCGGCGGCGGCCCGCAGCGCGGCCAGGCCCGCCGGGGTCGCGGTGATGACGTGCCGACGCCGGTCCTCGTGGTGCGGGGACCGCTCGACGTAGCCGGTGCGCTCCATGCGGGCCAGGACGCGGCTCATCGTCTGCTCGGTGACGCCGCACGCGCCCGCGAGCTCGCGCTGGGAGTACGGGGCGCGGGCGAGGTGCACGAGCACCGGCAGGCTCGCGTGGTTGAGGTCCCAGCCGGCGAGGTGGGCGTTCCACTCGCGCTCGACGCGCCGCGCGGCGGCGGACAGCAGGCGTCCGACCGGCCACTGCGCCGGGTCGGACGAGGCGGGGTCGCGGGTCTCCCCGTGGGGGCCGTGCTCCCGCGGGGCGTCGTGGTCGAGCCCGTCGTGCACCCTGCGTGATCCTTTCGTTTGCGGTCGCGAGCCGCGCCACCCATGATACTCAGCATGCTGAGCAATCGCCGGGCGACCGTCCTCCGCTCCCTCGCCGTCACCGTGGCCCTGCTGGCCTGGCTCGCCATCGGGGCGGTCGGGGGCATGGCGCAGGGCAAGCTGGGTCAGGTCCAGACGAACGACGCCGCGGCTTTCCTCCCGACGTCGGCCGAGTCCACACGGGCGGCCGAGGCGGGGCGCGCGTTCGTCGACACGCCGACCCTACCGGCGCTCGTCGCGATGGAGCCCGCCGACGGTGGCGACGTCACCCCGGAGCAGGTCGCCGCCGCAGGGGAGTGGGCCGCGGGCGTCCCCGACCGCGAGCTGCCCGGCGGTGACGGCGACACCTGGTCCGACTACCTGCTCGCGGACCCCGTCGTCGTGCCCTCGCAGGACGGGCTCGCGCTGCTCGGCGTCTTCTCGCTCGACGCCGACCGCGCCGACGCGCAGGTCGACGAGGAGTCCGTCACCGACCTGTTCGTCTCCGACCTGCGCACCTCGCTCGAGGAGGACCTCGGCGCGACCGCCACGACCGCGGGCGACCTCGGCCTGCACGCCTGGGTCACCGGACCCGCCGGGTTCGTCGCCGACCTCGTCACCGCGTTCGGCGGGATCGACGGCGTGCTCCTGCTCGTCGCGCTCGGCGCGGTGCTCGTCATCCTCGTGCTCGTCTACCGGTCGCCGTTCCTGCCGTTCGTCGTCATCCTCACGGCCGTCTTCGCGCTCAGCCTCGCGGGGCTCGTCGTCTACCAGCTCGCCGCCAACGACGTGCTGATCCTCAACGGGCAGTCCCAGGGCATCCTGTCGATCCTCGTCGTCGGCGCGAGCGTCGACTACGCGCTGCTGCTCGTCGCCCGCTACCGCGAGGAGCTGCGCCGCGCGGAGCACCCCGCGACGGCCATGCGCCGGGCGCTGCGAGCGTGCTTCGAGCCCGTCGCCGCGTCCGCCGGCACCGTCGCCGCGGGCGTGCTGTGCCTCCTGCTGTCCGACCTCGGCTCCAACCGCTCGCTCGGCCCGGTCGCCGCGATCGGCATCGCGTCGTCCTTCCTCGCCGCGCTCACGCTGCTGCCCGCGTTCCTGCTCGTGCTCGGCCGCCGCTCACGCGCCCTGTTCTGGCCGCGCGTGCCCCGCCCGGTCACCACCGCGCCCGCGACGCAGGGCACCCACGCCGCGGCCACCGCGGACGCCGCCGACGCGACCGGCCTGTGGGGTCGCCTCGCCCGCTGGGTCGCGCGTCGCGCGCGTCCCGTCTGGGTCGCCACGGCCCTCGTGCTCGTCGCGGGCGCCGCGTTCCTGCCGACGTTCCAGGCCGGCGGCACCGACCAGGCCGACGTGTTCCTCACCGAGGTCGACGCCGTGACCGGCGAGGAGGTGCTCGCCGAGCACTTCCCGGTCGGCGCGGTGCAGCCGATCACCGTCATCACCGCGCAGGACACCGCCGACGACGTCGCCACGGCCGTCGAGGACCTCGACGGCGTCGAGACCGTGACCCCGTACACCGGCGCCGCGTCGGGCGCGCCCACCGGTGCCCCGCAGGGGGCCGCCGAGCCCGTCGTCGTCGACGGCACCGTCCGCCTCGACGTCACGACCACGGCACCGTCCGACTCCCAGGAGGCCGTCGACGTCGTCGCCGACGTCCGCACCGCCGCGCAGGACGTCGACCCCGACGCGCTCGTCGGCGGCGCCGCCGCCGAGACCCTCGACTCGCAGGACGCCGCGCGGCACGACCTGCGCGTCATCGTGCCCGTCGTCCTGGCCGTCATCGGGCTGATCCTCATGCTCCTGCTGCGGTCCGTCGTCGCCGCCGTCGTGCTGCTCGGCGCGAACGTCCTGTCGTTCGCCGCGACGCTCGGCGTGTCCGCGATCCTCTTCAACCACGTGCTCGACCTGCCGCCCGCCGACCCCGCCGTGCCGCTCTACGGGTTCGTGTTCCTCGTCGCCCTCGGCGTCGACTACACGATCTTCCTCATGACCCGCGTCCGGGAGGAGTCGCTGCGGGTCGGCACGCGCGCGGGCGTCGTGCGCGGCCTCGCCGTCACGGGCGGGGTCATCACGTCCGCGGGCGTCGTGCTCGCCGTCACGTTCGCCGCGCTGGGCGTCATCCCGCTGCTGTTCCTCGCCCAGCTCGCCGTCATCGTGGCGCTCGGCGTGCTGCTCGACACCACGGTCGTCCGCTCGCTGCTGGTCCCTGCGCTCGTGCACGACCTCGGCGACCGCACGTGGTGGCCGTCGCGGCTGGCGCGGGGCCAGGTGGGCGGCGCGCACGCCACGGCCGAGCCCGTGGGCGCGACCGTAGAGTGAGCCGCATGGAGTCGCTGCGGGTCGGTCTCGTCGGCTACGGCGGAGCAGGTCGGGGGATCCACGCCCGCCTGCTGCGCGAGGCGCACCAGCGTGTGACGCACGTCGTCACGCGCAGCCGCGCCGCCCAGGTGCACCAGGACTGGCCGCACGCCGTGGTCGTCCCCGACGTGGGCGCGCTGCTGGAGCACGCGGGCGAGCTCGACCTCGTGGTCGTCGCCAGCCCCACGGGCGAGCACGTCGCGCACGTGCTCGCCGCGCTCGACGCGGGACTGCACGTGCTGGTCGACAAGCCGCTCGCGACCACGACCCACGACGCCCAGCGCCTCGTGGACGCGTCGCTGCACGTCGGCGGCCGGCTCACGGTCTTCCAGAACCGGCGGTGGGACCCGGAGCAGCTCGCGCTGCGGGCGCTGCTCGAGGCCGGGACGCTCGGGCGCGTGCATCGGTTCGAGCGGCGGTGGGAGAGGTTCCGGCCCGTGCCGCAGGACCGGTGGAAGGAGAACGACCCGTCCGCGGGTGGGCTGCTGCTCGACCTCGGTGCGCACCTCGTCGACTCCGCGGTCCAGCTCTTCGGGCCGGTGCGCTCGGTGTACGCGGAGCTCGCCGCACGCTCCACTCCCGCCGTCGACGACGTCTTCCTCGCTCTCGTGCACGCCGACGCGCACGACGGCACGCCCGGCGTCGTCAGCCACCTTCAGGCGGGGGCCGTGGTGGGCGCCCCCGGGCCGCGGACCCGCGTGCTCGGCGACGAGGCCGCCTACCTCGTGACGAGCTTCGAGGGTGAGGCGACCCCGTTCTCCGTGCTCGACGCGGCCTACGAGGACGGCCGGCGCCCCGGCGAGCCGAGGCACGAGGGATGGCTCGTGCGCGGCGCGGAGCGCGAACCGGTCCCGGCACCTGCGGGTGGTCACGTCGACCTGTACCGCGAGGTCGTGCGCTGGGTGCTCGACGGCGGGCCGCCGCCCGTCGACCCGGCGGACGCGGTCCGCACCGCGCGCGTGCTCGACGCGGCGCGCACGTCGGCCGCCGAGGGGGTCGTCGTCCGGCTCTGACGCCGACGGTCCCCGCGCCGCGGTCGGCCCTGTGGACGACGCCGACGGCGGGGCCGCGACGACCGGTTCGATGGGCGCCATGGACGCCTACCTCGTGCCCGCCGACGTCCGGGCGCTGCTCGACGGCGGCGCGTTCCGGGTCGTCGCGCCCGCGGGCCCCGACGGGACCGGCTGGCTCGCGGCCGCGACCGACGGCTCGGGCCGCCACCTCGAGGTGCACGTGCTGCCCACGGGCCTGGACGACGCCGTCGCAGCCCGCGTGGAACGGCTGCGCGCGCTGTGCCACGAGCACCTGCCGGTGCTGCTCGACGCGGTCGAGATCGGCCCGGGGCGGACCGCGCTCGTCGTCGAGCACATGCCGGGCCGGTCGCTCGCCGAGCTGCGCGCCGAGCGCGCGCCGCTGTCCGACGGCGAGGCGGTGACCGTCGCCGTCCCCGTGGCCTGGGCGCTCGGGGCGCTGCACGACGCGGGCCTCGTGCACGGCGCCGTCGGCGCCGCGACGGTGGTCGTGCGGCCCGACGGGCGTCCCGCCCTCGTCGACCTGCGCAGCGTGGTGCTCGGCACCGGCGGCCCGCCTGACGGCGACCTGCGCCGGCTCGCCGCGACGCTCCTGGCCCAGCTGCCGGACGCCGACGTGGCGCTCGTGGCGGGTCCGGCGCGCGCCACGCTGCGCGACGCGCTCGAACCGCTCGCGCAGGCACCGAGCCTGACGGCCGGCCAGGTCGTCGACCGCTGCTTCGACTCCGCCGAGGCCGAGCCGGTGCGCCTGCCCGACGCCGGGGCGCTCGCCGCTCGGGACCTGCGCGCCGCACCACCGCGCGCCGACCCGCTCCCGCGGCGTGCACGGCCCGCGCGCGAGCGGCGGCGGCGTTCTCTCGTCGTCGGTGCCGTCGCGACGGCCGGGGCGCTCGTGACGACGGCCGCCCTCGTGGTCGGGGCGGTCGTGCTGCTGGGCGGTGGCGACCGCGGTGCCACGCCCACGGTGCACCGGCAGGCGGGAGTCGCCGCGGGGCCCGGGGGCTCGCGCGACGACGCCGTCGCCGCCGCGGTGCGGCTCACGCAGGAGCGGGCGCAGGTCCTGGCCGCGGGCGACGCCCAGCGGCTCGCCCAGGTCGAGGTCGTCGACGGCCCCGCCCACCGGGCCGACGTGGCCGTCGTGGCGGGGCTCGCCGGCGCGCGGCTCGACGGGCTCGCCGCCGAGGTGACTCACGCGGCGCTCGCGGACGTCGATCCCGGTGCGTCCGCGGACGGCGGGGCCGGCGGTCGCGCGGACGTCGAGGGCGTGGGCGCCGCCGGCGCGGTCGACGAGGAGGACGTCGCGGTGCGCGTGACGTCCGTGATGTCCGCGCACCGGCTGCTCGCAGCGGACGGCACGGTGTCCGACGTGCCCGCGTCCGCACCGCGCACCGTCGTGCTCGTGCTCCGCTGGACGGACGCCGGCTGGCGCGTGCTCGACGTCACCGACGCGAGCGCCGCCTGAGGGTCAGCGTCCCGCAGCCACCCAGGCTGCGGCGGCGGCGAGGTCCGGGTGCACGGGCCGGAAGCCGGTCGCCGTGAGCACGGCCGGCTCGGCCCGGATCGAGCCGAGGACCTCCGACGAGAAGTCCCGCAGGACGGTCCGCAGCGCCCACGCGGGAACCGGCACGGCTGCCGGCCGGTGGTGCGCCGCGGCCAGCGCCCGCACGACGTCGGCGTTGCGGTCGGCGCGCGTCACGAGGTTCACCGGTCCGGAGACCGGGGTGGTGAGCAGGTGCTCGATCGCGCGGACCTCGTCGACCAGCGTGAGCCAGGGCCAGAACTGGCGGCCGGAGCCCAGGCGCCCGCCGACGCCCAGCCGGATCAGGGGGAGCAGGCGGCCGAGCGCGCCGCCCGACGGGCCGAGCACGATGCCGGTGCGCAGCAGCACGACGCGCACCCCGGCGTCGGCGGCCGGTGCCGCGGCGGCCTCCCACTGCCGCACGACGTCGGCGAAGAAGGTGCGTCCGAGCGGTTCCTGCTCGTCCAGCACGTCGTCGCCGCGGTCCCCGTAGGCGCCGATGCCCGACGCCTGCAGCAGGGCGCGCGGGCCGTCGTCCAGGGACGCGAGCGTGCGGGCGAGCAGACCCGTGGAGTCGACCCGCGACGCGACGACCTCGCGCTTGCGGGCCTCCGTGAGCAGGCGGGAGCCCGCGTTGACGCCGGCGAGGTCGACGACCGCGTCGACGCCGGCGAGGTCGCGCGCGTCGAGCCGGCCGGCCGCGGGGTCCCAGCGGATCTCGTCGGGCCGCTGCGGCGCGCGTCGCACCAGGGTGCGGACGGTGTGGCCGTGCGCGCGCAGCTCGGGGACGAGCGCGCTGCCGATGAACCCGCTGGACCCCGCCACGACCACGTGCATGCGGTCACCCTAGGCGCGCGCGCCCCGCCGGGCGCGGCGGCAGGGCCAGGGACGACGACGGCCCGGGTCCGTGGGGGACCCGGGCCGTCGTGCGTCACCGGTCAGGCCCGTGGACCCTGCGGTGCGTCAGGCGTGCGTGCCGTCAGAGGCCGACCTCGGACTCGAACGCGCCCTCCTCGATGCGGGCCTTGACCGCGGAGAGGTAGCGCGACGCGTCCGCGCCGTCGACGAGCCGGTGGTCGTACGACAGGCACAGGTAGCACATCGACCGGATCGCGATGACCTCCTCGCCGTCCGCGCCCTTGACCACGACGGGGCGCTTGACGATCGCGCCCGTGCCGAGGATGGCCGACGTTCCGGTCGGGACGATCGGCGTGTCGATGAGCGCGCCGCCCGAGCCGGTGTTCGTGACCGTGAACGTCGCACCGGACAGCTCGTCCGGCGTGACCTTGTTGGCGCGCGTGCGGGCCGCGAGGTCGGCGATCTTGCGCGCGATGCCGGCGAGGTTGAGGTCGCCCGCGTCGCGGATCACGGGCGTGAGCAGGCCGCGCTCGGTGTCGACCGCGATCGCCACGTTCTCCTGGCCGTGGTAGGTGATCTGGTTGCCCTCGAGCACCCCGTTGATCTTCGGGTAGGCCTTGAGCGACTCGACCGCGGCCTGGACGAAGAACGGCAGGAACGTGAGGTTCACACCCTCGCGAGCCTTGAAGTCGTCCTTCGCGCGGGCGCGCAGGCGGGCGACCTTGGTGACGTCGACCTCGACCACGGTCGTGAGCTGCGCCTGCGTGTGCAGGGCCTCGACCATGCGCTCGGCGATGATCTGCCGCAGCCGGCTCGCCTTCTCGGTGGTGCCGCGCAGCGGAGACACCGACGGGACGGACGCGGCCTTGGGTGCGGCCGCTGCCGGAGCCTCGGCGGCGGGTGCCGCCTGCGCGGCCTTGGCGGCCTCCGCCTTCGCGGCTGCCTCGAGCACGTCCTCCTTGCGGATGCGGCCGCCGACGCCCGTGCCCGTGAGGGTCGTGACGTCGACCCCCTTCTCGGCCGCGAGCTTGCGGACGAGCGGGGTGAGGTAGGAGCCGGCGGCGCTCGCTGCCGACGCGGTGGTCGCCGAGGCGGTCGGCTGCTGCGCGGCGGCCTGCTGCGCGGCGGGGGCCTGGCCGGCGGACTGCGCCGACTCGGCCTCGGGCGCGGGCGCCTCGTAGCCGCCGGCCTGCGGGGCCGCGGGCTGCGCGGGCGCGGGAGCGGGCGTGGCCGGCACGGGGGCCGGCTCGGCCTGCGGAGCGGGCGCGGGGGCCGGGGCAGCCGGGGCGGGTGCGGCCGCCGGGGTGGCGGCACCGGAGCCCACGATCGCCAGGACGGCGCCGACCTCGACGGTCTCGTCCTCCTGGACGCGGATCTCCTGCACGGTGCCCGCGACGGGCGACGGGATCTCGGTGTCGACCTTGTCGGTGGAGATCTCGAGCAGCGGCTCGTCGACCTCGACGGTGTCGCCGACGGCCTTGAGCCAGCGGGTGACGGTGCCCTCGGTCACGGACTCGCCGAGCGCGGGGAGGGTGACCTCCTGGCCGTCGCCGGACGACCCCTGCGCCGCTGCGGGCTGCTCGGCCGGCTGCTCGGCGGCCGGCGCGGGCGCCGCCTCCTCGTGCTGCTCGACGGGCTGCTGCGCGGGCTGCGCCTCGGCGGCGGGCTCCTCGGCGGGCGCCTGCTCGGCGGGCGCCTCCTGCGGGGCCGCGTCCTGGGCGGCGCCGTCGCCGCCCGCACCCTCGCCGGAGCCGATGACGGCCAGCGTGGCGCCGACCTCGACGGTCTCGTCCTCCTGGACGAGGATCTGCTCGAGCACGCCCGCGAACGGCGACGGGATCTCGGTGTCGACCTTGTCGGTCGAGATCTCGAGCAGGGGCTCGTCGACCTCCACGCGGTCGCCCACGTTCTTCAGCCAGCGGGTGACGGTGCCCTCGGTGACGGACTCACCGAGAGCGGGAAGCTGCACGTTGTCGGACATGACCGCTCGTGTCTCCTTCGATCGTGGGGGTCAGTTGTGGGCGTGCAGCGGCTTGCCGGCGAGCGCCAGGTGGGCCTCGCCGAGCGCCTCGTTCTGCGTCGGGTGGGCGTGGATCAGGGAGGCGACGTCCTCGGGGTAGGCCTCCCAGTTCACGATGAGCTGGCCCTCGCCGATGAGCTCGCCGACGCGGTCGCCGATCATGTGCACGCCGACGACGGGACCGTCCTTCTGGCGCACGAGCTTGATGAAGCCCTGCGTGTCGAGGATCTTGCTCTTGCCGTTGCCGGCCAGGTTGTACTCGAGCGTCTCGACGGCGTCCTCGCCGTGGACCTCCTTGGCGGCGGCCTCGGTGAGGCCGACGGACGCGACCTCGGGGTGCGAGTACGTCACGCGCGGGATGCCGGACTCGACGATCGGCTGGGGGTTGAGCCCGGCGATCTGCTCGGCGACGAAGATGCCCTGCGCGAAGCCGCGGTGCGCGAGCTGCAGCCCGGGGACGATGTCGCCGACGGCCCAAATGTTGCCGACGCCCGTGTGCAGCTTCTCGTCGGTGATGACGAAGCCGCGGTCGAGCGTGATGCCCTGCTCCTCGTAGCCGACGCCGGACGTGCGCGGCCCGCGGCCGACGGCCACCAGCAGGAGGTCGGCGTCGAACGACTTGCCGTCCTCGAGCGTGACGTGCACGCCGCTGTCGTTCTGGGTCACGCCCTGGAAGCGGACGCCGAGGTTGAACGCGATGCCGCGCTTGCGGAAGGCCCGCTCGAACGCCTTGGACAGGGCGACGTCCTCGTTGGGGACCAGGTGGGGGAGTGCCTCGATGATCGTGACGTCGGCGCCGAACGACTTCCAGACGCTCGCGAACTCCGAGCCGATGACGCCGCCGCCGAGGATGATCGCCGACTTCGGCACGAAGTCGAGCTGGAGGGCCTGGTCGGACGTGATGACCCGGCCGCCGATCTCCAGACCGGGCAGGGACCGGGCGTAGGAGCCGGTCGCCAGGATGATGTGCTCTCCCGTGTACGTCGTCTCGCCGACCTGGACCGCGTTCGGGCCGACGAGCTTGCCGAAGCCCTCGACCACGGTGATCTTGCGGGACTTGATGAGCCCCTGCAGGCCCTTGTACAGGCCGCCGATCACGGTGTCCTTGTACTGGTTCACGCCGCCCATGTCGATGCGCTCGAGCGTGGCGTGGACGCCGAAGTGCGCGCCCTCACGGGCGTTGTCGGCGAGCTCTGCCGCGTGCAGCAGCGCCTTGGTGGGGATGCACCCGTTGTGCAGGCAGGTGCCGCCGACCTTGTCGGCCTCGATGAGGGCGACGTTCTTGCCCAGCTGGGCGGCGCGCAGAGCTGCGGCGTAGCCGCCGCTCCCCGCTCCCAGGACGACGATGTCGAAAGCGGTGCCGTTCGTGTCGGCCACGTGCAGACTCCTATGCGCAGGCGTGTGGGTCTCGAAGCTCGCCGACCATCTTGTCATCCCGTCAAGGTACGAACGACCTCGACGAGCAGCGTGGACGTGTGATGCTCGGAACAGTCGTCCCATGAATGCCGTCGAGCGGGCTCCCAGCGCACGTCCAGGGGGCGTCGGTACGCTCGCCGCCATGGCCTGGTTCTCGCGCCGCCGCCGGCACGCGCCGGACCCCGCACCGTCCGACCGGGCGGCGCGCGAGGCGACGCTCGCCCACCTGCGGGACTTCGTCGCGACCCGTGTGGGCGTCGAGGCCTACGTCGAGCCCGCGACCCGCGTCACGCAGACCACCATGATGCTCGTCGCGACCGACGGGGAGTGGACCCGCCGGCGCGTGCCCGACCCCGGGACCGCCTGGGACCTCGCGCGCGGGCTCGGCATCCCCGTCTACGACGTGCAGCGCACGGGGTACCCGCAGCGCGTGCGGGACTGGAACGCCCGCCAGCGCATCGAGCGCCGTCGCCGGGTGTAGCCGACGAGGGGCGGCCGCCCCGGCACCTGCCGGGCGGCCGCCCCTCGCGTCGTGGCTCGTCAGGCGCTCGCGCGCCCCTCGAGCAGCGCGAGCAGGGTCCGCACCCCGACGCCGGTCCCGCCGACGGGCGTGTAGCCGTGCGCGGACTTCTCGTTGAACGCCGGACCCGCGATGTCGAGGTGCGCCCACGGCGTGGAGCCCACGAACTCCTGCAGGAAGATGCCGGCCGTCAGCATCCCGCCGAAGCGGTCGCCGATGTTCGCCAGGTCCGCGACCTTCGACTTCAGCCCCGCCTTGAGGTCGGCGGGCAGCGGCATCGGCCAGAACTGCTCGCCGGCCGTCCGGGCGGCGGTCACGACCTCGTCGCGCACGGCGTCGGCTCCCATCACGGCCGACACCCGGTGCCCGAGCGCCACCATCTGCGCGCCCGTGAGCGTCGCGATGTCGATGACGACGTCCGGCTTCTCCTCGGTCGCGGCGACCAGGCCGTCGGCCATGACGAGACGTCCCTCGGCGTCGGTGTTGAGGACCTCGACCGTCTTGCCGCCGCGGATCGTGATGACGTCCGACGGCCGCTGCGCGGTGCCCGACGGCATGTTCTCGGCGAGGCACAGCCAGCCCGTGACGGCGACCGGCAGGCCGAGCCGTGCGGCGGCGACGACCGTGTGCAGCACGGCCGCGGCGCCGGCCATGTCGGACTTCATCGCCTCCATGCCGGCAGCGGGCTTGATCGAGATGCCGCCCGAGTCGAACGTGATCCCCTTGCCCACCAGCGCGACCGTGGCCTTCGGGCGCGAGGGGCTGTACGCGACGCGCACGAGCCGCGGACCGCGTGCCGACCCCTGGCCGACCCCGACCAGGCCGCCGTACCCGCCGGACGCGAGCGCCTTCTCGTCGAGCACCGAGACCTTGAGGCCCTTGGCGCCGGACTCCTTCACGACCGCCTTCGCGGCGTCGGCGAACGCCTCGGGGTACAGGTCGTTCGGGGCGGTGTTCACGAGGTCGCGCGTCGCTCGCACCGCGGCGGCGACGACCTCGGCGCGCTGCACGGCGTCCTTCGCGTCGCGCGAGCGGCCCAGCGAGGTGACGACGTGGACGTCGGCGACGGGCGCCTTCGCGGCGGCCCCGGGCGCCCGGTACCGCGTGAACGTGTACGCGCCGAGCAGCGCGCCCTCGGTCACGGCGGCGAGCCGCTCGACGTCCTCGGCGGGCAGCGTCAGCGCGACCGACGCGGTGCCCGCGAGCTCACGCGTGGCCGCGCCCGCGGCGCGGCGCAGGCCCTCGGGCGTCAGTGCGTCGGCCGGGCCGACGCCCACGAGCACCACCACGGCGGCCTTCGTCCCGAGCCCGGGGACGCGGCGGACCTCGTCGGGGGCGCCGGTCACCCCGAGCGCCTCCGCGTCGCGCGTGAGCGCGGTGCGCAGGTCCTTCGGGAGCCAGGCGGCGCCGAGCAGGGACGGCGCGCCGTCCTTCTGGGCGACGCCGACGACGACCGCGTCGACGGCGAGACGGGCAGGGTCGGCAGAGGTGAGGGTGACGGTCACGCGCCCGATCGTAGTTCGTCGCGGTCGACGCGCCGCGGGACCGGGACCGGCGCGGCGGCGCGCGGGCGGGCCCTGTGCACCCGGTCCACGCCGGTACGGTGGGGCCCCGTGACCGTCCCCCTCGTCGTCCTCGTGGCCGCCGTGTGCGTCGCGCTCGCCGGCTGGGCCGCGTGGTTCGTCGCGCGCGACCGCGCCGTCGTGCTGCGCCAGCTGTGGGGGGCGGCGGTCGTCGAGGGGCTGCTCGTGGTCCAGGCCGTCGTGGCCGGCGTCCTCGCGGTGACCGGCTCGCCCGACGTCGATGCCGCCCTCTTCTGGGGCTACGTCGTCACGCAGGCGGTCGTCCTGCCGTTCGCGGCCGCCTGGGCGTTCGCGGAGCGAACCCGGTGGAGCTCGGTCGTGCTGCTCGTCGCGGCCCTGACCGTCGCGTTCCTCGAGTACCGCCTGCTGCAGATCTGGGGGGCCGCGTGAGCGCCGCGCCCCGGTCGACGGGCAGCGGGCCGGGCCGGCTCGTCGTCGCCGTGTACGGGATCCTCGCGCTCGCCGCGACCGCGCGGGGGGTCTTCCAGGTGACGACCAAGCTCGACGAGGCACCCGTCGCGTACGTGCTCTCGCTCGCCGCCGGGGTCGTGTACCTCGTCGCGACGTTCGCGCTCGCGACCGGACGGCGCACGCTCGCGTGGGTGACCGTGACCGTCGAGCTCGCCGGGGTGCTGGTCGTCGGCCTGCTCTCGCTCGTCGACGTCGCGGACTTCCCGGACGAGACGGTGTGGTCCGCCTTCGGGCGCGGCTACGGCTTCGTGCCGCTCGTCCTGCCCCTCGTCGGGCTGTGGTGGCTGTGGCGCACGGGCCGCGGCGCGGACGCCGCCGGGCAGGCTCCGCGCCAGCCCCTAGGGTGAAGCCGTGTACCGGCTCCTGTTCGACGTCGTCTTCCGTCGTCTCGACCCCGAGCGCGCGCACGAGCTCGCGTTCGGCGTGATCCGCGGCGTCGCCCGCGTGCCTGTCCTGCGGGGCGTCGTCGCGCGCCTGTTCGCCTCGCCGCCGTCGGGTGCCGTCCGGCTGTGGGGGCGGACGTTCCCGTCCGCGTTCGGCCTGGCCGCCGGGTTCGACAAGAACGCCGTGGGCGTCGCGGGACTGACGATGCTCGGCTTCGGCTTCGTCGAGGTCGGCACGGTCACCGCCCAGCCGCAGCCCGGCAACGAGCGCCCCCGGCTGTGGCGCGTCCTGGACCAGCGGGCGCTGCGCAACCGCATGGGCTTCAACAACGAGGGGTCCGCCGCCGTCGCCGCGCGCCTGCGACGGCTGCGTGCGACGCCCGCGGGCCGGCGGCTCGTGGTCGGCGTCAACATCGGCAAGACGAAGGTGACGCCCGCCGAGCAGGCGCCGGCCGACTACGCGACGAGCGCGTCCCGGCTCGCACCGTACGCCGACTACCTCGTCGTGAACGTCTCCTCGCCCAACACCCCCGGCCTGCGCGACCTGCAGGCCGTCGAGTCGCTGCGGCCGATCCTCGAGGCGACGCGCGTCGCCGCCGACGAGGCCACGGCGACGGCCGGCCGTCCCGCGGTCCCGCTGCTCGTCAAGATCGCCCCCGACCTGTCGGACGCCGACGTGGACGCCGTCGCGGACCTCGTCGCCGAGCTGGGCCTCGAGGGTGTCGTCGCCGTCAACACCACGGTCGCGCACGACCTGGGTCCCGGGGGCCTGTCCGGGCCGCCCGTGCTCGCCCGCGGTCTCGACGTCGTGGCGCGGCTGCGCGAGCGTCTGGGCAGCGAGGTCGTCATCATCGGCGTCGGCGGCATCACGACGCCGGCCGACGCGCGCGAGTACCTCGCGGTGGGCGCCACGCTCGTCCAGGGGTACACCGGCTTCATCTACCAGGGCCCGGGCTGGGCGGCGCGGATCGGGCGGGCGCTCGCGGCGGACGCCGTGCGGCGCGGCTCGACGACGGCCCCGGCGGCGGCGTGATGGTCGTGCGCCCGCAGTGGGAGTGGCAGTTCGAGGGCGCGGCCGGCGTCGTCCTCGAGCGCCCTGTCAGCCCGGTGTTCACGACGCAGTTCGACGCGGAGCAGTGGCTCGGCGAGACGTGGCGCGCGCTCGCCGGGCAGGGCGTGCGGGCCGTGCGGCTGCTCCACGAGGGTGCGCAGGCGACGCCGACCCTCACGCTGCCCGCCGCCTGACCCCGCACGAGAGCGCGACCCGCCGCGCTCAGACGACCGCACGCACCGGGGCGACCGGCTCCCACGTGGCCGACCCGAGGTCCTGCCACGCCGCCGCGAGGCCGAGGACCCCGCGCCGCAGCACGTCGGGCTCCTCCGCGAACGGCAGCCGCAGGTGGTCCTCCAGCGCGGTGTCGACGCCGAACGCGGGCCCGGGCACGACCCGGACGCCGTGCCGGACCGCGCTCGCTGCCAGCGCGGACGACACCGGAGCCCCCAGGTCGACCCACAGCGACAGCCCGCCGGCGGGCACCGGCACGTCCCAGGCCGGCAGCTGGTCGCGCAGCAGCCCGACGAGCAGGTCGCGGCGCTCGCGCAGCACCCGCCGGCGCGCCGCGAGCACGTCGTCGGCACGCTCGATGAGCTCGGCGACCACGAGCTGCTCCATCGGCGCCGTGCCGATGTCCACGTGCGCCCGCACCGACGCGAGCCGCCCGACGAGGTCGGGGTGCGCGCGCACCCAGCCGACCCGCAGCCCGCCCCAGAACGACTTGGACGCGGAGCCGATCGTCACGACGACGTGCGCGGCGGTGCCGTCGCCGGCGTAGAGCTCGGGTGCCGGGCCGTCGAGCGTGAGCTCGCGCAGCACCTCGTCGCCGACGACGGTGGTGCGGTAGCGCCGGGCCAGCGCCCGCACCTGCTCGCGCTGCGCCGGGTCGAGGCTCGTGCCCGTGGGGTTGCGGTGGTCGGGGATGAGGTAGACGAGCCGCGGCGCGACCTGCCGGAGGGTCGACTCGAGCAGGTCGACGTCGAGGCCGTCGGCGCCGCTCGGGACCGGGACCGGCCGGGCACCGGCGGCACGCACGACGTCCATGGCGTGCGGGTAGGTCGGCTGCTCGACGACGACGCGGTCGCCCGGTCCGGCGTGCGCTGCCACGAGCAGGTGGATCGCCTGCTGCGCGCCCGTCGTGACGAGGATCTGGTCCGGCGTCGTCGGTGCGCCGCGCCGGGTGTACCAGCGGGCGAGCGCGTCGCGCAGGACCGGCAGGCCGAGCGGGGAGTAGCCGGTGCCGGCGAGGTGGCGGGGGAGGGCGTCGAGGGCGGCGAGGTAGGCCGCGTGCAGCGCCGACGGTGCCGACGGGGCGGCGACGGACAGGTCGGCGAGCGAGTCGTCGCTCCCCGGTGGGACGGGTGTGGGGGTCCGGGCGCCGGGGGCGGTCGGGAGCGTGGTGACCGTCCCGCTGCCGCGGCGGCTCACGAGGTAGCCCTCGTCGCGCAGGAGCCCGTACGCGGCGGTGGCCGTCGTGCGGGAGATCCCGAGCGCGTCGGCGAGCTCGCGCTCGCCGGGCAGCCGCGTGCTCAGGGGGAGCGTGCCCGACAGGACGGCGGCGCGCAGCGCGTCGGCGAGGGCGGTGTACGCGGGCCCGGCGTGCTGCCACGCGCCGAGGAGCCGCGCGAGGCGCGTGCCCGCCATGCGGCGGTCGGTCGGCAGGTCGCTCACGGTCATGAGGCCACTTTCGCACAAGTGGCTATGGATCCGATAGCCAAACGGCGGCCAGTATCGTCGTCATGTGGAACGGATTGGGCGTCGCGGTGGTGTGGGGCGTGATCGGGGTGGGCATGCTGGCCGGGCTGGTCGTCGCGCTGGCCCGCGTCGTGCGGCAGGACGGGCGGGGCCACCGGCCGCCGCCGCGCAGCCGCGCGGACTGGTCCGCCGGCACGACGCTCGACGCCCGCTCGAGCGTGCGGATCGGGCTGTGACCCCGCTGGCCCGGCCGGCCGGCACCCGGCCCGTGCGCCGCGGTGCGCAGCTGCTCGTCGGGCTCGTCCTGTACGCCCTGTCCATCGCCCTGCTCGTGCACGCCGGCCAGGGCAGCATGCCGTGGGACGTGCTCACGCAGGGCGTCGTGCGCCGGACCGGCCTGTCGTTCGGCACCGTCACGCTGGCGATCAGCGTCGTCGTGCTGCTGTGCTGGTGGCCCCTGCGGCAGCGGCCCGGCATCGGCACCGTCGCGAACGTGCTCGTCATCGGAGCGCTCGTCGACCCGGCGCTCGCGGTCCTGTCACCCGTCCCGACGCCGCTGCCGGTCGCGGTCGGGCTCGCGGTGCTCGGCATCGTCCTCAACGCGCTCGCGACGGGCCTCTACGTCGGCGCCCGGCTCGGACCGGGCCCGCGCGACGGGCTCATGACGGGCCTGGTGGCACGCACCGGGCGGTCGGTGCGGCTCGTGCGGACCACGATCGAGGTGGTCGTCGTGTCGGCCGGCTGGCTTCTCGGCGGGACCGTCGGCTGGGCGACCCTCGCCTACGCGCTCGGCGTCGGCCCGCTCGCCCAGGTCTTCCTGCGCGCGCTCACGGTGCCTGCGGCGTCGGCGAGCACCGCCGCCGTCCCGCACGCCGCGCCCGTCGGCGCCGGGGTGCCGTCCGAGGACCCCACGGCCCGGGACGTGGACCCTGACCCGGACGCCGCGGGCGAGCGCGTCCCGGCCGCCTGCTGACGGCCGACCGCGCGGCCGACCCGGCCCGAGCACCACGGCGGCCCGCCCCCGGCCGGGGACGGGCCGCCGTCGGGTGCGCGGTCAGCGGCGCGGCGAGGACTTCGCCGTCTCGGCCGGGTCGGTCACCACGGAGTCGCCCAGGACCGTGTCGATCCGCTCCAGCAGCTCGGCGGGGATCGTCACGCCCGACGCCTTGACGTTCTCGGCCACCTGCTCGGGCCGGGACGCGCCGATGATGGCGGACGCGACGTTCGGGTTCTGCAGCACCCACGCGACGGCGAGCTGGGCCATCGTCAGGCCGAGCTCGTCGGCGACCGGGCGCAGCTCCTGCACGCGGGCCAGGGTCTCCTGCTGCTCCAGGAAGCGCCCGATCATGCGGGCGCCGCCCTTCTCGTCGGTCCCGCGCGACCCGGCGGGTGCAGGCTCGCCGGGCTTGTACTTGCCGGTGAGCACGCCCTGCGCGACGGGCGACCAGACGATCTGCGAGAGCCCGAGCTCGGCGGACGTCGGGACGACCTCGCCCTCGATCACGCGCCACAGCATCGAGTACTGCGGCTGGTTCGAGATGAGCCGGAACCCGAGGTCGGTCGCGAGCTCCTGGCCCGCGCGGATCTGGTCCGCGGTCCACTCGCTCACGCCGATGTACAGCGCCTTGCCCTGGCGCACGACGTCGGCGAACGCCTGCATCGTCTCCTCGAGCGGCGTGCCGTGGTCGAACCGGTGGGCCTGGTACAGGTCGACGTAGTCGGTCTGCAGGCGCTGCAGCGACCCGTCGATCGACTCGAGGACGTGCTTGCGGGACAGGCCGGAGTCGTTGGCCCCCTGCGGGCCCGTGGGCCAGTACACCTTGGTGAAGATCTCGAGGCTCTGCCGACGCTCGCCCTTCAGCGCCTCGCCGAGCACGCTCTCGGCGGCCGTGTTCGCGTACACGTCCGCCGTGTCGAACGTCGTGATGCCCGCGTCGAGCGCGGCGCGCACGCACGCCGTCGCCGTCTCGTTCTCCACCTGCGAGCCGTGCGTGAGCCAGTTGCCGTAGGTGATCTCGGTGATCTTGAGGCCGGATCGGCCCAGGTTCCGGTAGTTGACCATGACGTCAACCCTACGTCGGCGGACAGCGCTCGCCGCGCGGCCGGGCGTGCGGCCGCCGGGCCCGTCAGGCGGGCTTCTGCCCGTGCTTGACCTGCGGCTTGGGCATCCGCGACGGGCGGATCTGGAACGCGCGCAGCACTGCGTACATCGCGGTGCCCTTGATCACCGCCTGCGTGCCGAACTTCGCGACGAGGCGCTTCTTCAGGCCCCGCCACAGCAGCCAGCCGTCGACGATCGCCGCGAGCACGTAGAGGTAGAGCGCGACGATGACGTAGAACGCGAACAGCGGCGCCGCCTGCGCGAGCGCGAACTGGGCGACGAGCGCGACGGCCGCGACGGGCAGGAACAGCTCGCCGAGGCTCCAGCGGGCGTCGACCCAGTCCCGCACGTAGCGCCGCACGGGGCCGCGGTCCTTGGCGGGCATGAACCGCTCGTCGCCCGTCTGCATCGCGCGGTACTCGCGGTCGCGCTGCTCGCGCTGCGCCGCACGGGCGGCCTTCGCGGCGGCCCGGCGGTCGTCCGGCACGAGCGGCCGCTTGTTCGCGGCCTCGGCCTGCTTGCGCTTGGGCGTCGGACGACCCTTGCCCGCAGGCGCGTCGGGCGTCGGCGCCGCCTCGGTGAGGGCGGGCGACGGCGTCAGGGGCTCCTTGCTGCGTCCGAACACCCCTCCAGGGTAGTCGAGTACCGTGGCGGACCGTGACCGACCAGCGCCCCGCGGACCTCCCGACCGACCAGCCCACCGCCCGTCTCGACGAGCTCCGCGCGCGCACCGCGGCGGCGTTCGGCGGCATCCGCGCCGACCTCGAGGCGCTCGTGCGCATCCCGAGCGTCTCGAACGCGGCGTTCGACCAGGCGCACGTCGCGGCCAGCGCGGCCGCGGTCGCGGACCTGCTGCGCGGCGTCGGGCTCGACGACGTGGACGTGCTCACGGTGACGACGGCGGACGGCCGCACGGGCGCCCCGGCGGTCGTAGCCCGTCGTCCCGCACCGGCGGGTGCGCCCACGGTGCTGCTCTACGCGCACCACGACGTGCAGCCCCCGGGCGACGACGCGGCGTGGGGCACGTCCCCGTTCGAGCCGACGGAGCGTGACGGCCGCCTGTACGGGCGGGGTGCGGCCGACGACAAGGCGGGCGTCGTCGCGCACGTCGGCGCGCTGCGCGTGCTCGGCGACGAGCTCGGCGTCGGCGTCACGGTGTTCGTGGAGGGCGAGGAGGAGATCGGCTCCCCGACGTTCGCCGACTTCCTGCACGCGTACCGGGACCGGCTCGCGGCCGACGTGATCGTCGTCGCCGACTCCTCCAACTGGTCGGTCGGCGTGCCGGGCCTGACGACGTCGCTGCGCGGCCTGGTCGACTGCACGGTCGAGGTCGAGGCCCTGTCGCACGCGGTGCACTCCGGGATGTACGGCGGTCCCGTGCTCGACGCCGTGACGCTCCTGTCGCGGCTGGTCGCGACGCTGCACGACGACGCCGGCGACGTCGCGGTCGAGGGGCTCGTGCACGCGCCCGACCCGGCGGTCGACCT